>NZ_PUQD01000003.1 GCF_003331055.1 Pseudomonas sp. AFG_SD02_1510_Pfu_092 | reverse complement strand
TTTGATCGTTCCCTTCCCCACGTTAACGTCGGCACTATCGGCCACGTTGACCACGGTAAGACCACTCTGACCGCAGCTCTGACTCGCGTCTGCTCCGAAGTTTTCGGTTCGGCAGTCGTTGAGTTCGACAAGATCGACTCGGCTCCGGAAGAAAAAGCGCGCGGTATCACCATCAACACCGCTCACGTCGAGTACAACTCGAACATTCGTCACTACGCTCACGTTGACTGCCCAGGTCACGCTGACTACGTGAAGAACATGATCACCGGTGCTGCCCAGATGGACGGCGCGATCCTGGTTTGCTCGGCCGCCGATGGTCCGATGCCACAAACCCGTGAGCACATCCTGCTGTCCCGTCAGGTAGGCGTTCCTTACATCGTGGTCTTCCTGAACAAGGCTGACCTGGTAGACGACGCTGAGCTGCTGGAACTGGTCGAGATGGAAGTTCGCGACCTGCTGTCCACCTACGACTTCCCAGGCGACGACACCCCGATCATCATCGGTTCGGCTCGTATGGCGCTGGAAGGCAAAGACGACAACGAAATGGGCACTACCGCTGTCAAGAAGCTGGTAGAAACTCTGGATGCCTACATCCCTGAGCCAATTCGTGCCGTTGACCAGCCGTTCCTGATGCCGATCGAAGACGTATTCTCGATCTCGGGTCGTGGTACCGTTGTTACCGGTCGTATCGAGCGTGGTATCGTCCGCGTTCAGGATCCGCTGGAAATCGTTGGTCTGCGTGACACCACCACCACCACCTGCACCGGTGTTGAGATGTTCCGCAAGCTGCTGGACGAAGGCCGTGCTGGCGAGAACTGCGGCGTTCTGCTGCGTGGTACCAAGCGTGACGACGTTGAGCGTGGCCAGGTTCTGGTCAAGCCAGGTTCGGTCAAGCCGCACACCAAGTTCACCGCAGAAGTCTACGTTCTGTCGAAGGAAGAAGGCGGTCGTCACACTCCGTTCTTCAAAGGCTACCGTCCTCAGTTCTACTTCCGTACCACTGACGTGACCGGTAACTGCGAACTGCCGGAAGGCGTTGAAATGGTAATGCCAGGTGACAACATTCAGATGACTGTCACCCTGATCAAGACCATCGCAATGGAAGACGGTCTGCGCTTCGCTATCCGTGAAGGCGGTCGTACCGTCGGCGCCGGCGTCGTAGCAAAAATTATTGAATAAGTAGTTGATTTACTTGATCAGGCCGGTATAATGGCCGGCCTGATACAGCGTTACAGGTCAGTAGCTCAATTGGCAGAGCGACGGTCTCCAAAACCGTAGGTTGGGGGTTCGATTCCCTCCTGACCTGCCATTTCACCTCGGTGTGATGGCTTTCTTCTCACAGGATCCTCCTCGATGACTCCCAAATCTGAAGCCCAAGAATCGCGTTTTGATCTGTTCAAGTGGCTGGCTGTAGTGGCTTTGGTGGTTGTCGGTGTAGTGGGTAACCAGTATTACTCCGCATCCCCGATCCTGTATCGCGTCCTTGCACTTCTCGTCCTGGCTGCTGTCGCGGGCTTTGTTGCCTTGCAGACTGCGAAGGGCAAGTCGTTCTTTACGCTGGCGAAGGAAGCTCGTACCGAGATTCGTAAAGTCGTGTGGCCGACCCGCCAGGAAACCACCCAGACCACGCTGATTGTCGTGGCTGTCGTGCTGGTTATGGCACTGCTGCTGTGGGGTCTTGATTCCCTGCTCGGCTGGGCGGTCTCCTTGATCGTTGGCTAAAGGTGATCCGTGGCTAAGCGTTGGTATGTTGTGCATGCTTACTCGGGTTACGAGAAGCATGTAATGCGCTCCCTGATCGAGCGCGTCAAGCTGGCTGGCATGGAAGACGGTTTCGGCGAGATCTTGGTCCCGACCGAAGAAGTCGTCGAAATGCGCAACGGCCAGAAGCGCAAGAGTGAGCGTAAATTCTTCCCTGGCTATGTATTGGTCCAGATGGAGATGAACGAAGGGACTTGGCACTTGGTCAAGGATACCCCTCGTGTGATGGGCTTTATTGGTGGTACCGCAGACAAGCCTGCGCCGATCACTGATAAAGAAGCTGAGGCCATCCTGCGTCGCGTTGCCGACGGTAGCGACAAGCCGAAGCCGAAGACGCTGTTCGAGCCGGGTGAAGTGGTTCGAGTCATTGACGGTCCGTTCGCCGACTTCAATGGTAGTGTCGAAGAGGTTAACTACGAGAAGAGCCGCCTGCAGGTTGCAGTGCTCATTTTCGGTCGCTCTACTCCGGTAGAGCTCGAGTTCAGCCAGGTCGAAAAGGTCTAGGCGGACGAAGCATCCCATACCCCGCAGCCCTGTGTGCTGCGGGGTTTTGTCGTCACTGGGATAAAACGCAAGTCATCCGGGGAGCCATCAGGCGTTCGTACCCGATTTTGGAGTAGCTCATGGCTAAGAAGATTCAGGCTTACATCAAGCTGCAAGTTAAGGCCGGCCAGGCCAACCCAAGCCCACCCGTTGGTCCAGCACTGGGTCAACACGGTGTGAACATCATGGAATTCTGCAAGGCCTTCAACGCCCGTACTCAGGGTCAAGAAGCCGGCCTGCCGACTCCTGTGATCATCACTGTCTACAGCGACCGTAGCTTCACCTTCGAGACCAAGAGCACCCCTGCCTCGGTTCTGCTGAAGAAAGCTGCTGGCCTGACCAGTGGTTCGGCTCGTCCGAACACCGTTAAAGTCGGTACCGTTACCCGTGCTCAGCTGGAAGACATCGCCAAGGCTAAACAGGCTGATCTGACTGCCGCTGACCTGGACGCTGCTGTACGCACCATCGCTGGCTCTGCCCGCAGCATGGGCCTGAACGTGGAGGGTGTGTAATGGCTAAGCTGACCAAACGCCAAAAGGCAATCGCCGAAAAAATCGAAGCAGGCAAGGCCTACAACTTCGAAGAAGCGGCAACTCTGCTGGCCTCGCTGCCTGCTGCCAAGTTCGTAGAGTCCTACGACATCGCCGTTAACCTCGGTGTTGACCCGCGTAAATCCGACCAGGTCGTACGTAGCGCTACTGTGCTGCCGCACGGCACTGGCAAGACCGTTCGCGTTGCCGTCTTCACCCAGGGTCCAGCTGCTGAAGCCGCTCTGGCTGCCGGCGCTGACCGCGTAGGTATGGACGATCTGGCTGCCGAAATGAAAGGCGGCGACCTGAACTATGACGTCGTCATCGCATCGCCTGATGCCATGCGCGTTGTAGGTCAGCTGGGTCAGGTTCTGGGTCCTCGCGGCCTGATGCCTAACCCGAAAGTAGGTACCGTGACCCCAGACGTAGCCGGCGCCGTCAAGAACGCCAAGGCTGGTCAGGTTCGCTACCGTACCGACAAGAACGGTATCATCCACACCTCCGTTGGCAAGATCGGCTTCGAAGCTGGCAAGCTGAAGGAAAACGTTGAAGCCCTGATCGCTGACCTGAAGCGTATCAAGCCAGCTTCCTCGAAAGGTATCTACGTCAAGCGCGTTACCCTGAGCACCACCATGGGCCCAGGTCTGGTCATCGATCAGAGCTCGCTGAACGTGTAAGAACATGGCGGCGCGACCTGTCGTGCCGCCAGCAAAAATTGGGGTCCCTGCCTGGCGGGGGCTATCCAAGACCGTAGGCGGCGCAAGCCTTAAAATTCCAGCCCACGCAGATGGTGCTCCCGATTCGTTACCGAATCAGACACCAAAACGACATCCGGCTTCGGCCAGATGAAACGGTAAAAACCAGGAGTAAACCCGTGGCAATTAAACTCGAAGACAAGAAGGCCATCGTCGCTGAAGTCAACGAGGCTGCCAAAGTCGCTCTGTCCGCTGTCGTGGCCGATGCCCGTGGTGTGACTGTAAGCGCAATGACCGGACTCCGTAAAGAGGCCCGCGAAGCTGGCGTTTACGTACGTGTCGTACGTAACACCCTGCTCAAGCGCGCTGTTGAAGGCACCGAATTTTCGATCCTCAACGACGCGTTCAAAGGCCCGACCCTGATTGCTTTCTCCAACGAACACCCGGGCGCTGCTGCTCGTCTGTTCAAAGAGTTTGCCAAGGGTCAGGACAAGTTCGAGATCAAGGCAGCTGCGTTTGACGGCAATTTCATTGCAGCGAACCAGATCGACGTGTTGGCTACCCTGCCGACCCGCGACGAAGCTATCGCAAAACTGATGAGCGTTATTCAAGGCGCCACCAGCAAGCTGGCTCGTACTCTGGCAGCCATTCGCGACCAGAAAGAAGCTACCGCCGCCTAAGGCGCGCGAACTCTTTCAAAATCATACGTTTAATTTGATGGCTGCGTAGGCTGTCACCCCAATACAGGATTTAAGTCATGTCTCTGACTAACGAACAAATCATCGAAGCAATCGGCCAGAAAACCGTTCTGGAAGTTGTTGAGCTGATCAAAGCTATGGAAGAAACCTTCGGCGTTACCGCTGCTGTTGCCGCTGCTGGCCCAGCTGCTGCTGCTGCCGTTGTTGAAGAGCAGACCGAGTTCAACGTCGTTCTGACCGAAGCTGGCGACAAGAAAGTAAACGTGATCAAGGCCGTTCGTGAACTGACCGGTCTGGGCCTGAAAGAAGCCAAAGAGAAAGTCGACGGCGCTCCTCAGGTTATCGCTGAAGGCGTTTCGAAAGAAGCCGCTGAAGACGCGAAGAAGAAGCTGGAAGAAGCTGGCGCTAAAGTCGAGCTGAAGTAATCTCGACCTTGCGACTCCAGTCCGAGCGTTGAGCGAAGGGCTGATGGCTGGTGGCTTATGCCACCGGCCTTTTTCCGTTATTGGTGGCCGGTCAGGCCGGCCCCGATAACAAGCTGCAAGACACCCATGTGGGTGGCGCAAACCAAGGGGTTTGCACGATTTTCTGGCTGCTCCCGCCGGGAGAAGCCAAACAAGCAGGTGACCAAGCTGGGGAACGCTGATGGCTTACTCATACACTGAGAAAAAACGTATCCGCAAGGACTTTAGCAAGTTGCCGGACGTCATGGATGTGCCTTACCTCCTGGCCATCCAGCTGGATTCGTATCGCGAATTCCTGCAAGCGGGAGCATCCAAGGATCAGTTCCGCGACGTCGGCCTGCACGCGGCCTTCAAATCGGTATTTCCGATCATCAGCTACTCCGGCAATGCTGCCCTGGAGTACGTAGGCTATCGCCTGGGCGAACCCGCCTTCGATGTGAAGGAATGTGTCCTGCGTGGCGTGACCTTCGCGGTCCCACTGCGGGTCAAGGTGCGCCTGATCATCTTCGACAAGGAATCGTCGAACAAAGCGATCAAGGACATCAAAGAGCAAGAAGTCTACATGGGTGAAATCCCCCTGATGACTGAGAACGGTACCTTCGTTATCAACGGTACCGAGCGTGTGATCGTTTCCCAGCTGCACCGTTCGCCTGGTGTGTTCTTCGACCACGACCGTGGCAAGACTCACAGCTCCGGCAAGCTGCTGTACTCCGCTCGCATCATCCCTTACCGCGGTTCCTGGCTGGACTTCGAGTTCGACCCGAAGGACTGCGTGTTCGTACGTATCGACCGTCGCCGCAAGCTGCCGGCCTCGGTGCTGCTGCGTGCCCTGGGTTACAGCACGGAAGAAGTGCTGAACACCTTCTACACCACCAACGTGTTCCACGTTTCCGGCGAAAAACTCAGCCTGGAACTGGTGCCGCAGCGTCTGCGTGGTGAGGTTGCGGTCATGGATATCCATGACGAAACCGGCAAAGTCATCGTTGAGCAGGGTCGCCGTATCACTGCGCGCCACATCAACCAGCTCGAGAAGGCTGGCGTGAAGCAGCTGGACGTTCCAATGGAATACGTCCTCGGCCGCACCACCGCCAAGGCCATCGTGCATCCGGCTACCGGCGAGATCCTGGCCGAATGCAACACCGAGATGACCACCGAGCTGCTGATCAAGGTCGCCAAGGCACAGGTTGTCCGTATCGAGACCCTGTACACCAACGACATCGATTGCGGTCCGTTCATCTCCGACACCCTGAAGATCGACACCACCAGCAACCAGCTGGAAGCTCTGGTCGAGATCTATCGCATGATGCGTCCAGGTGAGCCGCCAACCAAGGATGCTGCCGAGACCCTGTTCAACAACCTGTTCTTCAGCGCCGAGCGTTACGACCTGTCCGCCGTTGGTCGCATGAAGTTCAACCGTCGTATCGGTCGTACCGAGATCGAAGGTTCGGGCGTGCTGAGCAAGGAAGATATCGTCGAGGTTCTGAAGACCCTGGTCGACATCCGTAACGGCAAAGGCATCGTCGACGACATCGACCACCTGGGTAACCGTCGCGTACGTTGCGTCGGCGAGATGGCCGAGAACCAGTTCCGCGTTGGCCTGGTGCGTGTCGAGCGCGCGGTCAAGGAACGCCTGTCGATGGCGGAAAGCGAAGGCCTGATGCCGCAAGACCTGATCAACGCCAAGCCGGTTGCGGCGGCGGTGAAAGAGTTCTTCGGTTCCAGCCAGCTGTCCCAGTTCATGGACCAGAACAATCCGCTCTCCGAGATCACCCACAAGCGCCGCGTCTCCGCACTCGGCCCTGGCGGTCTGACCCGTGAGCGTGCCGGCTTCGAAGTCCGTGACGTACACCCGACCCACTACGGCCGTGTGTGCCCGATCGAGACCCCTGAAGGTCCGAACATCGGTCTGATCAACTCCCTGGCAGCCTATGCCCGCACCAACCAGTACGGCTTCCTTGAAAGCCCGTACCGCGTGGTGAAGGAAGGCGTGGTCAGCGACGACATCGTGTTCCTGTCGGCCATTGAAGAAGCGGATCACGTCATCGCCCAGGCTTCGGCCGCGATGAACGAGAAGAAGCAGCTGATCGATGAGCTGGTAGCTGTTCGTCACCTGAACGAATTCACCGTCAAGGCGCCGGAAGACGTCACCCTGATGGACGTCTCGCCGAAGCAGGTTGTTTCGGTCGCTGCGTCGCTGATTCCGTTCCTCGAGCACGACGACGCCAACCGTGCGTTGATGGGTTCGAACATGCAGCGTCAGGCTGTACCGACCCTGCGTGCCGACAAGCCGCTGGTAGGTACCGGCATGGAGCGCAACGTTGCCCGTGACTCCGGTGTCTGCGTGGTTGCTCGCCGCGGTGGTGTGATCGATTCGGTCGACGCCAGCCGTATCGTCGTTCGCGTTGCTGACGACGAAGTGGAAACCGGCGAAGCAGGTGTGGATATCTACAACCTGACCAAGTACACCCGTTCGAACCAGAACACCTGCATCAACCAGCGTCCGCTGGTCAGCAAGGGTGACAAGGTGCAGCGTGGCGACATCATGGCCGACGGCCCGTCCACCGACATGGGTGAACTGGCGCTGGGTCAGAACATGCGCATCGCGTTCATGGCATGGAACGGCTTCAACTTCGAAGACTCCATCTGCCTGTCCGAGCGTGTGGTTCAGGAAGACCGCTTCACCACCATCCACATCCAGGAACTGACCTGTGTGGCGCGTGACACCAAGCTTGGCCCAGAGGAAATCACTGCGGACATCCCGAACGTGGGTGAAGCCGCACTGAACAAGCTGGACGAAGCCGGTATCGTCTACGTGGGTGCCGAAGTCGGCGCTGGCGACATCCTGGTCGGCAAGGTCACGCCAAAAGGCGAAACCCAGCTGACTCCGGAAGAAAAACTGCTGCGCGCGATCTTCGGTGAGAAGGCCAGCGACGTTAAAGACACCTCCCTGCGCGTGCCGACCGGCACCAAGGGTACCGTCATCGACGTACAGGTCTTCACCCGTGATGGCGTCGAGCGCGACAGCCGCGCCCTGGCCATCGAGAAGATGCAGCTGGACGAGATCCGTAAGGACCTCAACGAAGAGTTCCGCATCGTCGAAGGCGCAACCTTCGAGCGTCTGCGTTCCGCCCTGAACGGCCAGGTGGTCGACGGTGGCGCGGGCCTGAAGAAAGGCACCGTGATCACTGACGAAGTGCTGGACGGTCTGGAGCACGGCCAGTGGTTCAAGCTGCGCATGGCTGAAGATGCACTGAACGAGCAGCTGGAAAAGGCTCAGCAGTACATCGTCGACCGTCGCCGTCTGCTGGACGACAAGTTCGAAGACAAGAAGCGCAAGCTGCAGCAGGGCGATGACCTGGCGCCGGGCGTACTGAAGATCGTCAAGGTTTACCTGGCAATCCGCCGTCGCATCCAGCCGGGTGACAAGATGGCCGGTCGTCACGGTAACAAGGGTGTTGTCTCGGTAATCATGCCGGTCGAAGACATGCCCCACGACGCCAACGGTACTCCGGTCGATGTCGTACTGAACCCGCTGGGCGTACCTTCGCGTATGAACGTCGGTCAGATCCTCGAAACCCACCTGGGCCTCGCGGCCAAAGGTCTGGGCGAGAAGATCGATCGCATGATCGAAGAGCAGCGCAAGGCCGCTGAACTGCGCGTGTTCCTGACCGAGGTCTACAACGAGATCGGCGGTCGTCAGGAAAACCTCGACGAGTTCACCGACGAAGAGATCCTGGCTCTGGCCCACAACCTGAAGAAGGGCGTGCCAATGGCTACCCCGGTCTTCGACGGTGCCAAGGAGCGCGAGATCAAGGCCATGCTGAAGCTGGCCGACCTGCCAGAGAGCGGCCAGATGGTGCTGTTCGATGGCCGTACCGGCAACAAGTTCGAGCGTCCTGTGACCGTTGGTTACATGTACATGCTCAAGCTGAACCACTTGGTGGACGACAAGATGCACGCGCGTTCCACTGGTTCCTACAGCCTGGTTACCCAGCAGCCGCTGGGTGGTAAGGCGCAGTTCGGTGGTCAGCGTTTCGGGGAGATGGAAGTGTGGGCGCTGGAAGCATACGGCGCGGCATACACCCTGCAAGAAATGCTCACAGTGAAGTCGGACGACGTGAACGGCCGTACCAAGATGTACAAGAACATCGTGGATGGCGATCACCGTATGGAGCCGGGCATGCCCGAGTCCTTCAACGTGTTGATCAAAGAGATCCGTTCGCTCGGTATCGATATCGATCTGGAAACCGAATAACACGTGACGCGAAGGGGAGTGGGGCAGGTAATGCCCGCTCCCTGCTCCGCCAGGAGGAAAGGCCTTGAAAGACCTACTGAATTTGCTGAAAAACCAGGGTCAAGTCGAAGAGTTCGACGCCATCCGCATCGGTCTGGCGTCGCCTGAAATGATCCGTTCGTGGTCGTTCGGTGAAGTTAAGAAGCCGGAAACCATCAACTACCGTACGTTCAAACCTGAGCGTGACGGCCTGTTCTGCGCCAAGATCTTTGGCCCAGTCAAGGACTACGAGTGCCTGTGCGGCAAGTACAAGCGCCTCAAGCACCGCGGTGTGATCTGCGAGAAGTGCGGCGTTGAAGTTGCCCTGGCCAAAGTTCGTCGTGAGCGCATGGCGCACATCGAACTGGCCTCGCCGGTTGCCCACATCTGGTTCCTGAAGTCGCTGCCGTCCCGTATCGGCCTGCTGATGGACATGACCCTGCGTGACATCGAGCGCGTGCTCTACTTCGAGAGCTACGTCGTTATCGACCCGGGCATGACCACCCTGGAAAAGGGTCAGCTGCTGAACGACGAGCAGTACTTCGAAGCGCTGGAAGAGTTCGGTGACGACTTCGACGCCCGCATGGGTGCCGAGGCTGTGCGCGAGCTGCTGCACGCTATCGACCTGGAGCACGAGATCGGTCGCCTGCGCGAAGAAATTCCGCAGACCAACTCGGAAACCAAGATCAAGAAGCTGTCCAAGCGCCTGAAGCTGATGGAAGCGTTCCAGGGCTCGGGCAACCTGCCTGAGTGGATGGTCCTGACCGTCCTGCCAGTGCTGCCGCCGGACCTGCGTCCGCTGGTGCCGCTGGATGGCGGCCGCTTCGCGACCTCCGACCTGAACGACCTGTATCGTCGGGTGATCAACCGTAACAACCGTCTGAAGCGCCTGCTGGATCTGTCGGCGCCGGACATCATCGTGCGCAACGAAAAGCGCATGCTGCAGGAAGCGGTCGACGCCCTGCTGGACAACGGCCGTCGCGGTCGCGCCATCACTGGCTCGAACAAGCGTCCGCTGAAGTCCCTGGCCGACATGATCAAAGGTAAGCAAGGTCGCTTCCGTCAGAACCTGCTCGGTAAGCGTGTGGACTACTCCGGCCGTTCGGTAATTACCGTAGGCCCGACCCTGCGTCTGCACCAGTGCGGTCTGCCGAAGAAGATGGCCCTCGAGCTGTTCAAGCCGTTCATTTTCGGCAAGCTGGAAATGCGTGGTCTGGCGACCACCATCAAGGCTGCCAAGAAGATGGTCGAGCGCGAACTGCCAGAGGTGTGGGACGTACTCGCCGAGGTGATCCGCGAACACCCCGTGCTGCTCAACCGTGCGCCGACCCTGCACCGTCTGGGTATCCAGGCCTTTGAACCGGTTCTGATCGAAGGTAAGGCTATCCAGCTGCACCCGCTGGTCTGTGCCGCGTACAACGCCGACTTCGACGGTGACCAGATGGCCGTTCACGTGCCGCTGACCCTCGAAGCCCAGCTCGAAGCGCGCGCGCTGATGATGTCGACCAACAACATTCTGTCGCCAGCCAACGGTGAGCCAATCATCGTTCCGTCGCAGGACGTTGTACTGGGTCTGTACTACATGACCCGCGAAGCCATCAACGCCAAGGGCGAAGGTCGCGTGTTCGCCGACCTGCAGGAAGTCGACCGCGTATTCCGCGCCGGCGAGGCTGCCCTGCACGCGAAAATCAAGGTTCGTATCAACGAAACCGTGAAAGAGCGTGACGGTTCCGTGGTCAAGAACACCCGCATCGTCGACACCACTGTCGGCCGTGCGCTGCTGTTCCAGGTTGTCCCGGCAGGCCTGCCGTACGACGTGGTCAACCAGCCGATGAAGAAGAAGGCGATCTCCAAGCTGATCAACCAGTGCTATCGCGTGGTTGGCCTGAAAGAGACCGTGATCTTCGCTGACCAGCTGATGTACACCGGTTTCGCTTACTCGACCATTTCCGGCGTTTCCATCGGTGTTAACGACTTCGTTATCCCGGACGAGAAAGCCCGCATCATCGGTACCGCTACCGACGAAGTGAAAGAAATCGAGAGCCAGTACGCCTCCGGCCTGGTAACCCAGGGCGAGAAGTACAACAAGGTCATCGACTTGTGGTCGAAGGCGAACGACGAAGTGTCCAAGGCGATGATGGCCAACCTCTCGAAAGAGAAGGTCATCGACCGCGAAGGCAAGGAAGTCGAGCAAGAGTCCTTCAACTCGATGTACATGATGGCTGACTCCGGTGCGCGGGGTTCCGCAGCCCAGATCCGTCAGCTGGCCGGTATGCGTGGTCTGATGGCCAAGCCGGACGGCTCCATCATCGAGACGCCGATCACGGCGAACTTCCGTGAAGGCCTGAGCGTTCTGCAGTACTTCATTTCGACCCACGGTGCTCGTAAGGGTCTGGCGGATACCGCACTGAAGACTGCGAACTCCGGTTACCTGACTCGTCGTCTGGTAGACGTTGCCCAGGATCTGGTAGTTACCGAGATCGACTGCGGCACCGACCAGGGCCTGCTGATGACCCCGCACATCGAAGGTGGCGACGTAGTAGAGCCGCTCGGTGAGCGCGTACTGGGCCGTGTCATCGCCCGTGACGTGTTCAAGCCAGGCACCGAGGACGTCATCGTTCCGGCCGGTACTTTGGTCGACGAGAAGTGGGTCGAGTTCATCGAGCTGAACAGCATCGACGAAGTGGTCGTGCGTTCGCCGATCAACTGCGAAACCCGCTACGGTATCTGCGCCAAGTGCTACGGTCGTGACCTGGCTCGCGGTCACCAGGTAAACATCGGTGAAGCTGTCGGCGTTATCGCTGCTCAGTCGATCGGTGAGCCGGGTACCCAGCTGACCATGCGTACGTTCCACATCGGTGGTGCTGCAAGCCGTACCTCGGCTGCCGACAGCGTCCAGGTGAAGAACGGCGGTATGGTGCGTCTGCACAACCTGAAGCAGGTCGAGCGTGCCGATGGCAACCTGGTTGCCGTATCGCGTTCTGGCGAACTGGCCATTGCCGACGAATTCGGCCGTGAGCGTGAGCGCTACAAGCTGCCATACGGTGCGGTAATTTCGGTCAAGGAAGGTGAAAAGGTCGAAGCTGGCGCCATCGTCGCCAAGTGGGACCCGCACACCCACCCGATCGTTACCGAACTGAAAGGTACCGTGACCTTCGTGGGCATGGAAGAAAACATCACCATCAAGCGTCAGACCGACGAATTGACCGGTTTGACCAACATCGAAGTCCTGGACGTCAAGGATCGCCCTGCCGCTGGCAAGGAAATCCGTCCGGCGATCAAGATGGTCGATGCTTCTGGCAAGGATCTGTACCTGCCAGGTACCGACGTACCTGCCCAGTACTTCCTGCCGGCCAACGCCCTTGTCGGTGTGGCTGACGGTGCCCAGATCGGCGTTGGTGACGTTATCGCGCGTATCCCGCAAGAAACGTCGAAGACCCGTGACATCACCGGTGGTCTGCCGCGCGTTGCCGACCTGTTCGAAGCTCGTCGTCCGAAAGAAGCCTCGATTCTGGCTGAAGTCAGCGGCACCATCGCGTTCGGTAAAGAGACCAAGGGCAAGCGTCGTCTGGTCATTACTCCGACCGACGGTAGCGACCCGTACGAAGAGCTGATTCCGAAGTGGCGCCACCTGAACGTCTTCGAAGGCGAACAGGTAAACCGCGGCGAAGTTATCTCCGACGGCCCGAGCGATCCGCACGACATCCTGCGTCTGCTGGGTGTGAGCGCGCTGGCGAAGTACATCGTCAACGAGATCCAGGACGTTTACCGTCTGCAGGGCGTGAAGATCAACGACAAGCACATCGAGACCATCCTGCGTCAGATGCTGCGCAAGGTCGAGATCTCCGAGTCGGGCGATTCCAGCTTCATCAAGGGCGACCAGATGGAGCTGACTCAGGTGCTGGTCGAGAACGAGCGTCTCGCTGCCGATGACAAGTTCGTCTCCAAGTTCACCCGTGTGCTGCTGGGTATCACCAAGGCGTCGCTGTCGACCGAGTCGTTCATCTCCGCGGCTTCCTTCCAGGAAACCACCCGCGTACTGACCGAAGCGGCGGTAACCGGCAAGCGCGACTACCTGCGCGGCCTGAAAGAGAACGTGGTCGTGGGTCGTCTGATCCCGGCCGGTACTGGTCTGGCCTACCACAGCGAGCGCAAGCGTCGCCGTGATGCCGACAAACCGCTGCGTGTAAGCGCCAGTGAGGTGGAAGCCGCACTGACCGAAGCGCTGAATTCCAGCGGTAACTAAGTACAGGGCAGGGCCCCGGCTAGCCTCGAACGGCCATCGGCGACAGCAAATGTTGCCGATGATCGGGCGGGGAGGGCCGGGGCCTCGTCTTGACTGGGTGCAAGATCCTCTTTAGACTTTTGTACCCTTAAATTTGGTGAGGCTCCGTCTCGCCAATTTTTGGCTTTCTTGCAAGACAATAGCGTCGCAAGACAATCAGTGGAGCTAGTAGATGGCAACTATCAACCAGCTGGTACGTCAGCCGCGTAAGCGTACCGTCGAGAAATCCGACGTACCTGCGCTGCAGAACTGCCCGCAGCGTCGTGGCGTGTGCACCCGTGTGTACACCACCACGCCGAAAAAACCTAACTCGGCACTACGTAAAGTATGCCGTGTGCGTCTGACCAACGGTTTCGAGGTTTCCTCGTACATCGGTGGTGAAGGCCACAACCTGCAAGAGCACAGCGTCGTCCTGATCCGTGGCGGCCGTGTAAAAGACTTGCCAGGTGTTCGTTACCACACCGTTCGCGGCTCTCTGGATACTTCGGGCGTCAAAGGCCGTAACCAGGGTCGTTCGAAGTACGGTACCAAGCGTCCGAAGTAATCGGCCGTTTGCAGACATCCATTTATTTGAGTCGATAAGAGTAAGGTCGGGCAGGGGTCGAAGACCCGCGTCCCGGGCTAACCTGAAGACCGTTTGAGGGCTTATCATGCCAAGACGTCGTGTAGCAGCAAAACGTGAGATCCTTGACGATCCTAAGTACGGATCCCAGATTCTCGCCAAGTTCATGAACCACGTGATGGAAAGCGGCAAGAAGGCCGTAGCCGAGCGCATCGTTTACGGTGCTCTGGATACCGTCAAAGCACGCAAGAACAGCGACCCCCTGGAAATCTTCGAGAAAGCTCTCGACGCCATCGCTCCGCTGGTCGAAGTAAAGTCCCGCCGTGTCGGCGGTGCCACTTACCAGGTTCCGGTTGAAGTTCGTCCATCCCGTCGTAACGCTCTGGCAATGCGCTGGCTCGTAGACTACGCCCGCAAGCGCGGCGAGAAGTCGATGGCTCTGCGCCTGGCCGGCGAACTGCTGGATGCTGCCGAAGGCAAGGGTGCTGCAGTCAAGAAGCGTGAAGACGTGCACCGTATGGCCGAAGCCAACAAAGCGTTCTCGCACTACCGCTTCTAATTCAAGCATCAATTATTTTGCGAGGGCTTTATGGCTCGTACTACAGCAATTAACCGCTACCGTAACATCGGTATCTGTGCCCACGTTGACGCGGGCAAGACTACCACTACCGAGCGGATCCTGTTCTACACAGGCCTGAGCCACAAGATGGGCGAGGTGCACGACGGCGCCGCGACCACCGACTGGATGGTGCAGGAGCAGGAGCGCGGTATCACCATTACCTCCGCTGCCGTTACCACCTTCTGGAAAGGTTCTCGTGGTCAGTACGACAACTACCGCGTAAACGTCATCGATACCCCCGGCCACGTTGACTTCACCATTGAAGTAGAGCGTTCGCTGCGTGTACTCGACGGCGCGGTCGTTGTGTTCTGCGGTACCTCCGGCGTTGAGCCGCAGTCCGAAACCGTATGGCGTCAGGCCAACAAATACGGCGTTCCACGTGTTGTCTACGTGAACAAGATGGACCGTGCCGGTGCCAACTTCCTGCGCGTTGTCGGCCAGATCAAGAACCGCCTGGGTCACACCCCGGTTCCGGTCCAGCTGGCGATCGGTGCAGAAGACGACTTCCAGGGTCAGGTCGACCTGATCAAGATGAAAGCCATCTACTGGAACGAAGACGACAAAGGCACCACCTACCGCGAGGAAGAAATTCCTGCGGATATGGTCGAGCTGGCTAACGAATGGCGCAACAACATGGTTGAAGCCGCCGCCGAAGCCAACGAAGAGCTGATGAACAAGTACCTTGAAGAAGGTGAGCTGACCGTCGAAGAGATCAAGGCAGGCCTGCGTGCGCGCACCCTGGCCAGCGAGATCGTTCCGGCTGTCTGCGGTTCGTCGTTCAAGAACAAGGGCGTTCCCCTGGTTCTCGACGCCGTTATCGACTTCCTGCCAGCTCCGACCGAGATCCCGGCGATCAAGGGTATCCACCCTGACCTGATCGACGTGCCGAAGGACGAAGTCAAGCCTGAGCAGTTCGACGAGCGTCACGCTGACGACAACGAGCCGTTCTCGGCCCTGGCGTTCAAGATTGCCACCGACCCGTTCGTTGGTACTCTGACCTTCGTTCGCGTTTACTCGGGCTTCCTGAGCTCCGGTGACTCCGTCATCAACTCGGTCAAGGGCAAGAAAGAGCGCGTTGGTCGTATGGTGCAGATGCACGCCAACCAGCGTGAAGAGATCAAGGAAGTACGTGCAGGCGACATCGCTGCTCTGATCGGCATGAAGGACGTCACCACCGGTGACACCCTGTGCAACGCCGACAAGCCGATCATCCTCGAGCGTATGGACTTCCCGGAGCCTGTGATTTCGCTCTCCGTAGAGCCGAAAACCAAGGCCGACCAGGAGAAGATGGGTATCGCACTGGGCAAGCTGGCCCAGGAAGACCCGTCGTTCCGCGTCAAGACCGACGAAGAAACTGGTCAGACCATCATCTCCGGTATGGGTGAGCTGCACCTGGACATCCTCGTTGACCGCATGAAGCGCGAGTTCAACGTCGAGGCCAACATCGGCAAGCCGCAGGTTTCGTACCGCGAGAAGATCACCAAGTCCAACGTCGAGATCGAAGGCAAGTTCGTTCGTCAGTCGGGCGGTCGTGGTCAGTTCGGTCACTGCTGGATCCGTTTCTCGGAGCCGGATCAGGACGACAAGGGCAACATCACCGAAGGTCTGGTGTTCTCCAACGAAGTCGTTGGCGGTGTGATTCCTAAGGAATACATCCCTGCGATCCAGAAGGGTATCGAAGAACAGATGAAAAACGGCGTTGTTGCCGGTTATCCTCTGATCGGCCTGAAGGCCGCGGTATTCGACGGTTCGTACCACGACGTCGACTCCAACGAAATGGCGTTCAAGATCGCTGCTTCGATGGCAACCAAGCAACTGGCCCAGAAGGGCGGTGGCGTGGTTCTCGAGCCGATCATGAAGGTCGAAGTTGTAACCCCGGAAGACTACCTGGGTGACGTGATGGGTGACCTGAACCGTCGTCGTGGTCTGGTCCAGGGTATGGATGAGTCGGTCTCTGGCCGCGTCGTCCGCGCTGAAGTTCCGCTCGGAGAAATGTTCGGTTACGCAACCGACGTTCGTTCCATGTCTCAGGGTCGCGCAAGCTACTCCATGGAATTCTCCAAATACGCCGAAGCTCCGTCGAACATCGTCGAAGCACTCGTTAAAAAACAAGGCTAATCCCCTTTAGGCAAGAGGTTCACTGTCGTGGCTAAAGAAAAATTTGATCGTTCCCTTCCCCACGTTAACGTCGGCACTATCGGCCACGTTGACCACGGTAAGACCACTCTGACCGCAGCTCTGACTCGCGTCTGCTCCGAAGTTTTCGGTTCGGCAGTCGTTGAGTTCGACAAGATCGACTCGGCTCCGGAAGAAAAAGCGCGCGGTATCACCATCAACACCGCTCACGTCGAGTACAACTCGAACATTCGTCACTACGCTCACGTTGACTGCCCAGGTCACGCTGACTACGTGAAGAACATGATCACCGGTGCTGCCCAGATGGACGGCGCGATCCTGGTTTGCTCGGCCGCCGATGGTCCGATGCCACAAACCCGTGAGCACATCCTGCTGTCCCGTCAGGTAGGCGTTCCTTACATCGTGGTCTTCCTGAACAAGGCTGACCTGGTAGACGACGCTGAGCTGCTGGAACTGGTCGAGATGGAAGTTCGCGACCTGCTGTCCACCTACGACTTCCCAGGCGACGACACCCCGATCATCATCGGTTCGGCTCGTATGGCGCTGGAAGGCAAAGACGACAACGAAATGGGCACTACCGCTGTCAAGAAGCTGGTAGAAACTCTGGATGCCTACATCCCTGAGCCAATTCGTGCCGTTGACCAGCCGTTCCTGATGCCGATCGAAGACGTATTCTCGATCTCGGGTCGTGGTACCGTTGTTACCGGTCGTATCGAGCGTGGTATCGTCCGCGTTCAGGATCCGCTGGAAATCGTTGGTCTGCGTGACACCACCACCACCACCTGCACCGGTGTTGAGATGTTCCGCAAGCTGCTGGACGAAGGCCGTGCTGGCGAGAACTGCGGCGTTCTGCTGCGTGGTACCAAGCGTGACGACGTTGAGCGTGGCCAGGTTCTGGTCAAGCCAGGTTCGGTCAAGCCGCACACCAAGTTCACCGCAGAAGTCTACGTTCTGTCGAAGGAAGAAGGCGGTCGTCACACTCCGTTCTTCAAAGGCTACCGTCCTCAGTTCTACTTCCGTACCACTGACGTGACCGGTAACTGCGAACTGCCGGAAGGCGTTGAAATGGTAATGCCAGGTGACAACATTCAGATGACTGTTACCCTGATCAAGACCATCGCAATGGAAGACGGTCTGCGCTTCGCTATCCGTGAAGGCGGTCGTACCGTCGGCGCCGGCGTCGTAGCCAAAATCATCGAGTAATCACTCGACCGATTGAAAAAACCCCCGCTCAGCGGGGGTTTTTTTTATTGGGTTGACACTAAATGGGGGCGTCTATAGAATCACGCCTCCTTTTAGCGGGCGTAGTGCGTCCGTTGGGAACAGCCTGGAGTCTGAAATCCAATGCAAAATCAGCAAATCCGTATCAGGTTGAAGGCTTTCGACCATCGCCTGATCGACCAATCCACCCAGGAAATCGTGGAAACCGCGAAACGTACTGGTGCACAAGTGCGTGGTCCAATTCCACTGCCTACCCGCAAAGAGCGTTTCACCGTTCTGGTTTCCCCGCACGTCAACAAAGACGCGCGTGACCAGTACGAGATTCGCACTCATAAGCGTGTTCTGGACATCGTCCAGCCAACGGATAAAACCGTTGACGCGCTGATGAAGCTTGATCTGGCGGCAGGTGTGGAAGTACAGATCAGCCTCGGCTAAGACTTCGGTCTAGTCGTGTAACGCTCTGAAATGGGCGGCCATAGCGGGTGAAAGCCCCGTACACTCATGAGGTTTACAACATGACTATTGGTGTAATCGGTCGCAAGTGCGGTATGACCCGCATTTTCACCGAAGAAGGTGTCTCCATTCCGGTCACGGTCATTGAGATCGAGCCGAATCGCGTCACCCAGTTCAAAACTGAAGAAACCGATGGCTACCGTGCAGTGCAAGTCACTGTCGGCGAGCGTCGTGCTTCGCGTGTGACTGCCGCTCAGGCAGGCCACTTCGCCAAGGCCAACGTTGCCGCTGGTCGCGGTGTTTGGGAGTTCCGTCTTGAAGAAGGCGATTTCCAGGCTGGCGATCTGATCAAAGCTGAACTCTTCACTGCAGGCCAGCTGGTAGACGTTACTGGTCAGTCCAAAGGTAAAGGCTTCGCCGGTACCATCAAGCGCTGGAACTTCCGTGGCCAGGACAACACCCACGGTAACTCCGTGTCGCACCGTGTCCCAGGTTCCATCGGCCAGTGCCAGACTCCTGGTCGTGTGTTCAAGGGCAAGAAAATGTCCGGTCACATGGGCGCCGAGCGCGTGACTGTTCAGTCCCTGGAAGTTGTTCGCGTAGACGCTGAACGCAACCTGCTGCTGGTCAAGGGTGCCGTTCCAGGCGCTACTGGCGGCGACGTGGTTGTACGTCCAGCTGTCAAGGCTCGCGGTTAAGGGGAAACTGACATGCAACTCAATGTAAATGACGCTCAGGCGATCGAAGTTTCCGAACTGACTTTCGGTGGCGAATTCAACGAGACGCTGGTACACCAAGCAGTCGTGGCCTACATGGCCGGCGGCCGTCAGGGCACCAAGCAGCAAAAGACCCGTTCCGACGTGGCTGGTGGCGGTAAGCGCCCATGGCGTCAGAAGGGTACTGGCCGTGCTCGTGCTGGTACCACTCGTGGTCCGATCTGGCGTGGCGGTGGTGTAACCTTCGCAGCTCGCCCTCAGGATCACTCGCAGAAGCTCAACAAGAAGATGTACCGCGCAGCTCTGCGCTCCATCCTCGCTGAGCTGGTGCGTAGCGACCGTCTGGTCGTGGTTCAGGACTTCGCTGTTGAAGCGCCGAAAACCAAAGATCTGCTGAACAAGCTGAACGGCATGGGTCTGAGCGACGTACTGATCGTTTCCGACGCTGTTGATCAGAACCTGTACCTGGCTGCTCGCAACCTGCCGCACGTCGACGTTCGTGACGTACAAGGTTCCGACCCGGTCAGTCTGATCGCATACGAGAAAGTGTTGATCACTGTCTCGGCCGTGAAGAAATTCGAGGAGCTGCTGGGATGAACCAGGAACGCGTATTCAAAGTCCTCCTTGGCCCGCACGTTTCCGAGAAGGCTACCGTTCTGGCTGAGAAAAAAGGCCAGTTCGTATTCAAGGTTGCTACCGATGCAACCAAGCTGGAAATCAAGAAAGCTGTCGAAGGCCTGTTCAACGTAAAAGTTGAAAACGTGTCGACTGTTAACGTTCTGGGTAAAACCAAGCGTACCGCACGTGGTCTGGGCAAGCGTAATGACTGGAAGAAGGCGATCGTCTCCCTTCAGCCAGGCCAAGATCTCGATTTCAGCAGCAGTGCTGAGTAAGGAAGGGGTGCATCATGGCAATCGTTAAATGCAAACCGACTTCCCCTGGCCGCCGTTTCGTGGTCAAGGTGGTCAACAAGGAGCTGCACAAAGGCGCTCCTCACGCACCGCTGATCGAGAAAAAATCGAAGTCTGGTGGTCGTAACAACAATGGCCGCATTACCACTCGTCACGTTGGTGGTGGTCACAAGCAGCATTACCGTCTGGTCGACTTCCGTCGCAACGACAAAGATGGCATTCCAGCCACTGTCGAGCGTATCGAATACGACCCGAACCGTACTGCTCACATCGCCCTGCTGTGCTACGCAGACGGTGAGCGTCGCTACATCATCGCCCCTAAAGGCGTGAGCGCTGGCGACCAGCTGATCGCAGGTGCCCTGGCCCCAATCAAGGCCGGTAACTCCCTGCAGCTGCGCAACATTCCAGTGGGTAGCACCATTCACGGCATCGAACTGAAGCCGGGTAAAGGTGCTCAGATCGCTCGTTCCGCTGGTGCTTCGGCTCAGCTGATCGCTCGCGAAGGTGTCTACGTGACCCTGCGTCTGCGCTCTGGTGAAATGCGTAAAGTCCTGGCTGAGTGCCGTGCGACCCTGGGCGAAGTCTCGAACTCCGAGCACAGCCTGCGTTCGCTGGGTAAAGCTGGTGCCAAACGCTGGCGCGGCGTTCGCCCAACCGTTCGTGGTGTTGCCATGAACCCGGTTGACCACCCACACGGTGGTGGTGAAGGTCGTACCTCCGGTGGTCGTCATCCGGTATCGCCATGGGGCTTCCCAACCAAGGGTGCTAAAACCCGTGGTAATAAGCGTACCGACAACATGATCGTCCGTCGTCGCAAGTAACTAGAGGGATACGACAGTGCCACGTTCTCTGAAAAAAGGTCCTTTTATCGATCTTCACCTGCTGAAGAAGGTCGAAGTGGCGGTGGAGAAGAACGATCGCAAGCCAGTTAAAACCTGGTCGCGCCGTTCGATGATCCTGCCACAAATGGTCGGTCTGACCATCGCGGTACACAACGGTCGTCAACATGTCCCAGTTCTCGTGAACGAAGACATGGTCGGCCACAAACTGGGCGAGTTCGCCGGTACCCGCACCTACCGCGGGCACGTGGCTGACAAGAAAGCCAAGCGTTAAGGGGTAAGGAAATGGAAGTAGCCGCTAAGTTGTCGGGCGCTCGCATCTCCGCCCAGAAAGCCCGCTTGGTCGCCGACCAGATCCGCGGGAAGAAGGTGGGCGAAGCGCTCAACCTGTTGGCCTTCAGCAGCAAAAAAGCCGCTGAAATCATGAAGAAAGTCCTCGAGTCGGCCGTTGCCAACGCCGAACACAACGAAGGCGCAGACGTTGATGACCTGAAGGTCTCCACCGTCTTCGTCAACGAAGGGCGTTCGCTGAAGCGCATCATGCCACGTGCCAAAGGCCGTGCTGATCGCATCGTCAAGCGGTCTTGCCATATCACTGTCAAGGTTGCGGACAAGTAACGGAGTCGATCAGATGGGTCAGAAAGTACATCCCACTGGCATTCGCCTGGGAATCGTCAAGGAGCACACCTCCGTCTGGTACGCAGACGGTGCTACTTACGCAGATTACCTGTTGAAGGATCTGAAAACGCGTGAGTACCTCCAAGACAAACTAAAAAGCGCGTCCGTAAGCCGTATCGATATTCATCGTCCGGCTCAAACTGCACGCATCACCATCCACACCGCTCGTCCCGGTATCGTTATCGGTAAGAAAGGTGAAGATGTCGAGAAGCTGCGTCAGGACCTGACCAAGCAGATGGGTGTGCCTGTGCACATCAACATCGAAGAGATCCGCAAGCCGGAACTCGACGCCATGCTGGTTGCGCAGAGCGTAGCTCAGCAGCTGGAACGCCGCGTAATGTTCCGTCGCGCCATGAAGCGCGCCGTACAGAACGCCATGCGTATTGGTGCCAAGGGCATCAAGATCCAGGTGAGCGGTCGTCTCGGCGGTGCTGAGATTGCTCGTACCGAGTGGTATCGCGAAGGTCGTGTGCCTCTGCACACCCTGCGTGCCGATATCGACTACAACACCTACGAAGCTCACACCACTTACGGTGTGATCGGTGTGAAGGTTTGGATCTTCAAAGGCGAAGTTATTGGTGGTCGCCAAGAAGAACTGAAACCACAAGCACCAGCGCCTCGTAAAAAAGCTGCTAAGTAAGGGGTACGCCAAATGTTGCAACCAAAGCGTACAAAATTCCGCAAGCAGATGACTGGCCACAACCGTGGTCTGGCACTGCGCGGTAGCAAAGTCAGCTTCGGCGAATTCGCCCTGAAAGCTGTTGCTCGCGGTCGCCTCACCGCTCGCCAGATCGAGTCCGCACGTCGTGCGCTGACCCGTCACGTCAAGCGTGGCGGTAAGATCTGGATCCGTGTGTTCCCGGACAAGCCGATCTCCAAGAAGCCTCTCGAGGTTCGTATGGGTAAAGGTAAGGGCTCCGTGGAATACTGGGTTGCCCAGATTCAGCCAGGCAAAGTCCTGTATGAAATCGAAGGTGTTTCTGAAGAGCTGGCGCGCGAAGCTTTCGCCCTGGCTGCTGCAAAGCTGCCTCTCGCCACCTCCTTTGTTAAGCGGACGGTGATGTGATGAAAGCGAATGAACTTCGTGAAAAATCTGCACAGCAGCTGAATGAGCAACTGCTCGGCTTGCTGCGCGACCAGTTCAATCTGCGTATGCAGAAAGCAACTGGCCAGTTGGGGCAGTCGCACCTGCTCTCGCAAGTTAAGCGTGACATCGCTCGCGTGAAAACTGTGCTCAACCAGCAGGCAGGTAAGTGATCATGGCTGAAGCTGAAAAAACCGTCCGTACGCTGACTGGCCGTGTCGTCAGCGACAAAATGGACAAGACCATCACCGTTCTGATCGAGCGTCGCGTAAAGCACCCGATCTACGGTAAATACGTTAAGCGTTCGACTAAGCTGCACGCGCACGACGAATCCAACCAGTGCAAGATCGGCGACAAGGTTTCCATCCGTGAAACCCGTCCGCTGGCCAAGACCAAGTCCTGGGCACTGGTTGAAGTCCTCGAACGCGCTGTTGAAGTCTAAGGGCTAGGGGTCGGAGAAATTTTATGATTCAGACTCAATCCATGCTCGATGTGGCCGATAACAGCGGCGCTCGTCGCGTCATGTGCATCAAGGTTCTCGGCGGTTCGCACCGCCGTTACGCCGGCATCGGTGACATCATCAAAGTAACCGTCAAGGAAGCAATTCCGCGCGGTAAGGTCAAGAAAGGCCAGGTGATGACCGCTGTTGTCGTCCGTACCCGTCACGGTGTACGTCGCGCTGACGGTTCCATCATTCGTTTCGACGGCAACGCTGCTGTTCTGCTGAACAACAAGCAAGAGCCGATCGGCACTCGCATCTTCGGGCCAGTGACCCGTGAACTTCGTACCGAGAAGTTCATGAAGATCGTCTCGCTCGCCCCTGAAGTGCTGTAAGGAGATCCGACATGCAAAAGATTCGTCGTGACGACGAGATCATCGTGATCGCCGGCAAAGACAAAGGTAAGCGCGGTAAGGTGCTGAAGGTTCTGGCTGATGACCGTCTGGTCATCGGTGGTGTGAACCTGGTCAAGCGTCATACCAAGCCTAACCCGATGGCGGGCGTTCAGGGCGGTATCGTCGAGAAAGAAGCGCCTCTGCACGCTTCCAACGTTGCCATCTTCAACGGCGAAACCAACAAGGCTGACCGCGTTGGTTTCAAAGTAGAAGACGGTAAGAAAATTCGTGTCTTCAAGTCGACCCAAAAAGCGGTTGATGCTTGAACACTGCTAGGTAGAAGACCATGGCACGACTGAAAGAGATTTACCGGAACGAAATCGCTCCTAAGCTTAAGGAAGAACTTAAGCTGTCGAACGTGATGGAAGTTCCGCGCGTTACCAAGATCACCCTGAACATGGGTCTGGGCGAAGCGATCGGCGACAAGAAAGTCATCGAGCACGCAGTAGCTGACCTGGAAAAGATCACCGGTCAAAAGCCGGTCGTGACTTTCGCTCGCAAATCCATCGCTGGCTTCAAAGTCCGCGAAGGCTGGCCGATCGGCGTCAAGGTGACCCTGCGTAGCGACAAGATGTACGAATTCCTGGACCGCCTGCTGGCGATCTCCCTGCCTCGGGTTCGCGACTTCCGCGGCCTGAATGCCAAGTCCTTCGATGGCCGTGGCAACTACAGCATGGGCGTGAAAGAGCAGATCATCTTCCCGGAAATCGACTACGACAAGATCGATGCTCTGCGCGGTTTGGACATCACCCTGACCACCACTGCTCGTTCGGACGACGAAGGCCGCGCTCTGCTGCGTGCTTTCAAGTTCCCGTTCCGCAACTGATTGGAGTAGGAAAATGGCCAAGAAGAGCATGAAAAACCGCGAGCTGAAGCGTCAGCTCACGGTAGCCAAGTTCGCTAAGAAGCGTGCTGAGCTGAAAGCGACCATCGTCAACCAGAACGCCTCTCCAGAAGAGCGTTTCGCTGCCGTTGTCGCTCTGCAGAAGCAGCCACGTGACGCTAGCGCCTCGCGCCTGCGCAACCGTTGCCGCCTGACCGGTCGTCCTCACGGTGTATACCGTAAGTTCGGCCTGGGCCGTAACATGCTGCGTCAAGCTGCAATGCGCGGTGACGTACCAGGTCTGGTCAAAGCCTCCTGGTAATCGCTGCCGGTGTGATCCCGGTGGAAGGGGAGCAATCTTCCGACCGCCGGTGACCTCGCCAACAAACAAGCCCCTATATGGGGCTTGTTTCGTTTCTACCTTGTGTCTAGAATGACCGGCTCACCTGAGCCTGGGTTTTTTGCCCTGTCCGCTCAGGTGGTTGTGATAGCCGCAAGGCTAATAATTCTTGTATCAGGAGCATCTAGCCCATGAGTATGCAGGACCCGTTAGCGGACATGCTAACTCGCATCCGTAATGCCCAGATGGCTGAAAAGTCCGTCGTAAGCATGCCTTCCTCCACCCTGAAGGTCGCGGTTGCCAAAGTTCTGAAAGACGAAGGTTACATCGCTGGCTACCAGGTAACTGGTGAGGCCAAGCCTTCCCTGTCGATCGAACTGAAGTACTTCGAAGGCCGTCCGGTCATCGAGGAACTGAAGCGCTCCAGCCGTCCAGGCCTGCGCCAGTACAAGTCCGTCGCAGAACTGCCGAAAGTACGTGGCGGCCTGGGCGTGTCTATCGTCTCCACCAACAAAGGTGTGATGACTGATCGCGCTGCGCGCGCTGCCGGTGTCGGCGGCGAAGTTCTGTGCACAGTGTTCTAAGGGGAGATAGGCATGTCTCGCGTCGCTAAGAACCCCGTTAAGCTGCCAGCAGGCGTCGAAGTCAAATTCGCCGGCCAGCAGCTTTCGGTGAAGGGTGCCAAAGGCACTCTCGAACTGAACGTTCACTCGTCTGTTGAAGTTACCGAAGAATCTGGCGAGCTGCGTTTCGTCGCTCGCAACGGTGACCAGCAAGCTCGCGCCATGGCCGGTACTACCCGTGCTCTGGTGAACAACATGGTCCAGGGCGTAAGCCAAGGCTTCGAGCGCAAGCTCCAGCTGGTCGGTGTTGGTTACAAGGCACAGGCCAAGGGCACCGTCCTGAACCTGGCCCTGGGCTTCTCGCACCCAGTGGACTACGAACTGCCAGCCGGCATCACCGCTGAAACCCCAAGCCAGACCGATATCCTGATCAAGGGTATCGACAAGCAGCTGGTGGGTCAGGTGGCCGCTGAAATCCGCGACTTCCGTCCGCCAGAGCCTTACAAAGGCAAGGGTGTGCGTTACGCGGACGAAGTAGTCCGTCGTAAAGAAGCCAAGAAGAAGTAGGGCCTAGCAAATGACCGACAAAAAAGTTATCCGACTGCGTCGCGCTCGCAAAGCACGTCTCAAGATGCACGAACTCGAAGTCGTGCGCCTGTGCGTGTTCCGCTCCTCGCAGCACATCTATGCCCAGGTCATTTCGGCCGACGGCAGCAAGGTTCTGGCAAGCGCCTCGACCTTGGACAAAGAACTGCGTGATGGCGCCACTGGCAACATCGACGCGGCCACTAAGGTTGGCAAGCTGGTAGCTGAGCGTGCGAAAGCCGCCGGTGTATCTCAAGTTGCCTTTGACCGTTCCGGCTTCAAGTACCATGGCCGCGTCAAAGCGCTGGCTGATGCTGCTCGTGAAGGCGGGCTGGAGTTCTAAGTTATGGCAAATAACGATCAAAAGCGCGACGAAGGCTACATCGAGAAGCTGGTTCAAGTTAACCGCGTTGCCAAAACCGTAAAAGGCGGCCGTATCTTCACCTTCACCGCGCTGACCGTGGTGGGTGATGGTAAAGGTCGTGTTGGCTTCGGCCGTGGCAAGTCGCGCGAAGTACCTGCCGCGATCCAGAAAGCCATGGAAGCTGCTCGCCGCAACATGATCCAGGTTGACCTGAAGGGCACCACCCTGCAGTACGCCACCAAGGCCGCCCACGGCGCCTCGAAGGTTTACATGCAGCCTGCCTCGGAAGGTACCGGTATCATCGCCGGTGGCGCAATGCGTGCTGTCCTGGAAGTTGCTGGTGTTCAGAACGTTCTGGCCAAGTGCTACGGTTCGACCAACCCTGTGAACGTGGTTTACGCCACCTTCAAGGGTCTGAAAGCCATGCAATCTCCTGAATCCATTGCTGCCAAGCGCGGCAAGAGCGTCGAGGAGATCTTCTGATCATGGCAACCGTAAAAGTAACGCTGATCAAGAGCGTCTCGGGCCGTCTGCCTAACCACAAGCTGTGCGTTAAAGGCCTGGGTCTGCGTCGCATCGGTCACACTGTAGAAGTCCAGGATACTCCCGAGAACCGCGGGATGATCAACAAGGCTTACTACATGCTGAAGGTCGAGGGTTAATCGATGAAACTCAATGATCTGAGTCCAGCGCCGGGTTCCCGTCGCGAGAAGCATCGTCCAGGTCGTGGTATCGGTAGCGGTCTGGGCAAGACCGGCGGCCGTGGCCACAAAGGTCAGACTTCCCGTTCGGGTGGTTCGATCGCTCCTGGCTTCGAAGGCGGTCAACAGCCGCTGCACCGTCGTCTGCCGAAGTTCGGCTTCGTTTCCCTGAAAGCCATGGACCGCGCCGAAGTGCGTCTGTCCGAGCTGGCCAAAGTGGAAGGCGACGTGATCTCCGTGCAATCCCTGAAGGATGCCAACGTGATCGGCCAGAACGTACAGCGCGTGAAAATCATGCTGTCTGGCGAAGTCACTCGCGCAGTCACCATCAAGGGTATCGCAGCCACCAAGGGTGCGCGTGCGGCTATCGAAGCAGCTGGCGGCAAGTTCGAGGAATAAATGGCTAAGCAAGGTGCTCTCTCTTCGCTCGGTAAGGGCGGGATGTCGGAACTCTGGGCTCGTCTGCGCTTTCTGTTCATGGCGATCATCGTCTATCGGATAGGTGCGCATATCCCGGTTCCTGGCATCAATCCAGACCGTCTGGCGGATCTGTTTCGGCAGAATGAGGGGACCATTCTTAGCTTGTTCAACATGTTTTCCGGTGGCGCGCTCGAGCGCATGAGCATCTTTGCACTGGGGATCATGCCGTACATCTCGGCATCGATCATCATGCAGCTGATGACGGCGGTCAGCCCGCAACTGGAGCAGTTGAAGAAGGAAGGTGAAGCTGGCCGTCGCAAGATCAGCCAGTACACCCGCTACGGCACCGTTATCCTGGCACTGGTTCAAGCCATTGGCATGTCCATTGGCCTGGCCAACCAGGGCGTGGCGTTTTCTGTAGGTCTGGGCTTCCATGTCGTCGCCGTCTCCACCTTCGTGGCAGGCGCGATGTTCATGATGTGGCTGGGCGAGCAGATCACCGAGCGCGGTGTGGGCAACGGTATCTCGATGTTGATCTTCGCAGGTATCGTTGCCGGTCTTCCGAGAGCAATCGGGCAGTCTTTCGAGTCTGCGCGCACAGGCGATATCAACATTTTCGCCCTGGTCGCTATCGGTTTGCTGGCAGTAGCGATTATCGGTTTCGTGGTGTTCATTGAGCGTGGTCAGCGTCGTATCGCCGTTCACTACGCCAAGCGTCAGCAGGGCCGCAAGGTCTTCGCTGCGCAGACTAGCCACTTGCCGCTTAAGGTGAACATGGCGGGGGTTATCCCGGCCATTTTCGCGAGCAGCATTCTGCTGTTCCCGGCTTCGCTGGGTGCCTGGTTCGGTCAGTCCGAAGGTATGGGCTGGCTGCAGGACATCTCGCAGTCGATCGCTCCTGGTCAGCCGTTGAACATTCTGCTGTTTAGTGCAGGGATCATTTTCTTCTGCTTCTTCTACACAGCGTTGATGTTCAACCCGAAAGACGTAGCGGAAAACCTGAAGAAGTCCGGTGCCTTTATTCCGGGTATCCGTCCTGGTGAGCAGTCGGCGCGCTACATTGATGGCGTTCTGACCCGTCTGACCATGTTCGGTGCTCTTTACATGATGGCCGTCTGCCTTCTGCCCCAGTTCCTGGTGGTGGCAGCAAATGTGCCGTTCTACCTTGGCGGGACCTCGTTGCTGATTGTGGTAGTGGTTGTGATGGACTTCATGTCCCAAGTACAATCGCACCTCGTTTCGCACCAGTACGAATCCCTGATGAAGAAAGCCAACCTGAAAGGCTACGGTGGCAGCGGTCTGCTGCGCTGATACGCCCCTAAGGTTCGAGGAGTCGGTAATGAAAGTTCGTGCATCGGTGAAAAAGCTGTGCCGTAACTGCAAGATCATCCGTCGCGAAGGCGTCGTACGAGTGATCTGCAGCGCGGAACCGCGTCACAAACAGCGCCAAGGCTGAGTGTGATCTGCGCTTCAAACCCAGCAGCTAGTGTGCTGCTGGGTTGATTATTCGTTTCTACAGCGATATTATCTCGCGCCCTATTTCTTGGCTTCCGGGGCGTAGGTAGCTGTCAATTGGAGTCCCACTGAATGGCCCGTATTGCAGGCGTCAACATTCCAGATAACAAGCATGCTGTTATCTCGCTGACCTACATCTATGGTGTCGGTCGCACTACTGCACAGAAGATCTGTGCAGACGCTGGTGTCAACCCAGCCGCTAAGATCAAGGATCTGAGCGACGAGCAAATCGAAACCCTGCGTGGCGAAGTCGCGAAGTTCACCACCGAAGGTGACCTGCGTCGTGACATCAACATGAAGATCAAGCGCTTGATGGACCTGGGTTGCTACCGCGGCCTGCGTCATCGTAAAGGTCTGCCGGTTCGCGGTCAGCGCACCAAGACCAACGCACGCACCCGTAAGGGCCCGCGTAAGCCGATCCGCAAGTAATCGCCCAGGAATATAGACATGGCAAAACCTGCTGCTCGTCCTCGTAAGAAAGTCAAAAAGACAGTGGTTGATGGCATCGCCCACATCCACGCTTCTTTCAACAACACCATCGTGACCATCACCGACCGTCAGGGCAATGCTTTGTCCTGGGCGACCTCCGGTGGTTCGGGTTTCCGTGGTTCGCGCAAATCCACCCCGTTCGCAGCCCAGATCGCTGCTGAGCGTGCTGGTCAAGCTGCGCTGGAATACGGTCTGAAGAACCTCGACGTAAACGTCAAGGGTCCAGGTCCAGGTCGTGAGTCCGCCGTTCGTGCACTGAACAGCTGCGGCTACAAGATCGCCAGCATCACCGACGTGACGCCAATCCCGCATAACGGGTGCCGTCCGCCGAAGAAGCGTCGCGTGTAATCAGGAGACAGATAAATGGCACGTTACATTGGTCCAAAATGCAAACTGTCTCGTCGTGAAGGCACTGACCTGTTCCTGAAGAGCGGCGTTCGCGCTCTGGAATCGAAGTGCAACATCGAAGCAGCCCCAGGTATCCACGGCCAGCGCCGTGGCCGTCAGTCCGACTACGGTACCCAGCTGCGCGAGAAGCAAAAAGTTCGTCGTATCTACGGTGTTCTGGAGCGTCAGTTCCGCGGTTACTACCAGGCTGCAGCCTCGAAAAAAGGCGCAACCGGTGAGAACCTGCTGCAACTGCTCGAGTGCCGTCTGGATAACGTCGTCTACCGTATGGGCTTCGGCTCGACTCGTTCCGAGTCGCGTCAGCTGGTTTCGCACAAAGCGATCAGCGTCAACGGTAAGACTGTGAACATTCCATCCTACCAAGTTCGTCCGGGTGACGTGGTCGCGGTTCGCGAGAAGTCGCTGAACCAGCTGCGCATTGTTCAAGCCCTTGAACTGTGCGCCCAGCGTGGCCGCGTTGAGTGGGTTGATGTGGATGCTGCTAAAAAGTCGGGCGTTTTCAAGAACGTTCCTGCTCGCAGCGACCTGTCTGCCGACATCAACGAGAACCTGATTGTCGAGCTCTACTCCAAGTAAGGGCTAGAAAATAGGTGCATCCATGCAGATTTCGGTAAATGAGTTCCTGACTCCCCGCCACATTGATGTGCAGGTAGTCAGTCCGACCCGCGCCAAGATTACGCTCGAGCCTCTCGAGCGTGGTTTCGGCCATACCCTGGGCAACGCGCTGCGTCGCATCCTGTTGTCCTCCATGCCTGGCTGTGCAGTAGTCGAGGCCGAGATCGACGGCGTACTCCACGAGTACTCCGCGATCGAAGGTGTTCAGGAAGACGTCATTGAAATCCTGTTGAACCTGAAAGGCCTGGCTATCAAACTGCACGGTCGTGACGAAGTTACGCTGACCTTGTCGAAAAAGGGTTCGGGGGTGGTTACCGCTGCCGATATTCAGCTGGATCACGATGTCGAGATCGTCAACCCCGATCACGTAATCGCGAACCTGGCGTCGAACGGCGCCCTGAACATGAAGCTCACCGTAGCTCGTGGTCGTGGTTACGAGCCGGCCGACTCCCGTCAAACCGACGAAGACGAAAGCCGTAGCATTGGCCGTCTGCAGTTGGACGCTTCGTTCAGCCCGGTGCGTCGTATCGCCTACGTGGTCGAGAACGCCCGTGTTGAACAGCGTACCAACCTGGACAAGCTGGTCATTGATCTGGAAACCAACGGCACCCTGGATCCTGAAGAGGCTATCCGCCGCGCTGCGACCATCCTGCAACAGCAGCTGGCCGCGTTCGTCGACCTCAAGGGTGACAGCGAGCCTGTCGTAGTCGAGCAGGAAGACGAGATCGATCCGATCCTGCTGCGTCCGGTTGACGACCTGGAACTGACTGTACGTTCGGCCAACTGCCTGAAGGCGGAGAACATCTACTACATCGGCGACCTGATTCAGCGTACCGAAGTAGAGCTGTTGAAGACTCCTAACCTGGGCAAGAAGTCCCTGACTGAAATCAAGGACGTCCTGGCCTCTCGTGGTCTGTCTCTCGGCATGCGCCTCGACAACTGGCCGCCTGCAAGTCTTAAGAAAGACGACAAGGCGACCGCCTGATCGTCGTAATCACCGAACGTAGTGTTTGGTAAGGAATGAATCATGCGTCATCGTAAAAGTGGACGTCACCTGAGCCGTACCAGCTCTCACCGCAAGGCTATGTTCCAGAACATGGCAGTGTCGCTGATCGAGCACGAGCTGATCAAAACCACCCTGCCGAAAGCCAAGGAACTGCGCCGCGTTGCCGAGCCGCTGATCACCCTGGCCAAGGAAGACAGCGTAGCTAACCGTCGTCTGGCCTTCGACCGTACCCGTTCGAAGTCCGCCGTTGGTAAGCTGTTCAACGACCTGGGCAAGCGTTACGCCACTCGTCAGGGCGGCTACCTGCGCATCCTGAAGTGCGGTTTCCGCGCTGGCGACAACGCGCCTATGGCGTACGTCGAGCTGGTTGATCGTCCTGTCGGCGGTGCTGTAGAAGCTGCTGAGTAAGACGTTCTGTCTGCTGCAAAGAACCGGGCCTAGTGCCCGGTTTTTTGTTTCTGCATATATTGTTTATTTCTATTGATACAAGACATGTAATGAATTTGTGTCTGTAACATGGCTCGTCAATACTCTCTCCACAGCCGCCAAGCCGGCATTTGAAGACCGATATGGAGAGCCCATGAGCAAGATTCTCACCACCGCCAGCGGTGCACCCGTAGCCGATAACCAGAATTCCCGTTCCGCCGGCCCGCGTGGCCCGTTGCTGCTCGACGACTTCCACCTGATCGAGAAGCTTGCCCATTTCAACCGCGAGAACATTCCTGAGCGCCGCGTGCACGCCAAGGGCTCGGGCGCTTATGGCACCTTTACCGTTACCCGCGATATCACCGCCTACACCAGTGCCAAGCTGTTTGAGCAGATTGGCAAGCAGACCGAGACCTTCCTGCGCTTCTCCACCGTTGGTGGCGAGCGTGGCTCTGCGGATACCGAACGCGACCCGCGCGGTTTTGCCGTGAAGTTCTACACCGAGGAAGGCAACTGGGACATCGTCGGCAACAACACGCCGGTGTTCTTCATCCGTGACCCGCTGAAGTTTCCGGATTTCATCCACACCCAGAAACGCCATCCGCAATCGAACCTGAAGAATGCCCAGATGATGTGGGATTTCTGGTCGCACTCCCCGGAGGCGCTGCACCAGATCACCATCCTGTTCTCTGATCGTGGCATTCCGGATGGCTACCGTCACATGCACGGCTTTGGCAGCCACACCTATAGCCTGATCAACGCTGCGGGTGAGCGCACCTGGGTCAAATGGCACTTCAAGACCCAGCAAGGCATCAAGAACCTTGCTCCGGCAGACGCCGCACGCCTGGCTGGCACTGACCCGGATTACGCCCAGCGCGATTTGTTCGAGGCCATCGAGCGGGGCGATTACCCGCGCTGGACTGTATGCATCCAGGTGATGAGCGAAGCTGAGGCTGCCAGCCGTGATGAAAACCCTTTCGATGTGACCAAGACCTGGTCGCAGAAGGACTACCCGTTGATCGAGGTAGGCGTGCTGGAACTCAACCGCAACCCGCTCAACTACTTCGCTGAGGTCGAGCAGGCTGCGTTTGGCCCGAGCAACATGGTACCGGGTGTCGGTCTGTCGCCGGACCGCATGCTGCAAGGTCGGGTATTTGCCTACGCTGACGCGCACCGCTACCGCGTGGGCACCAACCACCAGCAACTGCCGGTCAACGCGCCGCGCTGCCCGGTCAACAGCTATCAGCGTGATGGGTCGATGGCTGTCGGCAGTTACGGTAGCGCGCCGAACTACGAGCCCAACAGTTACAGCGATGCGCCCAAGCAGTCGCCACGCCATGCCGAGCCTGCACTGGCCCTGAATGGTTCCGCTGACCGCTACGACCACCGCGAGGACACCGACTACTACAGCCACGCCGGTGCATTGTTCCGCCTGATGAGCGATGAGCAGAAAGCCCTGCTGATCAGCAACATTGCCGGGACCCTGGCAGGGGTCAGCGAGGATGTCGTGCAGCGTCAGCTGCAGTACTTCTTCATGGCCGACCCGGCCTACGGCGAGGGGATTGCCAAGGCCTTGGGCGTCAATCTCGCTTAAGTCGAAGTGATAAGAAGAACCGCCCTCATTTGGGCGGTTTTTCAATGAATATCACTACTGTTTAACCGATTTTTTGCTTCTAATTGCGCGTTTTTCAGTGACCGAAGGCAAAAGCTGGTTCACACTATGTGGCATAGACGTTTTCACATGGAGAAACAGGGCGATGCAAGGTCACCCGGACGTAATCAACTACCTCGTCACGCTGCTGAAGGGCGAACTGGCAGCACGCGACCAGTACTTCATTCACTCGCGTATGTACGAAGACTGGGGCCTGGCCAAGCTCTACGAGCGCATCAACCACGAAATGGAAGAAGAAACGCAGCACGCCGATGCCCTGATGCGCCGCATCCTCATGCTCGAAGGCACTCCAGACATGCGTGCGGACGACTTGGAAGTGGGCACTACCGTACCGGAAATGATCGAGGCTGACCTGAAGCTCGAGTACAAGGTGCGCGCTGCGCTGTGCAAAGGTATCGAGCTGTGCGAACTGCACAAGGACTACATCAGCCGCGACATCCTGCGGGCGCAGCTGGCTGATACCGAAGAAGATCATACCTACTGGCTGGAGAAGCAGCAGGGGCTGATCAAGGCCATCGGCCTGGAGAATTACCTGCAGTCGCAGATGTAAAAAGACGGGGGCTGCGTTGCAGCCCCCATGGCCTTACGCCCGATCCCGCTCCAGCAGCGGTTTCAGGTAATGCCCGGTATACGACTGCTTCATCTCGCTGAGCTCTTCCGGCGTTCCGCAGGCAATGATCTGCCCCCCCTTGGAACCACCCTCCGGCCCCAGGTCCACCAGCCAGTCCGCAGTCTTGACCACATCCAGGTTGTGCTCGATCACCACCACGGTATTGCCGTGGTCGCGCAGACGATGCAGCACATCCAGTAGTTGCTGAATATCGGCGAAGTGCAGGCCCGTGGTCGGCTCGTCGAGGATATACAGGGTCTTGCCGGTATCGCGTTTGGACAGTTCGCGCGACAGCTTTACCCGCTGCGCTTCACCGCCCGACAGCGTGGTCGCCGACTGCCCCAGCTTGATGTATGAAAGCCCTACATCCATCAACGTCTGCAGCTTGCGCGCCAGCGCCGGTACCGCGTCGAAGAACTCGCGGGCATCCTCGATGGTCATTTCCAGCACCTCGTGGATGTTCTTGCCCTTGTATTTGATTTCCAGGGTTTCGCGGTTGTAGCGCTTGCTCTTGCACACATCGCACGGCACGTAGATGTCGGGCAGGAAGTGCATCTCTACCTTGATCAGGCCATCGCCCTGGCAGGCTTCGCAGCGGCCGCCCTTGACGTTGAACGAGAAGCGCCCCGGGCCATAGCCGCGCGAACGCGATTCCGGCACGCCGGAGAACAGCTCGCGGATCGGCGTGAAAATACCGGTGTAGGTTGCCGGGTTCGAGCGGGGCGTTCGGCCGATCGGGCTCTGGTCGATATCCACCACCTTGTCCAGGTGCTGCAGGCCATCCATGCTGGCATGCGGCGCCGCCTCAAGGCTGCTTGCACCATTCAGTGCCGTGGCCGCCAGCGGGAACAAGGTATTGTTGATCAGGGTTGATTTGCCCGACCCGGACACCCCGGTCACACAGGTCAGCAGGCCGATCGGGATTTCCAGGTCGACGTTCTGCAGGTTGTTGCCCCGCGCCCCTTTGAGCTTGAGCTGCAGCTTTTTGTTGCGTGGGGTGCGCTTGGCCGGCACAGCGATCTTCTTGCGCCCGGAAAGGTACTTGCCGGTCAGCGAATCAGGGTGGGCCATGACCTCCTGCGGCGAGCCCTCGGCGACGATCTTCCCGCCGTGCACACCGGCCCCTGGGCCGATGTCCACCACATAGTCGGCCAAGCGAATGGCGTCCTCGTCGTGTTCCACCACGATCACCGTGTTACCCAGGTCGCGCAGGTGGTTGAGGGTGGCCAGCAAGCGGTCGTTGTCGCGCTGATGAAGGCCGATGGACGGCTCGTCGAGGATGTACATCACCCCCACCAGGCCGGCGCCGATCTGGCTGGCAAGGCGGATACGCTGCGCTTCGCCGCCAGACAGGGTATCGGCGCTGCGGTCGAGGGTAAGGTAGTCGAGGCCGACGTTGACCAGAAACTGCAGGCGCTCGCAGATTTCCTTGAGGATCTTCGCCGCGATTTCGCCCCGGCGGCCGGTGAGGGTCAGGTCGCCGAAGTAGTTGCTGGCTTCACCGATCGGCAGGTTGGTCACCGCCGGCAGGGTCTTCTCGCCCACCCACACATGACGAGCCTCACGGCGCAGGCGCGTGCCGCGGCAGTCCGGGCATGGCTGAGTGCCAAGGTACTTGGCCAGTTCTTCGCGCACAGTGGCCGATTCGGTCTCGCGATAGCGGCGTTCCAGGTTCGGCACGATGCCTTCGAACGGGTGCGAACGCTTGACGATGTCGCCACGGTCGTTGAGGTACTTGAAATCGACACTCTGTTTGCCGCTGCCCTGCAGAATCACCTTCTGGTGCTCGGCCGACAGTTCGCCGAACGGTTCCTCCAGGCTGAAGCCGTAGTGCGCGGCCAGCGAACCGAGCATCTGGAAGTAGTACACGTTGCGCCGGTCCCAGCCACGAATCGCGCCTTCGGCCAGGGTGAGCTCGGCATTGACCAGGCGCTTGGTGTCGAAGAACTGCTTCACCCCCAGGCCATCGCAGGTCGGGCAAGCGCCGGCCGGGTTGTTGAAGGAGAACAGCTTCGGTTCCAGCTCGCTGATGGCATGGCCACAGACCGGGCAGGCGAAGCGCGCGGAAAAGATCGTCTCTTCGCCGGGTTCGTCGTCCATCGGCGCCACCAGGGCGATACCGTCGGCCAGCTTGAGCGCGGTTTCGAACGATTCGGCCAAGCGCTGTTGCAGGTCGGCGCGAACCTTGAAACGGTCCACCACCACATCGATGCTGTGTTTCTTCTGCTTGTCCAGCTTGGGCAGTTCATCGAGTTCGTAGAGCTTGCCATTGACCCTGGCACGCACGAAGCCCTGGGCGCGCAGCTCGTCGAACACCGCCAGGTGCTCGCCTTTGCGTTCGCGCACCACCGGCGCGAGCAGCATCAGCTTGCTGCCTTCCGGGCGTTCGAGCACCAGGTCGACCATCTGGCTGATCGTTTGCGCCTCCAGCGGGATATCGTGGTCCGGGCAGCGTGGGGTGCCGACGCGGGCGTACAGCAGGCGCAGGTAGTCGTAAATCTCGGTGATGGTGCCGACCGTGGAGCGGGGGTTGTGCGAGGTCGACTTCTGCTCGATGGAAATGGCCGGTGACAAGCCTTCGATGGTGTCGACATCGGGCTTTTCCATCATCGACAGGAACTGCCGGGCATAGGCCGACAGCGATTCCACATAGCGGCGCTGGCCTTCGGCGTACAGGGTGTCGAACGCTAGGGATGACTTGCCGGAACCGGACAGGCCGGTGATCACGATCAGCTTGTCCCTGGGCAGGGTCAGGTCGATGTTCTTCAGGTTGTGGGTACGTGCCCCACGAATCAGGATCTTGTCCACTGCGGCCTCGCTCGGCGGGCATAAACAAGGAAGTATACGGCGCGCTGCCAGTACGCGGCAAAGCGTCGCGTAGATGCCGTCAAGCTGTCGGACTGATAGAATCGCCGCCGGTTCACACGAGATTAATCCATGCACGACACCCACAACGAGCGCATGAGTGGCGACGAAACCCGCGCTGCTGGCGGCCTGGCCCTGGTCTTTGCCTTTCGTATGCTGGGCATGTTCATGGTCTTGCCGGTGCTGGCCACCTACGGCATGGACCTGGCCGGCGCCACGCCTGCGCTGATCGGCCTGGCCATCGGTGCCTATGGCCTGACCCAGGCCGTACTGCAGATCCCGTTCGGGATGATTTCCGACCGCATCGGCCGCCGGCCGGTCATTTACCTGGGGCTGGTAATCTTCGCCCTGGGCAGTGTGCTGGCGGCCCAGGCCGACTCGATCTGGGGCGTAATCGCCGGGCGTATCCTGCAGGGGGCCGGGGCGATTTCCGCAGCGGTCATGGCGTTGCTGTCCGACCTTACCCGCGAGCAGCACCGGACCAAGGCCATGGCGATGATTGGCATGAGCATCGGCCTGTCGTTCGCTGTCGCCATGGTCGTCGGGCCATTGTTGACCAGTGCCTTCGGGTTGTCAGGATTGTTCCTCGCCACGGCAGGACTTGCCCTGGTCGGCATTCTGCTGATCGCCTTTGTCGTACCCAATGCCCACAGCATTCTGCAGCACCGTGAATCGGGCGTGGCGCGCCAGGCCATCGGCCCGACCCTGCGTCATCCGGACCTTCTGCGCCTGGACGTGGGCATATTCATCCTCCACGCCATCCTCATGGCCAGCTTCGTCGCGCTGCCGCTGGCTTTCGTCGAGCGTGGCGGCCTGCCGAAGGAGCAGCACTGGTGGGTATACCTGACCGCGTTGTTCATCTCATTTTTTGCAATGGTCCCGTTTATCATTTACGGCGAGAAAAAGCGCAAGATGAAACGCGTGCTGGCTGGCGCGGTCAGCGTGTTGCTGCTGGTGGAGGTGTTCTTCTGGCAGTGGGCTGACGGTTTGCGCGGACTGGTGATTGGCACCGTGGTATTCTTTACTGCATTCAACCTGCTGGAGGCATCGCTGCCTTCGCTGGTCAGCAAGGTGTCGCCTGCAGGTGGCAAGGGAACGGCCATGGGGGTTTACTCCACCAGCCAGTTCCTCGGCGCTGCCTTGGGAGGAATCCTCGGTGGCTGGTTGTTCCAGCACGGCGGGCTGAACATGGTGTTCCTCGGTTGTGCGGTACTGTGTGCCATCTGGTTGGTCGTTGCCTTGCGCATGAACGAGCCGCCCTATGTGACCAGCCTGCGCATGCCACTGACGCCAGAAGCAGTCCGGGAAGCCGGCCTGACCGAGCGCCTGATGGCCGTGCCGGGTGTGACCGACGCCGTCGTGGTAGCAGAAGAAGCTGCCATCTATATCAAACTGGATACGAAAATTTTGGACCGTACGACCCTCGAGCGCCTGGTGAACCCGGCCTCTTCGGCGTGCGAAGCCTAGGAGAACGTTATGGCCCGTGGGGTTAACAAAGTCATTCTGGTCGGCACCTGTGGCCAGGATCCCGAAGTCCGCTACCTGCCCAACGGTAACGCCGTGACCAACCTGAGCCTGGCCACCAGCGAGCAGTGGACCGACAAGCAGTCGGGCCAGAAGGTCGAGCGTACCGAGTGGCACCGTGTGTCGCTGTTCGGCAAGGTTGCCGAAATTGCCGGCGAATACCTGCGCAAGGGTTCGCAGTGCTACATCGAAGGCAAGCTGCAGACCCGCGAATGGGAAAAAGACGGTATCAAGCGCTACACCACCGAAATCATCGTCGACATCAACGGCACCATGCAGTTGCTCGGCGGTCGCCCACAGGGTCAGCAGCAGGGCGGTGACCCGTACAACCAGGGTGGCGGCAACTACGGTGGCGGCCAGCAGCAACAGTACAACCAGGCTCCACGCCAGCAGGCTCCGCGTCCGCAGCAGGCTCCGCAGCGCCCGGCACCGCAGCAGCCAGCCCCGCAGCCGGCGGCTGACTTCGACAGCTTCGATGACGATATTCCGTTCTGATTTGAACGGTTAGGCGTCTGACAAGACCAGAAGCCCAGGGCAGAGTTGCCCTGGGTTTTTCATTTGTGGGGAATGCCAGAAGAGAAGGTGAGGGCTGCCTTGAGCCTATCTCCCGGCGAGCACATCACCGGTGCTAATTCCCACCATTTGGTGATGAGGCTTTTTTATATGCAATGGCACGTACCCTGTGGGAGCGGGCGTGCCCGCGAAGAATCCAACACAGTGCCTGGCACCGGCTACACCGGTGTTCGCGGGCATGCCCGCTCCCACAGGGCGCGTGGGTTACTGCTATGGCGCAATCCTGTGAGGGTGGGTCCAATCAGCCAGCGCTTCAATAGAACAACCGCGGCTCCGGCGAATCCAGCAAGCTGACCAGCTTGGTCAAGGCAAAACCCAATTCCTCGCGCTTGGGCGCCATCAAGGCGATGCGTACGCCGCAGGTGGCGTGGCTGCGTTCTGGCAGGAACTGGCTGCCACTGACTACCGTGACGCCGTTGTTGCGCGCCAGGTTGGCGAATTCGTCGCTGGTCCATGGCTCTGGCAACTCCAGCCAGATATGGAAGCTGTTCGGCTGACTGCGGATCTTGTACTTGCCAAGAATCTCCCGGGCCATTTGCTGGCGCGCGGCTGCTTCTTCCTGTTGAACCCGCACCAGTTGGTCGGCCATGCCGCTGTTGATCAGGTTGCTGGCCAGTTGCGCCATCAGCGGTGACGGCATCCAGACACTGCTGCGGACCATCGACGACAGCCGCGAGAGGGTTTGCGGTGGGGCGTACAGATAGCCGATGCGCAGCGCCGGCAATACGCTCTTGGACAGGCTGGTGAGGTACACCGAGCGCTCGGGCGCATAAGCGGCCAGTGGCTGGTAATCCGGTGCGGGCTCGAGGAAGCCGTAGATATCGTCATCAACGATGAACAAGTCGAACTCTCGGGCGATCTCGGCGATAGCCTGGCGCCGTGCGTGGGGCATGATCGAATTGGTCGGGTTCTGGTGGGTGGTGACGCACACCAGGAGGGAAGGGCGGTGTTCCACACAGGCCGCACGCAATGCCTCGGGAATCAGGCCGTGCTCGTCCATGGCTACGCCGCGCAGGCGGCGGCCCATGCTGTGCGCCAGGGAGATGATGCCTGGGTAGCAGAACGACTCGCACAGCACCACATCGTCACTTTTCGACAGGCTGCTGATGGCCACCAGCAGGCCGTGCTGGGCACCTGAAGTGAGCACTACTTGCTGCCAGCGCGCCTCGGGCAGCCAGCGCTGGATCCAGGCGGCACCGGCCTGCTTGTGGGTTGCGTGACCGCCCTCGGTGACGTAATCGAGTACCTGCCCCAGGTCTGGCGAGGCGGCCAGCTCGTTTATGGCCCCGCGCAGCCAGTCGGTCATGTGGGCATCGTTGGGCTTGATGATCGACAGGTCGATCTGGCCACTCTCACGCTGCGCGGTTGCAGGCTTCGACGGTGCGGCCGGCACAGGGGTAGACCCTTGTAGCTGCCGTTGCTGCAGCACGAACGTGCCGCGGCCGACTTCACCCACCACCAGGCCGCGTTTGGCGGCTTCGTCATAGGCGCGGCCGATGGTGCCGGGGGTCACGTTCAGGGACTCGGCTAGGTCCTTGAGTGTCGGCAAGCGTTCGCCAGCCACCAGCCGGCCACTGCCAATGTCCTGCTCCAAGGCGTCGGCGATCATCAGGTAGACCGGCTGCGCCAGGTCGCTGTAGTGAGGAACCCACATAGAAATGGCACCAGAATCTGCGAGAACGCGGAAGCCTAGCACGAAAGGTCTGATGGAAGTAATTGTGTTTTCTTACGGGTAAATTGCCCCGATTGAGTCGTTCCTTGTTTGTCTTATTCGGTATCAGCTACTCGTCCGCGAAGCGACGGTCTCTTCTGAAGAGCACGTGTTGCTTGGCAAGAGGAGTAGAAATCTTTTGAAATCAATAAGTTGATTGATTCGATGCAATCAGGTGTTTTTGCACCTTTGGAAATGGATTGAATCGACTCAAGTTTTGTAATTACAATGATTGAGTCGATGCAATGTGCGAATGCCCCAGCGGCTTTCAGCGCTGCCATCGCACAGCTGTGAACGGCTTCAAAAAATACAACGTCTGCCGCCTCTGCCCGGCTTAGCACGACACCGACGGCCTCAAGCCAGCTCAACGGAATATCACTCGAAATGGAAAGCGCACACCTGCAACAAGGGGCCGAGCCTCAGACCTCACTCGAGATCCGCCTGCCCTGGGTCATCTCCAGCGCCTGGCAAACCCTGCTGAACAACACCCCGCTCGATTTCGAGACGAGCAAAGAACTTTATCCACAGCTCAAGGACCAGGCGCAGGAAGTGCTGGGGAAGGCCCTGTGCCAGCGCATCCGTGGCTTCGTCGAAGACCCGCACCTCACCAGCATGATCGTGCGCAACTGCCCCCGTGATCAGGACATCCCACCCACGCCCTATTCCGGTGTACTCAGCCCACGGAGCACGCCCATTGCCTGCCTGGTCAGCCTGACCATGCAGAGCCTGATGGGCATCAACCCGGTTGTTTATGAAGGTGAGAACGATGGCCGCCTGTTCCGCCATGTGATCCCGTCGCGCAATTCTTCCAGTCACAAGAGTTCCCATGGTTCGCGGCTGCGCTTTTCCTACCATGTGGATAACCCGGACCTGCCGCTGTCTTCGGAGCCACTGGCCAGCGCTTCCTGCTGCCCGGAGTACCTGTCGTTCTTCGGCATGCGCTGCGACCCGCGGATCAGCACCACGCTGGTCAACCTCGATGCGGTAGTCGGGGCGCTGCCTGCATCGACCGTGCGTGAGCTGTGCCTGCCGCAATTCGAAATTCGCCGCCCGGACTCGTTCACCGGCAAGCGTCGTTGCACCGCAGAGTTGCCGGTTCTGGTGCGTGGCCACGCTGGTGAATGGCTGTGCCGCTTCGACAGCGAGAACACCCACGGCCTGAACCTGCGCGCCGAGCAGGCCCTGGGCAGCCTGCGCGGCGTACTGGAAACCCGCCGCTTCGATGAGCCGCACCTGTTGCTGCCGGGCGACTTCATGATCTTCAAGAACCAGCGCGTGCTGCATGCCCGCGACGGTTTCGAGCCGCAGAACGATGGCGCCGACCGCTGGCTGTTGCGCCTGTTCGCGGTCAACGACCTGAACCGGGTGTACTTCGCCCGGGCCGACCATCTCTACGAAGTTCTCTCCTGATCCCTTTCACTGACTCGACGGAAGCATTTTTATGGAACTGTTAGGCGCTTTTTGGGCGGAACACTGGCTGCTGGCGATCCTCATGCTGGGCGCGATTGCCTTCGTCGCCGGCTTCGTCGATAGCATCGCCGGGGGCGGCGGGCTGTTCCTAGTGCCGGGCTTCCTGCTGGTCGGCATGCCGCCGCAAGTGGCGCTCGGCCAGGAAAAACTGGTCAGTACCCTTGGCACCCTGGCGGCCATTCGCAACTTCCTGGCCAACAGCAAGATGGTCTGGCAGGTGGCGCTGGTCGGCGTGCCGTTTTCGCTGCTCGGTGCCTACCTGGGCGCACACCTGATCGTGTCGATCTCCCAGGAAACCGTAGGCAAGATCATCCTGGCGCTGATCCCGCTGGGCATCCTCATCTTCCTCACGCCCAAGGATCGCCCGGTCGAAGAGCGCGAACTCTCATCGCGCATGCTGTTCACCGTGGTTCCGCTGACCTGCCTGGCCATCGGTTTCTATGACGGCTTCTTCGGCCCTGGTACCGGCAGCATGTTCATCATCGCCTTCCATTACCTGCTGCGCATGGACCTGGTTTCCAGCTCGGCCAACTCCAAGACCTTCAACTTTGCATCCAACATCGGCGCCCTGGTGGCCTTCATCATGGCCGGCAAGGTCGTCTACCTGCTGGCCTTGCCGCTGGTGGCCTGCAACATCCTCGGCAACCACCTGGGCAGCGCCCTGGCCCTGCGCAAGGGCAACGAAGTGGTGCGCAAGGTGCTGGTGTTCTCGATGCTCTGCCTGTTCACCAGCCTGGGCGTGAAGTACCTGGCCTGACCCCATCCATAGGAGAAAACTGATGAAAACCGCATTCGTAACCGGCGCCTCCTCGGGCTTTGGCCGCGCCATCTGCCGTACCCTGATCGGCAAAGGCTACCGCGTGATCGGTGGCGCCCGGCGCATGGACAAACTGCAGGTGCTGGAAGCCGAACTGGGCGTCAACTTCATTCCGCTGGCACTCGATGTGACCGACCCGGCATCGCTCGAGGCGGCAGTCGGGCAGATTCGCGATGCTTCGCTGCAGATCGACCTGCTGGTCAACAACGCCGGGCTGGCGCTGGGCGTAGACCGTGCCCAGGCCAGCAGCGCAGAAAACTGGCAGCGGATGATCGACACCAACATCACCGGCCTGGCCATGGTCACCCACAAGATCCTGCCGCAGATGGTGGAAGCCGACAGCGGCATGATCATCAACATCGGCTCGATCGCCGGCACCTACCCTTACCCGGGCGGTAACGTATATGGCGCCAGCAAGGCCTTTGTCCGGCAGTTCAGCCTCAACCTGCGCGCCGACCTCGCGGGCACTCGCGTGCGGGTGAGCAACATCGAGCCGGGGCTGTGCTCGGGCACCGATTTCTCGCTGGTGCGCCTGAACGGTGACCTGGATGCCGTGCAGGCCTTGTATCGCGACGTAGAGGCCATCCTGCCCGAGGACATTGCCGCCACGGTGGCCTGGATTGCCGAACAGCCGGCGCATGTGAACATCAACACCATCGAAATCATGCCTGTGGCCCAGAGCAGCGCGGCGCTGAACGTGGTGCGCAACCTGCCGCGCTGTTGATGGGCCTGCGATAGAGCCTTCTGCTGACTCATGTCATCGCACCTTCGCGATTCTTGGCTAGTCTTACCTGTTGGCGGCCATCAACTGGCCGCCACCGTGACTACCAAGAGGCGCCGGCCATGTTCCGTGCGTCCACCACCTGATCAGGAGTGCACGATGGACCTGAACCGTCGGCAGTTCTTCAAGGTCGCCGCCGTCGGCCTTGGAGGCTCGAGCCTTGCGGCGTTGGGCATGGCCCCGACACCGGCATTCGCCGAGCAGGTGCGTCACTTCAAGTTGGCGCATACCAAAGAAACCCGTAACACCTGCCCCTACTGCTCGGTCGGCTGCGGCCTGATCATGTACAGCCAGGGCGATGCGGGCAAGAATGTCAAACAGAACATCATCCATATCGAAGGTGACGCCGACCACCCGGTCAACCGCGGCACCCTGTGCCCGAAAGGTGCCGGCCTGCTGGACTTCATCCACAGCCCGAGCCGCCTGCAGTACCCGCAGGTACGCAAGCCCGGCAGTAAGGAATGGGTGCGGGTCAGCTGGGACGAGGCACTCGACCGCGTCGCCGACCTGATGAAGCAGGACCGCGACGCCAACTTCATCGAGAAGAACGCCCAGGGGCAAACGGTCAACCGCTGGCTCACCACCGGTTTTCTCGCTGCCTCCGCCGCCTCCAGCGAGGCTGGCTACCTGACCCATAAGGTCATCCGTGCAACAGGCATGCTGGGGTTCGATAACCAGGCTCGTGTCTGACACGGCCCGACGGTGGCAAGTCTTGCCCCGACGTACGGCCGTGGCGCCATGACCAATCACTGGTCCGATATCGCCAACGCGAATCTGGTCCTGGTGATGGGTGGCAACGCAGCAGAAGCGCATCCGTGCGGCTTCAAGTGGGTGACCGAGGCCAAGGCGCACAACAAGGCGCGGCTGATCGTGGTCGACCCGCGGTTTACCCGTACCGCTTCGGTGGCGGACTACTACGCACCGATCCGTACCGGTACCGACATCGCCTTCATGGGCGGGCTGATCAACTACCTGCTGAGCAACGACAAGATCCAGCACGAGTACGTGCGCAACTACACCGACGTGTCGTTCATCGTCAAAGAGAACTATGGCTTCGAGGACGGGCTGTTCAGCGGCTATGACGAGGCCAAGCGCGTATACGCCGACAAGTCCGGCTGGGGCTACGAGTTGGGCGAAGACGGTTTTGCCAAGGTCGACCCGAGCTTGCAGCACCCGCGTTGCGTGTTCCAGCTGATGAAGCAGCATTACAGCCGCTATACCCCGGAACTGGCCAGCATGACCTGTGGCATGCCGCAGGACGCGATGCTGAAAATCTGGGAAGAGATCGCCAGCTGCTCGGTACCGGGCAAGACCATGACGATTCTCTACGCGCTGGGCTGGACGCAGCATTCGATCGGCGCGCAGATCATTCGCAGTGCGGCCATGGTCCAGCTGCTGCTGGGTAACGTCGGCATGCCGGGTGGCGGGGTCAACGCCTTGCGCGGGCACTCCAATATCCAGGGCCTGACCGACCTCGGCCTGCTGTCCAATTCGCTGCCGGGTTACCTGACCCTGGCTGGCGATGCCGAGCAGGACTACGCCGCGTACATCGACAAGCGCGCCTCCAAGCCGCTGCGCCCGGGGCAACTGTCGTATTGGCAGAACTACGGCAAGTTCCATGTCAGCCTGATGAAGGCCTGGTACGGCGCCAATGCCACGGCAGAAAACAACTGGGGCTACGACTGGCTGCCCAAGCTCGATGTACCTGCGTACGACGTGCTGCGCATGTTCGAGATGATGGGGCAGGGCAAGGTCAACGGCTACATGTGCCAAGGCTTCAACCCGATCGCCGCGCTGCCGGACAAGAACCGCGTCACCGCAGCGCTTGGCAAGCTCAAGTGGCTGGTGATCATGGACCCGCTGGCCACCGAGACCTCGGAGTTCTGGCGCAACGCCGGGCCGTTCAACGATGTCGACACGGCCAATATCCAGACCGAAGTGATCCGCCTGCCCACCACCTGCTTTGCCGAGGAGGACGGCTCGCTGGTCAACAGCAGCCGCTGGCTGCAGTGGCACTGGAAGGGTGCCGACGGCCCGGGCGAGACCCGCACCGATGTGCACATCATGAGCGAGCTGTTCCTGCGCCTGCGCCAACGCTACCAGGCCGAGGGCGGCGCCTACCCCGACCCGCTGATGAACATCAGCTGGCCCTACAAGATTGCCGAAGAGCCATCCCCGGAGGAACTGGCCAAGGAAATGAATGGCTGGGCGGTAGCCGACGTCACCGACCCGACCGGGGCCGTGATCAAGGCCGGCCAGCAACTGGCGGGCTTCGGCCAGCTCAAGGATGACGGCAGCACTGCATCCGGCTGCTGGATCTTCGCCGGCAGTTGGACCGAGCAAGGCAACCAGATGGCCCGCCGCGATAACAGTGACCCGTACGGCATGCACCAGGTGCAGAACTGGGCCTGGGCCTGGCCGGCCAACCGGCGCATCCTCTACAACCGTGCCTCCAGCGACCCGCAAGGCAAGCCGTGGGACCCGCAGAACAAGCGCCTGGTGTGGTGGAACGGCAAGGCCTGGACCGGTACCGACGTGCCCGACTTCAAGGTCGACTCGCCGCCCGAGGCGGGGATGAACCCGTTCATCATGAACCCCGAAGGCGTGGCGCGGTTCTTCGCCATCGACAAGATGGCCGAAGGCCCGTTCCCCGAGCACTATGAGCCGTTCGAGACGCCGATTGGCATCAACCTGCTGCATCCGCAGAACAAGAAGGCCACCAGCAACCCGGCCGGGCGGGTCTTCGACTCGGTGTGGGAAACCCTCGGCACGCACGACGAGTTCCCGTACGCGGCGACCACCTACCGGCTGACCGAGCACTTCCATTTCTGGAGCAAGCACTGCGGGCTCAACGCCATCGCCCAGCCAGAGCAGTTCGTCGAGATTGGCGAGGTGCTGGCCAACGAGAAGGGCATCAAGGCCGGTGACCGGGTGCGGGTGTCGAGCAAGCGCGGGCATATCGAGGCGGTGGCGGTGGTGACCAAGCGGATTCGCCCGCTCAAGGTCAACAACCAGACCGTGCACCAGATCGGCATCCCGCTGCACTGGGGCTTCACCGGGGCCACGCGGCATGGCTATCTGACCAACACCCTGGTGCCTTTCCTGGGTGACGGTAACACCCAGACGCCAGAGTCCAAGTCGTTCCTCGTCAAAGTGGAGAAACTCTGATGGCCAGCCAAGACATCATTGCCCGCTCGGCCACCACCACCGTGCCGCCTTCGGTACGCCAGCAGCAGGAAGTCGCCAAGCTGATCGACACCACCAAGTGCATCGGCTGCAAGGCCTGCCAGGTGGCGTGTTCGGAGTGGAACGAACTGCGTGACGAGGTCGGCCACAACCACGGCACCTACGACAACCCCCAGGACCTCACTGCCGAGACCTGGACGTTGATGCGCTTCACCGAGCACGAGCGCGACGACGGCAACCTCGAGTGGCTGATCCGCAAGGACGGCTGCATGCACTGCGCCGAGCCAGGTTGCCTGAAGGCCTGCCCGAGCCCGGGGGCGATCATCAAGCACGCCAACGGCATCGTCGACTTCAACCAGGACCATTGCATCGGTTGCGGTTATTGCATCACCGGCTGCCCGTTCAACATCCCGCGCATCTCGCAGAAGGACCACAAGGCCTACAAGTGCACCCTGTGTTCCGACCGCGTGACCGTAGGCCTGGAGCCAGCCTGCGTGAAAACCTGCCCGACCGGGGCGATCGTGTTCGGCAGCAAGGACGAGATGAAGGTGCATGCCGCCGAACGTATCGTCGACCTGAAGTCGCGCGGCTACGACCAGGCCGGGCTGTATGACCCGGACGGCGTCGGCGGCACCCACGTGATGTACGTGCTGCACCATGCCGATACGCCTAAGCTGTACGCCGGCCTGCCGGACCAGCCCGTTATCAGCCCGCTGGTCGGGCTGTGGAAGGGCATCACCAAACCGCTGGCGCTGCTGGCCATGGGCGCGGCGGTACTGGCCGGGTTCTTCCACTATGTGCGGGTCGGGCCACAGCGGGTGGAGGAGGACGAGCAGCCCGCAGCGCAGGATGAAAGCGTGCACCAGGTGGACCCGTCGGTCCATGTCTATGATCCGGCCAAGCCCGGCGGGCAAGGGGAGCAGCGACCATGAACGACAACAAACCCATCCTGCGCTACAACGCCAACGAACGTAGCAACCACTGGGTCGTCGCGATCCTGTTCATGCTTGCCGGGCTGTCCGGGCTGGCGCTGTTCCACCCGGCGCTGTTCTGGCTCAGCCACCTGTTCGGCGGCGGGCCTTGGACGCGCATTCTGCATCCGTTTCTGGGCGTGGCGATGTTCGTGTTCTTCCTCGGCCTGGTGTTGCGTTTCTGGCGCGCGAACTTCATCACTGCCAATGATCGGCTATGGCTGCGGCGTATCGATCGGGTGATGCTGAACAGGGAGGACGGCGTGCCAGCGATCGGCAAGTACAACGCCGGGCAGAAGCTGCTGTTCTGGACCCTGTTGCTGTGCATGCTGGTGCTGTTGGTCAGCGGCGTGGTGATCTGGCGTGCCTGGTTCAGTCATTACTTCGACATCGGCGCCATTCGCCTCGCCACCTTGCTTCACGCCCTGGCGGCGTTCGTGCTGATCCTCAGCATTATCGTGCACATCTACGCCGGCATCTGGATCAAGGGCTCGGTCGGCGCCATGCTGCATGGCTGGGTCAGCCGCGCCTGGGCGCGCAAGCACCATGAGTTGTGGTACCGCGAAGTGACTGGCGACAAGACGCCAGGCAATCACGGACGAAAAGAAGGATGAACGCTTGAGCACGATACTCGAACCTGGGCAGATCGAAGCGTCGGCGGTGATGCCACCGTTTCTGCACCTGCCCCCCGCCAACCTGTTCGAGCTGCGCGCCGCGCGCCTGGAGCAGCTGGCTGATGGCAATGCCCTGGGGGATTACCTGAAGCTCGTCGCGCGGTTGTGCCGTATCCAGCAGCAGCTTGTGGATAACCCGCCTGCTGGCATGCCGGTGGCCGAGCAGCGTCAGCGCCTGTGTATAAGTCATGGCTTGCCGCCGTTGGCGGCCGACAGCCTGGTGCGCGAAGGGCCGTGGCTGGTCTGGCTGCAGGCTTTGCTCGAGCGCTTTCAGGGTGAAACCGGCGGTCCGCTGGGTGATGCGTTGCAGGTGCTGCGCGGCAGTGATGGCGAGCAGCGCAAGGGCTGGGGCATCGCCTTGCTCGGCGGCCAGTACGACGCGGTACCCGCAGCGCTGGTGCCGTTCATTGGCGCGGCCTTGCAGGCGGCGTGGTCCAGCTGGCTGTTGGCGTTGCCCGCGCCCGAACTCAAGCCCGCTGGCAGCCTTGCCCAGTGCCCGGCCTGCGGTTCGCCGGCGATGGCCGGAGTGGTGCGCAACCGTGGCAAGCACAATGGCCTGCGCTACCTGGCCTGTTCACTGTGCGCCTGCGAATGGCATGTGGTGCGGGTCAAGTGTGTGTACTGCGAGTCGAGCACGGACCTGCGCTACACCAGCCTCGACGATGACCGCCATGCGCCGGGCAAGGCGCCGCTGCGCGCCGAGTGCTGCCCAGGGTGCGACAGCTACCTGAAACAGAACTACCTGGAAAACGATGCGGCGGCTGAACCGCTGGCCGACGACCTGGCCAGCCTGGCGCTGGATATCCGCCTGGACGAGGAGGGCTTTCATCGCCTGGCACCGAACCTGATGCTCGCGCCCGGATAGTGGCTGAGTGTCTACACTGTAAGACCGAGTCGCCCTATTCGCGGGCATGCCCGCTCCCACAAAGGCCTGCGCAGAACCTTGTGGGAGCGGGCGCGCCCGCGAAGAGGCCAGAACAGACAACGGAATAGTCAAGGTAGTACCGCATGCCCTCCAGCCTCGCCAGCGACACCCCACGCCTGCCCTCCATCGACACTCTGCTGCGCCACCCGGCCTGCCTCCCGCTGATCGACCGCCACGGCCGCGATGCAGTCCTGGCCACCCTGCGGCAACTGCTCGACGAGCTGCGCGACCCCGCCCGCAACGGCCAGCTCAGTGCCGCCGAACTGGCCGCAGAAGTGCTACTGGGCCGCACCGGCGAACGCCTGGCGGTCCAGCAACGCAGCCAGGTTCGCCGTGTGTTCAACCTCACCGGTACCGTGCTGCACACCAACCTCGGCCGTGCCCTGCTGCCGGAGCAGGCCATCGAGGCCATGCACACCGCCGCCCGTTACCCGCTCAACCTGGAGTTCGACCTGGCCACCGGTAAGCGCGGCGACCGTGACGACCTGATCGAAGGCCTGATCCGTGAGCTGACCGGCGCCGAAGCCGTCACCGTGGTCAACAACAACGCCGCCGCCGTGCTGCTGGCGCTCAACAGCCTGGGCGCGCGCAAGGAAGGCATCATTTCCCGTGGCGAACTGATCGAGATCGGCGGTGCCTTCCGCATCCCCGACATCATGGCCCGCGCCGGCGTGAAGCTGCACGAAGTCGGCACCACCAACCGCACCCACGCGCGCGACTACGAGGCTGCCGTCAACCCGCGCAGCGGCCTGCTGATGCGCGTGCATTGCAGCAACTACAGCATTCATGGCTTCACCACCCAGGTACCCACCGCCGAACTGGCGTGCATCGCCCACCAACACCATCTGCCGCTGCTCGAAGACCTCGGCAGCGGTAGCCTGCTCGATCTTACCCGCTGGGGCCTGCCCGCCGAGCCGACCGTGCGCCAGGCCCTGGCTGACGGCGCCGATATCGTCACCTTCAGTGGCGACAAGTTGCTCGGCGGGCCGCAGGCCGGGATCATCGTCGGGCGCAAGGAGCTGATCGGCAGGATCAAGAAGAACCCGCTCAAGCGTGCGCTGCGTGTCGACAAGATCACCCTCGCTGCACTCGAAGCGGTGCTGGCGCTGTACCGCAACCCCGACCGCCTGGCCGAGCGCCTGCCCAGCTTGCGCCTGCTGACCCGCAGCCAGGCCGAAATCCAGGCCCAGGCCGAGCGCCTGGCGCCGGCGCTCAAGGCCCGTCTCGGCGAGCAGTGGCAGGTCAGCGTGGAGCCGGCGTTGGGCATGATCGGCAGTGGCAGCCAGCCGGTGGCGCGCCTGCCCAGTGCTGCGCTGTGTCTGCGCCCGCAGGTGTCGAAGAAATTGCGTGGGCGCAGCCTGCATGTGCTGGAGCGGGCCCTGCGTGACCTGCCGGTGCCGGTGCTCGGCCGTATCGCCGACGACGCCCTGTGGCTGGACCTGCGCCAGCTGGATGACGAAGCCCAGTGGCTGGCGCAGCTGCCGGCCCTGCAATTGGGGCCGGTCCAGTGATCGTTGGCACTGCCGGCCATATCGACCACGGCAAGACCGCACTGCTGCAGGCGCTGACCGGCCAGGCCGGTGACCAGCGACAGGAGGAGCGTGCGCGTGGCATGACCATCGATCTTGGCTACCGTTACGCGGCCTTGACCGAAGGGGCGCCGCTGACCGGTTTCATCGACGTACCGGGCCACGAGCGCTTCATCCATAACATGCTGGCTGGCGCCCACGGTATCGACCTGGTGCTGCTGGTAGTGGCGGCCGACGACGGGGTCATGCCGCAGACGCGTGAGCACCTGGCGATCATCGAACTGCTGGCTATTCCCCAGGCACTGGTGGCAATCAGCAAATGCGATCGGGTAGAACCGGCCCGTCTGGCCGAAGTGCAGGCGCAGGTCAGCCAGTTGCTGGCGCCCGGTCGGCATGCCGGTGCCCTGCAGTTTCCCTTGTCGAGCGTGACCGGCGAAGGTGTCGAAGCCCTGCGCCAGGCCTTGCTGGCAGCGCAGCAGCGCGTACGCCAGCGCAGCGTACGCGGCGGTTTTCGCCTGGCCGTGGACCGTGCGTTCGCCGTTACCGGTGCGGGCGTGGTGGTGACGGGCACCGCGCTGGCCGGGCGGGTCAGTGCCGGCGACACCTTGTTGCTGGGCAAGGCTGGAAAATCGGTGCGTGTGCGCGGCCTGCATGCCCAGAACCAGGCCGCGCTGGTGGCCGACGCGGGGCAGCGGGTGGCGTTGAACATCGCTGCCGAGCGCCTGGCGCTGGAGCAGCTGCATCGTGGTGACTGGCTGGTGCCCGAATGGCTGCACGCCCCCAGCGTGCGGGTCGATATCGAACTGCACCTGCTGCCGGGCGAAACCCGTACCTTCGAACATTTCAGCGCGGTTCACGTACACCTCGGCACCCAGGATGTGACCGCCCGGGTCGCCTTGCTCGAAGGCGAAACCCTGACAGCAGGCCAGCGCATGTTCGCCCAACTGCTGCTCAACGCGCCGCTGCAAGCGGTTCATGGCGACCGCCTGGTGCTGCGCGACCAGCGTGCCCAGCGCACCCTGGGGGGCGGCAAGGTGCTCGACCCGTTCGCGCCAAGCCGGCAGCGCCGCAGCGATGAACGTCTGCGCCAGTTGCAGGTGCTGCGTGACGCCGAGGACCTGGAGCAGGCCCTGCCGGCACTGCTCGCCAGCGCCCCGGGCGGTATCGACCCACAGCGCCTCGAGCGGCAGTTCAATCGCCTGCGCGAAACCTGGCAGTTGCCGGAAGACGCACGGGTGGTGGCCACGCGCCTGGGGCAACTGTTGTTCAGCAATGCGAACTGGCAGGCGCTCAAGCGCCAGGTGCTCGAGCAGCTGGCGCGGTTCCACGCCCAGGAGCCCGACCAGCTCGGCCCGGACCGCGACCGCCTGCGCCGCTTTGCGGCCTTGCCGCTGGAGCGGCCGGCATTTGTCAGCCTGCTGGATGAGCTGCTTGAAGAGGGTGCCATTGCCAGCAGTGGGCCGTGGTTGCACCTGCCCGATCACAAGGTGCAGTTGAGCGAAGCCGACAGCGCGCTGTGGGCGCGTCTGCAGCCGAAGTTGCTGGCAGGGCAATACGATCCGCCCTGGGTCAGGACGCTGGCGAGCGAGGAGAATTGTGCCGAAGCCGATGTGCGCCTGTTGCTGCGCAAGCTCGCCCGGCTGGGCCTGGTGCACCAGGTGGTGCGCGACCTGTTCTACCCCGAGGCGACGCTACAGCGCATGGCAGAGCTGTTGCTGGGCCAGGCCGGTGACACACCGATAGTGCAGGTTGCCGCGTTTCGCGATATGTTGGGCATCGGTCGCAAGCGCAGTGTGCAGATACTGGAGTATTTTGACCGCATCGGCCTGACCCGCAGGGTGGCCGATCAGCGTCACATTCGCGCCGACAGCGCCCTGGCCCAGCAGCAGGCCAGGCACTGAGTTCAAGGAAGGCAATCGCGCCCGGTGGCGCGGCCGGGCTTCAAACCCGGTTGGGGACGGCAGCCGTTCCCGGGCAGGTTCGACTCCCGCTGCCTTCCGCCATTTTCTTTTGCCTGTGAGGGCCTCTTCGCGGGCTCGCCCGCTCCCACAGAGCCTGCATAACCCTCAGGCTGATGCTATCCCTGTGGGAGCTGGCTTGCCGGCGATAGGGCCAGACCAGGCAACAGTCAGGCCCGCTCCCCACACAGATCCAGGGCAAACCAACGCTCTGCCGTGTCGACATCCAACCCGGCCCCCAGCAGGGCAACCATCTTCGCCAGCGCCGCCTCGCGGGTCATGCCGCCACCGCTGACCAGCCCGGCCCCGCGCAAGCGGTTACCGGCTGCATAGGTATCGAACACCACCGACCCTTCAGGGCACTGGCTGATCGCCGCCAGCATCACGCCGCGCTGGCGTGCCGCGCTCAGCACATCGAGCAAAGCCTGGTCATCCGAAGGCCCGGTACCGCTGCCATAGCATTCCAGCAGCAACCCTTGCACACCGCTCCCCAGCAGCGCCTGCAAGTGGCTGGCCTGCAAGCCCGGGAACACCGGCACCACTGCCACGTTCACCGGCTGGCGCGGGTGCTGATAGCCCAGTTCTGCGGGAATCGCCCCGGCCCGCTCGCTGTCACGATGGCGCGGCAGCGCGACAAAGGCGTCGAACGCCTCGCTGCGCAGTTTGGTCGCCCGGCTGCCATGCAGCAGCTGGCCATGGAAGTACAGCTGCACGCCATCTTCCAACCCCTGTTCGAACTGGCCCAGGGCGCCACACAGGTTGCCCCAGGCATCGCTGTCTGCAGCGCCTGCCGGCAGCATCGAGCCGGTCAGCAGCACCGGTACCGGCAAGCCCAGCAGCAGGAACGACAACGCCGCCGCGCTGTAGGCCAGGCTGTCGGTACCGTGCAGCACCAGCACGCCGTCATGCCCAGTTTCCACGGCAGCGACGATGGCGTCGCGCATCGCCAGCCAGTTGTGCTGCTGCATGTTGGCGCTGTCCAGCAGCGGGTCCAGTTCCTGCAAGGCCCAGCGCAGCTGTGGCGCGTCGGCCATGTGGGCGAAGTGTTCGCGCATGCGCGCTTCGAAACCACCTGCCGGCGCCAGGCCTTCGGGGGTTTCGAGCATGCCGATGGTGCCCCCGGTGTAGAGGACGAGGAGATTCTTTACTGCTCGCATGGGAAGTATCCGTAGCGGTGAGCGGAAGAAGGTAAGCCGCCCACGGACGGGGCGGCTGGCAGGGGAGAATATCAGCGCTGTGTCTGGACTTCGCCGACTGCTTTGTCAGTGGCTGTTTCCGCCTGCGGATTGGCAGGCCAGGCATTGCGGTCCAGGTCCAGGTCGGCGAACTTGGCCGAGTCGAACACTGGCTGGGCGACGCCGGCCTTGCGCTGGTCGTCGTAGTCGCGCATTACCCGCAGGCCGACCTTGAACAGCAGGGCCAGGGCAATCAGGTTGACGAAGGCCAGGCAGGTCATGGTGATGTCGGCGAAGGCGAACACGGTCGACAGGTCTTGCAGCGAACCCCATACCACCAGCGCCAGCACCAGGCCACGGAACACCATCAGCACCACGCGGTTGCGGCTGAGGAACTGCAGGCTGTTCTCGCCCAGGTAGTAGTTGTAGAGGATGCAGGTGAAGACGAACAGCGACAGTGCCACGCTGACGAACACACGGCCCCAGTCACCGACCACGGCGGCCAGCGAGTTCTGGGTCAGGACGATGCCGTCACCCTCGAAGCCCGGGGTGTAGAAGCCCGACAGCAGAATCAGCAGCGCGGTGCAGGTGCAGATCACGAAGGTGTCGAGGAACACGCTGAAGGCCTGGACCACGCCCTGGGCACCCGGGTGTTTCACGGCGGCCACGGCGGCGACGTTCGGCGCGCTACCCAGGCCTGCTTCGTTGGCGAACACGCCACGCTTCACGCCCATGACGATGGCGCTGCCGAGCAGGCCGGCGAACGCTGGGTCGAGGCCGAAGGCGCTCTTGAAGATGGTTTCCAGCATGGCTGGCACGTGTTCGATCTGGGTGCCGATCACGTACAGGGTCACACCGATGTAGGCCAGGGTCTTGACCGGTACCAGCAGGTCCGACACCGCGGCGATGCGCTTGATGCCGCCGATGAAGGTGATGGCCAGCAGTACGGCGAGGACGATGCCGGTGTGCTTGGGGTCGAAGGCGAAGGCATTCTGCAGCGAGTGGGTCACGGTGTACGACTGCAGTCCGATGAAGGCGAAGCCGTAGGTGACCAGCAGCAGGATCGAGAACACGATGGCCATGCTCTTCAGCTTCAGACCATGCTGGATGTAGTACGCCGGGCCGCCACGGTACAGGCCGTCGCCGTCGGCGCGCTTGTAGACCTGGGCCAAGGTGCATTCGAAGAAGCTGCTGGACATGCCCACCAGTGCGGTCACCCACATCCAGAACACGGCGCCCGGGCCACCCAGGGTCACGGCAATGCCGACACCGGCGATGTTACCGGCGCCCACACGGCCTGCAAGGCTCAGCATCAGGGCCTGGAAGGAGCTCAACTGGCCTGCCTGGCCGCGCAGCGATTCCTTGAACACACCGAACATATGGGCGAAATGGCGGAACTGCACGAACCGCGAGCGGATGGTGAAGTAGCTACCCAGGCCCACGATCAGCACGATGAGAAGTTTCCCCGAGAGGAAATCGTTGATTACTTCGAGCATTGGAAAATGACCTCGATTCTTATTGTTCGTGTGGAAAGACCAGCGGACGGCAGGCGCACCGCTATTCGTTGGGGCGCATGGTTGGCTATGACAAGAGCGGTTACAATTTCGCGGCTTGCTCTGTTTTGGTGCGACTTGATGCTACACTTGCGCCATTCGCGTCACCTGAGTCCGCTGTCATGAGCGATCATTTCGCTACCAACCTCAAACTGGCCTGCAGCCACTACCGCTCTATCTCCGAAGTTTGCCGCCAGCTGTCGATAAACCGCGCGCAATTCAACAAGTACCTGAGCGGGCAGAGCCGCCCGACGGCTTACAACCTCAAGCGCATCGGCGATTTCTTCGGCGTCGAGGATTACGAGCTGAATTTGCCCCCCGAGCAGTTCAGCCGCCTGATCGGTGCCCGCGTGTCGACCCCGGCCGAGCAGCACGGCGATCCGATCAGCGAACTGTTCCGCCCGTTGCACGACCACGCCGGGAACCTGTCGCGCTACTGCGGTTATTACCTGGAGTATTCCAACTGCATGTCGGTGCCGGGCACGGTGCTGGTGTCGCTGGTGCACCTGTGGGAAGAACGCGGGCGCTTTCTGTTCGAGCGCCAGGAACGGCAGGAACGCTCCAGCGCCACCGACCCGCATGCCGAAGTGCGTTGCCGCTACCTGGGGGCTGCGTTCCAGTTGCAGGACCGGATGTTCCTGGTCGACTACGAGTCGCTGACCTACAACGAGATGAGCCAGACCATTCTCATCCCCAGCTTCAAAAGCCGCATCACCCGCCTGAATGGCCTGAAGGCCGGCGTTTCCAGCGGCGACCGGCGCAACCCGGCCTGCACCCGGGTGGTTTGGGATTACCTGGGAGAGGAGATCAATCGTATCAATGCCTACCGGCAGGTAAAACTGTACCAGCCGGATGATCCGCGTATAGATGACGATATACGGGAGCGACTGAGTGAGAGGCCGTTGCGTAACAGTCTGTTCGAAATTGAATAAAGGGGCCGGCTGTACGCTTCACAACTGACGCAACCATTCGCCTAACGGGTGGCCATCACCGAGGAGTAACTTGATTGCCATCAGGCAGCACACGCTGATCAGTAACGGTTTTACCAGCCGAGGCCCGAAGTAGAGGGCGCAGCGCGCGCCAACCTGGGCGCCGATGATGGCGCAGGCTGCCATTGTCAGCGCCAAAGACCAGATGATCCCGCCACTGAAAGCAAACACCGACAGCGCGCCGAGGTTGCAGGAGGCGTTCAGCAATTTGCTGCTGCAGATCGCCTGCATGAGGTGCTGCCCGAGCAACACTGTGAACGCGACCATGAAGAATGATCCGGTGCCTGGGCCAAAGACACCGTCATAGAAGCCAATGACTGGAGCAACGATCAGTGTGAAGCCGAGATGGGACATCCGTTGTCTTCTGTCTCTGTCAGCAAGCTTCGGGCTGAAAGCGAAATAGCTGGCCACTGCAATCAGCAAGATCGGAACGGTTGACTCGAGGATTGCTCTGTCGAGCATGCTGATCGACAAGGCGCCTGCACAGCCACCGGCAAATGAGAGAACGGCCATGCGCCAGTCCGTTCTCCAATCGATCATTCGCTTGCGGGCAAACGCCCAGACTGCCGAGCAACTGGCTGAAGAGGCCTGAAATTTGTTGGTCGCCAGTGCCGCTAATGGGTCGATGCCTGCAATGAAAAGCGCGGGAAGTGTGAGCAAACCGCCGCCTCCGGCAATTGCATCAAAGAAGCCGGCGAACAAAGCCACACCGGCGAGAGCCATCAAAGAAGCGATTTCAATTTCCATGTTCGCCGTAATTTTTTAATTGTCTGTAAGGATGAATTGAAGGTGCTACGGAATTGGGCGCTATTGAGTCAGGTTTTCCGTGGGGTGGATGCAAGGCGGTGGTGCTGGAGCTTGTAGGGCATATCTTGCGCAGCCGTAGGAATGTCGAGGTAACGGTGCGAGAGAGGCCAGGGTTGGACTTCCCTGCCCGGAAACCGCAAAATGACCCCTTTCCCTCAATCAACCTCTCCGGATCTGCTGACTCTATGCGTATGCGCCTAATGCTGTTGGGTGGTGGCAATGCCCTCGGGCAAGCGCTGATTCGTCTTGGGGCCGAGGAGGACATTGCATTCCTGGCACCGCGCCCGCCCGAGAACGGCTGGACCCCGGCCAGCCTCACCCAACTGCTCGACGATCATCGCCCCGATGCCCTGGTCAACCTGGCCTACTACTTCGACTGGTTCCAGGCCGAGGCGGTCAGCGAGCAGCGCCTGGCCCAGCAGGAGCGGGCCGTGGAGCGGCTGGCGGAGCTGTGCCAGCACCACCAGATCACCCTGGTGCAGCCTTCCAGCTACCGGGTATTCGATGGTTCGCGGGCCACGGCCTACAGCGAAAAGGACGAACCGGTGCCGCTGGGCCTGCGTGGCCAGGCCTTGTGGCGCATCGAGCAGAGCGTGCGCGCGGCCTGCCCGCAACACGTGCTGCTGCGCTTTGGCTGGTTGCTCGATGAAAGCATCGACGGGGCGCTGGGCCGGTTTCTGACCCGCGCCGAGCAACCGCAGGAACTGCTGCTGGCCGATGACCGGCGCGGCAACCCGACGCCTGTCGACGACGCCGCCCGGGTGATTCTCTCGGTGCTCAAGCAGCTCGATTGCAGTGCGCCGCTGTGGGGCACCTACCATTACGCCGGCAACGAGGCCACCACGCCGCTAGCGCTGGGCCAGGCGATCCTCGCCGAGGCCGGCCAATACCGCCAGCTGGCGGTGCAGGCTCCGACGCCGCAGGCCCATGCCGCGCGGCCGGACGCCAGCGAAGAGCCGCAGCATGCGGTACTGGCCTGCAAGAAAATCCTTCACACCTTCGGCATCAAGCCGCGTGCCTGGCGCGCTGGCCTGCCGCCTCTACTGGACCGGTTCTACCGCCATGGCTGACGCCCCCATCCTGATCACCGGCGGTGCCGGCTTCATTGGCTCCCACCTGTGCGATGCGTTGTTGGACAAAGGCTACGCCGTACGCATTCTCGACGACTTTTCCACCGGCCGCCGGGGCAACCTGCAGGTCGACCACCCAAGGCTGGAGCTGGTTGAAGGCGATGTCGCCGATGCCGGGCTGGTGTTGCAGGTCGCCGCTGGCTGCCGCGCCGTGGTGCACCTGGCCGCGGTGGCCTCGGTGCAGGCTTCGGTGGATGACCCGGTACGCACCCACCAGAGCAACTTCATCGGCACGCTCAACGTGTGTGAAGCCATGCGTGTGCATGGCCTGCGCCGGGTGCTGTTCGCGTCCAGTGCGGCGGTGTATGGCAACAATGGTGAAGGCGAGTCGATTGCCGAAGACACCCCCAAGGCACCGCTGACGCCGTATGCGGTGGACAAGCTGGCCAGTGAGCAGTACCTGGACTTCTACCGCCGCCAGCATGGCCTGGAGCCGGTGGTGTTCCGCTTCTTCAATATCTTTGGGCCACGCCAGGACCCTTCCTCGCCCTATTCCGGGGTAATCAGCATTTTCGCCGAACGTGCGGTGCAAGGCTTGCCGATCATGGTGTTCGGTGACGGCGAGCAGACCCGCGACTTCCTCTACGTGGGTGACCTGGTCCAGGTGATGGTGCAGGCGCTGGAACAGCCGCAGGTGGAGGAGGGGGCAGTGAATATCGGCCTCAACCAGGCCACTTCGCTGAACCAGTTGCTGGCGGCGCTGGAGCAGGTAGTGGGCAGTTTGCCGGCGATCAGCTACGGCGCGGCGCGTTCGGGCGACATTCGCCATTCGCGGGCGGACAACCAGCGTCTGCTGGCGCGTTTCGACTTCCCGCAGGCGACGCCGATTGTCGAAGGGCTGGCGCGGCTGTTGGGCAAAGGCTGAAACCTTGGGGGCGCTTTGCGCCCCAATCGCCGGAAGCCAGCTCCCACAGGGGTTGCGTCATCTTTCAGCTTTTTAGTCAGACAGTTGTCGCAGGTACTGTCCTGATCTCGAGAGCAGCGCGGTCGATGTGGGAGCTGGCGTGCCGGCGATGGGCTGCGCAGCAGCCCCAATCAGCCATGCCGCACCACTTTCCTCAGGCAATCCTCTGCCGCCAGAACCCGCCCGTCCTGGGCCCGTACCTGCAAGGTTTCGATCGCCTGCCCTCTGGCACCATCCACCAGTTCCGAGCGCACCTCTCCCGTCTCGAACAGAAAGCGCTCCCCCCACTGCCTCAAGCCAACCACCACCGGAAACACCGAGCGCCCTTTCTCGGTCAGCGCATACTCCTTGTAGGCACTGCCATCCGACGCTGGCTGCAAGGTCAACAGCCCGCTCTCCACCAACAGCTTCAGTCGTGAAGCGAGGATGTTCTTCGCCAACCCCAGGTTTTTCTGAAATTCACTGAAACGCCGCAAGCCATCGAAGGCGTCGCGCAGGATCAGCAGTGCCCAGCGGTCACCCAGTACCTGCAAAGCCCGGGCTACGGGGCATTGTGCATTGTTTTCATCGAGCATGGTGAATCTGCCTTGGTTGTCTGGTTGCAGATTAAAACCACATTTGTTAAATAGCCAGTATGTGGTTTCATTTCGAAACCAGAATGCCGAGGCCAGCCCGATGACATCTCTGCCGACACGCTGGATAACCCTGTTGCTGGCCATGACCAGCGCCGTGGCCGTGGCAACGGTCTATTTTGCCCAACCTTTGCTCGAATCGATGGCCACCGACCTGGGCGTGGCGCAGCAGCAGATTGGCTGGGTGGTCGGTGCGACCCAGGCCGGTTATGCCCTGGGGCTACTGCTGATCGTGCCGCTCGGCGACCTGCTAGAGCGAAAACGCCTGCTGCTCGGCCAGTTGCTGGTCTGCGCGCTGGCGCTGGTCGGCGTTGGCCTGGCGCCGAACTGGGCGATGCTGCTTTTGGCGCTGGCCATCACCGGGCTGATGGCGGTCATGGTGCAGGTCATGGTGGCGCATGCCGCGAGCCTGGCAGCACCCGGCCAGCAGGGGCAGGCGGTGGGCACGGTCACCAGCGGTGTGGTGCTGGGCATCCTGCTGGCGCGCCTGGTTTCCGGTGGGCTGGCCGACCTGGCGGGTTGGCGCAGCGTGTATTGGCTGGCCGCAGGCGTTCTGATTCTGCTGGCGCTGGTGATGTGGCGAAGCTTGCCCGCGGTGCAGCCGGCCAGGCATCGGTCGGGTTACGCGGCGTTGATCGCGGCGCAGTTGCGGCTGTATCGGCACGACCGATTGCTGCGCCAGCGCGGCGTGTTCGGGGTGTTGATCTTCGCCGCGTTCAGTGTGCTGTGGAGTGCCATGGTCTTGCCGCTCAGTGCTGCGCCGTTGGCGCTGAGCCATACCGAGATCGGCCTGTTCGGCCTGGCAGGGGTGGCAGGCACTTTGGCGGCATCGCGCGCCGGTCGCCTGGCTGATCGAGGGCTGGCTGAGCGCACCACCGGGCTGGCGTTGGTTCTGCTGACCCTGTCGTGGCTACCCACGGCTTTCGTCGGGCATTCCCTGCTGGCCTTCGTGCTGGGAGTGCTGATGCTGGATTTCGCCGTGCAGGCCGTGCATGTCACCAACCAGAGCGTGTTGCTGGCCGGGCGTGGCGAAATGGCCAGTCGCCTGATCGGTGCCTACATGTGTTGCTATTCGCTGGGTAGCGGTGTGGGGGCGGTGCTGGCGAGCTGGGTATATGCGCAGTGGGGGTGGGCCGCGGTGTGTGGGCTGGGCATGGCCATCAGCGCGGCTGCGCTGGGGTACTGGCTATGGCTGCAAAGAACGAGGGCGGCCGAAGCCGCCCTGCAGTGTTCAGGTCAGAACTTGTAGCCAAGGCCGACCATGTACACCCACGGGTCGACTTCGACGTCGACCTTGGTCTTGCTGTAGCCCAGCGCAGTCGGGCCGTTGACGCTGGCTTTGGTGTCGATGTCGACGTACCAGACCGAGGCGTTGACCAGCAGGTTGTCGGTGATCATGTAATCCATGCCCAGCTGGCCGGCGATACCGACCGAATCCTGCAGTTTCAGGTTGCTGAAGCCTTGCTGCTTGCGGGCGCTGCTGAGGTCTTCATCGAAGAACAGGGTGTAGTTGATGCCCACGCCGGCATACGGCTGGAACTTGGAGCTCGGCTCCATCGGGTAGTACTGCAGCGACAAGGTCGGTGGCAGTTGCTTGATGTCGGCCAGCTTGCCGTCCAGGCCGCCGCCCAGGCCCTTGACGCCAACGGTGTGCTTGAACGGGGTGGCTGCCAGCAGCTCCAGGCCGACATGGTCGGTGAGCATGTAGGCTAAGGTCAGGCCCAGCTGGGTGTCGCTGTCCAGGGTCGCTTTGGTGCCCGAAACCTTGTTGCCATCGAATTTCAGGTCGCCGCTGCTTTCGTTGGGCGCGGTGGTGATGGCGCCGGCGCGAACGATGATATCGCCTGCCTGGTGGGCGTGGGCGGCAGGGGCAGCGAGCGCCAGGGCCGCGAGGGCGGCGCTGAGCAAGGACTTGTTCATGGAAGCTCCCAGAGGACGTGAGTAATCGAGTGGCCCAATGGTACGGATGCGCTTAAACAGAAAGTTTGACCCAGCTCAAAGAAGCGTCGTCACGAATTCGAAACAGTTCTCACTTGAGCACATAAGCGTATATTTTCTCGGCTTCCATCTGGTATCCGGCGTCGGCCAGTTCGCTGCTGGAGGCTCTGACCTGCAGCTTTCCCTCGATCCAGTAGGGCTGGTAGAGGTCTTCGATGCGCACGCCCATTTCGCTGAAGATATGCACGATCTGGTTCGACGGTGGTGGCGGCACATGGATGCACGCGCCGTAGTAAGGCACCAGCAGGAATTCGGTGGTGCGGCCTTCTTCGCTGACTTCCAGCGGCACGATGTAGCCGGGCAGCTTGACCTGCTGGCCGTCCAGGCTTTTTACCACCGGGGCGTCGGCAGCCTGCTGGCGCGCGGGTGGCGCGGCCTCGGCGGACAGGGCGTTGCCCAGCTGCGACAGGTCGTGCAGCGGGGCGAGTTGCGGCGGGGTGACCGGGGCGCCTTCGGGGATGAGGGCAGGCCAGTCCAGTTCGCGGGGCTCCGAGGCCCAGGCAGGCGATGCCATTGAGAGCAGCACTACCAGTAGAAGTTGTACTGCCTGTACTGGCTTCTTCGCGGGTGAACCCGCTCCCACAGGTCCTACGCAGGCCTTGAAGTCTGTGGTGGACCCTGTGGGAGCGGGTTCACCCGCGAAGAAGCCAATGAGGTATTGGATCATTGCACGCCCTCAAAGGTGAATGGACAAGCCATCGGCCAGCGACTGCCGGTAGGCCCGCCAGGCCGGCACGCTGCCCATCAGCAGCGCAGCTCCCAGGATGATAGCCAGCAACGTCCATTCATGAGCGCTCGGCAAGGCCAGAGGCAAATACAAACCATAATTGGCTTGCACATACCCCTGCGCCACCCCTATGCCCGCATACAGCAAGCCAAGCCCGGCGACGATGCCGACCAGCGCCAGCGACAGTGCCTCCAGCACCAGCAGCCCGGCGATATGCCAAGGCCTGGCGCCGACCGAGCGCAGTATCGCCATCTCCCGCCGACGTTCGTTGAGGCTGGTCAGAATCGCCGTGAGCATGCCGATCAACCCGGTCAGGACCACGAACAGCGATACCACGAACAACGCCTGTTCCGCAGTGCCCATCAGGCTCCACAGCTCCTGCAAGGCCACCCCGGGCAAGATCGCCAGCAACGGCTCGCTGCGGTATTCGTTGATTTCCCGCTGCAGGCTGAAGGTGGCGATCTTGTTGTTCAGGCCAAGCATGAACGCGGTGATGGCGGCAGGTTGCAGGTCCATCGCGCGTGCCTGCTCGGCGCTGATACGCCCGGCGCCACGGGCCGGCACGCCGTTGTGCCAGTCGATGTGGATGGCCTCCATGCCGCCCAGCCCGATATGCAAGGTGCGGTCGACAGACGTGCCGGTGCGCTTGAGCACACCGACCACGGTGAACGGCTTGTCGTCGTGCTTGACCAGGCTGACCGCAGCGACCCCGTGGGCCAGCACCAGCCTGTCGCCCAGCTGGTAATGCAGTGCCTCGGCCACTTCGGCGCCGAGTACCACCTCGAACGGGTCATCGGCAAAGGCGCGGCCCTGGCTCAGTTCCAGGTGCTGGCGGCGACCGTACTGGTAATGGCTGAAGTACGCGTCAGTCGTGCCCATCACCCGATAGCCACGGTGCGAGTCGCCCAGCGAGATGGGGATGGCCCATTTCACCCGTGGGTCGCTGGCGTAGTGCTGGTAGCTGTCCCAACGGATGTTGTTGGTGGCGTTGCCGATGCGAAACACCGAATACAGCAGCAGGTTGACCGAGCCGGAGCGAGCGCCGACGATCAGGTCGGTGCCGCTGATGGTGCTGGCGAAGCTGGCGCGTGCTTCGGTGCGTACGCGTTCGACAGCCAGCAGCAGGCACACCGACAGGGCGATGGCAAAGGCCGTGAGAAAGGCGCTGAAACGGCGGTTGGCCAGGCTGGCCAGGGCAAGACGGAGCAGGTACATCAGGCCTCCCGGGGCTTGGCGGCGCGGTTGAGTTCGGCCAGCGACAGGTGGCGGTCGAACAGTGGCGCCAGGCTCTGGTCGTGGCTGACGAACAGCAGGCTGGCACCGGCGGCGCGGCACTCGTCGAACAGCAGGCGGATGAACGCTTCGCGGGTGTCGGCATCCAGTGCCGAGGTCGGCTCGTCGGCAATTATCAGCTCGGGCTGGCCGATCAGTGCGCGGGCCGCTGCCACCCGTTGTTGCTGGCCAATCGACAGGCTGTCGGCGCGGCGCGCCAGCAGCGCTGTGTCGCCCAGGCCCAGATGCGCAAGCAGTTCGCTTGCGGCCTGGTCGACACTGCCGTGGCGCTGCCTGGCACGTTCGGCCCGGCTGTGCGAGAAGCGGCAGGGCAGCTCGACGTTTTCACGTACCGAAAGGAATGGCAGCAGGTTGAACTGCTGGAAGATGTAGCCGGTGTGGTCGACCCGGAAACGATCACGGGCGCCCTGGCCCAGGCTGCCAAGGTCCTGGCCGAGCAGCTGGATGCGGCCCTGGCCCGGCACGTTCACGCCACCGAGCAAGCCCAGCAGGGTGGTCTTGCCACTGCCGCTGGGGCCCTTGAGAAACAGGGCCTCGCCGGCCTCCAGGCGGAATGCGGGGATATCCAGCAGTGCGGGCTGGCCCGGCCAGGCGAACACCAGGTCATGCAGTTCGATCAACGGCTGGCGCATTCAGAACGCGACCGTTGCCTTGGCCGGCGTGGTTTCCACACCTTTCTGGCCATTCGGGCCGATCAGTTGCACATTGATTTTCTGCGTGGCCGGGAAGGCCTTGAACAGCGGTGCGAGGTCCACCTGTGCCAGTTTGTCGGGGTTGGCACAGGTCAGCTGGTAATGGGCGCCGATGTCGCTGTGCGGGTGGTCGTGTTCATGTTCGTCGCCATCGTCGTCGGCTTTCGGGGCGTTACCGAACAGCGGGCTTTCCAGTTCCTGCTGGTCTTCCTTGCAATCGGCGGCAGCCGGCAGGCCGAACAGCTTCAGCGGTTGCTCGAGCTGCTGGCGCACCGCCGCGACCTTGGCCTTGTCGGCATCGCTGCTGGCGGCGTGCTCGAAGCCGACCAGGTTCATCGCCGGACTATCCAGTTCCAGTTCCAGGGTGTTGCCATCGAGCACGGCATTGAGCTTGGCCACGCCGTGCTCGTGGGCGCCAAGGGTGCCGTGGGCGTGGTCATGATCATCGTCGTGGGCATAGGCCACGGCCAGTGGCAGCAAGGCGAAGGGCAGGGCGAGCAGCAGACGACGCATGGACGACTCCGGGGCGGGGCTGAAAGATCGGGTTATGTTATAACAACTTTTCGGCGTGCCGCCAGCCTGTGTGGCGCAGGTTTCATCTTGCGGTAGCATGGCTGCATCGACCTGGCTTCAAGGAACGCATCGTGAGAATTCGTGGGCAGATTGGCGACTGGCCGGTGGACCTGACCATCGAACTGGAGCCTGAAGAGTGGGCGCAGCTGGGGCGACAGATCGAGGTGCCGGTGGTGGCGCAGGCCGCTGCGCCGGCAGTGGCGGGGCAGCGCCAGGATGACAGCCAGTGGACTGCGGCGCGTGAGGTGTTGCGCCTGGCAGGGCAGATCAGCGGGCCGGAGCTGCTCGATCGGCTGGAAGCACTGGCGGGGAGTACGGCGGCGGGCAAGCGGCTGCTGGTGCGCTTGCGGCACAGCAGTGAAGTGAAGGTGGAAAGTGGCGCGGATGCGCCGGTTTATCACTGGGTGGGATAAACCTGTATTGCCTGTGATGGCCTATTCGCGGGTAAACCCGCTCCCACAGGATTTCACAGCACTTGGGACCTGTGCGGTACCTGTGGGAGCGGGTTTACCCGCGAACGAGGGCGAAGCCCTCGCAATGAGCCTCAGGTCAGAACATCGCCGCCGACAGCTTGCGACGATAAACCCCAACCAGCGGGTGATCACCACCCAGCAGCTCGAACACCTGCAGCATTGCCTTCTGCGGCAGCCCGTTCTCATAGGCACGGTTACGCTGGAACAGCTTCAGCAACCCTTCCAGCGCCGCTTCGTACTGCTGGCGTGCCAGCTGCTGGATGCTCAACTGGTAAGCCGCCTCGTCATCCTGCGGGTTCTGCGCCAGGCGGCTTTTCAGGTCGGCCACTTCCGGCAGGCTGGCGGCCTGGCGCAAGAAGGTCAGCTGGGCCTTGGCGCCGGCCAGTGCAGCTTTGTGTTCGTCAGTCTTGACCGCGTCCAGCACCACCTGGGCCTCACCCAGCTCACCGCGTTCGGCCAGGCAGCGGGCGTACAGGATCAACGCCTCGGCATTGCTGTTGTCCTCACCCAGCAGCGCCTGCAACAGCGCTTCTGCCTCGGCAAAACGGCTTTCGGCAAACAGCGCCTTGGCCTGTTCCAGCGGCGAAGCGGTGGGGGCTGCCGGTAGCTGCACGTGCGGCTCGAGCATGGCGCGGATCGCCGACTCCGGTTGCGCACCGGCAAAGCCATCGACCGGCTGGCCGTCCTTGAACAGCACCACGGTCGGCAGGCTACGGATGCCGAACTGGGCGACCACTTGCTGTTCCACATCGCAGTTGATCTTGGCCAGCAGCAATTCGCCCTGGTAACCCTCGGCGATCTTCGCCAGCAGCGGCATCAGCGCCTTGCACGGCGCGCACCACTCGGCCCAGAAATCTACCAGCACCGGTTTGTGGAAGGAGTTCTCGATCACCAGCTGCTGGAAGGTGGCATCGGTGGCGTCGAAAATGTAAGGCGTGTCCTGGCTCATCGCGACTCTCGCAAACTCGTGAATGGCACCACTATAAAGTGTCGCGGCTGGCGTGGTACAGGCTGACCCGGCGGAATTCGTGTGGCTCGGCCAGATCAGGCAGGGTCAGGGCGTCGAGCACGCCCAGTGGCTGGTACAGCGGATGGCTGAAGTCACGTACCCGCGAATCGGCTACCAGTGCCTGGCGACCGCGCCCGAGAAAAGCATCCAGCAATGGCAGGTTGGCGCGGTCGTACAGCACATCGGCCACCAGAATCAGATCGAAGCGGTCCTGTTCGGCGAAGAAATCGCTGCTGTAACCCAGCTCGACCCCGTTCAGCGCGGCATTGGCGCGGCAGGCGTCGAGCGCCAGCGGGTCGAGGTCGCAGGCGACCACTTCCAGGGCCCCGGCCCGCGCAGCGGCAATGCCGGCGATGCCGGAGCCGGCGCCAAAATCCAGCACCCGCTTGCCCGCCACCCACTCCGGGCGCTCGGCCAGGTACCGGGCCATGGCCAGGCCGCTGGCCCAGCAGAAGCTCCAGTAGGGCGGCTCTTCAAGAATGCGCCGGGTTTCTTCGCTGCTGAAGGCGCGGTCCATGTTCTGCTCGTCGATCAGCCACAATTTCAGCTCGCAGCCGGGCAGTTCGCTGACGATCAGCCGCGCTTCGCCGATCAGGCCGCAAAGGGCCTGTTGCAAGGTCTGATGCAGAGCCTGCGCCGCCACTTACGGCGCCTTCTCGAAACGCAGCGGGCCGGTGGCCTGGGTTTGCGCCTGGGTAATGCGCACCGGCGGCAGGTGCATGATCAGCTGGCCGGAGCTGCTGGCGCGGCCACGCAGCTCGACGCGCGCGCCGGCCGGGAAGGCTTCGGGGTTGAAGCGCAACTGGTAGGGCAAGGCCTGACCGGTGCCGGTCAGGTTGCTGCTGGCCAGCAGGCGTTGCGGGCGGTCGCGTTCATCGATGACCAGCAGCGCCAGCTCCACCTCGGCGCCGGCCGGGATACCTTGCAAGGTGCCGCTCAGTTCGCGCTGGTAGGCCGGCAGCGGGCCCAGTACTTCGGCCGGTTTGGCCGCGCGGGCCGGGCTGGGGGCCGGAGGGGTGTCGGGCTTCGGCCGGTCGCTGCCACAGGCAGCGAGCAGGGCGGCGCAGCACAGCACGACGAGCGCTCGGTAGTGCATGGGGTAGTCCTTCACGGGCAGATTTCCCATGGATGTTAACCCCTTTGGCTTGTCTTGCCAGTGGGATGCGCTACCATGGCCCTCCCTTTTTTTGTTGCCTGCCACCATGCACTGTCCCTTTTGCGGTGCCAACGACACCAAGGTCATCGACTCGCGCCTCGTCGCCGAGGGCGAGCAAGTGCGCCGTCGCCGTGAATGCGTTGCCTGCGGCGAGCGCTTCACCACCTTCGAAACCGCCGAACTGGTACTGCCGCGGCTGATCAAGCAGGACGGCACGCGCCAGCCCTTCGACGAAGAAAAACTGCGCGCGGGCATGCAGCGGGCACTGGAAAAGCGCCCGGTCAGCGTCGAGCGCCTGGAAGCGGCGCTGGCGCATATCAAGAGCCGTCTGCGGGCCACCGGCGAGCGCGAAGTCAAATCGCTGGTAGTGGGTGAAATGGTCATGGCCGAGCTGCGCAAGCTCGACGAAGTGGCCTACATCCGTTTCGCCTCGGTCTACCGGCGCTTCCAGGACCTCGACGAATTCCGCGAAGAAATCGACCGCCTGGCCCGCGAGCCGGCCAAAGAGTGAGCATGCCCAGCCAGACGGCCATCCTCGACGCCCACTACATGGCCCGCGCGCTGGAGCTGGCGCGCAAGGGCGTGTACAGCACTCACCCGAACCCGCGCGTAGGCTGCGTGATCGTGCGCGATGGCGAGGTGGTCGGCGAGGGCTGGCACGTGCGCGCCGGCGAGCCGCATGCCGAAGTGCATGCCCTGCGCCAGGCCGGTGAACGCGCCCGCGGCGCTTGCGCCTACGTCACCCTGGAGCCATGCAGCCACCATGGGCGCACGCCGCCGTGCGCCGAAGCGCTGGTCAAGGCTGGTGTGGCGCGCGTGGTCGCGGCCATGCAGGACCCCAACCCGCAGGTGGCGGGGCAGGGCCTGCGGCGCCTGGCCGAGGCCGGTATCGAAGTGACCAGCGGCGTGCTCGAGGCCGAGGCCCGAGCCCTCAACCCGGGCTTTCTCAAGCGCATGGAGCACGGCCTGCCGTTTGTCCGCGCCAAGCTGGCCATGAGCCTGGACGGCCGCACCGCCATGGCCAGTGGCGAAAGCCAGTGGATCACCGGCGCGGCTGCGCGTTCCGCCGTGCAGCGCCTGCGCGCCCGTTCCAGCGTGGTGCTGACCAGCGCCGCCAGCGTGCTGGCCGACAACGCGCGGATGACCGTGCGCGCCGGCGAGCTTGGCCTGGACGCCGAGACCACGACGCTGGCCGTCAGCCGTACACCGCTGCGCGTGCTGGTCGATGGCCGCCTGCGCCTGCCACTGGACGCGCCATTCTTCCGCGCCGGCCCGGCCCTGGTGGTGACCGCTGTCGCAGATGACCCGCGCTATGCCGCTGCCGGCCACGAACTGCTCAGCCTGCCGGGCGACAATGGCCAGGTCGACCTGCCGGCGCTGCTGCAGGTGCTGGCCGCGCGCGGCGTCAACGAAATCCTGCTGGAAGCCGGTGCCGGTCTTGTCGGCGCGTTCGCCCGGCAGGGCCTGATCGACGAGTACCAATTGTTCGTCGCCGGCACGTTCCTTGGCTCCCAGGCCCGCCCGCTGCTGGACTGGCCGCTGACGAAGATGAGCGAGGCGCCGCGGCTGAAAATTACCGAAATGCGTGCAGTGGGCGATGACTGGCGGGTCACGGCCATCCCCCTGCTGGCGCCCGGCGTATAATGCCGGGCTTGCCCCGCGCAAACCGTTTTTGAGGAAGACCCCATGTTCACCGGCATCATCGAATCCATCGGCACCATCCGCAGCCTGACCCCCAAGGGTGGCGACGTGCGCGTCTACGTCGAAACCGGCAAGCTCGACCTGGGTGACGTCAAGCTCGGCGACAGCATCGCCGTCAACGGCGTGTGCCTGACCGCCGTCGAACTGCCGGGTGACGGCTTCTGGGCCGACGTCAGCGTCGAAACCCTCAAGCGCACTGCCTTCATCGACCTCAAAAGCGGCAGCAAGGTCAACCTGGAGAAGGCCCTGACCCCGACCACCCGCCTGGGCGGGCACCTGGTCAGCGGCCATGTCGATGGGGTCGGCGAAATCATCTCGCGCAGCGATAACGCCCGCGCCATCCAGTTCCGCGTACGCGCACCGAAGGAACTGGCCAAGTACATTGCCCACAAGGGTTCGATCACCGTCGACGGCACCAGCCTGACGGTCAACGAGGTCAATGGCGCCGAGTTCGAGCTGACCATTGTCCCGCACACCCTGTCCGAAACCATCATGGCCGACTACCGTGCAGGGCGTCGGGTAAACCTTGAGGTCGACCTGCTGGCCCGTTACCTGGAGCGTCTGCTGCTGGGTGACAAGGCTGCCGAGCCGAGCAAGGGCAGTGGCATTACCGAAAGCTTCCTGGCCGCCAACGGCTTCTTGAAATCCTGATTGAGAAGGGGGTGCCGCGTGGCGCTCAACAGCATCGAAGAACTGGTCGAAGACATCCGCCAGGGCAAAATGGTCATCCTCATGGATGACGAAGACCGCGAGAACGAAGGCGACATCATCATGGCAGCCGAGTGCTGCCAGCCCGAGCACATCAACTTCATGGCCAAGCACGCCCGTGGCCTGATTTGCATGCCGATGACCCGCGAGCGTTGCGAAACGCTGAAGCTGCCGCTGATGGCGCCGCGCAACGGCTCGGGCTTCGGCACCAAGTTCACCGTGTCGATCGAAGCCGCCGAAGGTGTCACCACCGGCATCTCGGCCGCTGACCGCGCGCGTACCGTGCAGGCGGCCGCCGCCAAGGATGCCAAGGCCGAAGACATCGTCAGCCCGGGCCATATCTTCCCGCTGATGGCCCAGCCTGGCGGCACCCTGGCCCGCGCCGGCCACACCGAGGCTGCCTGCGACCTGGCGCGCATGGCCGGTTTCGAGCCGAGTGGCGTGATCTGCGAAGTGATGAACGACGACGGCACCATGTCGCGCCGCGCCGAGCTGGAAGTGTTCGCTGCCGAGCACGGCCTGAAGATCGGCACCATCGCCGACCTGATCCACTACCGCATGATCCACGAGCGCACCGTACAGCGGGTCTCCGAGCAACCGGTGGAAAGCGAGCTGGGCGAGTTCAACCTGGTCACCTACCGCGACGCAGTGGAAGGCGACGTGCACATGGCCCTGACCCTGGGCAAGATCTGCGCCGAAGAGCCGACCCTGGTGCGCGTGCACAACATGGACCCGCTGCGTGACCTGCTGCTGGTCAAGCAACCGGGCCGCTGGAGCCTGCGCGCGGCCATGGCCGCCGTGGCCGAGGCCGGTAGCGGCGTGGTCTTGCTGCTGGGCCACCCGCTGGATGGCGATGTGCTGCTGGCACACATTCGCGAAAGCGCCGGCGATGCGCCGGTCAAGGCACCGACCACCTACAGCACCGTGGGTGCCGGTTCGCAGATCCTGCGTGACCTCGGTGTGCGCAAGATGCGCCTGATGAGTTCGCCGATGAAGTTCAACGCGATATCCGGATTCGATCTGGAAGTTGTAGAATACGTGCCCTCCGAGTGACTTGAGGCGGCAATGACGCCCTCTGCTCGAGTCCAGACCCCTGTCGAGGCCGCTTGTATGCGGCCTCGCTCTTGAACATGAGAATATCGGAATGACCCTGAAGACCATCGAAGGTACCTTCATCGCCCCCAAAGGTCGCTATGCTTTGGTGGTTGGCCGCTTCAACAGCTTCGTCGTCGAAAGCCTGGTAAGCGGTGCCGTTGATGCCCTGGTACGCCACGGTGTCAGCGAAAGCGACATCACCATCATCCGTGCCCCGGGCGCGTTCGAAATCCCGCTGGTGGCACAGAAGGTCGCCCAGCAAGGCGCCTACGACGCGATCATCGCCCTGGGCGCCGTGATCCGTGGTGGCACCCCGCACTTCGAATACGTGGCGGGCGAATGCACCAAGGGCCTGGCCCAGGTGTCCATGGAATTCGGTGTTCCGGTGGCGTTCGGCGTGCTGACCGTCGACTCCATCGAACAGGCCATCGAGCGCTCCGGCACCAAGGCCGGCAACAAAGGTGCTGAAGCTGCCCTGTCCGCTCTGGAAATGGTCAGCCTGCTGGCGCAGTTGGAGGCCAAGTGATTAGCGACGAAAGCGATCGTTTCAACCCGCGCGATCCAAAACCTGCGGATGCCGGCAAGCCCTCGAAGAGCGCCAAGCGCCGCGAAGCCCGCAAGCTCGCGACCCAGGCGCTGTACCAGTGGCACATGGCGCAGCATTCGCTGAACGAGATCGAAGCGCAGTTCCGGGTCGATAACGATTTCACCGATGTCGACGGTGCCTATTTCCGCGAGATCCTGCATGGGGTCCCGGCGATCAAGAGCGAAATCGACAGCGCCCTGAAGCCGTGCCTGGACCTGGCACTGGAAGAGCTCGACCCGGTCGAACTGGCCGTGCTGCGTCTGTCCACCTGGGAGTTCATCAAGCGCGTCGATGTACCGTACCGCGTGGTGATCAACGAAGGTGTCGAGCTGGCCAAGGTCTTTGGTGCCACCGACGGCCACAAGTTCGTCAACGGCGTGCTGGACAAGCTGGCGCCCAGCCTGCGCGAAGCAGAAGTCAAGGCGAACAAGCGCTGATTCTGGCGCTGCCTGACCATGGGTGAGTTCGAGCTGATCAACCATTACTTCGCCGCCGCGCCCTGTGCGCAGGGCGGCGAAGGCGTGGCCCTGGGTATCGGCGACGACTGCGCCCTGCTGGCGCTACCCCCCGGTGAACACCTGGCAGTGTCGACCGACACGCTGGTCGCCGGGGTGCATTTTCCTGCTGTTTGCGACCCGCTACTGCTGGGCCAGCGTTCCTTGGCCGTGGCGGCCAGTGACCTGGCAGCCATGGGCGCGACTGCCATCGGCTTTACCCTCGCCCTGACCCTGCCCGACGTTGGCCCGGACTGGCTGGCGGCCTACGCCAACGGCCTCAGCCGCATGGCCCACCGCTGCCGTATGAGCCTGATTGGCGGCGACACCACCCGTGGTCCGCTGAGCATCACCGTCACCGTGTTCGGCCGCGTGCCGGCTGGCCAGGCGTTGCGCCGCAGCGGCGCCCGGCCAGGCGACCTGCTGTGTGTTGGCGGCACGCTGGGCAAGGCCGCCGGTGCCTTGCCGCTGGTGCTGGGTGAGCGCGAGGCGCCTGCTGCGCAGGCCGAGCCGCTGCTGGCCCATTACTGGTCGCCGATGCCGCAGCTTACCCTGGGCGAGTGGCTGCGTGGCCGGGCAACGGCGGCGCTGGACATCTCCGACGGCTTGCTGGCTGATTGCGGGCATATCGCCAAGGCGTCCGGTGTGGCGCTTGAGGTGAACCTGGCCCAGGTCCCAGTGTCTCCTGCTGTAGAGGCGTTCCTCGGCCGCGAAGCGGCAGTGCAGGCAGCGCTCAGCGGTGGCGACGATTACGTACTGGCTTTCACCTTGCCGCCCGAAGCGCTGGCGCCTCTGGCGAACCTCGGTTTCATCGAGGTGCACACCATTGGTCGGGTGCTCGAAGGGCAGGGTGTGACCCTGCGTGACGCACAAGGCCGCGACATCACCCCCGAGCAGCGGGGCTATCAACACTTTAGGGAGACACCGTGACCGATCACCCCAACCAGGTGCCTGCGGAGTTCGTTCCGCCTTCGGTCTGGCGCAACCCGTGGCACTTCATTGCCTTCGGCTTCGGCTCCGGCACCTTGCCCAAGGCGCCGGGCACCTGGGGCTCGCTGGTGGCCATACCGTTCATTCCGCTGTGGCAGATGTTGCCCGACTGGGGCTACTGGCTGCTGCTGGGCGTGAGCATGCTGTTCGGCTTCTGGCTGTGCGGCAAGGTGGCCAACGATTTGCGAGTGCACGACCACGAAGGCATTGTCTGGGACGAAATCGTCGGCATGTGGATCACCCTCTGGCTGGTGCCGGAAGGTTGGCAATGGCTGCTGGCGGGGTTCCTGATGTTCCGCTTCTTCGACATCCTCAAGCCATGGCCGATCCGCTGGGTCGATCGCCATGTGCACGGCGGTGTCGGGATCATGCTCGACGATATCCTTGCCGGTGTATTCGCCTGGCTGGGCATGCAGGTGCTGGTGTGGGCGGTTGCCTGATACAGGAAGCGCGCGCATGACCCTGAGGGCAGCGCTGCTGGCGATGCTGCTGAGCCTTGCCCCTTGGCTGTCGGCTGCCGACGGCGTGCCGAAGCAGATTCACCTGGTCAGCGAAGAATGGCTCGACTACACCAACGCCGATGGCAGCGGAGTGGCCTGGGATGTGCTGCGCAAGGTATTCGAGCCGGCCGGGGTCAAGGTGGTGATCCAGAGCGCCCCTTACAGCCGTGCGCTCGGCCTGGTCAAGCGTGGCGAGGCCGATGCCTGGGTGGGTTCGTACAAGGAAGAGACCCCAGACAACCTGTACCCGCGCTGGCACTTCGATGTGGATCACATCTACGCCCTGGGCCTGGCCAGCAAGCCCATACCTACCGCGGACACCGTCGGCCAGTACCGCCTGGTCTGGGTGCGTGGCTACGCTTTTGGCAGTTACCTGGCGAATGTGCATGATGCCCGCGAAGTGCAGCGCCGCGAAGGCATTCTGCCCATGCTCGAGCATGACCGTGTGGACTTCTACATCGATGCGCAGACCGAGGTCGATTACGTGCTTGGCCAGACCTCCCAGCCCGAACGCTTCCGTCGCACCCATGTGGTCGACCTGCCGCTGTACCTGGCCTTCGCCCGCAACGACCAGGGCAAAGCCCTGCGCGACCTGTTCGACAAGCGCATGGCCGAGCTGGTGCGCAGCGGCGAGCTGAAGGCGATATTCAAGCAGTGGCAGCAGCCGTATCCGTTCCGGGCGGACAGCAAGCCGCATTGACCCCGGGGCGGGGCCTGCTCAACCTAAGCATCGAACTTTTCGATCTTAGACCACGGTATTCAGCCAGCCCACATTGCCCAACCTGCTGATACAATCGGCCAACGAGAAATGTCCTACTTATTCCAGGAGCACAACGTGCCCGTCGTCTTTGTTGCCGCCTCTAAACTCCCGACTCCCTTCGCGACCTTCACCATGCACGGCTTCCTCGATGAAGCTACCGGCCGTGAGCACGTGGTGCTCAGCCTGGGTGACATCGCGGACGGCCAGCCGGTGTTGGGGCGCCTGCACTCCGAGTGCCTGACCGGCGATGCCCTGTTCAGCCAGCGCTGCGACTGCGGCTCGCAGCTGGAAGCTGCACTGCAGGCGATCGCCCGCGAAGGCCGTGGCGTGCTGCTGTACCTGCGCCAGGAAGGCCGTGGCATCGGCCTGCTGAACAAGATTCGCGCCTATGAACTGCAAGATGGCGGCGCCGATACCGTCGAGGCCAACGAGCGCCTGGGCTTCGCTGCCGACCAGCGCGACTATGCCATGTGCCTGCCGATGCTGGAGCATCTGGGCGTGAAGTCGCTGCGCCTGATGACCAACAACCCGCGCAAGGTCAAAGCGCTGACCGACATGAACATCGTCGTTGCCGAGCGCGTCCCGCTGCACACCGGGCACAACCCGCACAACCGCTACTACCTGGCGACCAAGGCCGGCAAGCTGGGGCATATGCTGGGTAACGAGCACCAGGGCGAGGTGCCTCAGGCGTGACCCGCACCGAGGTCAAACGGCGCCTGGCGCTGGCCTGGTGGCAGTACCTGGCGGTCGGCCTGGTGCCGCTGCCAGTGATGGCCTGGGCCTTCGGTGGTGGTGAGGCGCTGGCTTCGGTGCTGGCCATGCCGCTGTTCATTGCCGGTGCGGCGACCATGTTCCTCAGCCTGCCGCGTTTCGGTGCCTACAAGCGCACGTTGATTGCCACTTCGAAAGTGCTTGGCACGGCTGAAGAGCCCGCCGCCTGGATCGAACTGGCGCGGGTACGGCGCCTGGCCATGCTGTATGCCTGTTTCCCCGCCTGGGTCGCCGCGCTGTCGGTACTGGTCGGCCTCGAGGCGGTGCCACAGGTGCTGCTGGCATTGTCCAGCGTGGTGATGCTGTACCTCTATCGTATTCCGCGCCAGCTCGGCTGATTGTCTGCTTGATGGCGCCGATCAGCTGAGCTTCGGCGAGGGCTGCGCCCTCGATCGCTGGCAAGCCAGGCTCCCACAGGGGCCGCACATGGCTTGAGAGCGGCGCGGTCGAGGTGGGAGCAACTGCCTTACTCAATTTCTAAAGGCCGGCGCGATCCCTGTGGGAGCAACTGTCTTACTCAATTTCTAAAGGCTGGCGCGATCCCTGTGGGAGCTGGCTTGCCGGCGATGGGCCGCAAAGCGGCCCCGGCGATTACAGCCCGAGCCTGGCCATCCGAGCCGTCACCGCAGCTTCGATGCCCGCTGCATCCAGCCCGCACTCGGCCAGCATCTGCGCCGGCTTGGCATGCTCGACATAGATGTCCGGCAGGCCCAGGTGCAACAGGGGTTTGACGATCGCCTGGCTGGCCAGAAACTCGCCCACGGCAGCCCCCGCACCACCCATGATGGCGTTCTCTTCGATGGTCACCAGCAGCGCGTGGCTGGCCGCCAGCTCCAGCACCAGCGCCTCGTCCAGCGGTTTGACGAAGCGCATGTCGACCACGGTCGCGTTGATCTGCCCGGCCACCTGCATGGCCTCGGCCAGTTGCACGCCGAACACCAGCAAGGCCACCTTCTCGCCCTGACGGCGGACCACGCCCTTGCCGATTTCCAGCGGCGCCAAGTCACCACTGATCGGTGCATTCGGGCCGGTGCCGCGCGGGTAGCGCACCGCTGCCGGGCCGTTGTACAGGTGGCCGGTGCTGAGCATCTTGCGCAGCTCGTTCTCGTCGCTCGGGGTCATCACCAGCATGCCCGGGATGCAGCGCAGGTACGACAGGTCGTAGCTGCCCGCGTGGGTCGGGCCGTCTTCGCCGACCAGGCCGGCGCGGTCAATGGCGAACAGTACATCCAGGTTCTGCACCGCCACATCATGGATCAGCTGGTCATAGGCGCGCTGCAAGAAGGTCGAGTAGATCGCCACCACCGGCTTGCTGCCCTCGCAGGCCATGCCGGCGGCCAGGGTTACCGCATGCTGTTCGGCGATCGCTACATCGAAGTAGCGTTCCGGGTAGCGCTCGCTGAACTCGACCAGGTCGGAGCCTTCCTTCATCGCCGGGGTGATGCCCACCAGGCGGTTGTCGGCAGCGGCCATGTCGCATAGCCACTGGCCGAACACCGCAGAATACTTCGGGCCGCTGGCTTTTTTCGGCGCGGCAGGTTTGTCGGCCGGCTCCAGCTTGGTGATGGCGTGGTAGCCGATCGGGTCGATCTCGGCCGGGGCGAAGCCCTTGCCCTTCTTGGTCACCACATGCAGGAACTGCGGGCCCTTGAGGTCGCGCATGTTGCGCAGGGTGGCGATCATGGTCGGCAGGTCGTGGCCGTCGATCGGGCCGATGTAGTTCCAGCCCAGTTCTTCGAACAGCGTGCCAGGCACCAGCATGCCCTTGGCATATTCCTCGGTGCGGCGGGCGATTTCCCAGGCACCTGGCAGGCGCGACAGCACTTTCTTGCTGCCTTCGCGCATGCTCGCATAGGTGCGGCTGGAGAGGATCTTGGCCAGGTAGTTGGACAGGCCGCCGACATTGCGCGAAATCGACATGTCGTTGTCGTTGAGGATCACCAGCATGTCGGCGTTGACTTCCTGGGCGTGGTTCAACGCCTCGAAGGCCATGCCGGCGGTCAGCGCGCCGTCCCCGATCACCGCGATCGACTTGCGTGCGCTGTTCTGCAGGCGGGCAGCAATGGCCATGCCCAGCGCGGCGCTGATCGAGGTGCTGGAATGGCCGACGCCAAAGGTGTCGTACTCGCTTTCGCTGCGCCGCGGGAACGCGGCGATGCCGTCCTTCTGGCGCAGGCTGAGCATACGGTTGCGGCGCCCGGTGAGGATCTTGTGCGGGTAGGCCTGGTGGCCCACATCCCACACCAGCCGGTCATCCGGGGTGTCGAACACGTAGTGCAGGGCGATGGTCAGCTCGATGACGCCCAGTCCGGCACCAAAATGCCCACCGGTCTGACCCACGGTGTAGAGCAATTCCTGGCGCAATTCGTCGGCCAGGGTCTCCAGGTCGGCTTCGGCCAGCCGGCGCAGGCCGGCAGGCGTGTCAGCGCGGTCGAGCAACGGCGTGACCGGGCGTTCGCGGGGGATCTCTTGAAACGTCGTGGGCATCAGGCGAGTCGTTATAGGTGTGTGAAGACGCGGCAGTTTACCCCATTGTAGGAAATACTGCCCATTCAGACGGGTGTCGCATGAGGCCGCTGTACAGCCCTTCGCGCAAGCCCGCTCCCACAGGAACCTCACTGGCCTTGAGTGCTATGAAAACCTGTGGGAGCGGGCATGCCCGCGAAGGGCCGCACAGCGGCCCCAGTCAAATCAGTTGCGGCGTTCGACGATGTAGCGTGCCAGCGCCCGCAGCGGTTCGGCGTTTTCGCCGAACCCTTGCAGTGCGACCAGCGCCTGGTCGCGCAGTTCGACCGCATAGGCCTTGGCCGCTTCCAGCCCCAGCAGCGCCGGGTAGGTCGGTTTGTCACGGGCGATATCGGCGCCCTGGCGTTTGCCCAGGGTGGCAGTGTCGCTTTCCACATCGAGAATATCGTCCTGCACCTGAAACGCCAGGCCGATGGCCTGTGCATAGGTCTGCAGGGCATCCAGCTGTGGCTGTTCGGCCCGGGCGCTGGCCAGGGCACCAAGGCGCACGCTGGCTTCGATCAACGCCCCGGTCTTGTGCCGGTGCATGAATTCCAGCGCCTGCTGGTCCAGCTTCAGGCCCACCGAGCCAAGGTCGATGGCCTGGCCACCGACCATGCCTGCCGGGCCGGCGGCCTTGGCCAGGGCCTGGACCATGGCCAGGCGGATGCTGTCGGCCTGCGGGCTCAGGCGTGGGTCGAGCAGGGCGCTGAAGGCCAGGCTCTGCAAGCCATCGCCGGCGAGAATCGCGCAGGCTTCGTCGAACGCTTTGTGGGTGGTCGGCTGGCCCCGGCGCAGGTCGTCGTCGTCCATGGCCGGCAGGTCGTCATGCACCAGTGAGTAGGCATGAATCAGCTCCACCGCGCAGGCCGCGCCGTTGGCCTGTTCGGCCGGGGCGCCCAAGGCTTCGCAGGCGGCATAGACCAGCAACGGGCGTACGCGTTTGCCACCGTTCATCACGCTGTAGCGCATGGCTGCGTACAGCCGTTCGAGTTCCTTGGTCGGGGGTACGAACAACGGCTCGAGCGCGGCGTCGACCCGAGCCTGGCAGCTGGCCTGGTAGGTGCCGATCATGCTTCCGGCTCCGCGTCGAAGGGCTGTGCTGCCAGTTCGCCATCGCGCTCCAGCAGAATCTGCACCTTCTGTTCGGCCTGGGCCAGCGCGCCCTGGCAATCACGGGTCAGGGCGATGCCTTGCTCGAAGGCGGCCAGCGACTCTTCCAGCGACAACTCGCCGTTCTCCAGGCGCTCGACCAGTACTTGCAGGTCTGCGAGGGATTGCTCGAAATCGAGGGAGGCTTTTTTGCGGGCCATGGCGACTGTCTCGGTGGCATTCAGAACGGCGCGACACTAGCAGAGCGGGGCGGGGGGAGCAAACTTCCGGCAGCCTGAGTTGCATTTGCCGGCCACTTCGCGGGTAAACCCGCTCCCACAGGTGCCGCGTCAGGTTCAGAACCGGCGCAGTACCTGTGGGAGCGGGTTTACCCGCGAATGGGCCGCAAAGCGGCCCCATACGATGGATCAGGCAATCTCGGCTTCCCGCTCGACCATCGCCACCCGATACCGCGCCAGCTCTTCGATGGTCAGCACCGGCAAATTGTATTGCCGCGCATACACCGCCACCTGCTCGCCACGGGCCATGCTGCCATCGGGGTTCATCAGCTCGCACAGCACTGCCGCCGGGCGCAGGCCGGCCAGGCGCGCCAGGTCCACCGAACCTTCGGTGTGCCCACGGCGGGTCAGTACCCCGCCATTGCGGGCGCGCAGCGGGAACACATGCCCCGGGCTGACGATATGGCGCTGGTCCGCAGTGGAGCGCAGTGCCGCGCCAATGGTGGTGATGCGGTCCTGGGCCGACACTCCGGTGGTAATGCCTTCCGCCGCCTCGATGGTGACGGTGAAACCGGTGCCATGGCGGGCCTGGTTGTTCTGCACCATCGGTGCCAGCTGCAGGTCGTCGACGGTGGCCTCGTCCAGGCACAGGCAGACGATGCCGCTGCAATCGCGAATCATCATGGCCATGGTCTGCAGCGAGATGTTCTCGGCGGCGGCGATGATGTCCGCTTCGTCCTCGCGGTCGTCGTCATCGAGCAGCAGCACAGGGCGCCCGGCCTGGAAGGCGGCGATGGCGGCGCTGACATTGGGGAATTGCGGGTGGTGCTTGGTGGACATGAAACGCTCCTCGTGAAAAATCGATGAACGTCTCGGGGCGAACAAAATGCGCGCGCAGGGGCGCCCGATGGCCCCTGCCTGACGCCTTCTTTCATCCGGACTATGACCGTCGGCTCTGGAGTTGCACCAGATCTGCTGACCCCCGGCATGGCCGGGGCGCTCGCGGGCTCATCTTTCGATTTACCGCCGGTGGGGACTTTCACCCCGCCCTGAAGACCGGCCAAGCATACAGCAGATTGCCTCCTTGCTGGCAAGCCACGGCTCTACGACCTTTGGCGGTATCATGCGGCTATGCATTCGAGGAACAGCCCATGGATATTCTCCAGGTCGCCGGCGGCAAGCCGGTAAAGTACCTGTGGGAGCGGGCGCGCCCGCGAAGAGGCCGCCACAGGTTTACGGCGACATCCCTTCAATCGCGCCGGTAATAATCAGATTTTTCCCGTTGCGCGTAGGCCATTTCTGAAATAGCTTCCTAGCGCCTTTGCGCCATTGCGGTGCTTTTCTCAGCGGCCTAGTCTGGCCCCGTCGTTGCCAAACCAGCGACCGGGCCTGCAAGCCCGCTCAGAGAACGATTACCGATCACCGATAGCCAATGGCATGCCATTGTGCGCGCTTTATGGTGGCTGCGTACGGGAGGTTTTCGAACCTGCCGGTTTCGTTCTCTGCCGGTCTTGCAGACCCGTACGTGGCCGCCACCCATCACACTGCAAGTCATGAGTGCCGGTCTCTGATTAACCCACAGAGAATGTCACTATGCTAAAAATTGTCCCCGATCCACCCCACGATATTCATTCCCTTGAAGACACACTGATCCAGGCCACGGACTACGCGCTGTGCGCTGCGACCGTTGTGCATCAGGCCATGCAGCTGCAGCCCAAGTCGCCGGCGTCGGTTTTGATGATGACGTCGATGCATGAACTGGAGACGTTGCGGGCTTTGCTGGAGTCGGCACTGATTCAGGTGCAGATGCCCACTGGGCCTCGGACTTTGCACTGAGGTTTTAGTGTTGCTTTGTCTGGGCTGGCCTCTTCGCGGGTAAACCCGCTCCCACAGGATCTCCACAAGCCATGAGGTAGATGCAATACCTGTGGGAGCGGGTTCACCCGCGAAAGGGCCCGTCCAGGCAGTCGAGAATTTTCAGGGGATTCAATAATGACCACAGAAGACACCCAATTCACCGTCGGCAAAACCACCTTCTACCAAGGCGAAAACGGCACCCACCCACTGTTCCGCATCGAACCCGGTATCCCGTGCAAGGACGCCCGCGAGCAGTCCTCGGAACTGATGGGCTATGTCCGCGAACTGACCATCACCGGCCTGATGGACGAGAAACCGATGATGATCTGGGCTGCCCACTACCTGAGTGCAATGGCCAAGGCGCTGATGGACGATGCTGAGTTAGGCATGAAGCATTGAGACAAGCGACCGTGCCTGGATCAGCCAGCCTTCAGTTTTCATGACTGTGCGCCTTCCCGTCCCGGTGCAGGTGCGCCTTCGAAGCCGGCTTCGCGTGGTGACCAGGCATGTTGTCGCCATGCTGGCCTTCATGGCCATGCATTTCACTTTCACCACCACCGTGCTGGTGGCCGCTACTGGCCGCGACCATCGTTTGGTACTGCTGGGCGTTCAACTGGGGTAGCTGATCCAGGAAAGCGACAATGCCCCAGATGTATTCATCGCTCATGCTCTTGCCCCAGGCCGGCATGCCAGAGGCCTTGATGCCGTGCTTGATGATCCAGAACGCCGCAGCGGGGTCGCCACCGGTCCCGCTTTTGGTCAGGTTGGGGGGAGATGGATACAGCGCCTGGCTGAGCTCGGTCTTCTCGACGCCAGGGGCGAGGTGGCAACCGATGCACATGGCGTTGTAGTTTCCGGCGCCGGTACGAATCAGCGCTTCATCCTTCAGGTCTGGCACCTCGATGTCCCTGGCCCGCACCGCGATCGAGCGGTCCCGTGCCATGGCCAGAAAGGCATGCACGGCGGGGAAATGGGGATCATCGGCGCCGACGTTGACCAGGCCGGAGTATGCAGCGCCCAGCACGGCCACGCTGGCCACTGCGCCTGCTGCAACAAGCGTTGTTATTGTTGTTTTCATGACGGGTTCTCAAAACCACATGCGAATACCGGCTACGAAACGCGCTTCATCCACCTCACCACCCTCGTCGCGGATGAAATCGGCGGTTTTGCCGTAGGAGCGGTTCCAGGTGACGCCGATGTAAGGGGCAAACTGACGAACAATTTCGTAGCGCAGGCGCAGGCCGACTTCGGTGTTCGCAAGGCCTGAGCCTACGCCGCGCTGCGGGTCGTTCTTGCCATAGAAATTGGCCTCAGCGGTTGGCTGCAGGATCAGGCGGTTGGTCAGCAGAATGTCGTAGTCGCCTTCCAGGCGAGCGGCAGTCTGGCCATTTTCGCCAATGAACGCGGTAGCCTCGGCTTCGAAGTCGTAAAGCGCCATGCCCTGGATACCGAACGCCGCCCAGGTCTGGGGGGATTCCGGCTTGAAGTCCTGGCGCACCCCGGCCACCACATCCCACCAGGGGCTGATCGCGCGGCCGTACAGCAACTGCAGTTCGGCATCCTCGGTTACACCGTTGGTACGTTCGCCTTCGGAGCGGATCCACAGCCGGTTGATATCGCCGCCTACCCAGCCCGAAGCATCCCAGGCCAGCGTGCTGCCCTCATCTGCATCCTGGTACTCGAGCTGATCCAGCAGGAAGAAGCTGTTGATCGCGCTGTCATGCACGTGATGCCCGCCCAGCGGGGGGAAGGCCGCCTGGCGATCGGCATCGGTCAGCACCGGGATCGGCGTGCGGCTGGTCGTCGGTGTATCCGCCGAACCATGGTTCATCTTCGAATGGTCCATGGCGCCATGGCCCATAGCATCATGGTTCATCTTCGAATGATCCATAGCGCCATGGTCCATGCCCTGCATGCTGCCATGGTCCATCGTCGAATGGTCCATCTGTTCAGCGGCGAAGCTGGGCGTAGCGCCCAGCACGCCGAGCGAAACGGTCAAGGCCAGCAGCGACGGACGTGCCAGGCTATCGAGCATCTTTCCCTGCCTCAGCTTTGTCGCTGTCATGCTCATCTCGGATCTCCAGTTCATTCGTCAACACGGACTTCACGGAACATGCCCATTTCCATATGGAACAGCAGGTGGCAGTGATAGGCCCAACGCCCCAAGGCATCGGCAGTGACGCGGTAGCTTCGTTTCGAGCCAGGCGGCATGTCGATCGTGTGTTTGCGCACCATGAAGTTGCCGTTCTCATCCTCCAGGTCGCTCCACATGCCATGCAGATGGATGGGGTGAGTCATCATGGTGTCGTTGACCAGGGTGATGCGCAGGCGCTCGCCGTACTTGAGGCGCAGTGGCTCGGCATCGGAAAACTTGATGCCGTCAAACGACCAGGCGAACTTTTCCATGTGGCCGGTGAGGTGCAGTTCGATTGTGCGACCTGGCGCGCGGCCGTCCGGGTCCGGGAAGGTGCTGCGCAGGTCCGCGTAGGTCAGCACACGGCGGCCGTTGTCGCGCAGCCCGATACCCGGGTCGTTCAGCTTTGGCGTCGGGCTCATGGTCTGCATGTCGACCAGTGGGTTGTTGCGCTCGGAGGCGGGATGGCCCTGCATGGCATCGCTACGGTCAGGCATGCTGCCGTGGTCCATGCCGGCCATGCTGCCATGGTCCATGCCAGCCATGTCGCCGTGATCCATACCGCCCATGCCACCATGGTCCATGCCCATGTCGCTCATGGCGATGATCGGCCGTGGGTCTACGGCCGGAACAGGCGCCTGCAAGCCTTCGCGAACAGCCAGGGTGCCCCTGGCGTAGCCGGTGCGGTCCATGGATTGAGCGAAAAGGGTGTAGGCCTGTTCGTGCTCCGGCTCGACGATGACGTCGTAGGTTTCGGCAACCGCGATACGGAATTCGTCGACCGAAACGGGTTGCACGTGCTGCCCGTCCGCCGCGACCACCGTCATCTTCAGGCCCGGAATACGCACATCGAAATAGCTCATCGCCGAGCCGTTGATGAAGCGCAGGCGGATCTTCTCGCCCGGCTTGAACACGCCCGTCCAGTTCCCGTCCGGGGCCTGGCCATTCATCAGGTAGGTGTAGGTGAAGCCGCTCACGTCAGCGAGGTCGGTGGGGCTCATTTTCATCTCAGCCCACATCTTGCGGTCGGCCAGCGCGGCGGACCAGCCCATCTCGCTCACGTCGTTGACGAAGTCACCCACCGTGCGCTTGTGGTAGTTGTAGTAGTCGGATTGCTTCTTTAGCTTGGCCAGCACCCGGGCAGGGTCTTCATCTGTCCAGTCGCTGAGCATGACCACGTAATCGCGGTCATAGGTGAACGGCTCAGGCTCTTTCGCATCGATGACCAGGGCACCGTACACCCCGACCTGCTCCTGGAACCCGGAGTGGCTGTGGTACCAGTAGGTGCCGTTCTGCCGGACCTTGAACTTGTACTCATACAGGCCGTCGGGGGCGATGCCATGGAAGCTCAGGCCCGGTACGCCATCCATGTTCGCCGGCAGGATGATGCCGTGCCAGTGGATGGACGTGTCCTGCTGCAAACGGTTACGCACGCGCAGCGTCACGGTGTCGCCTTCACGCCAGCGCAGAATCGGTCCCGGCACGGAGCCGTTGATGGCCATGGCGGTACGCTTGGTGCCGGTCATGTTGACCGGCAGTTCGCCGATGTACAGGTCGAAGTCGCTGCCGCTGAGCACATTCGGCTGGCCGGGGCTGTTCAGCGCCCAGACCGGCGTGCGCCACATGCCCAGCCCACCCAGTAGTCCGGTAGCGGCCAGGCCTTTGACGAAGGAGCGTCTTGTGGTTCTGCTTTGCATGCCGTTGCGTCCAGTCGGTCGATGAGTCGCGGCTGTTCGGGCGCTTGGATGCCCCAGCCGGTGGGCCAGAAAGTCCCACGGTCTTCCTTTACCTTAGCGGCTCTGCGCTGTCAGTCGGCTGAGTTGTGGATTACTTTTCTGTCAGCTTGCGCTGGGGCGAATTCGCGCACCCTGTGGGAGCGGGTTCACCCGCGAAGAATGCGACGCAGTGCATGGCACCGGCCGTGCCGGTGTTCGCGGGTAAACCCGCTCCCACAGGGTGCTACGCCGATGGCCACTATTCGCTGCGCAGCGCCGCCACCGGGTGCAGGCGGGCGGCCCGCAGTGCGGGCGCCAGGCCGGCGATTATGCCGAGCCCCGCCGCCAGCAGCAGTGCCAACAGCAGGAACAGCGGCTGCAACGCCAAGGGCAGGCCCGGCATGGCCAAGTGCAGCAGCCCGAGCAGCAGCCCCATCAACAGCAACCCCAGCACCCCACCCGCCAGGGACAGCAGCGTCGCTTCGGCGAGAAACAGCCCGAGCACCTGCCGCGGGCTGGCACCCATCGCCCGCAACAGGCCGATTTCCGCAGTGCGCTCAGCCACGGTGGTGGTCATGATGGTGACGATGCCGACGGCGCCGACCAGCAGGGAAATGCCGCCCAGCGCACCGATGGCCAGGCTCAGGCTGGCGAGCACCCGGTTGAAGCTGCGCAGCATGTCGTCCTGGGTGGTCAGGCTGAAGTCCTCGATGCCGTGCCGCTCGCCGAGCACTTGGCGAATCTGCCGGCTCAACGCGCGCGATGTGGTGCCGGCGTCGAACACCACATGGGCTTTGACCACCCCGGTGCGGTTGAACAGGCTTTGCGCCCAGTCCACCGGGATGTAGGCGATATCGTCGAGGTTGAAGCCGAGCAATTGGCCCTTTTCCGCCATCACGCCGATCACCCGGAAACGCATGCCACCGACGCGAACCAGCTCACCCAGCGGGTTACGCGCACCGAACAGCTCGGCGCGCAGCTGGTGGCCGAGCACCACGTAGGGCGGCGAGCGACCGTCACGCGCCTCGGGCAGAAACTCGCCCAGGCTCAGCTGCATGCGCCAAGCCTGCGCCAGTTGATGGCCGCTACCGAGAATGTCGCTGCGCCGGCTCAGTTGAGCGAACTGGATATCGCCGCTGCCCTGGATGATCGGCAGCGCCGCCTCGACATGCGGCAAACGCCGCAGGGCGTCGGTATCAGCGATGGTCAGTGGCCGTACGCTACCGAGCAGGCCGCCGAGGCCGCTGGTCTGGGTCTTGCCCGGGCGCACGGTGATGATCCGCGTACCGAACTGGGAAAAATTCTCCAGCACATAGCCGCGCACGCCTTCACCGATGGCCGTGAGCAGCGCCACGGCGGCGATGCCGATCGCTACCCCGAGCAGGGTCAGCAGGCTGCGCAACGGGCGGCTGGTCAGCGCCGAGCCGGTCAGGCGCAAACTGTCTTGCCAGCGCATCAGTGCGCCCCCGGCGGGCGTAATGCCGTCACCGGCTCCAGCGCCGCGGCCCGCGCGGCCGGCAGCCAGGCGAACAGCAGCGCCGTTCCGAGGGCCAACAGCACCGCGCCAGCCCGCGCCCACCAGGGCGCATAAAGCGGCACATCGAACGCCAGGCGCCCCAGCCAAAGCAAGGTTTCCGCCAGCAGCAGCCCGGCCAGCGCCCCACTCAAGGCCAATAGCGCTGCTTCGCCGAGAAACAGCAGGCGTAGCTGCGCGGCGGTCACGCCGATGGCTTTGAGCAGGCCGATTTCGGCGCTGCGCTGGCTGACGGCAATCCAGGTCACGTTCATGATCAGGATACCGGCCACCAGCAGGCTGATCGCGCCAATCCCGGCCACGGCCAGGGTCAGCACCGCGAGTATCTGGTCGAAGGCGCCGAGCAGGCTGTCCTGGCTGACCAGGGTGATGTCTTCCTCGCCCTCGTGGCGTTCCTTCAGCGCGGCGCCTATCAGCCGCTTGCCACGTTCCAGGGAACCCGGACCCTGTACCTCGACGAACACCCGTGACAGCCCTTCGCTGTTGAACAAGGCCTGGGCGCTGGCGACCGGAATGATCAGCATCTCGGCGAAGTCCATCCCCAGCGACTCGCCCCGCTCAGCGAGGATGCCGATCACCCGGAAGCGCCGGTCGCCGGCGCGCAACCATTCACCCAGGGCCGGGCGTGTACCGAACAGCTCGCGTCGGAGCTTGCCGCCGATCACGCAGACGGCCTCGGCCTGCTCGGGGTCCAGCGCCGGCAGGGGCTGGCCCTGGAGCACCGTCAGTTGGCGAATGGCGAAGAAGTCCCGGGTGGTGCCCAGGGTCAGGACCTCACGGTTGCGGTTGCCGGCGATTACCTCCATCTGCCCGGCCTGCTGCGGCGCGACCCGGCGAATGCCCGGCAAGCGGCTGACGGCCTGCATGTCCTGCAAGGTCAACGCGTGTGGGGTCAGGCCGGTGAGCGGTGGCATTCGCCCGGTGGTTTCCTTGCGGCCCGGGAAAACGATCAGGATGTCGCGCCCGAGCAGCGCGAATTCGTTCAGGACGAAGGCCCGCGCGCCTGCACCGAGCCCGGTCAGCAGGTTGACCGCAACCACCCCGATAGCGATGGCCAGCAATAGCATCAGGCTACGCGAGCGATGCCCACGCAAGGCGCCGAGCCAGAAGCCCAGGGCATCGGCGGCGCGCATCAGGCCAGCGCCCGCTGCGGCGTGGCGCTGTGAATACGCCCGTCACGCATGTGCAACTGGCGCTGTGCGCGGGCACCCAGGCTGGCATCGTGTGTCACCACGATCAGCGTCAGGCCCTCATCGTTAAGTTCCTCCAGCAGCTTGAACACCTCGGCACCGGCCTGGCTGTCGAGGTTGCCGGTGGGCTCGTCGGCCAGCAGCAGCGCCGGTTGCATGACCATCGCCCGGGCGATGGCGACGCGCTGGCGCTGGCCACCGGACAGTTCCGCCGGGCGGTGGGCTAGGCGCTCGCCCAGGCCCAGGCGCGCGACCAGCTGGCTGCTGCGCTTGCGCCGTTGCGCCGCGCCGATGCCGGCGAGGACCATCGGCAGTTCGATGTTTTCCAGCACCGTCAGCCGGGCGATCAGGTGGTAGGACTGGAACACGAAACCGATCAGTCGGCTGCGCAACTGGGCGCGCCGCGCCTCGCTCAGCGCCGCCGTGGCCTCGCCCTGCAACCAGTATTCGCCAGCGCTCGGCGCATCGAGCAGGCCGAGGATGTTCAGCAGGGTCGACTTGCCCGAGCCCGAGGGGCCCATCACCGCCATGTAGTCGCCGGCGGCGATGTCCAGGTCCAGGCCATCCAGCCCCATCACCTGCTGCTCGCCCAGCTGGAAGCTGCGGCAGCCGCCGCGCAGGCGGATCATGGCGCGTGCTCCTCGGCATCCACCGGGATCACCGCGGCGGTGTCCTTGAGCCCTTCCTGTTCGAGGCTGGCGACGATACGCGCTTGCTCGTCCAGCCCGGCGAGCACCTCGGTCCAGCGCCAGTTGCTCAACCCCGTCTGCAGCTGCACCTCGCGCAGTACCCGGGCGTTCGGGTCATAGCGCAGCACCCGCTGGCCCTCCAGCAAGGTCTCGGTGGGGATGCGCAAAGCACCTGCGTGCTGCTCCAGCAGGATCTCGACATCGGCGCTATAGCCGGTGAGCAGGGCCAGATCTGCCGGCGGCTGGTCGAAGCGCACCTCGACATCGACGGTGCGCGCCTGCTTCTCCAGTTCACGTACATACGGCGCGATGCGGCTGACGCGGCCGGCGAACTGCTGGCCACGGAAGGCATCCAGGCTGATCCGCACGGCGGTGCCGGGGCGAACCCGGGCAGCGTCCACCTCATCGATCGGCGCCTCGACATAGAGGCAACTGTCGTCAATCAGGTCGACCGCCGGCGGCGTGGGGATACCCGGCGGCGAAGGGGTGACGAACTCGCCGAGTTCGCCGTTGATTTCCGCGATGATGCCGGCGAATGGCGCACGCAGGGTGGTCTGTTCCAGCAGAGAACGCTGCAACTGCAGGCTGGCGTCGGCCTCGCGGATCAGCACGGCACTGGCGCTGCACATCAGCTTGGCCAGGTTGGCCTTGGTCTCGGCCTGGTCGAGGCGATCGGCGGCAATCAGCTTGCGGTCGGCCAGCTGGCCCAGGCGTTGCAAATCGCGTCGGTCCAGATGAGCCTGTTGGCAGCGTTGTTCGCGGCTGTTGCGTTGCGCCTCCAGCCGCGCCTCGGCTTCCTGCAGCCTGGCTTGTTGCTCGTCCTGGCGCAGGCGCATCAGCACCTGGCCGGTCTGCACCCGCTGGCCCTCGCTGACCAGCAACTCGGCAACCTGGCCGCCGACATTGAATGAAAGGTGCGAGCGTCGGCAGGACTTCAGCGTACCCGCGCGTGTGTTGGCCACCAGTGTTTCCACCGGCCCCCGCTCGACTTGCAGCAGCCGCACAGGCAACGGCTGTGGTCGACTCAACCAGCCGCCCAGCACTACAAGACAAGCCAATATCGACGAGCCAACCAGTAATTTGCGCATGGGCGGTACCTCCTGCCATATGGCTTGAGCCTAGATCAGGAGGGTGAAAGCTCCATGCGAAACGTCAGTAATCCGACGATTTTCAGATGAGCGTAAGGTTCGCGTCATATTAATGGCGAATGAGATTTTTTTCTTGGGACGCACTGCTCTTCCCTGGCTGTGGGGCAAGCCTTGGAAAGTGCTGAAGATGAGCGAGGCTTTTATGCTGGGCATTAAAAAGCCGGCTTGTGGCCGGCTTCTCGGGGACGCTTCCGACTAATTTATGGTAAGTCGCAATCGCCTTAACTGTGTGGCCAGCAAGGGCCTGAAAGAGATGGCAGATGCCCGTGTGGGATATCGCCGAGCCCTCTGAACCGCGGCTTGCGCCGGTAGGGGCTGAATGTGCGGCGTAGCATACAAGGGCATGCGCGGGATGCCCAGCAAAAAATGCCACAGGTTGTTTCAGCCTGGCCGTTGCTGGCGAAAATGCGACCAGTGGAACACCCAGCCGAGAATTTCCAGGCGCTGTGCGTGGCACTGGGCGGCGGTGTAGCGCTCTACGCCATAGGTGCGCCGATCATGGTTGTGCAGGCACAGCGTGCCGTGCTGGCCAAGGCTGAGGTTGTTTACCCGGAGCGTGCCGTTGTGCAACAGCGCATAGGTTTCACCGTCGACTACCCGGGTCATGCCGAGGTCAACGGCCAGGGTGGCTTGCAGCGGAATCAGTGGCGCCATGTTGCTGGCGGGCATGGCCAGGCAGATGGCGTTGCCGGCTGCCACCCCCAACCGTTTCAGCGCTTTGGCCGGCAGGTACAGGTGTTTGCCAGCCACCGGCAACAGCAGGCCCTGGTGCACTTCGTAGAACGGTACCTTGCGTGGCCGACCGCCGTGCACCGCCAGTGGCATGGGCAGGTCGGCGGGTATCGGCTCCGGGGGGTAGTTGCGCAGCATCGGGTTGAAATATTTCGGCCCCTCGCCGGTGCGCAACCAGCGCGGGTGCACGCAGAACAGGTCAGCCAGTTCCTCCAGCCGGGCCAGGGGCACGCCGCGGTTGAACCAGTTGTTGACGTGCTGTGGGGTAACGCCGCGCTGGACAGCGAAATCAGACGCGGTCAGGCCACATTCGTGGAGGAGAGCTTTGAGGCGGTCACCGGATGTGTTCATGGCGGCGAGTGTAGCGGCGGGGTGCCATCAAGGATATGAACCGGGTGTTGATGGGTGTTGTGCGAAAAGCACCTGTTTGTAGGGCGATGGAGTAAGACTGCGTCGGACTTTTTACCTTGCTGAGCCGCAGCACGAAGTAGCAGGCAAAAAAAACCCCGCCAGGGCGGGGTTCTTCAGGCAACCGGTATCAGCCCTTGTAGGCAGCCACCGATTTGGTGATCGCGGCACGGGCGGCGTCGGCGCCTTCCCAGCCTTCGATCTTGACCCACTTGCCCTTCTCGAGATCTTTGTAGTTGGCAAAGAAGTGCTCGATCTGCTGGATCAGCAGGGCTGGCAGGTCGGTGTATTCCTTCACATCGACGTACAGCTGCGACAGCTTGTCGTGAGGAACAGCGATGACCTTGGCGTCGCCGCCGCCGTCGTCGGTCATGTTCAGCACGCCGACCGGGCGGGCGCGAATGACCGAACCTGGGGCAACCGGGTAAGGGGTAACGACCAGCACGTCCAGCGGGTCACCGTCATCCGCCAGGGTGTTGGGGATGAAGCCGTAGTTGGCTGGGTAGAACATCGGGGTAGCCATGAAACGGTCGACGAACAGGGTATCGCTGTCCTTGTCGATCTCGTATTTGATCGGCGCGTGGTTGGCCGGGATCTCGATGGCGACGTAGATGTCGTTCGGCAGGTCTTTGCCCGCCGGAATCTTGCTGTAGCTCATTGGGCAGTGCCCCCGTGTTTGACCAAAAAAGTGGCGGCGATTATAGGCACATTCTGCCGGGGCATGCCACGCCTGGCCTGATGTGCGGCCCCGTCAGGCGTGGCTTTCACGGTATTCGGGGTGTTCGGCCTGCAGCCGCGACAGGCGCGCCAGCGGGTCCTGGCGGTAGAACCGCGACAACTGGGTGTAGACCTTTGGATAAGCCTGGTGCAGCAGGTCGGGGGCACTAAAGAAGTATTCGCTGGTGACCGCAAAGAATTCCGCCGGGTTTTCCGCTGCATAGGGGTCGATGGCGGTTTCGGCGTCGGGGTTGGCGTCCAGCTGGCGGTTGAGGTCGTCATAGGCCTGCTGCATGGCCGTCGCCCATTCATCCACCGGCATGCCGGTGTGCAGCGGGGGCAGGCCGTTGGCGTCGCCATTGAGCATGTCGAGCTTGTGCGCCAGCTCATGGATGACCAGGTTGTAGGCCTCCCAGCCGCCACTGGCCTGCACCCCGCTCAAGGCAAGAATGATCGGGCCCTGTTGCCAGGCTTCGCCGCTGTGCTCGCCGTCCCACACGTGCTCCACGCCACTGGCGTCGCGATGGCGCTGAGGGCTCTTGAAATCGTCGGGGTAGAGAATGATTTCGTGAAAACCCTGGTACCAGTTCAATTCGCCCAGGTGCAGCAACGGCAACTGCGCCTGGGCAGCCAGCAACAGGCGCTGCTCGTCGTCCAGTTCGACGCTGGGCAGGCAGGTGAGGTGCTTGTCGACCAGAAACAGGATGCAGGCTTCGCGCAGCCAGCGGTCTTCTTCGTCGGTGATGCCGTCCAGCATCGGCAGGCGCGCGCGTACGGCCTGCCATTGCTGGGCGGTAATGGGGTAGCGCGCCAGGGTGCGCTTGCGCCGCCAGGCGCTGAACGACCACATCGGCAGGGTTCAGTGTGCCTTGGCCGTGCGGCCCAGGCGGCCACGCAGCAGGCCGAGGATCATCGGCACCAGCGACAGGACGATGATGCCCACCACCATCAGCGACAGGTGCTGCTTGATGAACGGCACGTTGCCGAAGAAGTAGCCCAGGGTGACCAGGCCACCGACCCACAGCAGCGAACCGGCGACGCTGAAGCCGAGAAAGCGTGGGTAGTGCATGTGGGCGATGCCGGCGACGAACGGCGCGAAGGTACGCAGGATGGGCAGGAAGCGCGCCATGGTCACGGTCTTGCCGCCGTGGCGTTCATAGAAGTCGTGGGTACGCTGCAGGTAGTCGCGGCGGAAGATCTTCGAGTTGGGGTTGTTGAACAGCCGCTCGCCGACCGTGCGGCCGATCACGTAGTTGGTGCTGTCGCCCAGGATCGCGGCGGCCATCAGCAGGCCTGCCAGCAGTACCGGGTCCATGCCGCCGCCTGCGGCCACGGCGCCGGCGATGAACAGCAGCGAATCGCCAGGCAGGAAGGGCATGACCACCAGCCCGGTTTCACAGAAGATCACGGTGAACAGGATGGCGTAGATCCAGGGACCGTAATTGGTGACCAGCAGATCGAGGTAGGCATCGAGATGCAGGATAAGGTCCAGCGGGTTGAAATCCATGTACAGCACCTGTGTTCTTTGGGCGTAGGCTCGGTTACCTGGGGATAGGTAAAATTTCACACATGACAGGTGCGCCATTATACGGCTAAGTCAGGAACATGCCTGGGGAGTTTGTAGCGGGGGGTTACGGTAGGGGTAGTCCTGTAGCGGCCTCTTCGCGGGCGCGCCCGCTCCCACAGGAATAGCGACGCATCTGAAATCGGTGCAGTACCCGCGAAGAGGCCAGTGCAGGAGTAACGCTCAATCCTGACTGATCGGCAGTATGTAGCTCTTGAACTCGTTATCCTCACGAAAGCCGATCGATTCGTAGGTCTTGTGCGCCACCTCATTGTCCGCACTGGTCGATACCCGCATGCGCACGGCGTTGGTCTCTTTGGCCATTTTCTTCGCCTCGCGCATCAAGTGGTCAGCCACCAGCATGCGCCGCGAATCTTCGGCCACGTAGATATCGTTGAGAATCCACACCCGCTTCAACGACAGCGAGGAAAAGCTCGGGTACAGCTGACAGAACCCCAGCAGCCTGGTGTCGTCGTCATCCGGCAGTGCCAGGTAGATCACCGACTCGTCCCGCTTCAGGCGCTTTTCCAGAAAACTGCGCGAGCTGTCCGGGTAAGGGAGCTGCCCGTAGAACTCACGGTATTTGACGAACATTGGCGTAAGCAGGTCGAGGTGTTGCAGGGTTGCCTTGATGATGCGCATGTGCGGCCCTCAGAGTCCATTAGGGAAACAGCGGATTGCCAGCAGTTCTCCCGGGCATGCTGCCCAATGCGCGTGGCAAGCGCAATCCGCCTTGCGTGACAGGTTTCTTACCCTTTGCCGAGCAGGAAGTTGCCGCGCTGGCTGGCGCCTTGCTCGCTTTCCAGGCTATGGACCTCGGCTTCGTCCTTCAGATTCACTCCGGAAAGCTGGCGCCGGCAGGCTTCGCGCATCAAATACAGCAGGCGGTGCGCCGCCATGCCGTAGCTCAGCCCTTCCAGGCGGATGTTGGAAATGCAGTTGCGGTAGGCATCGGTCAGCCCGACCTTGGGTGCATAGGTGAAATACAGGCCAAGGCTGTCGGGCGAGCTTAGCCCGGGGCGTTCGCCGATCAGCATCACCGTCATCCGTGCACCGAGTAATTCACCGACTTCGTCGGCCACCGCCACGCGGCCTTGCTCCACCAGGACCACCGGGGCGCTGGTCCAGCCGTCGGCGGCGGCCTGCTCTTCGAAGCGGGCCAGGAACGGCAGGCTGTGGCGGTGCACGGCCAGGGCCGACAGGCCATCGGCGACGACAATGGCCAGGTCGACCCCGCCGGGGTTGGCCTGGGCGTGCTGGCGCAGCGTGGTAACCGACGCTTCGTTCAGCCGCCGCCCCAGGTCCGGGCGTTGCAGGTACTGGTCGCGGTCGCTGGCGGCGCTGTGCAGCACCAGGCTTTCGCGCCCGCGGTCACTCAGCTGGCTGGCCAGGCCGGCGTGGTCGAAGGCCAGGTGCACGGCATCGCGGGCCTGGGCATGGGCGAACTGGAAGTCCAGCTGCGCCCCGGTCGGCAGGCTGGTGCCGACGCGGCCCAGGGCGATGCGCGCCGGGGTCAGGTTGCGCAGGGCCAGCCAAGGGTTGTCGGGGGTAGGCGTGCGGTGGTCCATGGTCGTCCCTATGCAAGCTGTGCCAAGGCCTGGCGGAAGGCCGGCGGCAGGTTGTCACCAAAGCGCACCCGGCCATCGGCCTGGGTGAAGATGCCGGTGCGGGCCAGCCACGCCTCGAACTCCGGCCCGGGCTTCAGGCCCAGGGTCTGGCGCGCGTACAGCGCGTCGTGGAACGAGGTGGTCTGGTAGTTGAGCATGATGTCGTCGGAGCCGGGGATACCCATGATGAAGTTGATCCCGGCCACACCCAGCAGGGTCAGCAGGGTGTCCATGTCGTCCTGGTCGGCTTCGGCGTGGTTGGTGTAGCAGATATCGCAGCCCATCGGCACGCCCAGCAGCTTGCCGCAGAAGTGGTCCTCGAGGCCGGCGCGGATGATCTGCTTGCCGTTGTACAGGTACTCCGGGCCGATGAAGCCGACCACGGTATTGACCAGGAACGGCTTGAAGTGGCGGGCCACCGCATAGGCGCGGGTCTCGCAGGTTTGCTGATCGACGCCATGGTGGGCGTTGGCCGACAGCGCGCTGCCCTGGCCGGTCTCGAAGTACATCAGGTTCTGCCCGAGGGTGCCGCGTTGCAGCGACAGGCCCGCTTCGTAACCTTCCTGCAGCACGTTCAGGTTGATGCCGAACCCGGCGTTGGCCGCCTCGGTGCCGGCGATGGACTGGAACACCAGGTCCAGTGGCACGCCACGGTTGATCGCCTCTATCGAGGTGGTGACGTGGGTCAGCACGCAGGCCTGGGTGGGGATGTCGTAGCGCTGGATGATGGCGTCGAGCATTTCCAGCAGGGCACAGATCGAGGCGATGCTGTCGGTGGCCGGGTTGATGCCGATCATGGCGTCACCGTTGCCGTACAGCAGGCCGTCGAGAATGCTGGCGGCGATGCCGGCGGGGTCATCGGTGGGGTGGTTGGGCTGCAGCCGGGTCGACAGCCGCCCGCGCAGGCCCATGGTGCCGCGGAAGCGGGTGACCACGCGGATCTTCTGCGCCACCAGCACCAGGTCCTGCACGCGCATGATCTTCGACACCGCTGCGGCCATTTCCGGGGTCAGCCCGGGTGCCAGGGCGCGCAGGCTGTCCTCGTTGGCCGCCTCGCTCAGCAGCCAGTCGCGCAGGCCGCCGACGGTCAGGTGGCTGACCGGGGCGAAAGCCTGGGCATCGTGGGTGTCGATGATCAGGCGGGTGACTTCATCTGCTTCGTAAGGGATCAGCGCTTCATTGAGGAAATGCGTCAGCGGGATGTTGGCCAGGGCCATCTGCGCGGCGACGCGCTCGCCGTCGTTGCTGGCCGCAACGCCCGCCAGGTAGTCCCCCGAACGCGCCGGGCTGGCCTTGGCCATGACTTCCTTGAGGCTGTCGAAGCGGTAGACCATATGGCCTACCGTGTGGACGAAACTTGCCATACAGACTCTCCAGAGCCGCGGGTCGCCCCGCGGCGGGTGGCGGCGATCAGTGCAGGGCCTCTTCGGCCTTCTGGATCGCGGCGAATTCCTCTTCCGGTGTGCCCGCGACCAGGTGGTGGCGGCTGTAGAAAGCAAAGTAGGCAATTAATACCGCATAGATCACTGCGGCGCCAATCACCACCCGTGGGTCAACCAGGAACCCGGCGACCACGGCGATGCAGGCCAACACCAAGGCCACGCCCGAAGTGAAGATGCCCCCGGGGGTGCGGTAGGGGCGCTCCATCTTCGGCCGGCGGATGCGCAGGGTGATATGCGCGGCCATCATCAGCACGTAGGACAAGGTGGCGCCGAACACCGCGACCAGGATCAGCAGGTCACCCTGGCCGGTCAGCGACAGGGCAAAGCCGATGATGCCGGGGATGATCAGGGCCAGTACCGGCGCCTTGCTCTTGTTGGTTTCCGACAGCTTGCGTGGCAGGTAGCCCGCGCGGGACAGGGCAAAAATCTGCCGGGAATAGGCGTAGATGATCGAGAAGAAGCTGGCGATCAGCCCGGCCAGGCCGACCAGGTTGACGAAACTGCCCATCCAGGTGGAGCCGCCATAGGCCTTGGCCAATGCCTCGACCAGCGGGTTGCCGGAGGCTTTCAGCGCTTCGGAGCCTGCACCGCCGGGGCCGACCACCAGAATCAGCAGGGCGAAGGCCAGCAGCACCAGCATGGCGCCGATCAGGCCGCGTGGCAGGTCACGTTTGGGGTTCTTGGTTTCTTCGGCAGCCAGCGGCACGCCCTCTACGGCGAGGAAGAACCAGATGGCGTAGGGGATGGCCGCCCACACGCCGACATAGCCGAACGGCAGGAAGCTGCTGGCGCCGACGGCGTCGGTCTGGGCGATGTCGAACAGGTTGGCTGCATCAAAATGGGGCAGCATGCTCACCAGGAACACCGCCAGGGCGATGGCGGCGATGGCGGTGATGATGAACATCAGCTTCAACGCCTCGCCCACGCCAAAGATGTGGATGCCGATGAAGACGATGTAGAACGCCAGGTAGATCATCCAGCCGCCGATGCCGAACAGCGACTGGCAATAGGCGCCGATGAACACCGCGATGGCAGCGGGGGCAATGGCGTATTCGATGAGGATCGCCGTGCCGGTGAGAAAGCCGCCCCACGGGCCGAAGGCGCTGCGGGCAAAGCCGTAGCCGCCACCTGCGGTGGGGATCATCGACGACAGTTCGGCCAGCGAGAAGCACATGCACAGGTACATGGTGGCCATCAGCAGGGTGGCGAGGAACATGCCGCCCCAGCCGCCCTGGGCCAGGCCGAAGTTCCAGCCGGCGTAGTCGCCGGAGATGACGTAGGCCACGCCCAGGCCGACCAGCAGCACCCAGCCGGCGGCGCCCTTTTTCAGTTCACGTTGCTGGAAATAGTCCGAGCCGACCTTTTCGAAGTCGACGGAAGAGCCTGCCGGCGAGCCGGCGGAATGATCGCTTGGCATAGATTCACCTGTTGTTTTTCTTGGTGGCCGGACGGGTTCCGGGCCGATGGTGATGGGTATTGCAGAAAGCGAGCCAGAGTGGTTGGTGCTCTGGATTTTGTGTTTGCAGGTCCGGCCTCATCGCCGGCAAGCCGGCTCCCACAGGTACTGCACAGGTCTGGAAGCCCTGCGCTCCCTGTGGGAGCTGGCTTGCCTGCGATGGGCTGCAAAGCAGCCCCCGAGGCCATTCCAGGGTTTAGAAGAAGCCCAACGGATTGATGTCGTAGCTCACCAGCAGGTTCTTTGTCTGCTGGTAATGGTCGAGCATCATCTTGTGCGTCTCACGCCCAACCCCGGACTTCTTGTAGCCACCGAACGCGGCATGCGCCGGGTACAGGTGGTAGCAGTTGGTCCACACGCGGCCCGCCTTGATCCCACGGCCCATGCGGTAGGCACGGTTGATGTCGCGGGTCCACACCCCGGCGCCCAGGCCGAACTCGGTGTCGTTGGCAATGGCCAGCGCTTCGGCTTCGTCCTTGAAGGTGGTGACGCTGACCACCGGGCCGAAGATCTCTTCCTGGAACACGCGCATCCTGTTGTTGCCCTTGAGCAGGGTCGGCTGGATGTAGTAGCCGGTAGCCAGCGCGCCTTCGAGTTTTTCCACCTTGCCGCCGGTCAGCAGCTCGGCGCCTTCCTCCTGGGCAATGTCGAGGTACGACAGGATCTTCTCGAACTGCTGCTGCGAAGCCTGGGCGCCGACCATGGTGTCGGTGTCCAGCGGGTCGCCACGCTTGATCTGCAGCACCTTCTTCATCACCACTTCCATGAACTGCGGGTAGATCGACTCCTGTACCAGGGCGCGCGACGGGCAGGTGCACACTTCGCCCTGGTTGAAGAACGCCAGCACCATGCCTTCGGCGGCTTTTTCGATGAAGCTCGGCTCGGCCTGCATGATGTCTTCGAAGTACACGTTCGGCGACTTGCCGCCCAGTTCGACGGTGGACGGGATGATGTTTTCAGCGGCGCATTTCATGATGTGCGAACCCACCGGCGTCGAGCCGGTGAAGGCGATCTTGGCGATGCGCTTGCTGGTGGCCAGCGCTTCACCGGCCTCGCGGCCATAGCCCTGCACGATGTTCAGTACGCCTTTGGGCAGCAGGTCACCGATCAGTTCGACCAGTACGGTGATGCCCAGCGGGGTTTGCTCGGCCGGCTTGAGCACCACGCAGTTGCCGGCGGCCAGGGCCGGGGCCAGCTTCCAGGCGGCCATCAGGATCGGGAAGTTCCACGGGATGATCTGCCCGACCACGCCCAGCGGTTCGTGGATATGGTAGGCCACGGTGTTTTCGTTGATCTCGGCGGCGCCGCCTTCCTGGGCACGGATGCAACCGGCGAAGTAACGGAAGTGGTCCACAGCCAGCGGGATGTCGGCATTGAGTGTTTCGCGCACCGGCTTGCCGTTGTCCCAGGTCTCGGTAATGGCCAGCACTTCAAGGTTCTGTTCGATGCGGTCGGCGATCTTCAGCAGGACGTTGGAGCGGTCCTGTACCGAGGTGCGGCCCCAGGCGTCGGCTGCGGCGTGGGCAGCATCCAGGGCTTTGTCGATGTCTTCGGCAGTGGAGCGGGGGAACTCGGCGATCGGCTGGCCGTTCACCGGGGAAGTGTTGGTGAAGTACTCACCCTTTACCGGAGGAACGAACTCACCACCGATGTAGTTGCCGTAGCGGCTCTTGAAAGAAACCTTCGCGCCTTCGGTACCGGGATGTGCGTAACGCATGGTGTGTCTCCTGGCTATTGTGCTTGTTAGGGAGTTGGAAAGCGTAGAGCAAAGGTTGGGCCAGCGTTGCCAGCGCCAGGCAAATCAATGACTTGGGTCAGTACCCAGGGCGTGGGCAAGGGCCGCTGTGCCAGCGTCGGTACGCGCAGGGGTGACACTTTGTGCCATTTGCGACACGTAACCGGAGGGTGCATTGCAAAGCCTTCCCGGGTGGAGGATGCTGGCGGAACGCTCTATCTGCGGAGAACTACAACAATGCAGAGCAATCATTTCAGTCGGCATGCCCGCCAGGTGCATACCGTTGCTCATGGTGGCGCCGGGGAGGGCGGCAGCGATCCGTCCATCGCCCGCTCCTGGCTGCGCTGCCTGGAGGACTACCACCTCGACCCGTCGGTAAGCGAGGCGCCAGTGGTGCTCGAGCACGGGCGCCTGCTGGAAAGCCGCGAGCGCCTGCGCCAGGTGCTGCAGATTGCCGATCATGAAATGAACAGCCTGCACCAGCAGCTCTCCGGGGCCGGCCATGCGGTGTTGCTGACCGATGCCCGCGGGGTCATCCTCAATTGCGTCAGCGCACCGACCGAACGGCGCAGCTTCGAGCGCGCCGGGCTGTGGCTGGGCGCCGACTGGAGCGAGGCGCGCGAAGGCACCAACGGCATTGGCACCTGCCTGGTCGAGCGCCAGGCGCTGACCATCCACCAGAACGAACATTTTCGTGGCCGACATACCGGGCTGACCTGCTCGGCCAGCCCGGTGTTCGACCCGCATGGCGAGCTGCTGGCAGTGCTGGATGTGTCGTCGGCACGGCCCGATGTGTCCCGGCAGAGCCAGTTCCACACCATGGCCTTGGTCAACCTGTCGGCGAAGATGATTGAAAGCTGCTATTTCCTGCGCCATTTCGAGCAGCAGTGGCTGCTGCGCTTTCACTTGCAGGCCGAGTCGGTCGGCCTGTTCAGCGAAGGCCTGCTGGCGTTCGACGGCGATGGACGCATCTGTGCCGCCAACCAGAGCGCGTTGAACCTGCTGGGCACCGTGCGCGGTGGAGTGCTGGGCAAGCCGCTGGAGCGTTTTTTCGCCTGCAGCCACGATGAACTGTTCAGCCGTGCCACGCCCACCGGCAGCACGGCCTGGCCGCTGCACACCCTGGACGGTCGCCAGGTGTTCGCCAGCCTGCGTGGCCAGGCGCGTGCGCCGGTGTGGTCGGTGCCCGCCGCCCAGCCACGCCCTGCGCGCGATGTGCAGCCGCTTATCTGCCTGCTTGACCCGGCCTTGCAAAATGACTTCCGCCGCAGCGTGCGGGTGTTCGAGCGCGATGTGCCGCTGCTGTTGCGCGGCGAAACCGGCTGCGGCAAGGAGGCCTTCGCCCAGGCTGTGCACCAGGCCAGCGAGCGGCGCAGCAAGCCGTTCGTTGCAATCAACTGTGCGTCGATCCCGGAGAGCCTGATCGAGAGCGAACTGTTCGGTTACCGCGGCGGCAGCTTTACCGGCGCGCGCAAGGAAGGCATGCGCGGCAAGCTGCTGCAAGCCGATGGTGGCACCTTGCTGCTGGACGAGATCGGCGACATGCCGCTGGCCCTGCAAACCCGCCTGCTGCGCGTGCTCGAGGAGCGCCAGGTGGTGCCCATCGGTGGCGAGCCGCAGGCGGTCGATGTGCGCATTGTCAGCGCCACCCACCGCGACCTGCTGGAGCGGGTGGAGCAGGGCAGTTTCCGCGAGGATCTGTATTACCGCCTGAATGGCCTGGAGGTGGCGTTGCCGGCGGTACGCGAGCGCAGTGACAAGGCGCAGTTGCTGGACTTTCTGCTGCGCCAGGAGGCCCAGGGGCAACTGCTCGATATCGAGCCGAGGGCGCGCCAGGCACTGCTCGACTTTGCCTGGCCGGGTAACGTGCGGCAGATGCGCAATGTGCTGCGCACCCTGGTGGCGCTTTGCGAAGATGCCCGCATCAGCTTCCCGGATCTGCCCGCCATCATCCGCAACAGCCTGCCCCCTATGGGAGTGGGCGAGCCCGCGAAAGCGTCCGGCCAGGCGACACAAGGCGAGGGCGATGCCCTCGTTCGCGGGCACGCCCGCTCCCACAGGTCCAGCGTTGGACCGGAAGTTGATGGGGAACCTGTGGGTACCGAGGTTCTGCAAGATGCTGAACGGCAAGCGCTAATGGAAATACTGGAAGCAAAACACTGGCACCTCACCCGTGTCGCCGAGCACTTGGCCATCAGCCGCAACACCTTGTATCGAAAACTGCGCAAACACCGCATCACCAGGGCCGACTGAGCGAAACATCTGGTGCGATTTGTCGCGCCCTGGGCTACCCTGCCTCGATGTTTTACGAGGTCGACCATGCATATTCACATTCTCGGTATCTGCGGCACTTTCATGGGTTCGCTGGCGGTGCTGGCCAAGGAACTTGGCCACCGCGTCACCGGCTCCGACGCCAACGTCTATCCCCCGATGAGCACTCAGCTCGAAGCCCAGGGCATCGAGCTGACCCAAGGCTATGACCCGGCCCAGCTGGACCCGGCGCCAGACCTGGTGGTCATCGGCAACGCCATGTCGCGTGGCAACCCGGCGGTCGAGTACGTGCTGAACAAGGGCCTGCCCTATGTCTCCGGCCCGCAGTGGCTGGCCGACCACGTGCTGCAAGGCCGCTGGGTGCTGGCGGTTGCCGGTACCCACGGCAAGACCACCACCAGCAGCATGCTGGCCTGGGTGCTCGAACACGCCGGCATGAGCCCGGGCTTCCTGATCGGCGGCGTGCCGCAGAACTTCTCGGTTTCGGCCCGCCTGGGCAATACCCCGTTCTTCGTGGTCGAGGCCGACGAGTACGACAGTGCGTTCTTCGACAAACGCTCGAAGTTCGTCCACTACCACCCGCGCACGGCGATCCTCAACAACCTCGAGTTCGACCACGCGGATATCTTCCCCGACCTGGCTTCGATCGAGCGGCAGTTCCACCACCTGGTGCGCACCATCCCCAGCGAAGGCCTGGTCATCCACCCCACTTCTGAAGTGGCGCTGCAGCGGGTCATCGGCATGGGCTGCTGGACCCCGGTGCAGACCACCGGTGAAGGTGGCCAGTGGCAGGCGCGCCTGCTCAGCCCCGATGGCTCGCGCTTCGAAGTGCTGTTCGACGGCGAAGCGCAGGGCGTGGTGGATTGGGCACTGACCGGCCAGCACAACGTCGCCAACGCCCTGGCCACCCTGGCAGCGGCGCGCCATGTCGGCGTGGTGCCGGCCATGGGCATCGAAGGCCTGAGCGCCTTCAAGAGCGTCAAGCGGCGCATGGAGAAAGTCGCCGAAGTGCAGGGCGTGACCATCTACGATGACTTCGCCCACCACCCGACCGCGATCGCAACCACCCTCGACGGCCTGCGCAAGCGCGTGGGCGAGGCGCCGGTGATTGCCGTGATCGAACCGCGCTCTAACTCGATGAAGCTCGGTGCCCACCGGGATGGCCTGCCGGAAAGCGTCAACGACGCCGACCAGGTGATCTGGTACGCCCCGGCCAACCTTGGCTGGGACCTGGCCGCTACCGCCGCGCAGTGCAAGGTCCCGAGCGTGGTGGCCGACAGCCTCGAGGCGATCATCGAGCGGGTCAAGGGCCAGGCCCGCCCAGGTACCCACGTGGTGATCATGAGCAACGGCGGCTTTGGCGGCCTGCACGGCAAGCTGGCCGAGGCGCTGAAGTGAGCGGGCCGGAACGCATCACCCTGGCCATGACGGGCGCCTCGGGCGCCCAGTATGGCCTGCGCCTGCTCGATTGCCTGGTGCGCGAGGACCGCGAGGTGCATTTTCTGATCTCCAAGGCCGCGCAGCTGGTGATGGCCACCGAGACCGACGTGTTGCTGCCGGCCAAGCCCCAGGCGATGCAGGCTTTTCTTACCGAATACACCGGCGCCGCCGACGGGCAGATCCGCGTGTATGGCAAGGAAGACTGGATGTCGCCGGTGGCCTCGGGCTCCGGCGCCCCGGCGGCGATGGTGGTGGTGCCTTGTTCTACTGGCACTTTGTCGGCGATTGCTACCGGTGCCTGCAACAACCTCATCGAACGCGCTGCCGACGTTACCCTCAAGGAGCGTCGGCAGCTGATCCTGGTGCCCCGCGAAGCGCCGTTTTCCACCATCCACCTGGAGAACATGCTCAAGCTTTCGCAGATGGGCGCGGTGATTCTGCCGGCGGCGCCGGGCTTCTATCACCAACCGCAGACCATCGACGACCTGGTCGATTTTGTCGTGGCGCGCATTCTCAACCTGCTGAACATTCCCCAGGACATGTTGCCGCGTTGGGGCGAACACCACTTCGGGGTGGATGATTGAAGCGAGCGCTGGCGGTTGTGCTGGCGCTCGGGCTGCTCGGCGGCTGCGCCACGGTGCGCACGCTGGATGCCAACAAGCCGGGGGCACCAGTGGTGTATGCCGGTACCCGGCTGGATTTGTATGTGATCAATGGCGGGTGTTGCCCGCGGGATCATTACGGGGCAGAAGCGCCGGCGTATCCGGGACTGGACCTGCCCGGCAGCATGTTGCTCGATACCCTGCTGTTGCCGTTGTCCTTGCTGACAGCGGCCGGTGTAGGCTTCCAGGCCACCGGCGGCCTATGACGGCCCTTTCGCGGGTAAACCCGCTCCCACAGGATTTGCACTGCCCTCAGGCCCGATGCAGTACCTGTGGGAGCTGGCTTGTCGGCGGTAGGGCCATTACAGGATAACCGCCAGCCGGAATGCAGCAGGTTTCCTGTGGGAGCGGGTTCACCCGCGAAGAGGCCACCACGGGTGAAGCCTAAATCTTGCCCAACCTGCGCAACTCATCCGACTCCACAATCCGCACCCCGTCCTCTTCTTCCAGCGCCAGCCGCCAAAGCGCCCGAGCCAGGGTACACGCCTCGATCCCCCGATATTTCCCGGGTATCAGCTTGGCAAACGGCGAAGCCAGCCGTTCACTGAGCCGTGGCTGAATCCGCTCGCCCAGCAGCAACGACGGCCGCACGATGGTCAATTGCGGCCAGTCCTGAGCCTTGAGCGCCTCTTCCATCTCGCCTTTGACCCGGTTGTAGAAGATCGACGATTTTGGGTCGGCGCCCAGCGCACTGACCACCAGCAGGTGCCGCGCGCCCATTTCCCGGGCCCGCTTGCTGAATGCCACGACCATGTCCAGGTCCACCGCGCGGAAAGCCGACTCGGAGCCGGCCTGCTTCAGCGTGGTGCCGAGGCAGCAATAAGCGATATCGACGCGCCCGGCCAGTTGCGGCAGGAATACCGCCGGGTCACCCACCGGGTTTTCCAGGTGCGGGTGCTCGGCCAGTGGCCGGCGGGTGGGCGCCAGGACGCGGGTGATGGTGGGTTCGTTGAGCAGGCGGTCGAGCAGGTGTTCACCTGTCAGACCTGTGGCACCGGCAAGCAGGACATGCTGAGGCGTCAAATACATGATGTCTCTCCCTTGTTACACACAAGCTTAGTGGTTGCGGGGCGTTTGTGCCTGTTCCCCCACGCTGGCCTGTGCGGCGTTACGCAATGCTTCTTCGGCCTGTTGCCGGCGCAGCTGCTGCCAGTGCTCGAGCACTTTCGGCGGTGCCCACAGCTGCGGCTCGGAGGCCTCGAAGCCTTCCCTATGTTCTCTTTCGGCAACGCTGGCACGCGCCAGTTCAAACGCCTGTTTCAGGTCGTCGGTCTGGTTCAGCGCCTCGGCGAACAGCGCATCGCCGAAGTAGGTGAAATCGGCCTCCTCCGAGCAACCGAAGGACACCCGGTCGGCGCGTGCTGCGGTCATGATCAGCGTGCGCTCGTCCTTGAGCGAGGGGATGTAGCCCCCTGAATAGCAGGCCGATATGACGATGACTTTATCGCGCTCTTTCAGTGGCGCCAGGGCGCTGGCCAGCTCGTCGGCAGAAAGGTCGGCCAGTTGCAGGCGCGGCTGGTCGAGCACCAGTTGGTGGTCCTGGCTGCCATGGCTGGTGAGGTAGATGAACACCAGGTCTTCCGGGCCGCTGCGCTCGGCCAGGGTGCGGGCCGTGCGGGTGAGGTTTTCGCGCGTGGCCATGGGGCGGCTGGCCATGTGGTCACGGTGGTTGACCAAGGTGACCTGGCCGCGCGCACCAAAGCGTACCTTGAGCATGTTGCTGACGTAGTCGGCCTCGCGCAGAAACACGCTTTGCTGGCCATCGCCGCCCACCACCAGGCTGTACAGCTGCACCGGCGGCGCCGAGCGTGGTACCCGGGCCAGCGCCTCGTCCAGCAACCGGCCCTGGTTGAGCAAGGCCAGGTCCAGCGGGTCGGGCAGCAGTTTGCCGTTGTGGTCGCGCACACGCACGCCGTTGGCCCAGGTGCCGCTTTCGACTTTGCCGCTGGCCAGGATCAGCCGGCCCTGGCCGTGGTAGGCGTCGTTGAGGAAGCCGCCGATGTACTTGCTGCCGTCGGCCAGTTGCAGGCTGCCCTGGCCAGACAGGCGCCAGTCGACGAAGGTGCCCTTGTAATGGCTGCCGTCGCTGCCCAGCAGTTCGCCTTCGCCGACCAGCGAGCCGTCCTTGAATTCGCCGATCCACACATCGCCTTCGGCGTTTTCGTAGCGACCACGGCCTTCAAGGCGGTTGTCCTTGAACTCGCCGATGTATTGCTCGCCGTCGACACTGTCATAGGTGCCGCTGCCTTCCAGCTGGCCGTTGCTGAAGCGGCCGCTGAACTGGTTGCCGCTGGCATCGCTGCGTACCCCGGCACCGTTGGGCTTGCCCTTGGCGAACAGGCCCTGGTAGCGGCTGCCGTCAGCCAGCTCCAGTTCGCCCGCGCCCTCGTACAGGTCGTCCTTGAACTGGCCACGGTAGGTCTGGTCGGCTTGCTTGAGGGTGCCTTCGCCGTCGCGCCGGCCGTGGCTGAAGGTGCCGGCGTAATGGCTGCCCTGGGTGGTCAGCTCTCCCAGGCCCTGGAACAGCCCTGCGGCGAACTGGCCGCGGTAGACCTCGCCGTTGCGGCCGTGCCATTCGCCCTGGCCATGCCATTGGCCGTCCTTGAAACCGCCGGCGTACCAGCTGCCGTTGGGGTAATCGATGCGGCCTTCGCCTTGCAGCAAGCCATCGACCACCTGCCCTCGGTAGCGCCCGCCATCAGGCAGGCGCGCGTCCGGCGGAAGCAGCGATTCACCGTCGCCGCAGGCGGCGAGCAGCAGGACCAGGGTGAGGGGGAGCAGTGGACGCATGACGAGGACCGGGCAATAGGTTTGTCGAGTATGCCGCAGAACGGGGGGTTGAGACAGATAGGGCATAAGCGGAGGGTGTATCGAACCGTGCTCATACATGTGGGAGCGGGCATGCCCGCGAACACCGGCGAAGCCGGTGCCATCCACCGCGTCGCCTGCTTCGCGGGCGCGCCCGCTCCCACAGGAATTGTGTTGCTTTGCCTTGTGCAATACCGCTGTGGGAGCGGCTTTAGCCGCGAACACCGGCGGAGCCGGTGCCATGCACCGCGTGGTCTGCTTCGCGGGTAAACCCGCTCCCACAGGATTTGAGTTGCCCTTCGCCTTGTGCAATACCCGCGGGCATGCCCGCGAACACCGGCGAAGCCGGTGCCATGCACCGCGTGGTCTGCTTCGCGGGTAAACCCGCTCCCACAGGATTTGAGTTGCCCTTGGCCTTGTGCAATACCCGTGGGAGCGGGCATGCCCGCGAACACCGGCGGAGCCGGTGCCATCCACCGCGTCGCCTGCTTCGCGGGCGCGCCCGCTCCCACAGGAATTGTGTTGCTTTGCCTTGTGCAATACCGCTGTGGGAGCGGCTTTAGCCGCGAACACCGGCGGAGCCGGTGCCATGCACCGCGTGGTCGCTGCCTGTGCGGCTCAGCGCCCGCCCGGCGAGACGATGATCTTCACGTTCTCCTCCTTGTTGTTCACCAGCTCCTCGAAGCCCAGTTCGACAATCTGCTCCAGCCCGATGCGCCCGGTCACCAGCGGGCGAATGTCCAGCCTGGCGTCGGCGATGAAGGCGATTACGTCGGCGAACTCGCCGTTGTACGCCAACGCCCCCAGCACCTGCTTTTCGGTGGACACCAGCTCGAAGAAGTTGAACTCGCTGGGCTCTTCGAAAATACCCACCAGCACGCATTTGCCCGCCTTGCGGATAACGTCGATGGCCAGCTTGGCCGTGTGCTTGTTGCCGATGCACTCGAAACTCACATCCGCCCCCAAGCCAGCAGTGAGCGCACGGATCTCCGCCAGGGCATCGCACTGGCTGGGGTCGAGCACCACGCTGGCGCCGACTTCCCTGGCCTTGGCCTTGCGCGCCGAGGACATTTCCAGGGCGATCACCTGCGCCGCCCCAGCGGCCTTGGCACACATGATGGTGCACAGGCCGATGGTGCCGGCACCCACCACCACCACGCTCTGGCCCAGCAGGCTGCCGGCCTTCTTCACCGCGTGCATGCCCACTGCCAGCGGCTCGATCAGCGCACCGGCCTCCGCCGGAAACCCCGGCGGCAGCTTGTACAGCAGGTTGGCCGGGACGTTGACCAGTTCGGCGAAGGCGCCGTTGTTCATCAGGCCGGTGAAGGCCAGGCGCTCGCAGATGTTGTACAGGCCATGGGTGCAGTAGTAGCAGGTGCCGCAATGCTGGCAGGCGTCCGCAGCCACCGGGTCGCCCACGGCAAACCCTTCTACGCCTTCGCCCAGTTTGGCGATCTGGCCGCAGAACTCGTGGCCGAGAATGCACTGGCCCTGGATGCCGGTCAGTGGGTGTGGCGCGTCGACCGGGATGAATACCGGGCCGGCGACGTATTCGTGCAGGTCGGAGCCGCAGATGCCGCACCAGTCCACCTTGATCTGCACCCAGCCGGGTGCAGGCTCGGCCGGCAGCGGTACCTGTTCGACGCGTATATCGTTGCGCCCATGCCAGACGGCAGCGCGCATGTGGGTGTGGCTCAGGTCATTCATGGTTGTTCTCCAGGCTCACGCAAAGGCTCAGTGCTTGCGCAGGAACGCAAGCAGTTGCTGGTTGACCTGTTCGGCCGCCTCCATCTGCACCATGTGGCCGGCGTCCGGCAGCATCAGCACTTCGGCTTCCAGGCCTTCGGCATGGCTGGCCGGGATGATCGCGTCCTTGCCACCCCACACCACCAGGGCCGGGTGCCGGCCCAGCACCTCGCGCAGGTCGTGGCGCTGCCGGTGGCCATCGGCAATCGCTGCGGCCAGCTGTTGCAGGGCCTGCTCCACGCCTTCCAGGCGCTTGAACTTGAGCATGTCTTCGAGCATCTGCCGGGTCACCAGCGACGGCTCGGCGAACAACTGCATCATTTGCGGTTTCAGGGCATTGCGGTTGCTGGCGGCGACGAAGCCTTGCAGGTACTGCCCGTTGATCTCCTCGCCAAGGCCGGCACTGGCCACCAGGCTCAGGCTGGCCACCCGCTGCGGTGCCAGGCGCGCCACGTTGAGGCTGACCGCACCGCCCATGGAATGGCCGGCGAGGTGGGCCTTGGCGATATCCAGGTGGTCGAGCAGGGCCAGTACGGCTTCGCTCAGTTCATCCAGATCGCCGCGTTGCAGGGCCTTGGCCGACTCGCCATGCCCCGGCAGGTCGAGGGCGATCACCCGCCGCTCCGCCGCCAGTGCCGGGTGGTTGAACAGCCAGTTGTTGAGGTCGCCGGCAAATCCGTGCACCAGCACCAGCGGCGTGCCGCCTTCGCCCAGCTCGAACCAGCGCAGCAGGCGGCCGCCCACCTCGGCCTTCTGCGGTGTCGGCCCCTGGGTCTGGTCGGCGCCACCTTCGGCGACGAACTCTGCCTGGAAGCGCTGGACCACCGCATCGATTTCAGCGTCGTCGGCTTCGCCTTCCACCACCACCGCCAGCAGCGCACCGACCGGCAGGGTTTCATCCGGCTGGGCGACCAGGCGGCGCAGCACGCCGCTGAACGGCGCTTCGACGCTGCTGCTGATCTTGTCGGTCTCGACATCCAGCACCTCGTCGCCCTTGTTGATCAGGTCGCCTTCCTGCTTCAGCCAGGTGTCCACCCGGCCCTCGGTCATCGACAGGCCCCACTTGGGCATGGTCAGGGTATGGATCTGGCTCATGCGGCACTCCTTGCGGCTTCGATCACTTTTCGTACAGCCGCTTCGATCTTCGCCGCGTCAGGGATGTACAGGTCTTCCAGGGCATCGGAGAACGGCACCGGGGTGTGCGGCGCGGTGACCATTTCGATCGGGCCCTTGAGCGCGCCGAAGGCCTTCTGCGCCACCAGGGCGCTGATGTCGGTGGCCATCGAGCAGCGCGGGTTGGCTTCGTCGATCACCACCAGGCGGCCGGTCTTTTCCACGCTTTCCAGAATGCTGTCTTCGTCCAGCGGGCTGGTGGTGCGCAGGTCCAGCACTTCGCAGTCGATGCCCTGGCGGGCCAGGTTGTTGGCGGCTTCCAGCGCCACATGCACCATGCGCCCGTAGGTGACCAGGGTCACATCGTCGCCATCGCGCAGGAAGTTGGCCTCGCCGAACGGCACGGTATATACCTCTTCGGGCACCTCGCCCTGCATGCTGTACAGCAACTTGTGCTCGCAGAAAATCACCGGGTCGTTGTCGCGAATGGCCTGGATCAACAGGCCCTTGGCATCGTACGGCGAGGACGGGCACACCACCTTCAGGCCGGGGATGTGCGTCCACAGCGAGGTCAGCATCTGCGAATGCTGGGCTGCCGCGCGCAGGCCGGCGCCGTACATGGTGCGCATCACCAGTGGGGTAACCGCCTTGCCGCCGAACATGTAGCGGAACTTGGCCGCCTGGTTGAGGATCTGGTCCAGGCAGCAGCCGGCGAAGTCGACGAACATCAGCTCGCACACCGGGCGCAGGCCCTGGGTGGCGGCACCGACGGCCGCGCCGACGTAGCCGATTTCCGACAGCGGCGCGTCGAGCACGCGCCCGGGGAACTGGTGGTACAGGCCTTTGGTCACGCCCAGCACGCCACCCCAGGCGTCATCCTCGCCGGGGGCACCGGCACCGCCGGCGACGTCTTCGCCAATGATGAATACCGTGTCGTCGCGGCGCATTTCCTGGGCCAGGGCTTCGTTGATGGCCTGCTGGTAGCTGATCTTTCTTGCCATGGTGGTTCTCCTGTTGTTCTTGTAATCCGCGGCTCAGGGGTAGGCGACATAGACGTCGCTGAGCAGGTCGGCGGGCTGTGGCTTGGGATCGGACTTGGCGCGGCGCACGGCGTCTTCGATCAGGTCCTCGACCCGGGCGTCGATGGTGTCCAGTTGCGCGGCGGTGAGCAGGCCGGCGCGGGTGGTCTTGTTGCGGAACTGCATCAGGCAGTCGCGGCTTTCGCGCAGGTTCTTCACTTCGTCGGGGGCGCGATAGGTTTGCGCATCGCCCTCGAAGTGGCCGTAGTAACGGCTGAGCTTGACCTCGATCAGCGACGGGCCTTGCCCGCTGCGGGCACGCTCGATGGCCGCACCGGCGGCCTCGTACACGGCAAAGAAGTCGAAGCCGTCGATGGTCACGCCGGGCATGCCGAAGCCGGCCGCGCGGTCGGCAATGTGGTCGCAGGCCACCGACCAGTTGGAGGCCGTGGCCTCGGCGTAACCGTTGTTCTCGGCGACGAAGATGCATGGCAGGTTCATGATCGAGGCCATGTTCATGGCCTCGAACACCGCACCTTCGTTGGAAGCGCCGTCGCCGAAGAAGGCCACCGACACATCGTCACGGCCCTTGAGTTTGGCCGCCAGCGCGGCCCCGGCCACCAGCGGTGCACCGGCGCCGACGATGCCGTTGGCACCGAGCATGCCCTTTTCCAGGTCGGCGATGTGCATCGAGCCACCTTTGCCGCCGCACACGCCGGTCTTCTTGCCGTAGATCTCGGCCATCATGCCGTACACATCCACGCCCTTGGCGATGCAGTGGCCATGGCCACGGTGGGTCGAGGCGATGCAGTCGCTGTCGCGCAGGTGGGCCATGACCCCGGCAGCGGACGCTTCTTCGCCGGCATACAGGTGGACGAAGCCGGGAATCTCGCCGGTGGCGAACTCCACATGCAGGCGTTCTTCGAAGGCGCGGATGGTGCGCATCACTTCATAGGCATGCAGCAATTGTTCGGTACTGAGTTGATTGGACATCTTGTTGTTCTCCGGGGTTGTCTCAACACGGGTTTGCAGGGTGCAGCCGGTGGCCGCGAGGCACGGCCAGCAGGTGATGGCGGGCGGCATGCGCGAGCACGGCCTCGACGTCCACGCTCAACGGGCCCTGGTGGTCGAGGGTGATGCTCGGGGTGTCGTGCTCGGCGAATTCGATTTCCCGCTCGCCGTCCAGCGCCAGCGTGCCGCTGGCCAGGCTCAGGCGATGGGCGACGCCGGGTGTCAGGGTGCCGCTGGCGGTGATGCCGCAGCCTTGCAGCAGGCCCGGCGCCAGTGGTGCCAGCAAGGCTTGTTCGGCGCCGGGGTTCAGGCGTACCCAGGCACCGTGCGGGTCGTGGCGGGACACCGGGCACCACAGGCCGCACAGGGCTGACAGGCCGATGGCATGGGGCTCGGCGAAGCAGGCGAAGACTTCGCTGAGGTCCTCGCTGCGGCTGAGTGCGCGCGCACCGATGAAGCGCTGCGGTGATACCGCCACCTCCACCAGGGCCCATTCGGCAAGTTGCTGTTCGGGCACTTTCACCAGCAGGCGCTTGTTGCGGCGTAGGCCAATACTGGCCGGTACCCGGCCGCTGGCGAGCAGGCCGCCGGCCAGGCCGGCACTGGTGGCCTCGCGCAGTTCCGGGAAGGCATTGTTGGTGCCGGTGGAGAGCGTCAGCAACGGTACGTCACCGGCCTCGGCGGCCACCGCCTTGTGCGTGCCATCGCCGCCGAGCACGGCGATCATGGCCACGCCGCGCGCAACCATGTGCCGGGTGGCCAGGCGGGTATCGGCTACGGTCTGAGCCAGTGGCAGGTCGAGTATTTCCAGGGCCGGCCAGTGTTGCTCGCGGGCTGCCGGGCCGAGGCTGGCCTTGAGCACGGCGGCGGCAATACCGGTCATGTCGCTGGGCAGCAGCACCTGGCCGATACCCGTGGCACCGAAGGCTGCGAGCAGGCGCTGGATCGCCGAGGCCTTGTCGGTGCTCGAATAGAGCCCGGCGCTGGCCGTCAGGCGGCGCAGGTCGCGGCCGGAGGCAGGGTTGGCAATGATCCCGACGGTGGGGGCGGGCAGCGGCATGGCGCACCTCGTATTTTTGTTTGTCAGGGCAGGAGCAAGCGCGGTGCCAGCTTTCTAGCGAATCGCTGCAGTGGCCGCGTTAGAGCGCTTGCGGCGTGGCCTGGCAGGTGTTTGTGGCAGGGCAGGCGAGACGCCGGGTACCAGCGCGGCAGCGGCGTTGTCGAGACGCTGAGACGCTGCGTCTCAGGCCGGCCGGTAATCACACAGTGCTTGTCGGGGCATGCCGGGAAGCGCTTAATGGCCGGACAACGACAAAAACAGCAATGAGAACCGGAGGGCCTGAATGCTTGCCGCGAACTCCCGAGCCCATGTCGACTGCGTCAGCCGGGTGCTGAAGAACGCCGACCGCCTGCCGCAGGCGCCGGTGCCACCGCTGATCCTCGATTCATGGCGCCGTTCCATGGAGCTGTATCGCCTCGACCCCGCTTCCCAGCAGGGGCCGCGCATCCTGTCGCAAAGCCTGCTCAACGAATGCCGCGAACGCGCCGAGCTGTTCCTGCGCATCGCCGGCGATGCCGTGGCCCGCCTGCATGAGCGGGTGCGCGGTGCCGACTACTGCGTACTGCTCACCGACGCCCAGGGGCGCACCATCGATTACCGGGTCGAGTCGGCCATCCGCAACGACTGCCGCAAGGCCGGGCTGTACCTGGGCACCTGCTGGTCGGAAGGCGAGGAGGGCACCTGTGGCGTGGCGGCGGTGTTGACCAGCAAGGCGCCGGTGACGGTGCACAAGCGCGACCACTTTCGGGCCGCGTTCATCGGCCTGACCTGCACCGCGGCGCCGGTGTTCGACCCGCTGGGCGAGTTGCTGGGCGTGGTCGATGTGTCGGCCTTGCAGTCGCCGGACGACCGCCGTAGCCAGCACCTGATTCGCCAGCTGGTCGAGCAGACGGCGCGCGAGATCGAGAACGCCTTTTTCATGCACAGCGCCCAGGGCCACTGGGTGATGCGCGCGCATGGCACGCCGGGCTATGTCGAAAGCCAGCCCGACTACCTGCTGGCCTGGGACGCCGATGGCCGCTTGCAGGCGCTCAACAGCCTGGCCCGGCAACGGCTGGTGGAGCGCCTGGGGCGCTTGCCCGAGCATATCGGTGAACTGTTCGACATGGACCAGTTGCGCCGGGTCAGCGCAGCGTCCGCCCAGCGCTTGCCAGGCTTGGGCGGGTTGTATGGCCGGGTCAGCGCGCCGCAGCAGCGCCAACGGGTACAGCCGCTGCGCCAGGCCCAGGACCCGCGTATCGAGCAGCACTTGCGCCTGGCCACGCGGGTCAAGGACTGCAACCTGGCGGTGTTGGTGCAAGGTGAAACCGGCGCTGGCAAGGAGGTGTTCGCCCGCCAGCTGCACCAGCAGAGCCAGCGCCGTGATGGCCCGTTCGTCACCCTGAACTGCGCGGCCATTCCGGAAAGCCTGATCGAGAGCGAACTGTTCGGCTACGTGGCCGGGGCCTTTACCGGGGCGTCCAGCAAAGGCATGCAGGGGCTGTTGCAGCAAGCCGATGGCGGCACTTTGTTCCTCGACGAAATCGGCGACATGCCGCTGAACCTGCAAACCCGGCTGTTGCGCGTGCTGGCCGAAGGCGAAGTGGCGCCGCTGGGCGCTGCGCGGCGCGAGCGGGTGGATATCCAGGTGATTTGCGCCACCCACCGCGACCTGGCGGCGATGGTGGGGGATGGGCGTTTTCGTGAGGACTTGTACTTCCGCCTGGCCAATGCCCGCTTCGAGCTGCCGCCCCTGCGCGAGCGTGAGGACCGCCTGGGGCTGATTCAGCAGTTGCTGACCGAGGAGGCCGAGGCCTGTGGCGTGGAGGTGATGTTGGCGGACGATGCCTTGCAGGCGCTGCTGGTGTATCGCTGGCCGGGCAATCTGCGCCAGCTGCGGCAGGTGTTGCGCTATGCCTGTGCGGTGAGCGAAGACGGGCAGGTGCGGCTGCAGGACTTGCCGCAGGAGGTGCGTGGCGAGGCGCTGCATGCGCGTGAGAGTGGCGTGTCGTGCCCGGCGCGGCAGTTGTTGCTGGATGCGCTGATCCGCCATCGCTGGAAGCCGGCGGATGCCGCGCGGGCATTGGGGATATCGCGGGCGACCTTGTACCGTCGGGTGCATGAGCATCACATCGAGATGCCGCGGATGAAGGGGTAGGACCCTGGGGGCTCTTTGCGCCCCTTTCGCGACACAAGGCCGCTCCCACAAGTACAGCGTCAACCTTGAGGCCTTGCGAAACCCTGTGGGAGCGGCCTTGTGTCGCGATGGGCCGCAAAGCGGCCCCATTATCCCCCAGGCAATAAAAAACCCCGGCACAAGTCCGGGGTTTTCGGTACATCACACTACGCGATCATTCCTGGCTGGCCAGTTTGTGCTCGAGGTAGTGAATGTTGACGCCGCCTTTGCAGAAACCTTCATCACGCACCAGGTCGCGGTGCAGCGGGATGTTGGTCTTGATGCCGTCGACGACGATCTCGTCCAGGGCATTGCGCATGCGCGCCATGGCTTCGTCGCGGTCCTTGCCGTAGGTGATCAGCTTGCCGATCAGCGAGTCGTAGTTCGGCGGAACCGAGTAACCGCTGTACAGGTGCGAATCGACGCGGACGCCGTTGCCGCCCGGGGCGTGGAAGTGCTTCACCTTGCCTGGGCTCGGGATGAACTTCTTCGGGTCTTCAGCGTTGATCCGGCACTCCAGCGAGTGGCCACGGATCACCACGTCTTCCTGGCGGAATGACAGCTTGTTGCCAGCGGCGATGCTCAGCATCTCCTTGACGATGTCGATACCGGTGACCATCTCCGACACCGGGTGCTCAACCTGCACGCGGGTGTTCATCTCGATGAAGTAGAAGCGGCCGTTCTCGTACAGGAACTCGAAAGTACCCGCACCCCGGTAGCCGATCTCGACGCACGCATCGACGCAACGCTTGAACACTTCCTGACGGGCTTTCTCGTCGATACCCGGGGCTGGCGCTTCTTCCAGTACCTTCTGGTGACGGCGCTGCAGCGAGCAGTCACGGTCGCCCAGGTGGATGGCGTTGCCCTGGCCGTCGGACAGTACCTGCACTTCCACGTGGCGTGGGTTGGTCAGGAACTTTTCCAGGTAGACCATCGGGTTGCCGAAGGCGGCACCGGCTTCGGTACGGGTGAGCTTGGCCGAGGCGATCAGGTCCTCTTCCTTGTGCACCACGCGCATGCCGCGACCACCACCGCCACCGGCGGCCTTGATGATCACCGGGTAGCCGACGTCACGGGCAATCGCCAGGGCGACTTCTTCGTCTTCCGGCAGTGGGCCGTCGGAGCCCGGCACGGTCGGTACGCCCGACTTGATCATCGCGTCCTTGGCCGAAACCTTGTCGCCCATCAGGCGAATGGTGTCGGCTTTCGGGCCGATGAAGGCGAAACCGGACTTTTCCACCTGCTCGGCGAAATCGGCGTTTTCCGCCAGGAAGCCGTAGCCCGGGTGGATCGCGGTGGCGCCGGTCACTTCGGCGGCAGCGATGATCGCCGGGATATGCAGGTAGGAATCCTTGGACGATGCAGGGCCGATGCAGACCGACTCGTCTGCCAGGCCCAGGTGCATCAGTTCACGGTCGGCGGTGGAGTGCACGGCGACGGTCTTGATACCCAGCTCTTTGCAGGCACGCAGGATCCGCAGGGCAATTTCCCCGCGGTTGGCGATCAGGACTTTTTCGAGCTTCCCAGACATCGTTGGCTCTCCGCGATTCAAACGATGGTGAACAGCGGCTGGTCGAACTCAACCGGCTGGCCGTCTTCTACCAGGATGGCGTCGATCACACCGCCAACGTCGGCTTCGATGTGGTTCATCATCTTCATGGCTTCGACGATGCACAGGGTGTCGCCTTTCTTCACGCTCTGGCCCACTTCAGCGAAGTTGGGCGAGGTCGGCGAAGGCTTGCGGTAGAAGGTACCGACCATTGGCGAACGGATCACGGTGCCTTTCAGGGCCGGGGCGGCAGCGGCTTCGGCGGCCGGGGCAGCAGCGGCAACCGGGGCAGCAGCAGGAGCGGCAGCCATTGGCGCAGGTGCGTAGAACTGCTGGGCAGCCGGGGTCTTGCTGTGACGGCTGATACGGACCGACTCTTCGCCTTCCTTGATCTCCAGCTCGTCGATGCCAGACTCTTCCAGCAGCTCGATCAGTTTCTTGACTTTACGGATATCCATTAATCATCAACTCCCAAAGGTTCGGTCAGGGGGCGAAATGTAAAAAACGTATCTGAAACGTTTCTCTCGAACCCTGGCCCACTGAGGCCAGGGTTTTCATCATTTGGGCTGTGCGTTGGCAGCCAGTTGTTCCAGTGCGGACTCCAGGGCCAGGCGATAACCGCTGGCGCCCAGACCGCAGATCACCCCTACGGCAACATCGGAAAAGTAGGAGTGATGACGGAACGGTTCGCGTTTGTGCACGTTGGACAGGTGCACTTCGATGAATGGGATGCTCACCGCAAGCAATGCGTCACGTAATGCGACGCTTGTGTGGGTGAAAGCAGCCGGATTGATCAGGATGAAGTCCACACCCTCGTTGCGTGCGGCGTGAATGCGGTCGATCAGTTCGTATTCGGCATTGCTCTGCAGGTATTGCAGATGGTGGCCTGCAGCGCGGGCGCGTTGCTCCAGGTCCTGGTTGATCTGGGCCAGGGTCACGGCGCCGTAATGGCCAGGCTCGCGGGTGCCGAGCAGGTTGAGGTTGGGGCCGTGGAGCACCAGTAGCGTTGCCATCTGCGGATTCCTTGGATTTGTAGGGCAATTCGACACAGCGCGGCGAGTGTGCCGTAAAGCGACGGCAAGTGTCCAGTTCCCGGCAATAGCCAGCACGATGAGCGAGTTTCGCGCGAAGTATGTGACCAAATAACTAGGTTTGGTCACTGATTTGAGGATTTTTCCCGGCCCGCGGGAAGTTATAGACCGACTTTGCCGCGCACGCGTGTCAGAATTTGCGCAAATTCGCTGGAATTTATCTCGCCAATGACCCGATCAGCGGTTATTTCGCTGCCGTTCGCGGCAAAGAACAACAAGGCGGGCGGGCCGAACAGCTGGTAGCGGTCGAGCAGGCTGCGTTGTTCGGCATTGCTCTCGGTCATGTCGAAACGCAGCAGCTTGAAGCCAGCCAGTTGCGCTTGCACCGGCGGCGCGTTCAATACCTCGCGCTCGATCACCTTGCAGCTGATGCACCAGTCGGCGTACCAGTCCAGCAGTACCGGTTGCCCGGCGGCCTTGGCCTGAGCCAGGGCCGCGTCGAGTGCGGCGGGGGTGGTGAGGGTCTGCCAGGCGTCTGCGTGCGCTGCCGGGCCGTTGCCAGCGGCTACAACGGTTGCGCTCGGCAGCGGGCGCAGCGGGTCGCCCTGGCCGCTGAGGGCGCCATACCAGCACGCCAGTGCATACACCAGCAAAGCCAGGCCAAGCAGCTGTGCCAGGCGCTGGCGCGTGGTCTTGGTCACCAGCTCCAGGGTGCCGAGGAACAGCGCCACGCCAGCGGCGAGGAAGCCGACCAGCAGCAACGTCAGCGGGCCAGGCAGCACACGGCTGAGCAAGCCGATGGCCAAGCCCAGCAGCAGCACGCCAATGGCGTTTTTCACCGTGTTCAGCCACGGGCCGCTTTTCGGCAGCCAGGCCGCGCCACCGGTGGCCACCAGCAGCAGCGGCGCGCCCATGCCCAGGCCCAGGGCGAACAGCTTGAGCGCGCCACCCAGTGCATCGCCGCTGGCGCTGATGTACAGCAGCGCACCGGCCAGGGGCGCCGATACGCATGGCGAAACCAGCAGGCTGGAAAGCACGCCGAGTATCGCCGCGCCCAGCAGTGAGCCACCCCGGTCGTGGCCGGCGACGTTGTTCAGGCGGTGGCTCAGGGCTTGTGGCAGTTTCAGTTCGAACAGGCCGAACATGGCCAGGGCGAACACCACGAAGAACAGTGCGAAGGGCACCAGTACCCAGGCCGACTGCAAGCGCGCCTGCAAATTCAGGCCGGCGCCGAACAGCCCCATCAGGGCGCCGAGCGCCGCGAAGCTGGCAGCCATCGGCAACACGTAGGCCAGCGACAGCGCCAGCCCGCGCAGGCCGCCGACCTGGCCGCGCAGCACCACACCGGAAAGGATCGGCAGCATCGGCAGTACGCAGGGGGTAAAGGTCAGGCCGACGCCAGCGAGGAAGAACAGCAGCAGCGACTTCCAGCTCCAGGCCTGTTCGGCGCTGGCCGGGCTGCTTGCGCCGGCTTCGCCATCGATACTCAGGCGTGCGGTTTCCGGTGGGTAGCACAGGCCTTTGTCGGCGCAGCCCTGGTAGCCCACCAGCAAGGTGAAGGCGCGTGGGTCGTTGCGCGGCAGCTCGATGTCGAGTACGCCGTGGTACACCTCGACATCGCCGAAGAACTCATCGTGCTTGGCCTCGCCCTTGGGAATGTTCGGCGTACCCAGGGCGATATCGGCCGGTTCGGTGCGGAACTGGAAGCGGTGCCGGTAGAGGTAGTAGCCATCGGTGGCGACGAAGCGCAGCTTGAGGGTGTGCGCATCGGCTTGCACCAGGCTGAGCTTGAACGCCTCGTACACCGGCAGGAAATCGGCGTTGTTGGCCAGCGAAGCAGCGCCGAGGGTGGCACTGGGGCGGTTGTCGAGCAGGCCTGTGGCGAAAGCCGGGCTGGCCAGCAGCAGGAACAGCAGGAAAAACAGGCGGCGCATGGCGAACTCGCGAGGTGGAACGTGCCGGGCATGATAACGGAAGTGCTGAGGGTTGGGGCCATGCTGGTATCGGGGGCGACACATGGCCGCTGGCTCATGTGCTGCCTGTACCGGCCTCTTCGCGGGTAAACCCGCTCCCACCTCGACCGCAGGGACTTCAAGCCCTGCGCTGACCCTGTGGGAGCGGGTTTACCCGCGAAGAGGTCAGCCCAGGCTAACCTAGACTCTGAATGCCCGCACCGCCCGGTTCAGCTCACCGCCCAGGCTCAGCAGCTGCTCGCCTTGCTCGCGCCCTTCGCCGATGCGCTGCAGGTTGTCTTCGCCCAGCTCATGAATCCGCTCGCTGTGGTCGCGAATCTCGCTCACCGCGCCGCTCTGCTGCGCCGTGACGTCGGCAATCCGCACCGCCGTATCGGAAATGGTCCGGATGGCGCAGACAATCTCGTCCAGCGCCCCGTCGGCAGCCTGGGCCTGGTTGGCGGTGGCCTCGGCATGTTCGAGCTGCGCGCGCATCCCGGCCACCGAACTTCTGGCGGCGTGCTGCAAGCGGTCGATCAGTGCCTGGATCTCGCCGGTGGCCCCGGTGGTACGCTGCGCCAGCGAGCGCACCTCGTCCGCCACCACGGCAAAACCACGGCCCATCTCACCGGCACGGGCCGCTTCGATCGCGGCGTTCAACGCCAGCAGGTTGGTCTGTTCGGCAATCGAGCGGATCACGGTCAGCACCCCGCCGATGGTGGCCGACTCTTCCGCCAGTTGCTCGATCATGCGCGCATTGCCCTGCACTTCATCGACCAGCTCACGCAAGCCCGACAGGCTCTGGCCAATCACCGCCTGGCCCTGTTCCACCGCACGCCCGGCATCGCGGCTGGCATCGGCGGCGGCGCTGGCGTCGCCGGCAACTTGCTGGATGGTCGCTTCCAGTTCACCCAGGGCATCGCGAATCTGCCCGGTATCGCCGGCCTGGCGCTCGGCGCCGTGGTGCAGCGCGGCGCTCATGCCGGCCAGTGCATGGCTGCTGCCGGCCACCTGTTCGGCGTTGTGGCGGATGGTGCCGACCAGCTCGACCAGGTAATGGCGCAGGCGGTTGAGCGATTCCTGGATGTCGTGCAGTTCGCGGTTGGTCTTGCCCAGGGCGATGGCCTCGGCGAAGTCGCCTTCGGCCCAGCGCGACAGGGCCGGGGCCAGGCCGGTCAGGGTGCGCGCCAGGCGCCGTTGCAGGGTGTCGATCAACAGCGCGATAAGCAGGATCAGGGCGATCATCAGGCCTTGAATGATGCGCACCTCGGCGGCGATTTTCGCGTGCTGGCTGCGTACCTCGGGCTCCAGCGCGGCGATGGCCTGCTGCACGGCCTCCAGGCGCTGGCTGCTGCTGGCGGCCAGGGCGACCCGCCGTTCGATCTGTTCGCGGGTGCGTTGCAGTTCGGCCGGGTAGCGGCCGAGCAGGCTCTGCAACTCGCGCTTGAGGCCAACGGCAATGTCTTCCTGCTGGGCGCTGGCCTGGCTTTCCAGGCCCATCATCGCAGCGAAGTCGTCAGCCCCGGACTCGGCGGCGCGGGTTACCCCCAGCAACGGCAAGGCGTCGATCGCCTGGGCCTGGCTGCGAATTAGCTGCAGTTCGCGCTCCACCTCGTCGGCCAGCTCCGGGCGGCCACTGCTGACCAGTTTGTCCCTTGCCAGGGACAGGCGGCCGAGGTGCACGGTGGCCTCGAGCAACGGCCCCAGGTAACGGCTGGCGTCGGCGCTGCCGCTGTCGCGGGCATACCCGGCCAGTTGCTCGAAGTTGGCGCCCATTTCCCGCTCGGCTTGCAGTAGCAGCGCCTGCGGGTCGCCGGCCAGCTTGCCGGCGGCCAGCAGCTCGTCGGCGGTAAAGGCCTGCAGGCTGTCCAGGCTGGGGCGCAGTTTGTCGGCCAGCTCGCTGGGCCATCCGCCTAGCGCGGCCTGCAGCTGCTGGTTGGCCTGCATGGCAGCGGCGTGGCGCAGGGCGTCGCCGCTGCCAAGGTAGGCCTGGATGTTGCGTGCCGCCTGGTTCTGGAACTGCTGGGACAGGCCCAGGTAGCGTTCCATCAACTGGTAGGGGCGCTCCAGGGCCCGTTGCGACCACCACAAGGTGGCGCCCAGGGCGATACACACGGTTACCAGCAACAAGGTGTTGAAATTGGTCAGCCACTTCAGGCGCATAGCCGCGAACTTCCTGCGGGAGGGAGTGGAGGTAAGCGCCTGAAGTTATTGCGATTTTGTGACGAGGTGATGACGGGGAGGGGTGGGGCAGGAAAAAAGTGGCACAGTGCCTCTATTGTTTGCCTGCGCCGGCCCTGTGGGAGCGGGTTCACCCGCGAAGAGGCCGACACAGGTCCACCTGCTTCAGGGCTCCACGCGCACCACACAATTGCGCCCGGCATGCTTGGCCCGGTACAGCGCTTCGTCCGCCGCGCTGGCCATGGTCAGCGCATCCAGCCCCTCATCCAGTTGCACCACCCCGGCACTGAAGGTGCATTGCAGGTCACGCGGCTGCGCCGGGTAAAGAATCTCGGCGAAGCGCCGGCGTATCTCGTCCAGCACCTTGTACGCCGCGTCGAGCGCAGTGTTGGGCATGACGATTGCGAACTCCTCACCCCCATAACGACCAATGAAATCGGTCTTGCGCAGACGCTGCCTGAGGAACAGCGCCAGGCTCTTGATAACCCGGTCGCCCATGGGGTGGCCGTGGCGGTCGTTGATCTTCTTGAAGTGGTCGATGTCGAGCATGGCAAAGCTCAACGGCTGCTGTTCACGGCGGGCGCGGAAGCTGCAGTCTTCCAGCAATTGCAGGATGTGGGTGTGGTTGTACAGCCCCGTCAGGCTGTCGCGCACCATGCGCGCTTTCAGGTGCCGGGCGCGGGCGGCGCGGTTGCGCACGGTGGTGATCAGGTGGCGTGAGCGAAACGGCTTGGTGAGGAAATCATCACCGCCTTCGCTCATGGCATCCAGCTGCTTGTCGAGGTCGTCCTCGGCAGACAGGTAGATGATCGGCACGCTCACGTAACGGTCGCTGTGGCGGATCACCTTGGCCAGCTCAGGGCCGGTGCAGGCCGGCATGTACAGGTCGAGGATGATCAGGTCGGGCTGGAAGTCGGCCAGCTCGGCCATGGTGCGGATCGGGTCGGTCAGGCTGCGGGTGAGCATGCCGGCGCCGGCCAGCACGCGCTCGGTGTACAGCGCCTGGGTGCGCGAATCGTCGATGATCAGCACGCGCAGCGGGTCGTGCGGGGCGGTATTGGTCAGCAGTTCGAGCTTTTCCAGCAGGCTTGAGGCTTCCAGGCTGCCGGTGAGGAAATCCTGGCCACCGGCGCGTACCGCCGCCAGACGGGTCGGGGTGTCGGCTTCGTGATGGCTGAAGAACAGCAGCGGAATAGGTTGCGCCAGGCCCTGTTGCAGCTGCGCGGCCAGCACCAGGCCTTGCCCGGCGCCGGTGAAGTCGACGTCCATGAGCATGGCCGAAGGCGGGGCTTCGCTGACCGATGCGTGAAACGCCGCCGCACTGGCCAGTGCCTGCACCACCAGGCCAAAGAACTCCAGTTGCTGGGCCAGGCGCTGGGCACGCTCGTGGTCCTGCAGCAGGATGTACACCGGCTTGCGCAGCGGTAGCAGCAGCTGATCAAGGGGGTCGTCCTTGCGCAGGCCGCTACGCGAAAGGTGCGGGTCGGGGCACTGCGGGCTTGGCTCGACTGCTTGGCTCATGTCCTGGCTACTTGTAGGTTGGGATATGCAGGGGCAATGATGGCTCTATGCTAGCAGTTCTTTTCCCTTGGATGAGTGCCGTGCATCAACATTGCGTTCAGAACGAATATTCAGTTGCTGACCGATTGGTCGCTTATGCGTAAGGCGGCGTCTGCTTTATAGTGCTGCCACGCGGGCTTGCCGTGGCACCCTGGCGCAGGCCTGTGGTCAAAGCCCCTGAACCGTCGTGACTGATTAAGGACAAAGCCATGCTGGACTGGAAAAACCGCGAGGCCAAAGCCGAGCCCCGCGAGCGTGTCGACGGCCGTGGCGCGGCCGCCCGTAGCTACCTTGGCGGCCTGTGGAGCCGTGCCCTGGGGACCCTGATCGGGTTGTACCTGCTGGTGTGTATCGGCCTGGGCTGGTATTGGAGCCAGGAGCCGGCCCTGTTCCCGGTACAGCAAAGTGCCCAGGCCGGTGCCGAGCGCACCGGCCAGCAGATGGTGGTGGGCTACACCACTGTCGAAACCCTCAAGACCGTGGCCGGTACCTTGCTGAACAAGCCGGGTGGCTACATTTCCAACGACCGCTTCCCGCCAGGGCTGTGGATGGACAACATGCCGAGCTGGGAATATGGCGTGCTGGTCCAGGTGCGCGACCTGTCCCGCGCCCTGCGCAAAGACTTCGCCCGTTCGCAGTCGCAGTCCACCGAAGACGCCGACCTGGCCAAGGCCGAGCCGCGTTTCAACTTCGACAACAAGAGCTGGATCCTGCCGTCGAGCGAGTCGGAATTCGAAGAAGGCATCAAGTCGCTTGGCCGCTATCAGACCCGTCTGGCTGCCGGCGACAAGGGCGCCATCTTCTATACCCGTGCCGACAACCTGAACAACTGGCTGGGTGATGTCGCTACCCGCCTGGGCTCGCTGTCGCAGCGCCTGTCGGCCAGCGTTGGCCGGGTCAAGCTCAACACCACGCTGAAGACCGAGTCGGTGGTTGCCGGCCAGGCGCCGCAGGTGGACGAAGAGCTGGTGGAAACCCCGTGGCTGCAGATCGACAACGTGTTCTACGAAGCCCGCGGCCAGGCCTGGGCGCTGTCGCACCTGCTGCGCGCCATCGAGGTGGACTTTGCCGACGTGCTGGCGAAGAAGAACGCCACGGTCAGCGTGCGCCAGATCATCCGTGAGCTGGAAGCCTCGCAAGAAGCCCTGTGGAGCCCGATGGTGCTCAACGGCAGTGGCTTCGGCATGTGGGCCAACCACTCGCTGGTCATGGCCAACTACATTTCCCGGGCCAACGCCGCGGTCATCGACTTGCGTCAGCTGCTGTCGCAGGGTTGATGATGGCTATCAGCCCAAACGAGGTCGCCCATCGGGCGGCTTCCGACCTGGAACTGGTAACCTGGGTGGACGAAGCCGACCAGGTGCTGGGCGCCTTGCCCCGCGCCGAGCTGCGCGAGCGCGGCCTGATCGGGCGTTGCACGTTCATTCTGCTGTTCAACAGTGCCGGTGAGCTGTGCGTGCACCGGCGCACGCTGAGCAAGGCGCTGTACCCGGGGTATTGGGATGTGGCGGCCGGCGGCATGGTCTCGGCTGGCGAGGCTTATGCCGATTCGGCGGCGCGAGAGCTGGCCGAGGAGCTGGGGATCGACGGCGTGGCATTGCGCTTTCACGAGCGGTTCTACTTCGACCAGCCGGATAACCGCTTGTGGTGTGCGGTGTATTCGGCGGTGTCGGATGCGCCGTTGCGCTTGCAGCCGGAAGAGGTCAGCGAGGCGCGGTTCATAGGGCTGGAGCAGGCTGAACAAGAGAGCCTCAGCATGCCGTATTGCCCGGACTCGTTGGCGGCGTTGCAGCGCTATAAAGCCGGCCTGAAATAGTTGTATTGGCGGTGCCGGCCTGTTCGCGGGCATGCCCGCTTCCACAGGGATTGCACTGCCCTCAAGCCCAGCGCCGTACCTCTGGGAGCGGGCGTGCCCGCGAATAGTCGCAAAACATTCGCAAAATGCCGCAATCCAGTACTTAGCAACGGCCCGATTTATCGTTACACTGCGCGCCCTTTTCGGGCTGCCGCAGGTCTTGCGGCAGTAGCGCCGCCCCTGCCAGAGTGGGGCTTCGCGGTCGGGCTCAACCCCCTGGGGCCGACCAGTTTTTGTCCTCAGCACAGAGGAACAAAAGTGGCCAAGAAAGCTTCTTCCTTCGCCGCCCTTGGCGGTCTCGTTTATTCCACCGACACCGGTCGGCACTGCCCCGAATGTAGCCAGCCGGTGGATGCCTGTACCTGCAAGCAGCAGGTCATCCCCGAAGGCGATGGCATTGCCCGTGTGCGCCGCGAAAGCAAAGGCCGTGGCGGCAAGACCGTGACCACCGTCAGCGGCGTGCCGTTGCCGCTCGAACAGCTCAAGGAGCTGGCTTCTACCCTCAAGCGCCGCTGTGGTACCGGTGGCGCGTTGAAGGACGGGGTCATCGAGATCCAGGGCGACCATGTCGAGCTGTTGATCGCTGAGCTGGTCAAGCAGGGTTTCAAGGCAAAAAAATCCGGCGGCTGATGCGGCCAGGCGATTTTTTGCCCAGTGCTTTCTAAACTCGTTGGCGTGGCCAGGGTCTACCCCTGGCGACGGACGAATCGTCATTTTTGGCTTTTACACTGCGCCCGCCTCCTTGCGGGGCAGTGTCTTCGACTTATTTATAGGGGACTTGAATGTCCGTACGACGCACACGCAAAGACGATGGTAGCCAATGGACCGTGGCCGACAGCCGCAGTGTTTACGGCATCCGCCATTGGGGCGCTGGTTATTTCGCCATCAATGAAGCCGGGCGCGTCGAAGTACGCCCCAATGGCCCGCAAAGCGCACCGATCGACCTGTTCGAACAGGTTGACGAACTGCGCCAGAGCGGCCTGTCGCTGCCGTTGCTGGTGCGCTTCCCCGACATTCTGCAGGACCGCGTCCGCCAGCTGACCGGCGCCTTCGACGCCAACATCGCGCGCCTGGAGTACCAGAGCAAGTACACCGCGCTGTACCCGATCAAGGTCAACCAGCAAGAAGCGGTGGTGGAGAACATCATCGCCACGCAGAACGTCTCCATCGGCCTGGAAGCCGGCTCCAAGCCCGAGCTGCTGGCGGTGCTGGCGCTGGCGCCGAAGGGCGGCACCATCGTCTGCAACGGCTACAAGGACCGCGAGTTCATCCGCCTGGCGCTGATGGGCCAGAAGCTTGGCCACAACGTGTTCATCGTCATCGAGAAAGAGTCAGAAGTGGCCCTGGTGATCGACGAGGCCGCCGAGCTCAAGGTCAAGCCGCAGGTCGGCTTGCGCGTGCGCCTGTCGTCGCTGGCCTCGAGCAAGTGGGCCGATACCGGTGGCGAGAAGTCCAAGTTCGGTTTGTCTGCCGCCCAGCTGCTGTCCGTGGTGCAGCGCTTCCGCGATGCTGGCCTGGACCAGGGCATTCGCCTGCTGCACTTCCACATGGGCTCACAGATCGCCAACCTGGCCGACTACCAGCACGGTTTCAAGGAAGCTATCCGCTACTACGGCGAGCTGCGTGCGCTGGGCCTGCCGGTCGATCACATCGATGTGGGTGGCGGCCTGGGTGTGGACTACGACGGTACCCACTCGCGCAATGCCAGCTCGATCAACTACGACATGGACGACTACGCCGGTGTGGTAGTGGGCATGCTCAAGGAGTTCTGCGACGCGCAAGGCCTGCCGCACCCGCACATCTTCTCCGAGAGTGGCCGTTCGCTGACTGCGCACCATGCCATGCTGGTGATCCAGGTGACCGACGTCGAGAAGCACAACGATGATGTGCCGACCATCGAGAACAAGGAAAGCCTGCCCGAAACCGTGCAGTGGCTGGCGGACCTGCTCGGCCCGACCGACATCGAGATGGTGACCGAAACCTACTGGCGCGCCACCCACTACATGGGTGACGTGGCCGCGCAGTACGCCGATGGCAAGATCAGCCTGAGCGAGAAGGCCCTGGCCGAGCAGTGCTACTTCGCCGTGTGCCGCCGCCTGCACAACTCGCTGAAAGCCCGCCAGCGCTCGCATCGCCAGGTGCTGGACGAGCTCAACGACAAGCTGGCCGACAAGTACATCTGCAACTTCTCGGTATTCCAGAGCCTGCCGGACACCTGGGCCATCGGCCAGGTATTGCCGATCATCCCGCTGCACCGCCTGGACGAAGAGCCGATGCGCCGCGCCGTGCTGCAAGACCTGACCTGCGACTCCGACGGCAAGATCAACCAGTACGTCGATGAGCAGAGCATCGAGACCAGCATGCCGGTGCATGCGCTGAAGGACGGCGAGGACTACCTGCTGGGCGTGTTCCTGGTCGGTGCCTACCAGGAAATTCTCGGCGACATGCACAACCTGTTTGGTGACACCGACTCGGTGAACATCTACCAGAATGCCGATGGCAGCGTGTACCACGCCGGCATCGAGACCCACGACACCATCGAGGACATGCTGCGCTATGTGCACCTGTCGCCGGAGGAGTTGATGACGCACTACCGCGACAAGGTAGCCAGCGCCAAGATCACTGCGCGTGAGCGGACTCAGTATCTGGATGCGTTGCGGCTCGGGTTGACCCGGTCTTCTTACCTGTCGTCGTGATTGCCGGGGCTGCTCTCGCAAAAACGGCATGGATTGCTTGTTTTTGTGGGAGCGGCCTTGCGTCGCGATTTGAGGGCGCAGCCCTCACCGCGTCATACTCGGTAATGGTCTTGTTCTCGCCTGTCTCCGCTGCGGCGCTACCTTTGAATGCACTATTCAAAGGAGACGACATGGAACGTCCAGGCTCCCATCGTTTACGTAAAGGTCGCGTGTCCGAATCCGGGCGCCTCTATCTGTTGACCACAACTACTCGAAACCGAACGCCATTGTTCAACGACTTCCGATTGGCCAGGACCGTGATCCAACAGTTGCGGTTCTGCGATGAGCGCAAGGTTTGTCAATCGCTGGCCTGGGTGTTGATGCCGGATCATCTTCACTGGCTAATCGAACTCGGGCCTGCGAGCCTGAGCAGGCTGATGTGCGAGTTCAAATCCCGGAGCAGCTGTGCGCTATACAAGGTGGGTGCTGAAAAGCGGCACATCTGGCAAACCAGCTTTCATGACCGGGCTTTGCGCCGTGAGGCGGATGTGAGGGCAGTCGCCCGCTACATCATCGCCAACCCCATTCGGGCTGGCCTGGTGCGGCGTGTTGGTGAGTATCCACATTGGGATTGTGTGTGGCTGTGAACCCGCAGGTGAGGGCTTCGCCCTCATTTCGCGACACAAGGCCGCTCCCACAACAGCCCCGCGGCCCCAGGTCACTGAATCCAAAGCCCCTTTTCCTGCAACCGCCACCCCACCCACCCCAACGTCACCGCCCGCAACCCCATGAAGCCCAGGAACGCCAACCACAGCCCATGGTTGCCAAACCCGCTCATGGCCACCGCCAGCGGCAGCGAAACCAGCACCGAAACCAGCATGGCATTGCGCATCTCCCGCGCCCGTGTCGCGCCGATGAACAACCCATCCAGCAAATAACTCCACACCGCAATCAGCGGCAGCAAGGCCAGGTACGGCAAGTACGGATAAGCTGCCGCCCGCACGCTGTCGATGTCGGTCTGCAAGTCGATGAACAAATGCCCGCCCAGCAGGAACACCCCGGCAAACCCCAGGCTGGTGATCAGTGACCAGCCGCAGGCCACCACCAGCGCGCGGCGCAGGGTGTCGCGGTCGCGGGCTCCGATCGCATGGCCGCACAAAGCCTCCACCGCGTGCGCCAGCCCATCCAGCGCATAGGCCGTCAGCAACAAGCCGTTGAGCAGCAGGGCATTGGCCGCCACGGTGGCCTCGCCCAGGCGCGCGCCCTGTACGGTGATCAGCAGGAACACCAGCTGCAACGCCAAGCTGCGCAAGAAGATGTCGCGGTTCACCGCCAGCAACGGGCGCCAGGCCGGCCAGCGCTTGAGCGCCGCCCACACCACCTGCCCCGGGTAGGCGCGCAGTGCCGGGCGGGTCAGGGCCAGGCCGAGCAGGGCGGCGCTCCACTCGGCGATCACCGACGCGCGCGCCGAACCCAGCACGCCCCAGTCCAGGCCAAGCACGAACCACAGGTTGAGGGCGATGTTCAGCAGGTTGGTGGTCAGCAGAATGGCCAGCGGCGCCCGGGCGTTCTGGGTACCGAGGAACCAGCCGACCAGCGCATAGCTGGCCAGTGCCGCCGGCAGGCCGAGCAGGCGGGTGTGGAAGAAGTCTTCGGTAGCCTGCTGCAGGGCGGCGCTGGGTTGCATGGCATGCAGCGCCAGCTGGCTGAAGGGCAGCGCCAGCAAGCCGATCAGCAGGGCGAAGGCGACTGCCAGCAGCAGCCCTTGCACCAGCACCTGGCGCAGTGCCGCACCGTCACCACGGCCGGCCGCCTGGGCAGCGAAGCCGGTCGAGCCCATGCGCAGAAAGCCCAGCAGGCCGACCATGAAGGTGAACAGCGTGGCGCCAACCGCGACCGCGCCCAGCTGGTGGGCGTGGGGCAGGTGGCCGATGACAGTGCTGTCGACCAGGGCTACCAGCGGTACCGAGATGTTGGACAGGATCATCGGCGCGGCCAGGGCCCAGACTTTGCGATGGGTGGGGCGGTGCTGCCAGTCGGTGAGGAGTTGCGACATTTGCGTTCCATGGTGACTCTGGGGCCGCTCTTTAGGCTAGCGCCAAACCTGTGGGAGCGGGCGAGCCCGCGAAGGGGCGCGCAGCGGCCCCCTTTGACGAATGCCACAGTGTAACGGCCGGCCCATCCCTTCGCGCGACCGACGTCTCACTTGTAGCGCGAGGCCGGGTATTGCACCCGCCGTTGCGCTATAGTTGCTGCCCTCACGTAAACGCTGCCAAAGAGTTCCTACTCCATGTTCAACAAAGGATTGTTGCTGGCCTGCGCGCTGGCGTTGCTCAGTGCCTGTGACTCTTCCACGCCGGAGCAACCGGCGCCGGCTGAAAAGCCCGCGGCCACTGCCCCCGCCGCCACCCCAGCCGCCCAGCGCGAAGACCCGGCCAAGCTCGCCAAGCGCTACGAGGGCCGCGAGCTGACGGTACTGGACGCTTCCGAAGTGCAGCTCGATGGCGCTGCCACGCTGTCGATCAGCTTCTCCGTACCGCTGGATGCCAAACAGGACTTCGCCAGCAAGGTTCACCTGGTCGATACCGTCAAAGGCAAGCTCGATGGCGCCTGGGAGCTTTCCGACAACCAGATGGAACTGCGCCTGCGCCACCTGGAGCCGCAGCGCAAGCTGGTGCTCACCGTCGACAAAGGCCTGCTGGCGGTCAACGGCAATCAGCTCGACAACGAATCGATCACCCGCCTGGAAACCCGCGACATGCAGCCGACCATCGGCTTCGCCAGCCGCGGTTCGCTGCTGCCCACGCGCCTGGCCGAAGGCCTGCCGGTGATCGCCCTGAACGTGGACAAGGTCGATGTCGAATTCTTCCGCGTGAAACCGGACATGCTCTCGACCTTCCTGGCCAACTGGGGGCGCAACAGCAGCCTGTACTACTACCAGTCCAAGGAAACCCTGGACATGGCCGAGCTGGTCTACAGCGGCCGCTTCGATCTCAACCCCGCGCGCAACACCCGCGAGACCGTGCTGCTGCCGATCGCCGGCATCAAGCCGCTGCAGGAGCCAGGCGTGTACCTGGCGGTGATGCGTGCTTCGGGCACCTACGATTATTCGCAACCGGCAACCCTGTTCACCCTCAGTGATATCGGGGTGTCCGCGCACCGCTACCGCGATCGCCTCGATGTCTTCGCCCAGGCCCTGGAAGGCGGCAAGGCGCTGAATGGCGTCAATCTGGAAATCCATGACGACAAGGGCAAGCTGTTGGCCCAGGCCAGCACCGATAGCGATGGTCACGCCCAGCTGCCGATCACGCCCAAGGCCGATACCCTGATCGCCACCCAGGGCGTGCACACCACCCTGCTGCGCCTGAACAGCGCGGCGCTGGACCTGGCCGAGTTCGACATCACCGGGGCGCAGGCCAACCCGCTGCAATTCTTCATCTTCGGCCCGCGTGACCTGTATCGCCCGGGCGAAACGGTGCTGCTCAACGGCCTGCTGCGCGACCAGGACGGCAAACCGGTCAAGGCCCAGCCGGTGAGCGTGGAAGTGCGCCGCCCGGATGAGCAGGTCAGCCGCAAGTTCGTCTGGGAAGCCGACAGCAATGGCCTGTACCAGTACCAGTTGCAACTGGCCAGCGAAGCCCCGACCGGCCGTTGGCAACTGCTGCTCGACCTGGGCGGCGGGCGCAAGCAGGTGTACGAATTCCTGGTCGAGGACTTCCTGCCCGAGCGCCTGGCGCTGGAACTCAAGGGCAGCAGCACCCCGCTGTCGCCTGAAGAAACCGCGCGCATCCGCGTCAATGGCCGTTACCTCTACGGCGCCCCGGCTGCCGGCAACCGCCTGAGTGGCCAGGCCTATGTGCGCCCGTTGCGCGAGGCGGTGCCGGCGCTGCCCGGCTACCAGTTCGGCTCGGTTACCGAAACCGAGCTGAACCAGGACCTGGAGCTGGACGAAGTCACCCTCGACCAGGCCGGCAAGGCCGTGGTCGATATCGAAAGCCGCTGGGCCGAAGCCCGCTCGCCGCTGCAACTGACCGTGCAGGCCAGCCTGCAGGAGTCCGGCGGCCGGCCGATCACCCGGCGCCTGGAGCAGCCCATCTGGCCGGCCGAGCGCCTGCCCGGTCTGCGCGGCCTGTTCGAAGGTGAGGAGACCGACAGCGACGGCCCGGTCGAATTCGAGTTCCTGGTGGCCGACCGCAAGGGCAACAAGCTGGCAGCCGACGAGCTCAAGGTACGGTTGATTCGTGAGCGCCGCGACTATTACTGGAACTACTCGCAGAGCGATGGCTGGAGCTACGCCTACAACGAGAAGTTCCTCACCCAGAGCGAGGAGACCCTCAGCGTCAAGGCCGGCTCCACCGCCAAGCTGAGCTTCCAGGTGGAATGGGGCCCGTACCGCGTCGAGGTGGAAGACCCGCAGACCGGCCTGGTCTCCAGCGCGCGCTTCTGGGCCGGCTACCGTGCCCAGGACAACGCCGAAGGCGGCGCGGTGCGCCCGGACCAGGTCAAGCTGGCGCTGGACAAACCGGCCTACGCCGACGGCGCCACCGCCAAGGTCACCGTCACCCCGCCTGCCGCCGGCACTGGCTACCTGCTGATCGAGTCCAGCGACGGCCCGCTGTGGTGGGAAGAAATCGACGTTCCCGCCGAAGGCAAGACCTTCGAGGTGCAGCTGGACAAAGCCTGGGCACGCCACGACCTGTACCTCAGCGCGCTGGTGGTTCGCCCCGGTGAGCGCAAGGCCAATGCCACGCCAAAGCGTGCGGTCGGCGTACTGCACCTGCCGCTGGACCGTGCCGAGCGCAAGCTCGCGGTGAGCCTGCAAGCGCCGGAGAAAATGCGCCCGAAACAGCCGCTGACGGTGAAGGTCAAGGCCAGCAATGCCGATGGCAGCGTGCCCAAGCAAGTGCATGTGCTGCTGTCGGCGGTGGATGTGGGCATTCTCAACATCACCGATTTCAAAACCCCCGACCCGTTCGCCAGCCTGTTCGGGCGCAAGGCCTACGGTGCCGACCAGTTGGATATCTATGGCCAGTTGATCGAAGCCGGCCAGGGCCGCCTGGCCAGCCTGGCGTTCGGCGGTGACGCGGCGATGGCCAAGGGCGGCAAGCGGCCCAATACCACGGTGACCATCGTTGCCCAGCAGAGCCTGCCGGTGACCCTGAACGACAAGGGTGAAGGCCAGGCCACGGTCGATATCCCCGACTTCAACGGCGAGCTGCGGCTGATGGCCCAGGCCTGGACCGAGGAACATTTCGGCATGGCCGAAGGCAAGACCGTGGTCGCCGCGCCGCTGATTGCCGAGCTGTCGGCGCCGCGCTTCCTCGCCGGTGGCGACCGCACCAGCCTGGCGCTGGACCTGGCCAACCTGTCGGGCCGTGCCCAGCAGCTGAACGTCGAGATCACTACCCAGGGCCAGCTGAGCCTGGCGGCCAATGCCGTGCAGACCGTTGCCCTGGCCGAGGGCCAGCGCTCGACGCTGATGATTCCGGTGCAGGCCCAGGGTGGTCTGGGGCAGGGCAAGGTGCAGGTGCGCGTCACTGGCCTGCAGCTGCCGAACGAACCGGCCACTGCGTTCGAACGTGAGTGGACGTTGGGCGTGCGTCCGGCCTACCCGGCGATGCTCAAGCACTACCGGGTCGCCTTGAATGACCAGCCATGGACCCTGCCCGAGGCAGACCTGGCCGCCTTCGAGCCCGCCGGCCTGGAAGCCAGCCTGGCCTTGTCGAGCCGCCCGCCGCTGAACCTGGCCGAGCAGATCCGCGCCCTGGAAGCCTACCCCTACGGTTGCCTGGAGCAGACCACCAGCGGCCTCTACCCGTCCCTATACGCCGATGCCGACAGCCTCAAGCGCCTGGGCGTCAAGGGTGAACCGGCCGATGTGCGCAAGCGCAAGATCGAGATGGGTATCGAGCACCTGCTGGGCATGCAGCGCTACAACGGCAGCTTTGGCCTGTGGAGTTCGGACAGCGAAGAAGAGTACTGGCTGACCGCCTATGTCACCGACTTCCTGTTGCGTGCCCGCGACCAGGGCTACGGCGTGCCGGCCGAAGCCCTGAAGAAGGCCAGCGAACGCCTGCTGCGCTACTTGCAGGAGCGCAACCTGATCGAAGTCGACTACAGCGAGAACGCCGAGCACACCCGCTTCGCCGTGCAGGCCTATGCGGCGCTGGTGCTGTCGCGTAGCCAGCAGGCGCCGTTGGGGGCCTTGCGTGGCCTGTACGAACGCCGCGCCGACGCCCGCTCTGGCCTGCCGCTGGTACAACTGGCGGTGGCGCTGGACAAGATGGGTGACAAGCCGCGTGCCGAGCAGGCCTTGCAGGCGGGCCTGGGGATTGGCCGCAGCAAAGGCTGGATGGCCGATTACGGCAGCTCCCTGCGTGACCAGGCGTTGATCCTGGCGCTGCTGCAGGAAAGCAACCTGGCCAGCCGTCAGGTTGACCAGCGCCTGTTCGCCTTGTCGGACGAACTGGCGGCCAACCGCTGGCTGTCGACCCAGGAGCGCAATGCGCTGTTCCTCGCCGGGCGTGGCCTGCTGGGCAAGCCGGAAGGCAATTGGCAGGCGCGCCTGGACAGCGCGGGTGAAGTGCGAGACTTCAACAATGCCGAGTCCGGCATGAAGCTGGAAGGCCCGCTGCTGGCCTCGCCATTGACCGTGCAGAACCAGGGCAGCGAGACCCTGTACCAGCAACTGACCCTGTCGGGTTACCCACGCCAGGCGCCTGCGGCGGGTGGCAACGGCATGCAGATCCGCCGTGAATACCTGGGCATGAACGGCCAGCCGCTGGACCTGCACAACCTGCGCAGTGGCGAGCTGGTGCTGGTGCACTTGGCGCTCAAGGCCCAGGACCCGGTGCCGGATGCGTTGGTGGTGGACTTGCTGCCGGCAGGCCTGGAGCTGGAAAACCAGAACCTGGCGCAGAGCGCCGCCAGCCTGGACAACGCCAGCAGTGCGGTGAAGGAATGGCGCGAGTCGATGCAGAACGCCAGCGTGGTGCACCAGGAGTACCGTGATGACCGTTACGTCGCCGCGCTCAAGCTTGACGGCTACGGCACCACCCACCTGCTGTACCTGGCGCGGGCGGTGACCCCGGGCACCTACCGCGTGCCGCCGCCACAGGTCGAATCGATGTACCGGCCGAACCTGCAGGCGGTGGGGGATGGGCAAGGGGAGATGACTGTAAAAACCCGCTAAGCACCTGCCTTGGCGGACTATGTGGGAACGGCCTTGTGTCGCGAAAGGGCCGCAAAGCGGCCCCGGCATTCAAGCGGCGCAGCTGAGATCCTGGGGCTGCTGCGCAGCCCTTTCGCGACACAAGGCCGCTCCCACAGGTCCGCGCCGGGCAGTTCAATGTTAGTGGATCACCCAGCTCATCACCCACAACCCCAGCAGCAGCCAGATGATCCCGAGGATGATCGAGGCGCGCATGAACGCACGGATGGCCGAGTACAGCAGCACCAGCCCGACGATCAGGGCGAGGATGCTGAGCAGCGAGGTGTCCATGCCCAAGGTGCGCGCCAGGCCGTCGATGAAATTGCCACCGGCATTGGCCAGCAGGTTGAACAGCCCGCTCAACGCATCGACGATGAAGCGGATCACCGACCCCAGCGCCTGGCCCAGCCACTCGAAAAAACCTTCTACATGCATAGTTGCTTCCTGATGAACGAATCGGCGAGGTTGCCGTTCCCAAGCCTTTGGCCATCACCTGGCCAGGTCGGTTCCCGATGCCAAGCTTAACCCGCCCGCGTACCCGTGCGGGCAAGCTGTTGCTGGCTGCGGTCGGCAGCACCCTGGTGCTGTGCGGGCTGTTGTGGCTGGCCGATCGCCTGTGGCCGCTGCCCATGCCCGGCGACGACCTGGCCCGGGTGGTGCTGGCCGAGGACGGCACGCCGCTGTGGCGCTTTGCCGACGCCGACGGGGTGTGGCGCTACCCGGTCAGCCCTGACGAGGTCTCGCCGCTGTACTTGCAGGCCCTGCTGACCTACGAGGACCGCTGGTTCTACAGCCACCCCGGGGTCAACCCGCTGGCCCTGGCCCGTGCCGCCTGGCTGAACCTGCGTGGCGGGCGTGTGGTGTCGGGCGGCAGCACGCTGTCGATGCAGGTGGCACGCCTGCTCGACCCGCATGACCGCACCCTGGCCGGCAAACTGCGCCAGCTGTGGCGCACGGCGCAGCTGGAATGGCACTTGTCCAAGCGCGAAATCCTGCAGATCTACCTTGACCGCGCCCCCTTTGGTGGCACCTTGCAGGGCGTTGCCGCAGCCAGCTGGGCTTACCTGGGCAAGTCGCCCATGCACCTCACCCCGGCAGAAGCGGCGCTGCTGGCCGTGCTGCCCCAGGCCCCCAGCCGCCTGCGCCCGGACCGCCATCCCGAGCGCGCCCAGCGTGCCCGGGACAAGGTGCTGCAACGCCTGGCCGACTACCAGGTGTGGCCGGCCCGGCAAATCCGCGAGGCCGCCGAAGAACCGCTGGTGCTGGCGCCACGCCAGGAGCCAACGCTGGCACCGCTGCTGGCCCGGCGCCTGAACAGCGCCGACAGCCCGCCGCTGATTCGCACCACGCTCGATGCCGCGCTGCAGCGGCGCCTCGAAGACCTGCTGCTGGGCTGGCGTGCGCGGCTGCCAGAGCGCACTTCCGCTGCCATTCTGGTGGTCGAGGCGCAAACCATGGCGGTGCGCGCTTACCTGGGTTCGATCGACCTGGCCGACGAGCGCCGTTTCGGGCATGTCGATATGGTGCGTTCGCTGCGCTCGCCCGGCTCCACCCTCAAACCGTTCCTCTATGGCATGGCGCTGGACGATGGCCTGATCCATTCCGAGTCGCTGCTGCAAGATGTGCCGCGACGCTATGGCGACTATCGCCCCGGCAACTTCTCGATGGGCTTCAGCGGGCCGGTGTCAGCCAGTTCGGCGCTGGCGCTGTCGCTCAACCTGCCAGCGGTGCAACTGCTGGAAGCCTACGGCCCGAAGCGCTTTGCCGCGCAACTGCGCATGGCCGGCATGCCGCTGGTATTGCCGCCCTTGGCCGAGCCCAACCTGTCGCTGATCCTCGGCGGCGCGGGCAGCCGCCTGGAGGACCTGGTGGGCGGCTACGCGGCACTGGCGCGGGATGGCAACAGTGCGCAGGTGCGCCTGCAACCGCAGGCGCCGTTGGTCGAACGTCGCCTGCTGTCGCCAGGGGCAGCGTGGATCATCCGGCGCATCCTCAGCGGCCAGGCGCGCCCCGACCGCGACCCGCATGCCGAGCTGGTGCAACGCCCGCAGCTGGCCTGGAAAACCGGCACCAGCTATGGCTTTCGCGATGCCTGGTCGATTGGCGTGGGGCCGCGCTACCTGATCGGCGTGTGGATCGGCCGACCCGACGGCACCCCGGTGCCCGGGCAATTCGGCCTGGCCTCGGCAGCGCCGCTGATGCTGCAGGTGCATGACCTGTTGAGCAACCGTGACAGCCAGCGTGGCATCAGCGTGCCGGTGCAGCGGGTGCCGGCGAGTGTCGGTGTGGCAGCGATCTGTTGGCCGTTGGGCCAGCCGATGAGCAGGCAGGACCCCAACTGTCGTCGTCAGCGTTTCGCCTGGACCCTGGACGGCACCACGCCGCCAACCCTGCAGGCGGCCGACCAGCCGCTCGGCCTGGGTTTGCGCGAAAGCGTGTGGGTCAATGATCAGGGGCTGCGCGTGGATGGCAGCTGCGCAGGCGCCAAGGCGCGCGAGATTGCCCTGTGGCCGGCGCCGCTGGAGCCCTGGCTGCCACGCATCGAACGGCGTGCTGCGCGCCTGCCGGCCATCGACCCGAGCTGCCCGCCGCAGCTTCCCGCCAGCGCGCCACCGTTATCGATCGTAGGCGTGCGCCCGGGCGACAACCTGCGCCGCCCGGCGACCAGCAGCGAGCCGTTGCAACTGTATGTGTCGGCGTTGGGAGGCGGCGGTCGGCACTGGTGGTTCCTCAACGGCCAGCCGCTGGGCGAAACGCAAGGGCAGGGCAGCCTGCTGGTGCGCTTCCAGCAGGTCGGGCAGGTGGAAATCAGTGCCTTGGATGAAAGTGGCGAGACGGCGCGGGTGGCCTTCCAGGTCAGCGAGTAATTATCGGCGGGCGCTGGTTATCGTTGAACCAGGCCCTCAATGGGTAGTAAAGCGCTGGTGCACCGGCGACGAACTGGGCGTCAGCGCCAATGCCAGCTGGGTGCGGTTGTGCATGTGGGTCAGCCGCAGCACCTGCGACACGTACAGTTTCACGGTGTTTTCGGTAATGCCCAGCTCACAGGCAATCTGGTAGTTGGTCTTGCCCTTGCCGACCAGGCGCGCCACTGCCAGCTGGCGTGGCGACAGTTTGCCGAACGCCGCGGGCAGTTCGCTTTCGGCTTCTTCCGCGTCGCTGGCACGCCGGTGGGCACCGTGGCCGCGCGCTTTCTCCAGGTCCTGATACAGCTCGTCCACCGACTCCGCAAGGTCTTGCAGGCGCTGGTTCAACCCGCCCAGGTCGCGGAAGCTGCGCTGGCGGTCCAGCACGGCCTGTTCCTGGCGGCGCACGCCCTCCAGCAGTTCGTCGAAGTCCATGGGCTTCTGGTAGTAATCGGCAAAGCCTTCACGCAGCGCGCGGATCACATCCTGCTTCTCCGCGCGGCCGGTCAGCATGATGGCTTCGAACACGCGTTGCTCGGCGCATGCCTTCAAGGCATGGACCAGTTCGATACCGTCCCGCCCAGGCATGTGCAGGTCACAGATGACCAGGCCAATGGTCGCATCTGCCAGGTAGCGGTCGATGGCTTCGTCAGTGGAATGGGCCGGCAGGCAATGAAAACCCTGGGCTTCGAGAAAATCACACAGTTGTTCGACGATCACCGGGTGATCATCGACCACCAATACCTTCACTTCACTGAATGCTCTGGACACGATCAACTCCCTGTTGGAATGCCATCCTGCTCCCGGGCCAGACGCTCTGGCAAAACTAAAAATAGTCGTGGGCAGCAAATTTGTACAAGTCATGTACAAATATCGGACCACGGAATTGCTCACTGGATCCATACGGCAGTCAGAAGAAAACCGCTGAGCACATAGGGGACGAACGCCTGCTTGTCGCCCATCTCTTCGGTCAGGGCCTGCAAGCGCTTTTTCACCTTGGGGTTGAGCAGGGTCCACAGGCGCCGGCGGGCGAGCAGCCACAGCAGCACGCTGACGCCGGCGCCGATGAAGGTGCCGAGCACGTATTGCGGGCTGCTGGCCAAGGCCAGGGCGCCCATCAGCTTGACGTCGTCGGCGCCGAAACGGCCGAGCATGTAGCCGGGCAGGGTCAGCAACATGACGATCGCCAGCGCCCAGCCGGCATCGCTGGCATCGGCGCCGATCCAGCTGCGGCCGGTGGCGAACAGCCAGACAAGGGCGCAGGCGGCCACGCCCAGGGTCAGCAGGTTGGAGATCTGGCGTTGACGCACATCCTGTTCGGAGCACAAGGCAAGCCACAGCAGGAGAACAATGCTTTGCATCGGCAGGTCGCCTATTCCCAAATGTTGAACACAACTACCCGGTCAGTCAGGTTTCCTTAAGTGAAGATAGACGGGAACCTGCGGGGAGTGGGGAGGGCGCGGTAAAAAGGCGTGGCGGGGATGGATTTTGTCGTCGCTGAAGCAGGACTCGCAGGTGCAGCCGTCTGGCTCAGAGTCGCGGACTTGTGGGAGCGGGTTCACCCGCGAACACCGGCACAGCCGGTGCCATCCACCGCGTCGTGTTCTTCGCGGCTAAAGCCGCTCCCACAGGAGCCCGAAGTGCTGCCAAAACCGCGCGAATGCTATTTCTTGCTCCCCGGCGGGTAGTTGCCCAGCACCTTGGCCACGGTCTTCTGGATCGCGCTGTTGCGCTCTTCCGGGCTTGGCGGGTAGTTGTTCATGATCTGCTCGGCGCTGCCGCGCCACACCAGCTTGCCATCACGGCCATCGAACAGGTCGATCTGAATGGTGGCGACCTTGTAGTCGACGCTGCGCGTCTCGTTGTACATCGGGCCACCCCAGTAACCGCCCCAGTAGCCACCCCAGCCACCGCCGTAGTTGGTGGTGATCTGCTGCTGGCGCTGCTCGACGATCAGGTAGGCGCGCACGCTCAGATCCGGCCGCGCCCCATTGGCTGCCGGGCGCAGGCCGCGCTGGTCGAGCTGGTCGGCGACCGCCTGGCGAATGCGCTGCTCGGTCAGGTCGCTCTTGATGCGCGGGTCATCCGGGCGGTACAGCAAGCCCGGCTCCTGCCATGCCCAGCTGCGGTAGGCGGCAAAATCGCGGCTGGCATCGAAATCCTGCTGGACGTTATTGCTGGAGCAGGCGGCGAGCAATAACGCGAATGACAATAGAACGAGACGGCGCAACATGATGGTTCTCCATTAGCTACTAACTGGGAGGATAGCCGCTGAGCGCCTTGTGCACTGAGTCGCGCAAGGCACTTTCGCGTTCACGCGGCGAGTCCTTGTCGCTGCCGCTTTCGGCGCTGGCACTCCATACCGGCTGGCCGCTGCGGGCGTCGTACAGGTCGATGCGCACCACCATCACTTCTACTTCGTAAGTGCGCACCACCGGCACGCTGGCATAGGCGCCGTAGCCGTTGCGGTAACCGCCATAGCCGACGCCGCCGTAGGGGGATGGGTAGGGATAGGGACCGTAATAGGGGTCGTAGGCATCGTAGTCACGTACCTGGCGCAAGCGCTTTTCCACGCGCATGTCGGCGCTTACCAGCAAGTCGCCGGGGCCGCCGCGGGCGGGGCGCAGGCCGTGCTGGTCGAGGGCGCCGCTGACGGCGTCGGCCAACTGCGCAGGGTCGGCATTGGCCGAGCCGCTGGGCAGTTGGTTATCCCGCCAGCTCCAGCTGCGATAGTGCCCGTAGTCGCGGGCGGGTGCCGGATAGGCACTGGCATCGAAGGTGCCGGCCGCCTGCGCAGGGGCGGGTGGTAACGGGCGGCTGCTGGCCACGTACGGGTTGCTGCCCTGGCAGCCAGCCAGGGCAAGCGGCAGCAGGGCCAGGCACAACAAACGGTACGGCATGAATTCCTCCTGACGGGCGGTCAGCGCGGGCGGCAGACCCAGTGCAGGTAGCGCCCAAGCCCGGCAAAGCTGGGGTGGCGCCGGTAGGCCAGCTCCATTTCCAGCAGGTCGAGCAGCTCGGCCTTGCCCTGGAATTCCTTGGGCATGTAGTCGTGGAATACGCGCACGCCACTTTCGCTTTCAACCTGCCACATAGGATCAAGTTGCGCCCTGAGTTGGCGTGGATCAAGTGGTTTTTGCGGGGTCAGGCTCTGCTTTTCACCTTCCAGCCGGTTGCTGCGCAACTTGCGGAAATGGCCCTTGAGCAAGTTGCGATAGACCAGTGCGTCGCGGTTGTAGAAGGCCAGCGACAGCCACCCCGAGGGCGCCGTGAGCTGGTGCAGCACCGGCAGGATGCTTTCGGGCTCGGCCAGCCATTCCAGCACGGCGTGGCACAGCACCAGGTCGTAGGGTTCGGTCAGTTGGCCGAGCAGGTCTTGCCAAGGGGCCTGGATGAAGGTGGCGGCTTGGCCGGCTTCGGCAAAGCGCGCCCGGGCGCCGTCGAGCATCGGCGCGGCGGGTTCGGCCAAGGTCAGCTGGTGACCGCGCTCGGCCAGCCACAAGGCCATGTGGCCCAGCCCGGCACCGATGTCGAGGATACGCAGCGGGCGGTCGGGCAAGGCTTCGGCCAGGTCGGCCTGCAGCACCGCCAGGCGGATTGCGCCCTTGGCGCCGCCGTAGATCTTTTCGGCAAAGCGCGTGGCCAGTTCATCGAAGTGACGGTCGTTCATCGGGCGAAGCGCCTTTCGCTGTCGGCCAGCTTGGCCCGCACCACCTGGTCCATGTCCAGGCCCAGTTCGCTGCACAGCAGCAACAGGTACAGCACCACATCGCCGATTTCCTGGCCAGCGTGGGCCAGTTGCTCGGCGGGCAGCTGACGCGATTGCTCTTCGCTCAGCCACTGGAAGATTTCCACCAGCTCGGCCATTTCGACGCTGGCGGCCATGGCCAGGTTCTTCGGGCTGTGGAAGCCGCGCCAATCGTTGTTGTCGCGGATCTGGTGCAGGCGTTGGGTGAGTTCTTGCAGGTTCATCGGGGTCTCCTAATGCTGCATAGCTTCCGCGCAGGCCCGATGCAAAGCAAGGGGGCCGCTATGCGGCCCATCGCGACGCAAGGCCGCTCCCACAAGAGCTCACCGACATCAAACCGAACCCGGTACCTGTGGGAGCGGCCTTGTGTCGCGAAAAGGCTGCGAAGCAGCCTCACGATTCAAAGCCGGGCCCAGCGCCCGACCATATGCAGAACCCCTCCATGCCCATCCAGCCGCAGCTCTCCCGCAGCCCCCGCTTCACTGGCACTGAGCACCACCTCGGACGGCAAGCGCACTGGCTTGCGGAAATCCACCTCGAAGGCATAACCGCTGTGCGGCAGGTGCCCGCGCAACGCCGCCAGGGCCATGGCCTTGCTCCACATGCCATGGGCTATCGCCGTGGGGAAGCCGAACAGCCGCGCACTGGCTGCGCTGAGGTGGATCGGGTTGTAGTCGCCGCAGACCTTCGCATAGCGCCGGCCGATATCGCCGTCGGCGTACCAGCGGGTCGCCTCTGGCAACGCGGACGGTTCGTCCTCGGCAGGCTCGGCTGCTTCGCCTGCCAGCTGCAGCCCGCGCACCAGCATGCGGCTGGTCTCGCGCCAGAGCAGGCCGATGGCGTCTTCGGCTTCGGTGACCAGGTCGAAGGTGGCGCCCTTGGCATGTGCTTGCAGGTTGTCTGCATGCACCGCAAAGCGCAGCCCTTCGACACCGCCCAGCGGGCGCACCACTTCGATGCGGTTGTACAGGTGCACCAGGCCGAGCAGCGGGAAGGGGAAGTGTGGCGCGGTCATCAACTGCAGCTGTAACGTGAACGCCATGACATGTGGATAAGTCGGCGGCAGGCGGCCATCGTCGGGGAAATGGCACAGCCGTCGATAGGCCGCGAGGTTGCCCGGCTGGACGCGGATGAAGCAGCGCAGGCCGTCGTCCGGCAGTTGCTCGCCGCTGATGCTGCGCTTGCTGGCTGCGCGCAGGTACAGGCTGGCGCGCGAAGCGGGGCTGTGCAGGTCGTGCCAGTGTCGGCTCATGCTCAGGCCCCCATCAAGGCCTGGCCGCATACCCGCAGCACCTGGCCGTTGACTGCCCCGGAGCCCGGCTGGCTGAGCCAGGCGATGGCTTCGGCGACATCTTGTGGGCGACCGCCCTGGCCCAGCGAACTCAAGCGTCGCCCGGCCTCGCGCAGGCCCATGGGCATGGCGGCGGTCATGTGGGTTTCGATGAAGCCGGGGGCCACTGCATTGATGCTGCCGCCGCGTGCGGCCAGCCGTGGTGCCCAGGCCTGGGCCAGGCCGATCAGCCCGGCCTTGCTCGCGGCATAGTTGGCCTGCCCGCGGTTGCCGGCGATGCCGCTGACCGAGGCCAGCAGGGTAATGCGCGCGTCGGCGCCCAACGCACCGTGCTCATACAGCGCCTGGGTCAGTAGCTGCGGGGCCTTGAGGTTGACCGCCAGCACCGCGTCCCAGTATTCCGGGGTCATGTTGGCCAAGGTCTTGTCGCGGGTGATGCCGGCGTTGTGCACCACGATGTCGATGCCCTCGGGCAGCGCCGCGAGCAGTTGCGTTGCCGCGTCGCTGGCGCAGATGTCCAGGGCCAGCGCCTTGCCGCCCAGGCGCGCGGCCAGGGCATCGAGCTCCTGGCTGGCCTGTGGCACATCGAGCAGCAGCACATCGGCGCCGTCCCGCGCCAGGGTTTCGGCAATCGCCGCACCAATGCCACGTGCGGCGCCGGTCACCAGCGCACGGCGACCGGCCAACGGCCGGGTCCAGTCCTCGACCTGGCTGGCGCAGGCTTGCAGGCGCAGCACCTGACCGGAGATGAACGCGCTTTTGGGCGACAGGAAGAAGCGCAGGGCGCCTTCCAGCTGGCCTTGCGCGCCAGCGCCGACATACAGCAACTGCGCGGTCGCGCCGTTGCGCAATTCCTTGGCCAGCGAGCGGCTGAAGCCTTCCAGGGCCCGTTGGGCGATGCTGGCCAATGGGTCGTCGAGGCTCTCTGGCGCACGGCCCAGCAGCAGCACATGCGCGCACGGCGCCAGGCTGCGCAGCAATGGCTGGAAGAATTCGCGCAACTGCTTCAGCGCGTCGCTGTCGGACAGATCACTGGCATCGAATACCACGGCCTTGATCTTCGGCCCCAGCCCCGCCACCCAGGCCTCGGCCTGAAGCTGGTCGGTATTGAAGCGGTAAAGCGTGTCGGTCAGGCGCGGGGCAAGGGCTTCGACCTGCTTTGCCAGTGGCCCGCCGCCCAGTACCAGAGCACCCTCGACCGGGCGCAGGCGGCCGGCCTGCCAGCGCTCCAGCGGCGCCGGGTGTGGCAGGCCAAGGGCCTCCACCAGGCGGCGGCCGAGGTTGGAGTTGGCAAAGCCGAGGTAGCGATCGCTCATGAGTGGGGTCTCCCGGAAGGCAAGCTTGAAAGTGTGGACCAACTTTGTGGCAAGGTCGTTCGAATGCGGCAAAAACACCTAGGCTGTACGGATCAAATTGTTTCAGGAGGAACCAACGCATGCGTTCACTTCGCCGGGTCGCGATCCTGGGCGGCAACCGAATTCCCTTCGCCCGCTCCAATGGCGCCTACGCCACGGCCAGCAACCAGGCAATGCTCACGGTAACCCTCGAAGGGTTGATCGAACGCTACCGCCTGCATGGCCTGCGTATGGGCGAGGTGGTTGCCGGTACGGTCCTCAAGCACCCGCGTGACATGAACCTGACCCGCGAGTGCGTGCTGGGTTCGCGCCTGTCGCCGCAGACCCCGGCCTACGACATCCAGCAGGCTTGCGGCACCGGGCTGGAGGCGGCCCTGCTGGTGGCCAACAAGATCGCCCTGGGGCAGATCGATTGCGGCATTGCCGGCGGCGTCGACACCACCTCCGATGCGCCGATCGCCGTCAGTGAAGGCCTGCGCCAGATTCTGCTGCAGGCCAACCGTGGCAAAAGCCTGGGCGAGCGGCTCAAGCCATTGCTCAAGCTGCGCCCGCAGCACTTGAAACCCGAGTTACCGCGCAACGGCGAGCCGCGCACCGGGTTATCCATGGGCGAGCATTGCGAGCGCATGGCCCACACCTGGCGCATCGGCCGGGCCGAACAGGACGAGCTGGCGCTGCTCAGCCACCAGAGGCTGGCGGCCGCGTACGCCGAAGGCTGGCAGGATGATCTGCTGACGCCGTTTCTGTCGCTGACCCGTGACAACAACCTGCGCCCCGATGTGACCCTGGAGCAGCTGGCCAGGCTCAAACCCGCCTTCGACCGCAGTGGCCAGGGCACGCTGACCGCGGGCAATTCCACGCCGCTGACCGATGGCGCGTCGCTGGTGTTGCTGGGCAATGAAGAATGGGCCGCGCAGCAGGGGCTGCCTGTTCTGGCCTACCTGGTCGATGGCGAAACGGCCGCGGTGGACTTCGTCACGGGCCGCGAAGGGCTGCTGATGGCGCCGGTGTATGCGGTACCGCGGCTGCTGGCGCGCAATGGCCTGACGTTGCAGGACTTTGACTATTACGAAATCCATGAAGCTTTTGCCGCCCAGGTGCTGTGCACGCTCAAGGCCTGGGAAGATGCCGATTATTGCCGTGAGCGGTTGGGCCTGGATGCGCCGCTCGGGGCGATCGACCGCAGCAAGCTGAACGTCAAGGGCAGTTCGCTGGCGGCCGGGCACCCGTTCGCGGCGACGGGTGGGCGGATACTGGCCAACCTGGCCAAGTTGCTGGCGGCGGCGGGCAAGGGGCGCGGGCTGATTTCGATCTGCGCGGCGGGCGGGCAGGGGGTGACTGTCATCGTCGAGCGATGAGCGTCTGGGAGAGTGGTCGCCTTCTTCGCGGGCTTGCCCGCTCCCACAGGTGAATCACCGCCTTTGAAGGCTGTGCTGGACCTGTGGGAGCGGGCAAGCCCGCGAAGAAGGCAGCACATATCCCACAGTGCTACCCCCCAACTGGTAGGCTTGTCTGCTCGGAACTACAAGAGCCCGCCATGGCGACCATCGGACAGCCTCGTCCCATTCCCGAACTGGATCACCTGCCCAGGCCACTCTATGCCCGTGCCGAAAGCCTCGGTGCAGGCTCGTGGACTACTCGTCACCAGCACGACTGGGTGCAATTTTCCTACGCCATCAGCGGCGTCCTCGGTGTGTACACCGACGAAGGCAGCTACTTCGCCCCACCGCAGTGGGGGGTGTGGATCCCGGCCGATGCCGAGCATGAGGTCGTCACCTCGATGCAGGCCGAAATGCGCAGCCTGTACGTGCGCCGGGATGCCTGCCCGTGGGCAGCGCAGCAGTGCCGGGTGCTGGAAGTGACCCCGCTGGCGCGAGAGCTGATCAAGCAGTTCTGCCTGTTCCCGGCGGACTACCCGGAGGGCGACAGCGCCGAGGCGCGCCTGGTGGCGGTGCTGCTCGACCAGTTGCGCGCGCTGCCCGAGGTCGGCTTCTCGCTGCCACTGCCACGGCACCCGGGGCTGCTGGGGCTGTGCAACCGGTTGATCGCCGCACCGGACCAAGCGCAGACCTTGCAGCAATGGGCGCGGGAGTTGGGATGTTCGGAGAAGACGCTGATGCGGCTGTTCCAGCGCGAGACCGGGCTGAGTTTTCGTAACTGGCGCCAGCGCATGCGGCTGCTGTCGTCGCTGGCGCTGCTGGAGGCGGGGGAGAATGTGACCGAGGCGGCATTGGGGTGTGGGTATGACTCCACTTCGGCTTACATTGCGGCGTTCAAGCAGCTGTTCGGGGCGACGCCGGGGGAGTTGAAGTTCTGATAGCGGGTTGCCTGTACCGGCCTCTTCGCGGGCTCGCCCGCTCCCACAGGTGTGCATGGCAGCTGGGCCATCTGTGGGAGCGGGCGAGCCCGCGCAGAGGCCGGACCCGTATATCAGGTACGGAACCTGCGCACCAGCGCATCCAGTTCATTGGACAATCCGGCCAGGCTCTCCGAATCCACCCGCGCTGCCTGGGCCAGTTCGGCCACCAGCTGTGCATCCCCGTGAATCTGGCTGATGTGCCGGTTGATGTCCTCGGCCACCTGATGCTGTTCCTCGGCCGCCGTGGCGATCTGCGTGTTCATGTCGCGAATCACATCCACCGACTCACGGATCTGCCCGAAGCTGTCGCGGGCCATGCCGATACGGCTTACCGATTGCTGCGAAACCTCCAGGCTGGCGTGCATCTGGGCAGCCACTTCGGCGGTACGGCTGGCCAGGTTGCCCAGCAGGCCGTCGATTTCAGCGGTGGAGTCGGCGGTACGTTTGGCCAGCGCGCGCACTTCGTCGGCGACCACGGCAAAACCACGGCCCTGTTCACCGGCGCGGGCCGCTTCGATGGCGGCGTTGAGCGCCAGCAGGTTGGTCTGTTCGGCAATCGAGCGGATGGTGCCGAGAATAGACTGAATGGCGTTGCTGTCCCGCTCCAGTTGCTGGATCGACTGCGCCGACTGTTCTATTTCCTGGCTCAGGCGATCGACGCTGTTTACCGCGGCGTCGATCTGCTGCTGGCCTTCGCGTGCCTGCTGCTGGCCACTGTCGGCCGATTGCGCCGCCTGGCTGCACGAGCGCGCCACTTCGTTGGCGGTGGCGACCATTTCGTGGAACGCCGTGGAAACCATGTCCACGGCTTCGCGCTGGCGCCCCGCTGCTTCGGCCATGTCGCTGGACACCCGGGTCGAGCTGTGCGAAGTGCTGAGAATCTTGCCGGCCGCAGAACCAATGTGCTGGATGAGGCTGCGAATGGCACCGAGGAACTGGTTGAACCAGCTGGCCAGTTGCGCGGTTTCGTCGCGGCCGCGAATTTCCAGGTTGCGGGTCAGGTCGCCCTCGCCCTGGGCGATGTCTTCCAGGCCGCTGGTGACGCTGTTGATCGGGCGCACGATCAGCTTGGCGAACGTCGCGCCGACCACCGCGAACAGCGCGGCCAGGACCACGGCCACGATGCCGATCAGCCAGGTCAGACGGGTGGTGGTCTGCATCACTTCGCTTTGTTCGATCAGGCCGATCAAGGTCCAGCCCAGTTGTTCATCCGGGTAGATATTGGCCATGTAGCGCACGCCGTCCAGCTCCACTTCGGCCAGCCCCTTGCCATGTTTGGCCAGCTCGGCGTAGCCGTCGCCAAAGCTCGCCAGCTGCTTGAAGTTGTGCTTGGCGTCACGCGGGTCGACCAGAACGTTGCCGTTGTTTTCCAGCAACATCACGTAACCGCTTTCGCCCAGCTTGATCTGCTGGACGATCTCGGTCAGGCCTTTGAGCGAGACATCGACGTTGACCACGCCGCCGGGGTTGCCAAGCTGGTTGGCGACGGTGCGCACGGTACTGACCAGCACCGCGTCGTCGGCCGCCCAGTAGTAGGCATCGGTGCGCAGGGTCTTGCCCGGGTTGGCCATGGCCAACTGGTACCAGGGGCGGGTACGTGGGTCGTAATTGACGAACTTCTGCCCGGCCGGCCAGCCGACGTAACCACCGTCACTCACCCCGTAGGAAAGGTAGGCGTAGCTGGGGTGGGTAGTGGCAAGGCGCGTCATGAATTCCAGCACCTTGCTGGCCTGTTCGCCCAGCTCGTAGGACGGCGCGGCGCTCATGTACTTGTTAAGTTCGCTGCCCGTGGCGGCAACCAGTGGCTGCGCAGCCATGTATTCGACGTTCTGGTTGATGCCCTGGAAGAAGATGTTCATCGCGTTGCTGACCTGGCGGATTTCCCGGCTGCTGCCATCGAGGAATCCGTCGCGGGCTTCGCCACGCAGGTTGAGCACCACCAGAGTGGCCACGATGACGATGGGCAAGCCGGCGATGACGGCGAATGCCCAGGTCAGTTTCTGTTTGATGTTCATCGACGCTCCCGGATTTGTTGTTTTCGTTACACGAGGCAGGTATCAATTGCATCGGCAGCGTCCGGGTTAAATGTAGGAAAAGCGCCGGTATTTGATGGGCGGCGTCGCAGTTGGTGACTATTCGGTCGTGTTTGGACGTATATGGCATACCAAAGGGTTGCAGGGTGGCTCAGTGACAGCAGCCACCCGCGTTGCCATTGGCCAGGTCCTTGAGGATCGGGCAGTCCGGGCGCTCGTCGCCCTGGCAGTGCGAGACCAGTTCGCCCAAGGTGTCGCGCAGGCTCACCAGCTCTTCGATGCGCCGGTTCAGTTCATCGATGTGCTGCATGGCCAGGGCTTTCACATCGGCACTGGCGCGCTGGCGGTCCTGCCACAAGGTCAGCAGCTTGCCGACCTCTTCGAGGGAAAAGCCCAGGTCGCGGGAGCGCTTGATGAAGGCCAGGCTGTGCAAGTCTTCTGCCTGGTACAGGCGGTAGCCGCTGTCGCTGCGCGTGGCTGGCTTGAGCAGGCCGATGGCCTCGTAATAACGGATCATCTTGGTGCTGAGCCCGCTGCGGCGGGCGGCCTGGCCGATGTTCATGCGTCCTCCTCGGTGCTGCTGGTGGGTTTCCAGGCCTTGAGCCATAGCGCGTTGCTCACCACGCTGACACTGGACAGGGCCATGGCTGCGCCGGCCAGTACCGGGTTGAGGTAACCCAGCGCGGCCAGCGGAATACCGACCAGGTTGTAGATGAATGCCCAGAACAGGTTCTGGCGGATTTTCGCATAGGTCTTGCGGCTGATCTCGAGGGCGGCGGGCACCAGGCGTGGGTCGCCACGCATCAGAGTGATGCCGGCGGCCTGCATGGCCACATCGGTACCGCCACCCATGGCAATGCCGATGTCGGCGGCGGCCAGCGCCGGCGCATCGTTGATGCCGTCGCCGACCATGGCGACCACGCCATCCTGCTTGAGTGCGGCCACGGTCGCGGCCTTGTCGGCCGGCAGGACCTCGGCATGCACATCGTCGATGCCCAGGGCGTCGGCCACTACCTTGGCGCTGCCGCGATTGTCGCCGGTCAGCAGATGGCTGCTGATCTGTTGCGCATGCAGGCTGTCGATCGCCTGCGCGGCGCCGGGCTTGAGGCTGTCACCGAAGGCGAACAGGCCAAGCACCCGTGGCTGCGCGCCGCGTTCGATCAACCACGACAGGGTTCGCCCCTCGGCTTCCCAGGCCTGCGCCTTGGCGGCCAGGTCACCGGGCGCCAGGGCGCTTTCGTCGAGCAGGCGGCGGTTGCCCAGCGCCAGTTCGCGGCCTTCCACACGCCCGGCGATGCCTCGCCCGGTCAGCGACTGGCTGTCGCTGACGCCGGGCACGTCCAGACCTTGTTCGGCGCAGGCGTCCAGCACGGCCTTGGCCAGTGGGTGCTCGCTGCCGCGCTGCAGGGCGCCCGCCAGGCGGTGCAGGTCGGCGCTACTGCCTGCCTGCGCCTGGCTGTGGACAACCCGTGGGCTGCCGGAGGTGAGGGTGCCGGTCTTGTCGAACACCACGCGATTGACCGCATGGGCGCGCTCCAAGGCTTCGGCGTCCTTGATCAGAATGCCGTGGCGGGCGGCGACCCCGGTGCCGGCCATGATCGCTGCCGGGGTGGCCAGGCCAAGTGCACAGGGGCAGGCGATGACCAGCACGGCGACGGCGTTGATCAGCGCCGTTTCCAGCGGTGCGCCGGCCAGCCACCAGCCGACCAAGGTGATCATTGCCAGCACCAGCACGGCCGGGACGAATACCTGGCTGACCCGGTCGACCAGCTTCTGAATCGGCGCCTTGGCGGCCTGGGCGTCTTCCACCAGGCGAATGATGCGCGCCAGCACGGTCTCGGTGCCCAGCGCCTGGGTGCGTACCAGCAGCCGGCCTTCGCCGTTGATGGCGCCGCCGGTGACGCTGTCGCCAGGCTGCTTGGGTACCGGCAGGCTCTCGCCACTGATCAGGGCTTCGTCGGCATGGCTGCTGCCATCCTCGACCACGCCATCGACCGGGAAGCGCTCGCCGGGCTTGACCAGCACCAAGTCGCCGAGGCGCAGTTGGGCGATGGCCACCTCTTCTTCGCGGTCGTCGATCACGCGCACTGCACGTTCCGGGCGCAGCGCTTCGAGGGCGCGGATGGCGCTGGCGGTCTGGCGTTTGGCACGGCTTTCCAGGTACTTGCCCAGCAGCACCAGGGCAATGACCACGGCCGAGGCTTCGAAATACAGGTGCGGAGCCATCCCGGCGGGTGCCTGTGCCCACTGGTACAGGCTCAGGCCGTAACCGGCGCTGGTGCCCAGGGCCACCAGCAGGTCCATGTTGCCGGCCCCGGCGCGCACGGCTTTCCACGCGGCGACGTAGAAGCGCGCGCCGAGAATGAACTGCACCGGTGTGGCCAGCAGGAACTGCACCCACGCAGGCAGCATCCAGTGCAGGCCGAAGGGTTGCACCAGCATGGGCAGTACCAGCGGCAGGGCGAGCAGCAACGCTGCGCCGACCGCCAGGCGTTCGTGACGCAGGCGGCGCTGGCTGGCCGTTTGATCGTCCTTGGCGGTTTGCGGCAGGCTGGCGCTGTAGCCGGCCTTTTGTACAGCGTCGATCAGCAGGCTGTCGTCGACGGCCGCGAGCACTTCGAGGTGCGCGCGTTCGCTGGCGAGGTTGACGCTGACTTGCTCGACCCCCGGCAGCTTGCCGAGAGCACGCTCAACACGGCCGACGCAACTGGCGCAGGTCATGCCGCCAATCTGCAGTTCGACGGTGCGGGTGGGCACGCCGTAGCCGGCCTGGCGGACGGCGTCGAGCAAGGCGGGCAGGCTGCCGGCCGGGGCCTGGACCCGGGCCTGTTCGGTGGCGAGGTTGACGCTGACCTGTTCAGCGCCGGTGACCTTGCGCAGGGCGCGTTCGACCCGGCCGGCACAGCTGGCGCAGGTCATGCCGGAGATCGGCAGGTGGTAGGTGGTGGATGCGGGCATGGCTCTCCTCCTTGGACAGGCCTGCAGCATCAACCTTGCCACGCAGGTAAGGTCAATAGCCCAGGCCGGCTCGCTGCAACTCCAGCCCATGGTGCCCCATGGCGATGCGGTATTTGTTGATCTGGCCGGCCTGCAGGTTCAATCGTGTGCTGCGCTGGTCCTCGATACCCGGCGCGCAGCCGGGCATCTGCCCGGGTAGCACGCGCAGGCGTATATCAACCGGGCCGGGCGGCAGGTTGAACGAGGTGGACTGTTCCTGGAACACACGACCGGAGAGCTGGTCGTTGAGGTAGATGCCGATTTCGCAACTGGTGGCCACTTCCAGGCGCTCCCGGGAAATGATCAGCACGCTGTAGTCCGAGTTGGCCTCGGCGCTGGCCGGTGGCACTGCAACCAGCGTGCTCAATAGCCCGACGACGCCCAATGCTGCCCTGAACATGAATAATCTCCTGCTTGCCTGATCATCAAAGGCGCAGCTTGGCCGACGCGCGCGCGGATTTCCACCCCGGCGGTGGTTGGCAGGCCTTGACCTTGCCCCGATGGCAAGCTTGAGACTCGTGAAAAACCTGAAGGAGTAACCCTTATGCAAGTGTTCAACGTACAAGGCATGACCTGCGGCCATTGCGTGAAGGCCGTGACTCGAGCGGTGCAGGAGCAGGATGCGGCGGCCAAGGTGGAAGTCGATCTGGCGGCCAGGCAGGTGCGGGTGCAGAGCGACCTCGGGCAGGAGCAGATCATTACCGCGATTCGCGATGAAGGTTACCAGGCCGAAGTTGCCTGACTGCAAACCTGTGGGAGCGGGCGCGCCCGCGAATCAGGCAGCGCGTTGGACGGCACCGGCTGCGCCGTGTTCGCGGGCGCGCCCGCTCCCACAAGGATCGCGGTCGCTCTTGGGATTGTTGCAAAGGTTTTCATGTGGACAGGGTCCACAGCAGGTAGAATCCAGGCACTTGCTTAGCCTGCTATGGATTCCTGATGAACCTGCGAATGGTGCTCATCCTGGGTGCACTCAGTGCGTTCGGGCCCTTGGCGATCGACTTCTACCTGCCTGCCTTCCCGGCCATGGCGCAGGCGTTCGCCACCGATGAAAAACACGTCCAGGCCACCTTGGCCGCCTATTTCCTTGGCTTGTCCATCGGCCAGCTGGCCTACGGGCCGGTAGCTGACCGTTTTGGCCGGCGCAAGCCGCTGATGTTCGGTGTGACCCTGTTCACCCTGGCATCACTGGCCTGTGCCTACGCCCCCGATCTGGACACGCTGATACTGGCGCGTTTCGTCCAGGCACTGGGCGGTTGCGCCGGGATGGTGCTGTCGCGGGCCATCGTCAGTGACCGCTGCGACCCGGTGGCCTCGGCCAAGGTGTTCTCGCAACTGATGCTGGTCATGGGCCTGGCGCCGATCCTGGCACCGATGCTGGGCGGGGTGCTGGTGAACGTGGCCGGCTGGCAATCGATCTTCCTCGCCTTGAGCCTGTTCAGCGCCGCCTGCCTGCTGGCGGTCAGCCTGGGCCTGCCGGAAAGCCTGCCCGAGCACATTCCGCGGCAACCGCTGTCTGGCGCCTTGCGCCAGTACCTGCGGCTGTTCGCCGACCGGGCGTTCCTCGGCCATGCCTTGACCGGCGGGATCGCCATTGCCGGCATGTTTGCCTACATCGCCGGTTCACCCTTCGTATTCATCAAGCTCTACGGCGTGCCGGCTGAACATTACGGCTGGTTGTTCGGCACCAATGCGGCCGGCTTCATTCTGGTGGCGCAGGTGAATGCGCGCCTGCTGGCCAAACGTGGGCCGGCGTTTCTGCTGGCGCGTGCGGTGTGGCTGTACCTGGTCGCGGGCCTGGTGTTGCTGGGCGTTGCCGCGTTGCGGCCGACACAGCTATGGCCATTGCTGGTTCCGCTGTTCATCTGCATCGCCAGCCTGGGCTGCATCATCCCCAACGCTTCTGCCTGTGCCATGAGCGGGCAGGGCACGCGTGCGGGCAGTGCTTCGGCGTTGATGGGCTGCCTGCAGTTCAGCGTCGCCGCCGGTGCGGCGGCACTGGTCGGGCTGCTGCATGACGGCAGTGCGGTGCCGATGGCGCTGGTGATCAGCTTGTGCGGGGTGTTGGTAGTCAGTGTCGCGCTGCTGACCCGACGCTTGCCGGCCAAGGCTCGCGCATAAGCGGGTGGGGGGCCTGCAGGCGGGTTTCCAGCGTGGCGACGAAGGCGCGCGCCTCCGCCTCGCTACGGAAACTGACCACGTGTTGATCGAGCTGAACTTGCCACGGGCAGGCGGGGTTTCGGCTCGATGCACTGACGACAATCTTCATCGTGGCATACCTCCAAAGGGGGGAGAGCGGGTGAATTGTAGCGCTGTCCTTTCTGCCTGCCATGACCTGCATCGGTGTCCTGACTGACGGTCAGTGGAACATTTTCTGCGCATTGTCCCTGCTGGGGTGCGCAAGCATGTGGAACCTTCGCTTTAGCTTGCGCTACTTGCGGAAAATGCTTGTGCGTCGCGTCCGAAGTTGCATCCGGTGTTTTTCCCCCTGTTCTTCCCTGGGCCTTGCCAGGATGAGCCGGGCTGCTTGCCCGCGCGGTCCGGGCGGGTGATACCCCGTGTTTCACTGTTTGCCATGGGTAGGGGTACCCAGTGGTTTTCCGGCAGAGGGGCCGCCGTGCGGGGCTGCCTGATGGGCGTTTTTTGCGGCATATACTGGCGAGCCAGGCCGGTGCCAGCGAGAGGCGCTTCCCTGCCAGGGTTTGGCCATCGCACTCACACGTGAACTTGCAGGGAGTTACAGGGACATGAATGCAGTCAGCAGTATCAGCCAGATCGCCAGCCTGATGGCCGACCCCAAGCGCAGTGCCATGTTGTGGGCATTGATCGATGGCACGCCGCGGCTGGCCAACGAACTTGCGGTAATGACCGGGCTGACCTCGTCATCAGCCTGCGCGCACCTTTCGTTATTGTCGTCGGCCGGGTTGCTCCGGCACGAGGCGCGTGGGCGCAAGCGCTATTTCCGCCTGGCCACGCCGCAGGTCGGGGCGGCAGTGGAGGCCCTGGCCAGTGTCCAGCTGGAGAGCGCCAAGGGGGAGCAGCCCAAGGCGCCGGTATCGACACTGCCCATGTCGCTACGCAGGGCGCGTCGCTGTGGCGACCACCTGGGAGGGGAATTGGCCGGTGAGCTGTATCACCGTCTTTTGGTCGCCGGCTGGCTGGAGGGCAGTGGTCGGCAACTGATGGTGAGTGAGGAGGGGCGGGTGCAGTTGGCGCTGGTCGGGGTGTATATCGATGCCCTGGCGCCGCATCAGCAGCGTGGCTGTGTGGTCTGCCGCTGCACCGAGTGGAACGACCAGGGGCCGCACCTGGGCGGGGTGCTGGGCCAGGCCTTGTTCAGGCTGTTCCTGCAATCGGGCTGGATACGCGAGGCCGAGGATTCGCGGGCGTTGCATATTTCCGCGCTGGGTATCCAGCAGATCAATCGCATAGCCCGCGTGGCGACGTTACAGGTCGGTTGAGCGCAACGTCGCCGTTGCCGTCAGACCAACCGGGCGTCCAGGCTGTTCTGCGCCAGCCGGCGGGCCTGGTCTTCGCTCATGCCCAGGTGGGTGTGCAGGGCCATGAAGTTCTCGGTGACGTAGCCACCGAAGTAGGCCGGGTCATCCGAGTTGACGGTGACCTTCACGCCGCGCTCGAGCATGTCGAGGATGTTGTGCTGGCTCATGTGGTCGAACACGCAGAGCTTGGTGTTCGACAGCGGGCACACCGTGAGCGGGATCTGCTCGTCGATGATGCGCTGCATCAGCCGCTCGTCCTCGATGGCACGTACGCCGTGGTCGATGCGTTTGATCTTCAGCAGGTCCAGGGCTTCCCAGATGTACTCGGGCGGGCCTTCCTCGCCGGCATGGGCCACGGCGACCAAGCCTTCGCTGCGGGCGCGGTCGAACACGCGCTGGAACTTGCTCGGTGGGTGGCCCATTTCCGAGCTGTCCAGGCCAACGGCGATGAACGCGTCGCGGAACGGCAGCGCCTGGTCGAGGGTTTTCTGTGCTTGCTCTTCACTGAGGTGGCGCAGGAAGCTGAGGATCAGCCCACTGCTGATGCCGAGCTGCTCACGGCCGTCCTTCAGCGCCTGGTTGATGCCGTTGAGCACCACTTCGAAGGGGATGCCGCGGTCGGTGTGGGTCTGCGGGTCGAAGAACGGTTCACTGTGGATAACGTTCTGCGCCTTGCAGCGTTGCAGGTAGGCCCAGGTCAGGTCGTAGAAGTCCTGCTCGGTGCGCAGCACATCGGCGCCCTGGTAATACAGGTCGAGGAACTCCTGCAGGTTGTTGAAGGCATAGGCACCGCGCAAGGTTTCCACATCGGCCCAGGGCAGGGCGATCTTGTTGCGCTCGGCCAGGGCGAACAGCAGCTCCGGCTCCAGCGAGCCTTCCAGGTGCAGGTGCAGTTCGGCCTTGGGCAGGGCGTTCAACCAGTCATACATAGTGGGTCATCTCGATCAGGTACGGTTGCCGCCATTCTACAGAGCCTGGCCAGGCAATGCGCCCGGCCAGGCTGCGACCCGGTGAATCACCAGACCAGGGGCTCGCCCTTGTAGTTGATGAAACGCAGGCCGGCATTGCCGCTTTGCGCCTTGATCTGTTCGAGCATGCCGCGGGTGCTGGTCAGCACATCGATCTCGGCGTTCTCGCCACCCATGTCGGTTTTTACCCAGCCCGGGTGCATGGCCAGTACGCACAGGTCGGGGCGTTGCTGTTCCACGACGAAGCTGTTGATCATCGAGTTGAGTGCCGCCTTGCTGGCTTTGTACAAGCAGACTTCGCCGCCTTCGGGGATGCTCACGCTGCCCAGGATCGAGCTCATGAAGGCCAGCACGCCGCTGCCTTCCCGAACCTGGCCGACCAGGCGACGGGCCACGCGAATCGGTGCCACGGCGTTGGTCATGAACAGGTCACCGATGTCTTTGTTCTGCACCGCCTCGAGGTCCTGTGGCAAAGGGCCCATGACCCCGGCGTTGACGAACACCAGGTCGAACAGCTGGCCTTGCAAGCGTTGCTGCAGGCCATCGAGTTGGGCCGTGTCGTTCATTTCCAGCTGTTCGATGCGCACGCCGGGCACGTCTGCCAAGGCCCCGGGCTGCTGCGGGTTGCGCACGGTGGCGGTGATGTTCCAGCCGTCTTCGTGCAGGCGTTGCACCAGGCCCAGGCCAAGCCCGCGCGAGGCGCCAATGATAAGTGCGGTTTTTGCGTTAGCCATGTGGTCGCGCTCCGTGATCGGTTTGCCAGGAAAGCTATTGAGGATAATGCACAGGGGCACTTGCCGCCTGGTGCAGTGTTGTACGAAAAATGACCAGTTGCGTCAGGGCCTTGCAGGGCTTGGCGCCCGGCCGGTTGGCGCACGGGTTATCCACAGGCTGTTCCACAGTTATTGTGTGCAAGCCGGAAGGCGTCAGGCTGAAGTCGCTGGCTTGCGCTGGGGATAACTCCCGGTCTTTCAATAGTTTGCGACCGTCATGGACGCTGATCAAAATATGATCAAAGCTCTGTGGGCCTTGTAAACAGTAGCCTGCAGGCGAATGCCCCAAGCTTATCCACAGGCAGGCCCACAGTTGTTGTGGGCAATGTTCACCGTGCTTCGAGCAGAATGCGCCCGCGGCTCAGGTCGGCCAGCTGTTGTCGCAATGGCGCCAGGTGCGCGTCGCCCAGCGCAATCAGCAAGTCCACGCCATTGGCAGTGAATTGCTCGTCCAGCACCATGCCGTCAACCTCGGCCAGGCGCAACTTCACCAGTGCCAGTTCGCTGAAACTGCAACTGCAGGCAAATTCGCTGCGCTGTACCAGCAGCCGTTTGGGCGCCTGTTGCAGGCACTTGTTGGCGCCACCGCCATAGGCCCTGGCCAGGCCGCCGGTACCCAGCTGGATACCGCCGTACCAGCGGATCACCAGCACCACCACCTGGTCGCAGTCCTGCGCTTCGATGGCCGCCAGGATCGGCCGCCCCGCAGTACCGCCAGGTTCGCCGTCATCGCTGCTGCGGTATTGCGCACCCAGTTTCCATGCCCAGCAGTTATGGGTAGCGGCCAGGTCGCTGTGGCGTTCGATGAAACTCATCGCTTCCGCTGCATTGCTGATCGGCCCGGCGAGGGTGATGAAGCGGCTTTTGCGAATTTCCTCGCGGTATTCGCAGAGGTCGAGCAGGGTAGAAGGCATAAATGAGGGTCAGGCTGCCGGCTGGATGCCGCAGCCTTTGAGGATGATGTGGATTAGGTTGTTGCTCGCGTCTTCCATGTCTTGCTTGGTCAGGCGGCTACGGCCGGTGACCTGGCAGATCTGGGTGGCGAAGTCGGCGTAGTGCTGGGTGCTGCCCCACAGCAGGAAGATCAGGTGCACCGGGTCGACCGGGTCCATCTTGCCGGCTTCGATCCAGGCCTGGAACACCGCGGCGCGGCCACGGAACCATTCGCGGTAGTCGGCGCTGAAGTATTCGGTCAGGCAGGTGCCGCCGCTGATCACTTCCATGGCGAAAATCCGCGAGGCTTGCGGGTTGCGCCGGGAGAATTCCATCTTGGTGCGGATGTAATGGCTTAGCGCCTCGCCCGGGTCGTCGTCGACGCTCAAGGCGTTGAAGGTGCTGTCCCACAACTCGATGATGTTGCTGAGCACGGCAATGTACAGGCCGAGCTTGTTAGTGAAGTAGTAATGCAGGTTGGCCTTGGGCAAGCCCGCCTTGAGGGCGATGGTGTTCATGCTGGTGCCCTTGAAACCATGGCGGGCAAATTCGTCTTCGGCGGCCTGGATAATGGCCTGTTCGTTCTTCTGGCGGATGCGGCCCGCCGGTTTGCCCGAGGCGGAGAGGCGATGCGCAGGGACTTCTAGGGTCATGGACGATTCCGTACGGGTCAGTGGCTGCGGCTGTCGGACAAGATTACCTGCCTGTGCCGAAGTGACAAGCGTTTGCGGCACAGACTGACATCAGCGTGTCGCAGCCAGGCTTTCGAGGAAGCTTTCCAGCACCAGGTTTGGCCGCCGGCCCTTGCGCGTTACCCAGCTGAGGCTCAGGTCGTAGAAGCGTTGCCGAGGCTTCAGGGCGCGCAAGCGGCCTTGCTGCACCCAGAACGTGGCGTAGTGGTCTGGCAGGTAGCCGATGTAGCGCCCGGTGAGGATCAGAAACGCCATGCCTTCGCGGTCCGAAGCACTGGCCGTGCAGTTCAGTGCCTGGTACTGCGCCTGGATCTCGGCCGGCAGGCGGAAGGTAGGGGTGATGGCTTCCTGGCTGTTGAGGCGGTCGTCGTCGATCTGCTGATCATCGGCATAGAACAGCGGGTGGCCGACTGCGCAATACAGCAGTGAACGCTCGCTGTACAACGGCTGGTACTCGAGACCCGACAATGGGCTGGTCTGCGGCACCACACCGACATGCAGGCTGCCGTCGAGCACGCCGTGCTCGACCTGGCTGGGCGCGATCATGCGGATCTGGATGCGCACATCGGGGCCGCGGTCCTTGAGTTCGGCCAGCGCATGGGTGATGCGCATGTGCGGCAGGGTCACCAGGTTATCGGTCAGGCCGATGTTCAGCTCGCCGCGCAGGTGCTGGTGCAGGCCGTTGACCTCGGTGCGGAAGCTTTCCAGGGCACTGAGCAGTTGCAGGGCGGAGTGGTAGACCTCGCGGCCTTCTTCGGTCAGCGAGAAGCCGGCGCGCCCGCGTTGGCATAAACGCAGGCCGAGCCGCTGTTCGAGGTCGTTCATCTGCTGGCTGATGGCCGAACGGCCAATGCCCAGCACGTTTTCGGCGGCCGAAAAGCCACCGCACTCGACTACGCTGCGGTAGATCTTCAACAGGCGGATGTCGAAATCGCTGACTTGTGCGAGTGGGTCGGGGCGTCGGCTCATCAGTTTAGTCGTGGGCTGTCTGAAGATTAGAAATGTTGGCTTTTTCAGACTTTATCTCCGTGCCAATTTAGCCGCAACAACATCCATCGTTGCCTATTCGTTTTCCGAGGAACCGCCGATGAACATGCCCGAAACCGCCGTCACCGGTATCGCCAGCCAGCTGAAGCTGGATGCCCACTGGATGCCCTACACCGCCAACCGCAACTTCCAGCGTGACCCACGGCTGATCGTGGCGGCCGAAGGCAACTACCTGGTCGACGACAAGGGGCGCAAGATCTTCGATGCCCTGTCGGGCCTGTGGACCTGCGGCGCCGGGCACACCCGCAAGGAAATCACCGAGGCGGTGGCCCGCCAGCTCGGCACCCTGGATTACTCCCCGGCCTTCCAGTTCGGCCACCCGCTGTCGTTCCAGCTGGCCGAGAAGATTACCCAGCTGACCCCGGGCGACCTGAACCATGTGTTCTACACCAACTCCGGTTCCGAGTGCGCCGACACCGCGCTGAAGATGGTGCGTGCCTACTGGCGCCTGAAAGGCCAGGCGACCAAGACCAAGATCATCGGCCGTGCCCGTGGTTACCACGGGGTGAACATTGCTGGGACCAGCCTGGGTGGGGTCAACGGTAACCGCAAACTGTTCGGCCAGTTGCTGGATGTCGACCACCTGCCTCACACCGTACTGCCGGTGAACGCCTTCTCCAAAGGCCTGCCGGAAGAGGGCGGTATCGCCCTGGCTGACGAAATGCTCAAGCTGATCGAGCTGCACGATGCCTCCAACATCGCCGCGGTGATCGTCGAGCCGCTGGCCGGCTCGGCCGGTGTGCTGCCACCGCCAAAGGGCTACCTGAAGCGCCTGCGGGAAATCTGCACCCAGCACAACATCCTGCTGATCTTCGATGAGGTGATTACCGGTTTCGGCCGCATGGGCGCCATGACCGGCTCGGAAGCCTTCGGCGTTACCCCGGACCTGATGTGCATCGCCAAGCAGGTGACCAACGGCGCCATCCCGATGGGTGCGGTAATTGCCAGCAGCGAGATCTACCAGACCTTCATGAACCAGCCGACCCCGGAATACGCCGTGGAATTCCCGCACGGCTATACCTACTCGGCGCACCCGGTGGCCTGCGCCGCTGGTATCGCCGCGCTGGACCTGCTGCAGAAAGAGAACCTGGTGCAGTCTTCCGCCGAGCTGGCGCCACACTTCGAGACGCTGCTGCATGGCGTGAAAGGTACGAAAAACATCGTCGATATCCGCAACTACGGCCTGGCCGGGGCGATCCAGATCGCTGCTCGCGACGGTGATGCCATCGTGCGTCCGTACGAAGCGGCGATGAAACTGTGGAAGGCGGGCTTCTATGTGCGCTTCGGTGGCGACACCCTGCAGTTCGGCCCAACCTTCAACACCAAGCCGCAAGAGCTGGACCGCCTGTTCGACGCAGTGGGCGAAACCCTGAACCTGATCGACTGATCTTTCCGATTCTGATGCCAGGCGGGTGAACACCGCGCGCCTGGCTCAACCTTCTTTATCTGGAGTTTTGCATGAGCATTGTTCAGCACCTGATCCACGGCGAACTGGTTACCAAAGGTGAGCGCACCGCCGATGTCTTCAACCCGTCCACCGGCCAGGCCGTGCGCAAGGTCGAGCTGGCCAGCCGCGCGACCGTGCAGGCAGCGATCGACTCGGCCAAGGCGGCCTTCCCGGCTTGGCGCAACACCCCACCGGCCAAGCGTGCCCAGGTGATGTTCCGCTTCAAGCAGCTGCTGGAGCAGAACGAAGCGCGTATCTCGCAGATGATCAGCGAAGAGCATGGCAAGACCTTGGAAGATGCCGCCGGTGAACTGAAGCGTGGCATCGAGAACGTCGAGTTCGCCTGCGCCGCGCCGGAAGTGCTCAAAGGCGAGTACAGCCGCAACGTCGGGCCGAATATCGATGCCTGGTCCGACTTCCAGCCGCTGGGCGTGGTTGCCGGTATCACCCCGTTCAACTTCCCGGCCATGGTGCCGCTGTGGATGTACCCGCTGGCCATTGCCTGCGGTAACGCCTTCATCCTCAAGCCTTCCGAGCGTGACCCGAGCTCGACGCTGTTCATCGCCCAGCTGCTGCTGGAGGCCGGCCTGCCGAAGGGCATCCTCAACGTGGTGCATGGCGACAAGGAAGCGGTGGATGCGCTGATCGAAGCGCCAGAGGTGAAAGCCCTGAGCTTCGTCGGTTCGACCCCGATCGCCGAGTACATCTACGCCGAAGGTACCAAGCGCGGCAAGCGTGTGCAGGCCCTGGGTGGTGCGAAGAACCACGCGGTGCTGATGCCCGATGCCGACCTGGACAACGCGGTCAGCGCACTGATGGGCGCGGCCTACGGTTCGTGTGGCGAGCGCTGCATGGCCATTTCGGTGGCGGTGTGTGTGGGCGACCAGGTGGCCGATGCCCTGATCGCCAAGCTGGAACCGCAGATCAAGGCGCTGAAGATTGGTGCCGGCACCTCGTGCGGCCTGGACATGGGCCCGTTGGTGACCGCTGCGGCGCGGGACAAGGTGGTGGGCTACATCGATGAGGGTGTCGCTGCTGGCGCCAAGCTGGTGGTGGATGGTCGTGGCTACCGTGTGGCCGGTAATGAAGACGGCTATTTCGTGGGCGGCACCTTGTTCGACAACGTGACCCCCGAGATGCGTATCTATAAAGAAGAGATCTTTGGCCCGGTGCTGTGCGTGGTGCGCGTGAACAGCCTGGAGCAGGCCATGCAGCTGATCAACGACCATGAATATGGGAATGGCACCTGCATCTTCACCCGCGACGGTGAAGCGGCGCGGCTGTTCTGCGACGAGATCGAAGTGGGCATGGTCGGTGTGAACGTACCGCTGCCGGTGCCGGTGGCTTACCACAGCTTCGGGGGCTGGAAGCGTTCGCTGTTCGGTGACCTGCATGCCTATGGCCCGGATGGCGTGCGCTTCTATACCCGGCGCAAGGCGATCACCCAGCGCTGGCCGCAGCGGGCCAGCCATGAGGCATCGCAGTTCGCGTTCCCTAGCCTGTAAGGGCTGAACAAGAAGCGGGGGGGGGGGGGGGGCGCCCCCCGGGGGGTTTTTGGGGGTTGTGGGGTTGTTTTGTTTTATAATTTAGGGGGGGGGTAG
>NZ_PUQD01000002.1 GCF_003331055.1 Pseudomonas sp. AFG_SD02_1510_Pfu_092 | reverse complement strand
CCCCGCCCCCCTTCTTTTTTCCCCCCCCCCCCCCCCCCCCCGCCGCCCCCGCCCCCCCCCCCCCCCGCCCCCCCCCCCCCGGGGGGGGGGGGCCCCCCCCCCGCGAAGAGGCCGGCACAGGCTTACAAATACTCAGGCACAAAAAAACGCCCCGAGGGGCGTTTTTTCGTCAGCCAGCGAATCAGGCGTAATGCTTGGCCGCCGGGCTGCTTTCCACCAGGTCCAGCGCCACATCGTTGTCGGCACTGATCTTGTGGTAAAGGGCGGCATCGGTCGCCAGGGTCTTCTCGCGCGCCGGGAAGAGTTCCTTGAGCTTGGCTGCCCAGGCACCTTTGACCTGCTCGGGGAAGCAGCGCTCGATCAGTTCCAGCATGATCGACACGGTCACCGAGGCACCCGGCGATGCGCCGAGCAGAGCAGCCAGGCTGCCGTCCTCGGCCGAAACCAGCTCGGTACCGAACTGCAGCACACCGCCTTTCTTCGGGTCTTTCTTGATGATCTGCACGCGCTGACCCGCCACTTCCAGGCGCCAGTCTTCAGCCTTGGCCTGCGGGTAGAAGCGACGCAGGGATTCCAGGCGCTGCTCCATCGACTGCATCACTTCGCTGACCAGGTACTTGGTCAGGTCCATGTTGTCACGGGCCACGGCCAGCATCGGGCCGATGTTGCCCATGCGCACCGACAGCGGCAGGTCCATCAGCGAACCGTGCTTGAGGAACTTGGTGGTAAAGCCGGCATACGGGCCGAACAACAGCGATTTCTTGCCATCTACAACGCGGGTATCCAGGTGCGGTACCGACATCGGCGGGGCGCCGACCGCGGCCTGGCTGTACACCTTGGCCTGGTGCTGCTTGACGATTTCCGGGTTGTCGCAGCGCAACCACTGGCCGCTGACCGGGAAGCCGCCGAAGCCTTTGCTTTCCGGAATGCCCGACAGCTGCAGCAGCGGCAGGGCCGCGCCACCGGCGCCGAGGAAGACGAAGCGGGCGTCCACTTCACGGCTGCCGCCGCTGTTGACGTCCTTGATGCTCACGGTCCAGCCGCTGCCATTACGGCGCAGGCCGACGACCTTCTTGCTGTACTTGACCTGCGCGTCCTGTGCGTCGCCCAGCAGCTTGAGCAGCTTGTTGGTCAGCGCGCCAAAGTTGACGTCGGTGCCCTTGAGCACGCGGGTGGCCGCGATGCGCTGGTCGGCCGGGCGGCCTGGCATCATCAGCGGCATCCAGTCGTTCATCAGCGCCTTGTCTTCGGTGTATTCCATGTCCGCGAAGGCGTGGTGCTGCTTGAGCAGCTCAAAGCGCTTCTTGAGGAAGGAAATACCCTTGTCACCCTCGACGTAGCTCAGGTGCGGGACAGGGTTGATGAAGGCACGTGCCGGGCCGAAGTTGCCCTTTTTGCTCAGGTAGGCCCAGAACTGGCGGGACACCTCGAACTGGGTGTTGATGTGCACGGCCTTCTTGATGTCGATGCTGCCATCGGCGGCCTGAGGCGTGTAGTTAAGCTCGCACAGGCCGGCATGGCCGGTGCCTGCGTTGTTCCAGGGGTTGGAGCTTTCCGCGGCTCCGGAGTCCATCGCCTCCACGACCTCAAGCTTCAGGGTCGGGTCGAGCTCCTTGAGCAGTACGGCCAGGGTGGCACTCATGATGCCCGCGCCTACCAGTACCACATCAACCGATTCGTTCTGCGCCATTTAACGCGTCTCCACAATCTACAGCTACCTAATTGACAGCACGGGACCTGGGTTCGCCAAGGTCGCCATGTCCGGCTTTTCGCAGTTCTTGCAACTTCCGCGGACACCGCCAATCAGTCTTCGGGTTCAGCTATTGAACGCCGTTTGCCACAGGTGCGGCAATTCGACTTATGGTCAAGGTGTCGTGCGTGCGTTATGGAACGGCTCAGACACTCATACGGGATGAGCGCATTTGCCGCCTGTTCAGGGCTGTTCGGGACACATCTGCCGCTTTTGCACATGCCAGACTGTTCATTTGCTCGCCACACTCTTGTGAAGTTGTGAAAACCGTTTTTTCACGCTCTTTTGGAGACGTGAACCTCAAAAAGGGACTGCGCGATGGCAACCCGCAGGTTCATGCAGTGTGAAGGGCCGGAAAGCAGGCACGACAGCCGATGCAAGACCTGAGTGGAAGGCTCTCTGTGGGCTGAGCGATGAAGTTGCCGGGGTCAATCGGCGAATGCGGGGCCCGATCAGGAGACGTCCTTATAATCGGGGGGAGATTATAGCGATGTCGCGGGCAGAATTGTCGCCATTCGTGGTTTTTATTGCAGCGTTTGTCAGGCGGCGAGGATGCGCTGGTGCCAGCGGCGGCTTGCGCGGGCGCAAACCCGGGCACTGGCAGGCAGCTCGCGGCCCAGCCAGGCCAGCTGGACTTCAGCGACCCGGACCCAGCCGCTGCCGCTTGGCGCCTGGCTGCAATGCTTGAAGGCCAGGCATTTGCCGTTGGCGTCGAGGCGGGCATAGGCATGGTAGCGCGGGCGTTGCAAGAGCAGGGTCCAGAGCGAGGCCATGGCGGCGAGTCCTGTGCATTAGGGCTTGGCGCAAGCATAAGGGCAGGGCGATGAAACGATTGTGACAAGCGGGCCGGACCGATGACTGGTCGCTGCCTGGCTAGGTATACTGTGGGCCTTCGCCGCATTTTCTGGAGTAACGCGCATGTTGCAACGTCTGTTGTTCGGTTTGATTGCCGTGGCCAGCCTCAGCCTGGTCGGTTGTGCCCACAGCCCGCAACAACTCAGCCCGCAACCCACGCTCAAGGCCCAGCTCGCCCCGGTCGGCCATGGCCAGCCAGTGGTGGTGCGGGTGGTTGACGGCCGGGCTTCCCAGTCGCTGGGCACTCGCGGTGGCATGTACCCCGAGACCAGCACCATCAGCGTCAGCGGTAACGACCTGGTGCCCAAGCTGCAGGCCCAGGCAGAAGCCGCCGTGCGTTTGCTCGGCTTCACCCCGACGCCGAACGCCTACAACGCACCGCAGCTGACCGTGACCCTGGCCGAGCTGAAGTACCAGTCGCCGAAAGACAACCTGTACGTGACCGAAGCTACCATCGGCGCCACCTTCCGCGCCGATGTGGCCAATGGCGGGCGCCGCTACAGCGGCCGTTACGGCGCTTCGCTGGATCAGCGTTTCGGCATGGCGCCGAACCAGGAAACCAACACTCAGCTGGTGGGTGACGTGCTGAGCGATGCCCTGACCCGCATGTTCAAGGACCCGACCATCGGCCAGGTCCTGGGGCAGTAAGCGTAACGCTGCAAAACAAACCCGCTGCCTGTGAACCAGGCAGCGGGTTTTTTGTTGCCTGCGCGGCTGTCAGATGAAACTTGATGACGTTTGTCGCCAAGGCCGGGTGTGAAGCTGCGAGTTGGGTAGAATGCGGGCCTTTGCCGTCGCTCACATCGAGGTTGCGTGATGTCCTTGCAAGTGCTCTGGGGGTTTCTGGCCGCCCACCCGACCAAGCTGATCAACCTGCTGGCGCTGCTGCTGACCTGCCCGGGCGCCTGGCTGCTGCACAGTGCCCGGCGGCGCCAGGCCGAGACCCGCGAGATGCTGGCGCTGGAGGATGGGCTGGTCGATGCCTTCGACCTGCGGGTGCCGCGGTACTTCTACATTCTCGGTTTTTCGTGCCTGGCGATGGCGCTGCTGCTTTCCTGGTTCAGTACCTGGGTCTGAGATTTCGGGGCCGCTTTGCGGCCCATCGCCGGCAAGCCAGCTCCCACAGGACTGCACAAGCCTGAGGTGAATGCGGTCGCTGTGGGGGGCTGGTTTGCCGGCGATGGGCTGCAAGGCAGCCCTGGCATTCGCTCAGGCCACCGGTGCCTGCTGCCGGACCTGGTACTGGTTGCGCACCGGCGTCGCATACTGCAACACCAGATACGGCCGCTGCTCCTCGGGGCAGGCATCCAGGCGGCGTTGCCATTCTTCCTTGGCGCGCGCCAGTTCATCGGCCGGGAACACCTGTTCGGCGCCCGGCACCTGCAGGGCCTCGTCCTTGCCGTCCCACATCGCATAAGCCAGGTAATGCACCGGGAACAGCCGGTAGCCAGCGAGGATCTGCCGGTCGATTTCCGCCGCCAGTTGCTTGGTGTCCGCGTGGTATTCGGTCACCGGCAGGGCGAAGTTGATGTGCACCCGGCCCTTGTAGCCGGTAATGCCCTTGGCAATGCTGTGGTCATCTTCGCCCGGCGCCTTCGTGTAGCTGCCGGTGGTTGCGCGGATGTACAGCTCGCGGGCCTTGGCCAGGTCGCACGGGTCGTATTCGTAGCTGATCGACACCGGCGTCAGGTTCAGGCTCTGGATCACCGCACCGAACGGCTCATCCTTGCGGCTCATGTGGAACATCTTGAGGATCGCCGAATCGGTGCGGTCGTCACCGTCCTTGGCCCGGCCTTCGGCCTGGGCAATCCAGATCGATGTGGCGTCGTTGCGGATCGAGTGGTTGATGTAGGCCGAGAGCAGCTGGTAAGCCGCCAGTTTCTCGCGGCGGCCACTGATCGAACGGTGCACGATGAAGCTCTTGTTCAGGCGCATCATGTCGCTGACAAAGGGCTTTTGCAGCAGGTTGTCGCCAATGGCGATGCGCGGCGTGGGCAGGCCGGCGTGGTACACCGCGTAATTGACGAAGGCCGGGTCCATGACGATGTCGCGGTGGTTGGCCAGGAACAGGTAGGCGGTGCCGGCCTTGAGCTGCTCCACGCCCGAATAGGTGACGCCGTCGGTGGCGCGCTCGATGGTCTGGTCGACGTAGTACTCGACTTTGTCCTGCAGCGTCGAAACGCAGGTGACACCGGCAAATTCCTTGCGCAGGCGGCGGGCGATCAGCGGTTTGAGCAACCAGCCGAGAGCACCGGCCGCACGCGGGAAGCGGAAGTGGGTGAGGATATCGAGGAATGCCGGGTCGCTGAGCAGGCGTGCCAGAACGGCAGGGACCTCAGCGTCGTCGTACGGTCGGATGGCATCGAATTCGCCCATCATGCTCTCTTGTTGGAAACGGCTAGGGTAATAAGGTAGGGACGGGCTCCGAAAAACGGCTCGGACACACACAGACCCTGTAAACAGACCGGCAATTATACGCATAAGTCACTGCGGAGACCGCGATGCTGGAAACCGACTTCTACGATTGCCCTTATTGTGGCGAACGGGTGGAAACCACCGTCGATCTGTCGGCTGGCGACCAGGTGTACACCGAGGACTGCCAGGTATGCTGCCAGCCTGTGGTGTTCATTCTGCAGGTGCATGGTGACGAATGGATGCTCGAAGTCCGTCGCGAGGACGATACCTGATGCAGCGTATCTACGAACCGGAAAGCCTGCTTGAGGCAGAAATGCTCGCGGGCATGCTCGCCAGCGAGGGGATCGAGGCGTACCTGGTCGGTCGTGACCTGGTCGGTGCTGCCGGCGAACTGCCGCTGCAAGGTCTGCTGGGGCTCGCCGTGGCGGATGAGCAGGCCGAGTACGCACGGCAGCTGATCGATGCGTACAATGACGCCCAGCCACTGGTTGGCGACGAGCCGGAGAGCTTCCCCGGTATCTTGATCTGCTAGGTTCTGAATTCGCCCATGTGTGGACGTTACGCCCTGTTTCGCTGGCCCCAGGCCCTTGCCAGTCTGCCGGGCTTTCCGGTTGCCCAGCCCGCCCAATGGAACATCTCGCCGGGCGGTTCGGTGCTGATCCAGCGCCAGCTCGATGGCCAGATGCAACTGGCCAAGGCGCGCTGGGGGCTGACCCCGGCCTGGCTCACCGACCTGTCCCGCACCCCCGCCCACGCTCGCGCCGAAACCTTGGCCGAACAGCCGATGTTTCGCGATGCGTTTCGCCAGCGCCGCTGCCTGATGCCGGCCAACGGCTTCTACGAATGGCGCGGCAGCGTGCGCAAGCGCCCGTATTGGCTGACCCCGGGGGAGGGCGCGTCGCTGTACTTTGCCGCCGTGTGGGAGGCCTACCCGGTGCAGGACCAGGTGTGGCTGAGCTGTGCGGTGGTGACCCAGGCGGCGGTGAACCAGCGCCGGCCGCTGATCCTGGACGATGCAGGGCAGGCGGCCTGGCTTGACCCGGGCACGCCGATCACCCGGCTGCACGAACTGCTGGCGAGCCCGCCGGCGACGCTGCGGGAGCGAGCCTTGGCGAATTTCGTCAATGACCCGAAGCTGGATGCACCGGAGTGCCTTACCCCGGCTTGATGCATGGCCTGCGCCGGCCCTTTCGCGGGCACGCCCGCTCCCACAGGTACTGCATCGAACTCGAAACCTGTGTAGTCCCTGTGGGAGCGGGCGTGCCCGCGAAGAGGCCGGTGCAGCAAATAAATTCTTCCGTGCGGCTCTGGCGGCCCCAAGCGACTCGGCCTAGGATACGGCGCATGTGGAAAGGGAGTGTTTTCATGCGTAAGTCTTTTGTCGTCAGCCTCTTGAGCGCTGGCATCCTGCTAGCCGGCTGCCAGGCGGTGAATACCACCAGTGGCGGTGCTGTCGGCGTCGAACGCCAGCAATACATGTTCAGCATGCTGTCGGCCGACGAGGTCAACCAGATGTACGCCCAGTCGTACCAGCAAACCCTCGGGGAAGCGTCGAACAAAGGTGTGCTCGACAAATCCAGCGCCGATGCCAAGCGCGTGCAGGCCATCGCCAACCGCCTGATCGCCCAGGCGCCCAAGTTCCGCCCGGATGCCGCGCAATGGGACTGGCAGGTCAACGTGATCAAGAGCGATGAGCTCAACGCCAACTGCGGCCCGGGCGGCAAGATCATCGTCTACACCGGGCTGATCGACCAGCTCAAGCTCACCGACGCGGAAATTGCCGCCGTGGTCGGCCACGAGATCGCCCACGCCCTGCGCGAGCACAGCCGTGAGGCGATGTCGAAGGCCTACGGCGTCGAGATGGCCCGCCAGGGTGCCGGTGCCATCTTCGGCCTCGGCCAGAGCAGCATGGCCCTGGCCGATACCGTGGTGAACTACGCCATGACCCTGCCCAACAGCCGCTCCAACGAGAACGAAGCCGACCTGATCGGCCTGGAACTCTCGGCGCGCGCCGGTTACGACCCGAATGCGGCGATCACCTTGTGGAACAAGATGAGCAAGGCCTCCGAAGGCGCACCGCCGGAGTTCATGAGCACTCACCCGGCCTCGCAGAGCCGCATTGCCTCGCTGCAGGCGGCGATCCCGAAGGTGATGCCGTTGTATGAGGCAGCCAGGAAGTAAGGCAGTTGCTCCCACCTTGACCGCATTGACCTCAAGGCCAGTGCTGTCCCTGTGGGAGCTGGCTTGCCGGCGATTGGGCCGCAGAGCGGCCCCTTCAGCCGTTACCCCACCCAGCCACTGGCCTTCATCGCCGAATAGACGGCCACGATCGCCAGCACGAAGAACGCTGTGGCCGCCAGGCGACGAATCAGCGTCAGCGGCAGCTTGTCTGCCGCAAAGTTACCCGCCAGTACCACCGGCACGTTGGCAATCAGCATGCCCAGGGTGGTGCCGACAATGACCATGATCAGGTGCGGATACTGTGCCGCCAGCATCACCGTTGCAACTTGGGTCTTGTCACCGATTTCAGCCAGGAAGAACGCGATCAGCGTGGTCAGGAACGGCCCGAAGCGGCGCGCCGGGTTTTCGTCGTCGTCCATTTTGTCCGGTACCAGGGTCCACAGCGCCGTGGCGGTGAAGCTCGCCGCCAGGATCCAGTGCAGCGCCGAGTCGCTGAAGAAGCTGCCGACCCACGCGCCTACGGCACCGGCTGCGGCATGGTTGGCCAGGGTGGCGGCAATGATGCCGGCGATGATCGGCCAGGGCTTGCGGAAGCGGGCAGCGAGGATGAGCGCGAGCAATTGCGTCTTGTCGCCGATTTCGGCGAGCGCCACGATGGCGGTGGGGACCAACAGAGATTCCAGCATCAGGATTCCTACGGGGGCGGGTCGACACGGCTATGACACGTACAGCCTCCCCGCCCCGGGTAAGGTGTGCGTGTCATAGGTCTTGTCAAACCCTGGATCCGTCTGTGCGGATCTGGCCATGCAGGCAAGCATGGTGGGTCGCACGCGCCATGGTCTGTGGACCAAGTATGTTGACGCGTACCGGGCGAGCTGGGCGCTCGCGGGAGACTACTCCCCTAGGACGGTGCGGATTCTGCCTAGGCAAAACGCATTCGGCAAGCGCTGTTTTTACTTGTGTACGGCCTGGTAGATACGGAACCCGTCGGCTTCGTCGCGCACCTGGCAGTTGCCCAGCGCGCCTTCGATCAGCGGCTGGTAGCGCAGGAAGCTGTTGGCCACCAAGCGCATTTCGCCGCCTTTTCGCAGATGAACGACGGATTTTTTCAGCAGGTTTTCCGAAGCCTGGTAATTGGTATGCACCCCGGTGTGGAACGGCGGGTTGCTCAGGATCAGGCTCAGCTCGGTCGGCGCCGCGTCGATGCCGTCGCCGCTGATCACCTCGCCTTCCAGGCCATTGGCGGCCAAGGTCAGGCGGCTGGCGGCCACGGCGAAGGCGTCCACATCCAGCAGGGTGACCCGGCTTTGTGGATAACGGCGCTTGACCGTGGCGCCCAGCACCCCGGCGCCGCAGCCAAAGTCCAGGACATGGCCGTTCGGCAGGCCGTCGAGGTGCTTGAGCAGCAGGGCGGTACCGCGATCGAGGCGGCCATGGCTGAACACACCGGGCAGGCTGACCACCTGCAGTGGGCCGTCGTCCAGGGCGAGCTCGAAGCGTTCGGCCAGGCTTTCCAGCGGCCTGGCTTGCGGCGCATGCTCGATGGTCACCTGCCACAGCTGGCAGTGGCGGGCGCTGTCGAGCTTGCGCGGTCTGCCGAAGGCCTGCAACTGCTTGGCCGCACCTTCGATGCCACCGCGCTTTTCACCCACCAGATACAGCTCGCGGCCCGCCAGGCGCGAGGCCAGGGCATTGAGCAGGTAGGCGGCCAGTTCACGCGATTTGGGCAGGAACAGCACGGCGCTGTCGAAGGCCACGCCAGGCGGCTCTACCGCGTAGTGGCTGCGGCCGGCGAAGCGCTTTTCGAGCACCGCCTGATCGCCCGCATGCCAGGTCCAGGCCTGGGCTTGCGGCAATTGCGCGAGCAGGCCGTCAGCAGGGGCGCCGGCGAGCAGCAGCGGCCCCTGGAACAGTTCTGCCTGGCGGAGCAACACTTCACTGCGCGGGTCCATGGACGACGCCTCTTGGAAAAAAGTGGCGCAGTGTAGCAGAGGCGCGCGTCGGGCTCAGCTGACCACGCGACGTGGCTGCCCGGCGAAGAAGGCCTGGGCGTTCTCGCTGAGCTGGCCGACGATGCGCTGGCGCGATTCCACCGCACCCCAGGCGCTGTGTGGGGTAATGATCAGGCGCGGGATGCCCGGCTCGAGCAGCGGGTTGCCATTGACCGGCGGTTCCACGCTGAGCACGTCGGTGGCGGCGCCGCCCAGATGGCCACTGCGCAAGGCGTCGGCCAGCGCTTGCTCGTCGATCAGGCCACCGCGGGCAGTGTTGACCACCAGCGCAGCGGGCTTGAGCAGGGCCAGTTCGCGGGCGCCGAGCATGTGCCGGGTGTGCTCGTTCAGCGGGCAATGCAGGGTCAGGGCGTCGACTTGCGGCAGCAATTCGTCCAGTGGCAACCGGTCGGGGCGCTGCGGCCGGCCGGGGATCTGCCCGCTCAGCACGCGCATGCCGAACGCTTCGGCCAACCTCGCCACCGCGCCGCCCAGTTCACCATGGCCCAGCAGGCCAAGGGTCTTGCCCTCCAGTTCGACGATGGGGAAGTCCAGCAGGCAGAACTGGCTGGCCTTGGCCCACTGGCCGTCGGCTACCGCCTGGTTGTAGTCGCACAGGCGCGTGGCCAGGGCCAGCAGCAGGGCGAGGGTGTGCTGGGCGACCGACGGTGTGCCGTAGCCCTGGCAGTTGCACACGGTGATGCCTTGGGCGCGCGCCGCTGCCAGGTCGACATTGTTGGTGCCGGTGGCGGCGACCAGGATCAGCTTCAGTTGCGGGTTGGCGGCCAGGGCCGCGGCATCGAGCATGACCTTGTTGCTGACCACCGCGACCGCGCCGTGCAGGCGTTCGGCGACTTGCTCGGGGCGGGTGGCGGCGAACAGTTCGAATTCATCGAACTGCTGTTTCAGGGGCGAGAGGTCGAGATCGCCCAGGTCCAGGGACTGGTGATCGAGAAACACGGCGCGACGCGGGCTGGGCATTAGGCTCTCCGGTGGCAGGGCGGGGTTTCGGGGGGGCCCCCCCCCCCCCCCCCGGGGGGGGGGGGGGGGGGGGGGGGGGGGGGGCCCCCGCGAAGGGGCCCTCTGCTTCACCACAGAACCTGAAGCTGCCGCCGCAGTGTCTAGCTCAACATTGCCAGCCGTCAACGCCCGCCACTCATACCTTTGGCACGCAAATCATTCCTTCGGCTGATTTAGCGGTCACATTGGCCAACTACAGTAGTTGCCAGACTTGTCCGGCCCGCTTTTCAGAAAAGGGATCCCCATGCTGCAGACCCGCATCATCAAGCCCGCCGAGGGCGCCTACGCCTACCCCCTGCTGATCAAGCGCCTGCTGATGTCCGGCAGCCGCTATGAAAAGACCCGCGAAATCGTCTACCGCGACCAGCTGCGGCTGACCTACCCACAGCTCAACGAGCGCATCGCCCGGCTGGCCAACGTGCTGACCGCAGCCGGGGTCAAGGCCGGTGACACCGTGGCGGTGATGGACTGGGACAGCCACCGTTACCTGGAGTGCATGTTCGCCATCCCGATGATCGGTGCGGTGGTGCACACCATCAACGTGCGCCTGTCGCCCGAGCAGATCCTCTACACCATGAACCACGCCGAAGACCGCGTGGTGCTGGTCAACAGTGACTTCGTCGGGCTGTACCAGGCCATCGCCGGCCAGCTGACCACGGTCGACAAGACCCTGCTGCTGACCGATGGCCCGGACAAGACTGCCGAGCTGCCCGACCTGGTCGGCGAGTACGAAGCGCTGCTGGCCGCCGCCAGCCCGCGCTACGACTTCCCCGACTTCGACGAGAATTCGGTGGCCACCACCTTCTACACCACCGGCACCACCGGCAACCCCAAGGGCGTGTACTTCACCCACCGCCAGCTGGTGCTGCACACCCTGGCCGAAGCTTCGGTAACCGGCAGCATCGACAGCGTGCGCCTGCTGGGCAGCAACGATGTGTACATGCCCATTACCCCGATGTTCCACGTGCACGCCTGGGGCATCCCCTATGCCGCCACCATGCTCGGCATGAAGCAGGTGTACCCGGGCCGCTACGAGCCGGACATGCTGGTCAAGCTGTGGCGGGAAGAGAAGGTGACTTTCTCCCACTGCGTACCGACCATCCTGCAGATGTTGCTCAACTGCCCGACCGCGCAAGGCCAGGACTTCGGCGGCTGGAAGATCATCATCGGTGGTAGCGCGCTCAACCGCTCGCTGTACCAGGCGGCCCTGGCCCGCGGCATTCAGCTGACCGCCGCGTATGGCATGTCCGAGACCTGCCCGTTGATTTCCGCCGCCCACCTGAACGACGAGCTGCAGGCCGGCAGCGAGGATGAGCGGGTCACCTACCGCATCAAGGCCGGGGTGCCGGTGCCGCTGGTCGAAGCGGCCATCGTCGACGCTGACGGCAACTTCCTGCCGGCCGACGGTGAAACCCAGGGCGAGCTGGTGCTGCGGGCGCCGTGGCTGACCCTGGGCTACTTCAAGGAACCGGAGAAGAGCGAGGAGCTGTGGCAGGGGGGCTGGCTGCACACCGGTGACGTCGCCACCCTCGACGGCATGGGCTACATCGACATCCGCGACCGCATCAAGGATGTGATCAAGACCGGCGGTGAGTGGATCTCCTCGCTCGACCTGGAAGACCTGGTCAGCCGCCACCCGGCCGTGCGCGAAGTGGCCGTGGTCGGGGTGGCCGACCCGCAATGGGGCGAGCGCCCGTTTGCCCTGCTGGTGGTGCGCGAAGGCCAGGCCATTGACGCCAAGGCGCTCAAGGAACACCTCAAGCCGTTCGTCGAGCAAGGGCACATCAACAAGTGGGCGATTCCCAGCCAGATCGCCATTGTTACTGAAATTCCCAAGACCAGTGTTGGCAAACTGGACAAGAAACGCATCCGCCAGGACATCGTCCAGTGGCAGGCCAGCAACAGTGCGTTCCTGTCCACCCTGTAAACCTTGTGCGGGTCGGGCCTCGTCGTGTCCGACCCGCATGCTAGAGCGTCTGACGCCTTGCCAAATGGTAAAAATACGCCATCCTTTGCTACTGCCAGCGCGCAGCCGGGGCAACCGGGCGACGGGTTGGCAGCACGGAGCGCAAATCACACTTTAGAGGGATCAGCGCCTGTGCCTTGCTGGCTATAGTCGGGGCCAGGGGATTTTCAGGAATGGGGGAAGGCGACGCGCGCAAGCCGTGTCGCTGCAGGCGCAAGCCTGTGAACCGGTCGCTCGGGCCGTTCTTGAAAGGACTCACTGCCATAACAAAAAAAGTACATGGAGTAGCGTCGATGAAATCTGCAAACCTGTTCTGGCGCCGGGCCAAGTTGCCCCTGGCCGTCAGCCTTGCTTCCACGCTCGCAAGTCCTGCTTTCGCTGTCAGTTTCAACATGGGTGAAATCGAAGGCCAGTTCGACTCCTCGCTCTCCATCGGCGCCAGCTGGTCGACGGCCAACCCCAACAAGAACCTGATCGGGGTGAACAACGGCGGCAAGGGCCTGTCGCAGACATCCGACGATGGCCACCTGAACTTCAAGAAAGGCGAAACCTTCTCCAAGATCTTCAAGGGCATCCATGACCTGGAGCTCAAGTACGGCGACACCGGCGTGTTCGTGCGTGGCAAGTACTGGTACGACTTCGAGCTGAAGGACGAAGGCCGCGCGTTCAAGGACATCAGCGACTCCAACCGCAAGGAAGGCGCCAAGTCGTCCGGCGCCGAGCTGCTCGATGCCTTCGTCTACCACAACTACGCCATTGGCGATCAGCCGGGTTCGGTGCGCCTGGGCAAGCAGGTGGTGAGCTGGGGTGAAAGTACCTTCATCGGCGGCGGCATCAACTCGATCAACCCGATCGACGTGTCGGCATTCCGCCGCCCCGGGGCCGAGATCAAGGAAGGCCTGATTCCGGTCAACATGTTCTACATTTCGCAGAGCCTGACCGACAACCTGTCGGCCGAGGCCTTCTACCAGATCGAGTGGGACCAGACGGTCGTCGACAACTGCGGCACCTTCTTCTCCCAGCCGGACATCATTGCTGATGGCTGTACCGACAATCTGCGTGTGCTGTCCAGCGGTCGGGTACTTGGTCTGCAGCCGCCTATTGTCCAGGGTTTGCTCGCTTCCAGTGGTGTCGACTACAACGATGAGGGCGTCCTGGTTCGCCGTGGCGCAGACCGTGATGCTCGAGATGGCGGCCAGTTCGGCGTCGCGTTCCGCTACATGTTCGAGCCGCTGGATACCGAGTTCGGCGCCTACTTCATGAACTATCACAGCCGAGCACCGATATTCAGTGCCACCGGCGCTTCACAAGCCGTCTTCGACAGGGCCGCAGCGTTGCCGGCCAGATTGCGTCCACTCATCGTTGCAGGTAACTCGCAGTACTTCGTCGAATACCCAGAAGATATTCGCCTTTATGGCGTGAGCTTCTCCACCACGCTCCCGACCGGTACAGCCTGGAGCGGTGAACTCAGCTATCGTCCCAATGCGCCTGTACAACTAAACTCGACCGACATACTGTTTGCTGGCGTTACGCCGCTGACCGGGTTCGGTAATGCTTCGGTACTTCAAGGGACGCCAGGTCAGGATCTGCACGGATATCGTCGCAAGGAAATCACTCAATTCCAGACGACCTTCACTCACTTCTTCGATCAAGTCATGGGCGCGAGCCGTCTTACTCTTGTGGGCGAGGTCGGCGTAACGCATGTCGGGGGGCTGGAGGGTACCAGCAAGGCTCGTTATGGACGCGACCCGGTATATGGTCCTGGGGAGCTGCCTGGCGGCATGTGCGTTGCGCTCAACGATACCACCATCGGCGGTTCCGGCTTGGGAAGTTCTACCGCCAACCTGTCGCGCAATTGCAACAGCGATGGCTTCACTACCAGCACCTCCTGGGGTTATCGCGCCCGTGCAATCTGGGACTACAACGACGTCTTCGCCGGGGTCAACCTGAAACCCAGCGTGGCCTGGTCGCACGACGTCTCCGGCTACTCGCCGGGCCCTGGCGCCAACTTCGAGGAAGGCCGCAAGGCCGTCAGCCTGGGCCTCGATGCCGAGTACCAGAACACCTACACGGCGAGCCTGTCATACACCAACTTCTTCGATGGCGAGTACACCACCGTGGATGACCGTGACTTCGTCGCGCTCAGCTTCGGCGTGAACTTCTAAGCACACAGATCCAGGACGACACGACATGAACAAGACCAGAAGTCTGCTGCAAGCCGGTGTACTGGGCCTGTCCCTGCTGGCGACCAGCGTCATGGCTGCGGTATCCGTCGACGAGGCGGCCAAGCTGGGCACTAGCCTGACCCCGATGGGCGCCGAAAAGGCCGGCAATGCCGATGGCTCGATCGGCCCGTGGGAGCCGCTGTCGAAGAGCGCCGGCAGCGCCGACGCCAAGGGCTTCCTGTCCGACCCTTACGGTACTGAAAAGCCGCTGTTCACCATCACCGCGCAGAACGCCGACCAGTACAAGGACAAGCTCTCGCCGGGCCAGCTGGCCATGCTCAAGCGCTACCCGGACAGCTTCAGGATCCCGGTGTTCAAGACCCATCGCGGCTCCACGGTACCGGCTGATGTGTTCGCCGCCATCAAGGAAAACGCCACCAAGACCACCTTGGTGGAAGGCGGCAACGGCTTGAACAATTTCCGCACAGCGGTGCCGTTCCCGATCCCGAAAAGCGGCCTGGAGGTGATCTGGAACCATATCACCCGCTACCGTGGCGGCAGCGTCAGCCGCCTGGTGACCCAGGCCACGCCGCAGCAGAACGGCTCGTTCAACCCGGTGTACTTCTCTGACCAGTTCGTCTTCCGCGAGAGGATGAAGGACTACGACCCGAGCAACCCGGGCAATATCCTGTTCTACTTCAAGCAGGAAGTGACCGCGCCTGCGCGCTTGGCCGGGACCGTGCTGCTGGTGCACGAAACCCTCGACCAGGTGAAGGAGCCGCGCAAGGCGTGGATCTACAACGCTGGCCAGCGTCGCGTGCGCCAGGCGCCGCAAGTGTCGTACGACGGCCCGGGTACCGCTGCCGACGGCCTGCGCACCTCGGACAACCTGGACATGTTCAACGGCGCGCCGGACCGCTATGACTGGAAGCTGGAAGGCAAGAAGGAGCTGTACATCGCCTCCAACGCCTTCAAGCTCGACGACCCCAAGCTCAAATACGCCGACATCATCAAGGCCGGGCACATCAACCAGGACCTGACCCGTTACGAGTTGCGTCGCGTGTGGCACGTGGTCGCCACCCTCAAGCCGGGCCAGCGGCACATCTATGCCAAGCGTGACTTCTACATCGACGAGGACACCTGGCAGGCCGCGGTGATCGACCAGTATGACGGGCGTGGGCAGCTGTGGCGGGTGTCCGAGGCGCATGCGCAGCCGTACTACAACGTGGAGGTGCCGTGGTACACCCTGGAGGCCATCTATGACCTGCAATCGGGCCGTTACCTGGCGCTGGGCATGAAGAACGAAGAGAAGCGTGCCTACGACTTCGGCTTCAGCGCCAGCAAGGCCGACTTCCAGCCGGCGGCGCTGCGCCAGTCGGGCATTCGCTGACCTGAAATACCGCACTCCGTGTGATCCCCAGAACGCCCCGGCTTGCCCGGGGCGTTTCTGTTTCCCTGCCCCGGCCCCTTCGCGGGCGCGCCCGCTCCCACAGGAATCGCGCCAACCCGCGAAGCAAGTGACACGGTGCATGGCACCGGCTGCGCCGGTGTTCGCGGCTAAAGCCGCTCCCACAGGCTGGGCTGCCCCCAAGAAATTGGACAAAAAATCCACACCCTTGGGGGCAGTCCAGGCACAGCACGAGCCCCAGGCCTGCGCCAACCCCATGTGGGAGCGGGTTCACCCGCGAAGAGGCCGGAGCAGGCAATCAATCTGGTGAATACCTCAGCAAACCCCCGCCGCAGCCGTTGTCCATCAGCCATGTTGCTTTTTGTCTCAGTCTTTTCCTCGGCAATTGTGCCCATTATCTTCAAATGCGCAGCGTTACCCGCTAGTCTCGCAAAGATCCATACCGCCGTAATCTTCCAACCAGAACGAGCCGGCCATGACAGATCTGTCCCGTACGCATGGATTCGCCAGCCAGGCCTTGGGCCTGCTGGACGGGCGTTTCTTCCGGCCGCCCCTGCCGGACGGCCACGTGCCGCGCCTGCGCCTTTGCCAACGCCTGCACGCTGGTCTCGGCGGGCGGCTGCTGCTGGTCAACGCCCCGGCCGGTTTCGGCAAAAGCTCGCTGGCCATCGAATTTTGCGAAGCGCTGCCCGAACACTGGCGCAGCCTGTGGCTGGGCCTGAGCCAACGGGATGCCGACCCGGGCCGCTTCCTCGAACGCCTGCTCGAAGGCCTGCAGCAGTACTGCCCGGCGCTGGGCGGACAGGCCATGGGCCTGCTGAAAATGCGCCAGCGTCATCAGCCTTTCGCCTTCGAGGAATGGCTCGACAGCCTGCTCGACGAACTGGCGCAGTACCTGCAGGCGGACACGCCCTTGTTGCTGGTGCTGGACGACTATCACCTGGCCCAGGGACCGGTGCTGGACCGGTGCCTGCAGTTCTTCCTCAATCATCTGCCCCCGGGCCTGGTGCTGCTGGTCACCAGTCGCCAGCGCCCGGACTGGCACCTGGCGCGCCTGCGCCTGTCGCGGCAACTGGTCGAGCTGAATGAACAGGATCTGCGCCTGACCGCCGAAGAGTCGCTGGCCGTCATCGGCCGCCAACCTACCGGCCTGCGCGGCCAGGCCCTGGACAACCTGATCCAGCGCAGCGACGGCTGGGTGGCCGGGTTGCGCTTCTGGCAGCTGGCGGCCAGCGAGTCCGCTGACGAGACCTTGCCCCAGGCCTTGCATGGCGGCGAAGGCTTGATCCGCGACTACTTGCTGGAAGAAGTCATCGACATGCTGCCTGCCGATGTGCAGGCCTTCCTCTACGACACGGCCTGCCAGGAGCGCTTCTGCGCGCCGCTGTGCGATGCCGTGCGCGACCGCCAGGACAGTGCCGCTATCCTGCGCTTCCTGCAGGCGCACCAGGTTTTCCTGGTGCCGCTGGACGAGCATGGTCACTGGTTCCGCTATCACCACCTGTTCTCCGACCTGCTGCGCAGCCGCCAGGCCAGCGAGCCGCTGACAGGGCTGCAGTTGCGTGCCTGCCGCTGGTTCGAAAGCCAGGGCCTGCTGGACGAAGCGGTGGAGCAGGCGCTGCGTGCCGGCCATCTCGATGTGGCCGCCAACCTGGTGCAGAGCCTGTCCGAGGAGCAGCTGCTGGCGGAGCAGAACGTCGGCATGTTGCTGCGCTGGAAGATGGACCTGCCCGACAGCCTGCTGATCAGCACCCCGCGCTTGATCGTGCTGTACAGCTGGGCACTGGGCCTGGCGTGTCAGCTGGACGCCGCCGAGGAGCTGGCGGGTTACCTCAGCCGCTTCCTGCCCGCGCCTTCGGTCACCGCGCAAAAGTCCATGCTGGCCCAGTGGCTGGCGCTGAGCGGGGTGATCGCCCGCGGTCGGGGCGACCGCGAGCGCACCCTGGCCTATTGCACCGAAGCGCTGCAGAGCCTGCCGAGCAAGCGCTATGGGCAACGCCTGGTGTGCCTGTCGACGCTGTCCAACCTGGCGATCGCCGATGGCGATTTCTGGCGCGCCCGTGGCTGGAACCGCGAAGCCCTGGAGCTGGCCCAACGGGTCGGCAACCCGTTGTTCGAGGCGCTGGCCCATTACGACCGGGCGCGGGTGCTGCATGCCCGTGGCGAGGTGCTGCGCGCGCTGGACGAAGTGCGCGAGGGCCTGCAACGCCTGCAAGGGCTTTCGGCACAGCGCCTGTATGCCGTGCGCGCGCGCCTGACGCTGTACGAAGGCTACCTGCTGGTCTCGCGCCTGCAACCTGGCCAGGGCCGTGCCCGTTTGCGCGCGGGGCTGGGCGAGGCGCGGGCCTGCCGCGACATCAGCGTGCTCATCGGCCACTGCGTGATCGCCACGCTCGATGGCCGGGACGGGCAGTTTGCCGAGGCCTTTGCCGAGTTGGCCGAGGCCGAGCGGTTGATGCACATCTGGGATGTGCCGCCGGTCTACTACCTGGCCATGATCACCTTGGTCAAATGCGAGCTGTGGCTGGCCCAGGGGCGCATCGACCTGGCCGAGTCCTGGTTGCTGCGGCTGGGCCAGACCTATGGCGGCGAGCAACCGGCGCCGGCCCCGGAGTTCCACCCGTTGCTGCCGTTGCACATCGCCTTGCAGCAGGCCCTGCTCGAACGTATCCAGGGCCGCAGCGACGAGGCGGCGCAACGCCTGGCCGGGCTGGTCGAGCGCGGCCAGGCCAGTGGCGGCATGATGCTCGCCGTCAGCGCGCTGTGTCAGTGGCTCGGCTTGTTGCTGGGCGAAGGCCGCGAGGGCCAGGCCGCCCGGTTGCTGCCGAGCTTGCTGGAGGCCGCCCACGGCGGTGTGCTGCAACCGTTCCAGCCGTTGCTGCAGCAGCATCCGCAGTGGCTGCACGAACAGCTGCAGGCAACTGGCGCCTGCCCGGTACAGGCCGAGCTGCTCAAGCGCCTGCCACAGATGCCTGGCGCCAGCAGCGGCAGCGGCGAAGCCCTGAGTGGCCGCGAGCTGGCCGTGCTCGAGCTGATCGCCCAAGGTTGCTCGAACCAGCAGATCAGCGAGCGGCTGTTCATTTCCCTGCACACGGTCAAGACCCACGCCAGCCACATCAACAGCAAGCTGGGGGTGGAGCGGCGTACCCAAGCGGTGGCCAAGGCCAAATCCCTGGGGCTGCTGGCCTGAGTTGGCCGCGCACGCTATTGCCCGCTAAAGTCATGTTCAGGGCCACGGTTGCTGGCCGCGAATGCTCTATCCTCATCTTTCCCGGCCGGCTGCCGATACAGCTAGCGGTGGCATCGCTTCGCGCGATTTTTCAATCATTCCAAGGCAGGTCGTGTTGATGCTGCAGTATGGGCAAAAGAGCTTTCTGATCGTCGACGACTTTACCGACTTTCGCACGTCGACCCGTTCCATGCTGCGCGAGCTGGGCGCGCGTGACGTGGACACCGCTGACAGTGGCGAGGCGGCGCTGCGCATGTGTGCGCAGAAGCGCTACGACGTGATTTTGCAGGACTTCCACCTGGGCGACGGCAAGAAGAACGGCCAACAGGTACTGGAAGACCTGATCATCGACAAGCACATCAGCCATGAATGTGTATTCATCATGGTCACGGCCGAGAGCAGCCAGGCCATTGTCCTCAGCGCCATCGAGCACGAGCCCGATGCCTACCTGACCAAACCGTTCAACCGGGTTGGCCTGGCCCAGCGCGTCGAGAAGCTGTACCAGCGCAAGAACCTGCTCAAGCCGATTCTGCAGGCCCTGGACCGCCATCGCCCGGGCGAAGTGCTGGCGGCTTGCGCCGAGCTATGCAAACGCGACCCGCGCCTGGCGCCGCTGTGCCTCCGTTATCGGGCCGATGCCTTGCGCAACCTCAATCGCTTCGAAGAGCTGGAAAAATTCCTCCGGGCCATTCTTGCCAGCCGACCGCAGCCGTGGGTGTACTCGGCACTGGGCAACCTGCTGCACAAGCGTGGCCAGAATGCCCAGGCCCAGGGCGTGTACGAACAGGGGCTCAAGGCCTTCCCGATCATGCCGGGCCTTTACGACGGCATGGCCGAAGTGCTGGTGGCCCAGGGCGAAACCCGGCGTGCACAGAACATGCTCGAAGAAGCCGTGCGCCTGTCGCCGCTGTCGGTGCGCCGGCAATCGACGCTGGGCAAGCTGGCGCTGGAAAACGAAGATTTCGAGAGCGCTTCGAAAGCCTTCCGCCACGCGGTGACCCAAGGCCAGAGTTCGCGCTACAAGGACGCGGAAAACAACCTCGGCCTGGTCCAGGCATTGATGAACAAGAATGCCGGTTTTGGCCTGGATGCGCGCACCCGGGTCGAAATCAACGCCACGCTCAGCGAGGTGGCCAAGGAAAACCCCGAGGACCAGGGCTTGCAGGTGCGTGCGCGCATGATGAAGGCCGCCAGCCTGCAGCAGGCCGGCGACCCGGAAACGGCGGCCAAGCTGACCGAGCAGGCTATTCAGCGCCTGGACAAGATGAACCAGTTCTTCTCGGTGGATTCGGCCCTGACCGTTGCCGCGCAGTTGCAGGCCATGGGGCAGGAAGCCGCCGCCATCGGCGTGCTGCGCGGTTGTGTGGAAAGCTATGGCGATGACCCCAAGGTCATGGAGAGAGTCGGCAAGCTGACGGACGACCCCAGCGTGCTCAACGCCATCACCGAAGCGGTCACGCTCAATCGCCAGGGTGTGCGCAGTTACCAGGGCGGCCAGCTCGGCGAGGCGTTGCAGCTGTTCCGCAAGGCGCTGGGGATGCAGCCGAAGAATATCAGCATCGCCCTCAACACCGCCCAGGCGCTGCTGCGCATCGGCGGGGACAACCCGCAGCCGGCGATCATGCAGGAGTGCCGCGACGCCCTGACCAGCGTGGCCGGCATTCCCGCCAGTGACAACCGCTACGACCGCTATCGCAAATTGCACATCCGGGTGTTCGGCGCATGAATCAAGACAATCAGGGGCTGGACTTCTCCACGGTGATCGCCTCCACCGTGCATGACCTGAAAAACACCCTGTCGGCACTGATCCAGTCCCACAACCAGTGGGTGCAGCGCTTGCCCGAGGAACTGCGCGGCGGCGCCGAGCAAGGGGTCATGGAACATGAGTTCCGTCACCTCAACGGCATGCTGGTGCAACTGCTGGGGCTGTACAAGCTGGGGGTGAACCAGCTACCGGTGTGCCCGGACTACCATGAACTGGACGACTTCATCGAAGCCCAGCTGGCCGCGCACGAAGAGGTGCTGAAGCACAAGAACATTGCAGCAACCTGGCGCATCGACACCGACAACCCGCTGGGCTTCTTCGACCGTGAACTGGTCGCTTCGGTGGTCGCCAACGTGCTCAACAACGCCACGCGCTTCGCCCAACAGGCCTTGCTGATCACCATCGAGGAAGCGGACAACCAGCTGGTCATCTGCGTCAACGATGACGGCCCGGGTTATCCACAGCGCATGCTCGAACGCCAGGAAGAATTCATCCAGGGCATCGATTCGAACAGCGGCAGCACCGGCCTGGGGCTGTATTTTGCCGCGCGGATTGCCGCATTGCACGAAAGCGGCGGGGTGCGTGGGCGGATCGAGATCACCAATGGCGGGGCGCTTGGGGGCGGGTTGTTCAGGTTGTTCTTGCCTTGAAACGTTATTCAGGTCAGCGTTTCAGGTATCTAGCTTGGAGATACGTATGCAGAGCAATTCAGCGCTCATCCGCGAAACCTTCCCCGTAGGGCCCCTGCAATGCAACTGCACGCTGATCGGCGACCCGCTGAGCAAAAAGGCCATCGTCGTCGATCCGGGCGGTGACCCGGACAAGATCCTGGCCCGGCTGCAGGCCCACGGGCTGACGCTGGTGAGCATCATCCACACCCACGCGCACTTCGATCACTTTCTCGCCTCGGGCAAGCTCAAGGAGCTGACCGGCGCCACGCTGCACCTGCACAAGGACGACCAAGCGCTGTGGGACAACCTGGAAATGCAGTGCCAGATGTTCGGTGTGCCCTATACGCCAGTGCCGGCCCCCGACCGTTGGCTGGGCGATGACGAAGAGCTGGCCTGTGGCTGCGGCGTGGCGTTGCATACCCCTGGTCATACGCCGGGCTCGATGAGCTTCTGGTTCGCCGACGCCAAGCTGCTGATCGCCGGTGACACCCTGTTCCGCCGTGGCATTGGCCGTACCGATCTGTGGGGCGGCGACCAGAGGGCGATCGTGCGTTCGATCAAGGAACGGCTGTACCGGCTGGACGAGGAGGCCATCGTGGTGACCGGCCACGGGCCTGATACCCGCCTGGGCGACGAGATGCGCGAAAACCCCTTCGTGCGTGCCTGATGGCACATGAAGGCACTTTAATGGAATTTTTCGTTGCCGATGCAATCCAAGGCTGGCATAGATCCCTTTGCGATCTGTCGCATTCATGAATTCAGTAGGAGCTTGTCCATGTTCACCATGCGTCGTCTGATTATCGTCGCAACCGCCGCTGCCCTGATGACTGGCTGTGCCGGTCAGAACCCTTATGACAGCCAGGGACAGGCGCAAGGCTCCACAGGGATGAGCAAGACCGCCAAGTACGGTGGCCTGGGCGCGCTGGCCGGCGCCATTGCCGGTGCCGCCATCGACCACAACAACCGTGGCAAGGGTGCGCTGATCGGCGCCGCCGCCGTGGGTGCTGCCGCCGCCGGTTATGGCTACTACGCCGACAAGCAGGAAGCCGAGCTGCGTGCGCAAATGGCCAACACCGGTGTGGAAGTGCAGCGCCAGGGTGACCAGATCAAGCTGATCATGCCGGGCAACATCACCTTCGCGACCGACTCGGCGAACATCTCGCCAAGCTTCTACCAGCCGCTGAACAACCTGGCCGGTTCGTTCAAGCAATTCAACCAGAACACCATCGAAGTGGTTGGTTTCACCGACAGCACCGGCAGCCGCCAGCACAACATGGACCTGTCGCAGCGCCGCGCGCAGGCGGTCAGTACCTACCTGACCTCGCAGGGTGTGGATGCCTCGCGTATCTCCGTACGCGGCATGGGCCCGGACCAGCCGATCGCCAGCAACGCCGACGCCAATGGCCGCGCGCAGAACCGCCGGGTGGAAGTGAACCTGAAGCCGATTCCGGGTCAGCAGTATGACCAGCAAGGCCAGGTTCAGCAGTACCCTTGATCTATCCTCGGGGCCGCTGTGCGGCCCATCCCTGGCAAGCCAGCTCCCACTGGGATTTGCACAGCGTTGAGCCTTGTGCCGGACCTGTGGGAGCAACTGTCTTACTCAATTTCTAAAGGCTGGCGCGATCCCTGTGGGAGCTGGCTTGCCGGCGATGGGCTGCAAAGCAGCCCCGGCTTTTCAGTGCGTTACGCTGGCCTGGATAGCGGTCAGGGCAATGGTATGCACGATATCGTCCACCTGCGCCCCGCGCGGCAAGTCATTCACCGGCTTGCGCAGCCCTTGCAGCATCGGCCCCAGGCTGACCCCGTCGGTACTGCGCTGCACCGCCTTGTGGGTGGTGTTGCCGGTATTCAGGTCGGGGAACACGAACACCGTGGCACGCCCGGCCACCGGGCTGTGCGGCGCCAGGTCGCGGGCAATCGCCGGGTTGGCTGCGGCGTCATACTGCAGCGGCCCATCGATCAGCAGCCCCTGCGCAGCGTCCTGTGCCAGGCGGGTCGCCTCGCGCACTTTCCCGACTTCCTCGTCGCTGGCCGAATCGCTTGAATAGCTGATCATCGCCACCCGCGGCGCGATGCCGAAGGCCTGCGCCGATTCGGCACTCTGGCGGGCGATCTCGGCCAGTTCGGCGGCATTGGGGTGCGGGTTCATCACGCAGTCGCCGTACACCAGCACCTGCTCGGGGAACAGCATGAAGAACACCGACGACACCAGGCTCGAACCCGGCGCGGTCTTGATCAGCTGCAGGGCAGGGCGAATGGTATTGGCGGTGGAGTGCACCAGGCCCGAGACCAGGCCGTCCACCTCGTCCAGCGCCAGCATCATGGTACCGATCACCACCGGGTCTTCCAGTTGCTGCTCGGCCATCGGCGCGTTGAGGTTCTTGCTCTTGCGCAACTTGACCATCGGCTCCACATAGCGCCCGCGAATCACCTCGGGGTCGAGCACCTCCAGGCCCGGCGGCAGGCTGATGCCCTGTGCGCGGGCCACCGCATCGACATCTTCAGGCTTGGCCAGCAGCACGCAGCGGGCAATGCCGCGTGCCTGGCAGATGGCTGCAGCCTGCACCAGCAGCGGTTCGGCGCCTTCCGGCAGGACGATGCGCTTGTTGGCCTGCTGCGCCCGCTGGATCAGCTGGTAGCGGAACACCGCCGGTGACAGGCGCAGTTCGCGCGGGGTGCCGCAACGCTGGTGCAGCCAGGCCGCGTCGAGGTGGCTGGCGACGAAGTCGGTGATGAATTCGGCGCGCTCGCGGTCGTCCACCGGGATTTCGCGGTTCAGCGAGTTGAGCTGGTTGGCGGTGTCGTACGAACCGGTGCTGACCGACAGAATCGGCAGGCCGGCCTGCAGGGCGCCGCGGCACAAGCCGAGGATGCGTGGGTCGGGCTTGCCGTCGCTGGTCAGCAGCAGGCCTGCCAGCGGCACCCCGTTGATCGCTGCCAGGCTGACGGCGAGGATGATGTCGTCGCGGTCGCCCGGGGTCACCACCAGCGTGCCGGAGGTCAGCAACGGCACGGTATTGGCCACGGTGCGCGCGCAGATGATGATCTTGCTCATGCGCCGCTGCTCGTAGTCGCCGGCGTTGAGCACCTGCGCACCGAGCAGGTCGGCCACGTCGCGGGTGCGCGGGGCGTTCAGTTCGGGCTGGTAGGGGATGCAGCCGAGCAGGCGGAAGTCGTTGCCGCGCAGCAGCGGCGAATGCTCGCGCAGGCGGGTGGAAAAGTCCGCCATGCTTTCCTCGGTGCGCACCTTGTTGAGGATGACCCCGAGCACTTTCGGGTCGCGCGGGCCGCCGAACAGCTGGGCCTGTAGTTCGACCCGGCCAGACAGCTCGCTGAGCACTTCGTTTTCCGGGGCCGATACCAGGATCACCTCGGCATCCAGGCTCTTGGCCAGGTGCAGGTTGACCCGCGCCGCGTAGCTGGCGTGGCGCGTGGGCACCATGCCCTCGACCACCACCACATCGTTGCCGACGCAGGCTTGCTGGTACAGGCGGATGATTTCTTCGAGCAGTTCGTCCAGCTGGCCGTCGCCGAGCATGCGCTCGACCTGGGCCAGGCTCAGCGGCACCGGTGGGCGGATGCCGTGGGTGCGGGCGACCAGTTCGGTGGAGCGCTCGGGGCCGGTGTCACCGGGGTGAGGCTGGGCGATCGGCTTGAAGAAGCCGACCTTCAGGCCGGCGCGCTCCAAGGTGCGCACCAGGCCCAGGCTGATCGAAGTCAGGCCGACACCAAAGTCGGTCGGCGCGATGAAAAATGTCTGCATGCGTGCTTCTCGGAATAAGCGGTGCAAGAAATTAACGGCCAAGGGTAGCGCTATCGGCCCCCTGTGCGCACCAGCCGCAAGCGAAAGGCTGGCCGATGCGCTGCGCGCGCTGGGCCGGGTCGAGCACCCAGGGGCGTGCCTGCCACGGCGGTTGGTGGCGCAGGTGCTGGGTATGGCCGCAGGACAGTTCGGCCACCCAGTGGCCCTCTTCGTCCTGATGGAAACCGCTGATCCGACTGATGGGCCGCTGCTCATCCGCAGTGCGGTCGCAATCGGGCGATGGCTTGGTTACACTTGTCCGCTCTACATTCTTTTGCAAAAGGTCTTGCCCCATGCTGATCGCCGCCAACAAGGCTGTCTCCATCGACTATACCCTGACCAACGACGCCGGGGAGACCATCGACAGCTCCGCCGGTGGCGCGCCGCTGGTTTACCTGCACGGTGCCGGCAACATCATCCCAGGCCTGGAAAAAGCCCTGGAAGGCAAACAGGCCGGTGACGAGCTGAACGTTTCCATCGAGCCGGAAGACGCCTACGGCGAATACCTGGCCGAACTGGTCAGCACCCTGAACCGCAGCCTGTTCGAAGGTGTCGACGAGCTGGAAGTGGGCATGCAGTTCCACGCTTCGGCGCCGGATGGCCAGATGCAGATCGTGACCATCCGCGACATCGACGGCGACGACGTCACCGTCGACGGCAACCACCCACTGGCCGGTCAGCGTCTGACCTTCCAGGTCAAGGTAGTCAACGTGCGTGACGCCAGCGACGAAGAAATCGCTCACCGTCACATCCACGGTGAAGGTGGCCATCACCACTGATTTTCTGCGCTAAGCTCAGAAAGTCGCCAGGCGCTCGGGCAAGCCGATTGGCCTTCCTACGGGAGGTGGACGGTTTGCACGAGCGCCTTTTTAGTGGGCGGAATTCGCCTGCGCGGCGACCGCGAACCTGAGAGGGGATGTCATCATGAGTGCATTTCACGAGCTGAAACTGGACGCGCTGAACGGCGGGGAACTGCCCCTGGCACCGTTCAAGGGCCAAGTGGTGCTGGTGGTCAATGTTGCCTCCAAGTGTGGTCTCACGCCGCAGTACAAGGCCTTGGAGAACCTCTACCAGGTTTACAAGGACCAGGGCTTCAACGTGCTTGGCCTGCCGTGCAACCAGTTTGCCGGCCAGGAGCCGGGCAGCGAAAAGGAAATTCAGGACTTTTGCAGCCTGAATTACGGGGTGAGCTTTCCGTTGGGGGCCAAGCTGGAAGTCAACGGGCCGCAGCGTCATTCGTTGTATCGCCTGCTGGCGGGTGAGGGCGCCGAGTTCCCTGGCGACATTACCTGGAACTTCGAGAAGTTCCTGGTTGGCAAGGACGGGCGGGTATTGGCGCGCTTCTCGCCGCGTACCGCACCGGATGACCCGGCGGTGGTGCAGGCTATCGAGAAAGCGCTTGCCTGAATGCCTGGAGCCGCTTTGCGGCCCATCGCTTACCGTGTGAGCCCGAAGCCCGCGCAGTACCTGTGGGAGCGGGCAAGCCCGCGAAGCAGGCAACGCGGTGTATGGCACCGGCTTCGCCGGTGTTCGCGGCTAAAGCCGCTCCCACAGGTACAGCGTAAGCCCGAGGCCTGTGCGGTACCTGTGGGAGCGGGTTCACCCGCGAAGTAGGCAGCGCGGTGTATGGCACCGGCTTCGCCGGTGTTCGCGGCCATGGCCGCTCCCACAGTGACCGTGTGAGCCCGAAGCCCGCGCAGTACCTGTGGGAGCGGGCAACGCGGTGTAAGGCACCGGCTTCGCCGGTGTTCGCGGCTAAAGCCGCTCCCACAAGTACAGCGTAAGCCCGAGGCCTGTGCGGTACCTGTGGGAGCGGGTTCACCCGCGAAGCAGGCAGCGCGGTGTATGGCACCGGCTTCGCCGGTGTTCGCGGCCATGGCCGCTCCCACAGTGACCGTGTGAACCCGAAGCCCGTAGCCGGCACGCGATCATTCAGCCGCGAGGTGCTGGTGAGCCTGGCTTGATCGCCATTGTGGTTGCTTCGGCCTTTTCAAATGCAGGGGCGATTTGCCGGCAGGCGCCATACAGGTACCCTTCAAACTGCTCGACAATCGCCGGCCAGCCCTGGCGGCTGGCATGCCGCCGCGCATTCAGGCGCACCCGGCGCAAGGTTTCCTCTTCTTCGAGCAGCCAGCAGGCCGCATCGATAAAGGCCATCTGATCCCCCGGCATGGCCAACGCGCCACTGTGGCCATGGCGTATATGCTGCGCAGCCGCCGCTTCGTCATAAGCGACCACCGCCAGCCCCGATGCCATGGCTTCGAGCACCACATTGCCAAAGGTTTCGGTCAGGCTCGGGAACAGGAACAGGTCGCCGCTGGCATAGTGCTCGGCCAGCACCTCGCCCCGTTGGGCACCGCAGAACACGGCATCGGGCAGCTGCTGTTCGAGGGCGGCGCGCTGCGGGCCGTCACCCACCAGTACCAGGCGCAGGCGCTTCTGTGGATAAGCCGTCTGCAGCGCCTGTAGGGAAGGCCGCAGCAAACCCAGGTTCTTTTCCGCCGCCAGGCGCCCTACATGCAGTACGGCGATGTCGTCCGGGCCAAGCCCCCAGCGTTCACGCAACGCCTGGCTGCGCCGGGCCGGGTTGAACAGGCCGGCATCCACCCCCCGCGCCATCAGTGCCAGGCGTTCGAAGCCGCGCCGTTCAAGCTCCAGGCGCTGGCTGAGGCTGGGTACCAGGGTGATCGCCGTGCGCCGGTGGAACCAGCGCAGGTAATGGGTGAGCAGGCGCGTCAGCAGGCCCAGCCCGTATTGCCCGGAATACTGCGGGAAGTTGGTATGAAAACCGCTGACCACCGCGACCCCCAGGCGCCGCGCTGCACGCAATGCGCTGAGCCCGAGCGGCCCCTCAGTGGCGATGTACAGCACATCCGGAGGTTGCCGACGCCAGTGGCGCAACAGCTTGTGCATCGACACCTCGCCCCATTGCAAACCGGGGTAGCCAGGCAGCGGCCAGCCGCGGCACAGCACCAAGTTCGGGGCGTTGTGCGCCGGGCCCTCGCCGACCTGGCGCGGGCGCACCACTTCGACCTCGTGGCCGCGTTGGCGCAAGCCTTCGCTGAGGCGGCCAAGGGTATTGGCCACGCCGTTGATTTCCGGTGGGAAGGTTTCGCTGACCAGGGTAATGCGTAGCGCGGGTGTATTCATGACAAGAAGTTTCCGCCTGCTCGGTTGCGCCAATGTGACCGCCAGGTGACGTACAGATGACGCCTGATCACCGGCGCTTTTCGCTTGATGAATTTTTCCTTGCAGGCCGCTCAAGAGGCCACACCGGCAGCCGATGCAAAGGCATCCGACTATCTGATTCGCTCCAGGAGAGCGGTGATGTTCAACAATAAGCTCAAGCAAGAAATCCGGCAGCTGCGCGAAGACCTGATGTCCATCGAACAGGTCAAGAGCAGCCTCGACAGCGAGATGCTGGTGCTGCAACTCGACCCCCAGGGGCGAATCGAGATGGTCAACGGCAACTTCGAGAGCGAGATGCTCTACCGGGCCGACCAGTTGCTTGGGCGTAACATCGAGGACATCGTCCCCGCCCATGTGAAAACCCTGGACTTCTACCAGCGCATGAAGGACGCGATCAGCCGCGCAGAGCACCTGAACGGCGCATTCCGCCTGCTGCGCGGCAATGGCCAGGAAGCCTGGTTACGCTCGATCCTGCAGCCGGTCAAGGACAGCGAAGGGCGCATCAGGTACTTCACCCTGCACTCCAGCGACCTAACCCGCACCATCGAGACCTCCCGCGAGCATGAAAGCCTGATCAAGGCGCTGATGCGTTCCACCGCAGTGATCGAGTTCGCCCTCGACGGCACCATCCTCACCGCCAACGAACGGTTCCTGAGCACCGTCGGTTATCGCCTGGAACAGATTCGCGGCAAGCACCACCGCATGTTCTGCGAGCCCGAGGAAACCAGTTCGCCCGCCTACCAGGCCTTCTGGGACAAGTTGCGCCGTGGCGAGTACGTTGCCGACCGCTTCAAGCGGATCGATGCCCACGGCCGGGTGGTGTGGCTGGAAGCCTCGTACAACCCGATCTTCGACGCCCATGACGTGCTCTACAAGGTGGTCAAGTTCGCCACCGTGATTACCGATCAGGTCAACCAGGAGCAGGCTGTGGCCGAGGCGGCGGATGTGGCCTTCAACACGTCGCTGGGCACGGACGCCAGCGCTCGCAAGGCGACCGACGTGGTGACCCAGACGGTCAGCGTGATGCGTGGGCTGGAAGCCTCGATGCAGGAAGCCGCCGAAGGCATCCAGGCCCTGGACACCCAGTCGCGAGTGATCGGTTCGATCATCAAGACCATCAGCGACATTGCCGGGCAGACCAACCTGCTGGCGCTCAACGCAGCCATCGAAGCGGCCCGCGCGGGCGAGCAGGGCCGGGGCTTCGCCGTGGTTGCCGATGAAGTGCGCCAGCTGGCTTCGCGCACCAGCACCGCCACCGAGGAAATCGCCCGGGTGGTGCAGCAGAACGAGCAACTGGCGCAGGCGGCCGTGGCGATCATCGACACCAGCAAGCGCCAGGCCGAGCAGGGCCTGGCGCTGGCCGACGAGACGGGGAACGTGATTGTCGAGATTCAGGACGGGGCGAAGCGGGTGGTGGATGTAGTGGGGCAGTTTTCCAACCGGCTGGGGCAGTGAGGCCCTGAAATTGACTAGGCCCCTGTGGCAGGGGTCAGTCGCGCTCGCGTACCCAGAACAACGTGGCGCCGGCCACCGCCGCCGGCATCATCAGCACGTTCACCAGCGGAATCATCAGCGCCAGGTAGGTGATGCCGCCAAAGCCCAGTGACTGCCAGCGCTTGCTGCGCAGCCAGGCGAGCATGTCCTGCCAGCTCATCTTGTTGTTGTCCGCCGGGTAGTCGATGTACTGGATCGCCATCATCCACACCCCGAAAATCAGCCACAGCGGCGCCGCGACCACGTTGACCACCGGGATCAGCGACAGGATGAACAGGGCGATGGCCCGTGGCAGGAAATAGCCCAGCTTGCGCATCTCCCGGCCGAAGGTGCGCGGCACCATCGCGATCAGCTCGCCCCAGCTGAACGCCGGGAAGTTGTCCTGGCCGCGCACCACCACCTCGACCTTTTCCGCCAGAAAGCCGTTGAACGGCGCGGCAATGATGTTGGCCACCAGGGTGAAGGTGAAGAACACCATCAACACCACCAGGGCGACGAACAGTGGCCAGAGGATGTAGGTGAGAAAACTCAGCCAGCTCGGCAGGCTCGGCATCAGGGCGTCCACCCACAGGCTGAACTGGTGGCCGGCGAAGTAGATCAGGCCGCCGAACAGCAACAGGTTGACCGCCAGCGGCAGCAGCACGAACAACCGCAGGTTGGGGCTCAGCACCAGTTTCAGGCCTTCGCGCAGGTACTGGGGGCCAGAGAGGACAGGGGCTTGCATCGAGACACTCCGCAGAGAAGGAAAACGCGCTGACCTTACCGAGTTTGCCGCGGCGACGAAAGGTGGGCAGCGACTGGGAAACGGGCTGTAACAAAAGCGGCAGGCGTTTGCCTATCGATCAAATCGCTGAATAGACGATGCCTATGAGGTGGATTGTCGAAGGATATTTCCTTAATCTTTGCCACCTCGCTACAGTGCGCTCAACTTTCCGCTTTTCGGGCCTGCGCGTTGTAGCCTTCCCCAAGTGCTGCGTGGGTCCCTTTTAATTTTCCAGCTGGCGCAGCCGGCACACCGATGCCGGCACCTGCGGCCCGCTCGACAGGAGTTCGAAATGTCTGAAGTACGTCATTCGCGCGTCATCATTCTCGGTTCCGGCCCTGCCGGTTACAGCGCCGCGGTGTATGCCGCCCGTGCCAACCTCAAGCCGCTGCTGATCACCGGCATGCAGGCCGGTGGCCAGCTGACCACCACTACCGAAGTCGACAACTGGCCGGGCGACCCCCATGGCCTGACCGGCCCGGCCCTGATGCAGCGCATGCAGGAGCACGCCGAGCGTTTCGAAACCGAAATCGTCTTCGACCACATCAACGCCGTCGACCTGGCCAACAAGCCATTCACCCTGCAAGGTGACAGCGGCAAGTACACTTGCGACGCGCTGATCATCGCCACCGGCGCCAGCGCCCGCTACCTGGGCCTGCCGTCGGAAGAAACCTTCATGGGCAAGGGCGTTTCGGCCTGCGCTACCTGCGACGGCTTCTTCTACCGCAACAAGCCGGTTGCAGTGGTGGGCGGCGGCAACACTGCCGTGGAAGAGGCCCTGTACCTGGCCAACATCGCCAGCAAGGTCACCCTGGTGCACCGTCGCGACACGTTCCGCGCCGAGAAGATCCTGGTCGACAAGCTGCACGCGCGGGTTGCCGAAGGCAAGATCGAGCTCAAGCTCAACGCCACCCTGGACGAAGTGCTGGGTGACAACATGGGCGTGACCGGTGCGCGCCTGAAGAACAACGACGGCAGCAGCGACGAAATCAAGGTCGACGGCGTGTTCATCGCCATTGGCCACACCCCGAACACCTCGCTGTTCGAAGGCCAGCTGAACCTGAAGGACGGCTACCTGGTGGTCAACGGCGGCCGCGAAGGCAATGCCACGGCTACCAACGTCGAGGGCGTGTTCGCCGCCGGCGACGTGGCGGACCATGTCTACCGTCAGGCCATCACCTCGGCCGGTGCCGGCTGCATGGCGGCGCTGGACGTCGAGCGCTACCTGGACGGGTTGGCCAACGCCTCGTTCTGATTCGCGCGCGAAAGGGGCGCAAAACGCCCCCAATAAAAAACCGGCTCAAATGGCCGGTTTTTTTCTGCGCGCAATCAGCTCACAGGCTCAACCGCATCGACAGGTCCACCGCCTTCACATCCTTGGTCATGGCACCGATCGAGATGTAGTCCACCCCAGTCTCGGCAATCACCCGCAAGGTCGTCTCGTTGACCCCGCCACTGGCTTCCAGCTTGGCCTTGCCGGCGGTAATGCGCACGGCTTCGCGCATTTCTTCCAGGTTCAGTTCGTCGAGCATGATGATGTCGGCGCCGGCAGCCAGCGCCTGGCGCAGTTCGTCCAGGCTTTCCACTTCGATTTCCACCGGCTTGCCCGGCGCAATGCGGTGCGCCGCCGCTACTGCCTCGGCTACCCCGCCGCTGGCGGCGATGTGGTTTTCCTTGATCAGGAAGGCGTCGTACAGGCCGATGCGGTGGTTGTCACAGCCGCCGCAGGTGACCGCGTATTTCTGCGCCAGGCGCAGGCCGGGCAGCGTCTTGCGGGTGTCCAGCAGGCGCACCTGGGTGCCTTGCACCAGGTCGGCCAGGAAGCGCGCACGGGTGGCGACCCCCGACAGCATCTGCAGGAAGTTCAGCGCACTGCGCTCGCCACTGAGCAGCGAACGTGCCGGGCCTTCGAGGTGGAACAACACCTGGTTGGCCGTGGCGCGTTCACCGTCGGCCACCTGCCAGTGCACTGCCACGCGCGGGTCGAGCTGGCGGAACACCGCATCGACCCAGGCGCTGCCAGCGATCACGCAGTCTTCGCGGGTGATGATGGTCGCCTTGGCCAGGCGCTCGGCCGGGATCAGCTGCGCGGTGATATCGCCACTGCCGATGTCCTCAAGCAGCGCGCGGCGCACGTTGGCTTCGATTTCAGCGGTCAGGTCGGCAAGGCGTAGGTTCGGCATGGTCGGCTCCACAAGCTAGATGCCGGCGATTATAGGGCAGGGGGCCGGTGTGTACAGCCGCCTTGGCGATGACCTTTGGTCGGCGCGTGCGAGCAACTGGCGCAAATCACTGTCACTAGCCAGCCAGTGAAACGGCGCTGGCAGCAGTACGATTTTTTACCGATAATGACGACCAGTATTTGGCGTCATGACTTTGACGATCTTCTGCCCTTTCGGGCGAGACACCCTGCAAGGAGTACGGGATGCAAAAAGAAGGCAAGGTGGTGCCCTTGGCGGCAGCCATCGACCGAGGCGGGCGTGCGCCTCTGCCTTGCCTTCCGGTGGTGTTGCTGCAGGTCCGCGACAAGGCTGCCTTGCAGCTGCGCCAGGGCCTGCAGGGCTTGTTCGACAACGCCGACGACACCCTTTTCGCGATGGCCGACAAGGCCTTCGATCGCGCTGAGCAGAACCTGTATTTCGAGGCCATGCGCGACCTGCGCCTGAAGCGCAAGAGCATCGAGCGTGGTTTTCTCGACACGTTCTACGGCGCCTTTGCCGGTATCGGCCAGGTCGACTTGCTGGCGCGCCTGGTGCAACCGGGCAACCCGCGCAGCAAGGCCCAGGTGGAGCGCGCCGCCGCCATCGAAGGCATGGTCGCCCGGGTGCTGTCACGCGATGGCATTGCCCTGCAGCAACTGGGCCTGCGCTTGCAAGCGCTGCTCGACCGCCCGCTGCACGAACAGCACAACCCGCTGGGGCCTGCTGCCTTGTGCGGTTATTTCCTCGACGCCGGGCGCGAGTTGGGGGTAGGCCTGCGGGTCAAACTGGTGCTGCTGAAACTGTTCGAGCGCTACGTGCTGCGTGACGCCGATGTGATCTATGCTGAGGCCAACCAGCTGCTGGCCGCGGCCGGGGTGTTGCCCGAGCTGCCGCCAGCGCCGCGCCGGCGTGCCGAAGACCGGCGCCTGAGTGCACGACGCGGGCCGTCGAGCCTCGGCCACGAGGTGGGCGCGGACGCGGCAGGGCAAGCCTTCTTTGCCTCGTTGCAGACGCTGCTGGCGCCGGCGCGCGGGCAGTTCGCGCCCCGTTTGCACACGGTCGCCAGCGCCCACCCCATCAGCACCGCCGACCTGCTGCGGTTGCTGTCGCATCTGCAGCATTATGTGCCCGCCACCCACGAGGCCGACGAGTTCGAGCTTGGCCAACAGCTTGAACAGTTGCTGCTGCGGGTCAGTGTGCGCAGCGGCACGCGTCGGCGTCTCGAAGTTGCCGACGAAGACATGATCAACCTGGTTGGCCTGTTGTTCGCCTTCATCCAGAACGACGACAACTTGCCGGCCAGCCTGCGTGCGCTGATCGCACGCCTGCATATTCCGCTGCTGAAAGTCGCCCTGCTGGACAAGGGGCTGTTCAGTCGTCCCAGCCACCCGGCCCGCCGGCTGCTCAACGAGATCGCCGGCGCCGCCATTGGTTGGGAGTGCGGTGGCGATGGCCTGCGTGACAGCTTGCACCTGCGCGTGGAGCGCATCGTCCAGCGCCTGCTCAACGACTTTGCCGAAGACACCAGCGTGTTCGCCGAGCTTCTCGAAGATTTCCTCGCCTTCAACCAGGATGAACGGCGGCGCAACGAGCTGCTCGAGCAACGCACCCGCGATGCCGAAGAGGGGCGCGCCCGGGCCCAGCAGGCCAGGCAGCAGGTGCAGCTTGTGCTCAACCAGCGCCTGCGCGGTCGGGTGCTGCCGCAGGCGGTGGTGCAGATGCTGGTGCAGGCCTGGAGCCAGGTGCTGCTGCTGGCCTGGCTGAAGCAGGGCGAGGCTTCGCAGGCTTGGCGCGAGGCCTTGCAGACGATGGACACGCTGTTGGCCAGCATCACCCCGCCGCATGAGCCGCAAGCCCTGCTGCAGCAGGTGCCGGGCCTGCTCAAGGCATTGCGCGATGGCCTTGCCAGCGTGGCCCTGGACTCGGCAGCGACGCGCGAATTCTTCCTGCAACTGGAGCAGTTGCATCTGCGCGCCTGCGCCGGTGGCGCAGGGCAGCCTGGCAGTGAGGGCCAGCCCCTGAGTGATGTGCTGGTGGCCGAAGACATCGTGCTGGCGATTGCCGAGGAACCGGCCTGCGCGCCGTTGCAGTTTGCCGAGGACCAGGCTGCGGCAGTGCGCCAGGTGCAGCGCCTGCGCATCGGCACCTGGGTCGAAGTACTGGATGAGGGCGAACCGCTGCGTTGCAAGCTGGTGGCGCGCATCGACGGCAGCGACCGGCTGGTGTTCGCCAACCGCACCGGCATGAAGGCGCGCGAATGGAACGCTGCCAGCCTGGCCCAGGCACTGCACCGGGGCGAGGTGCGGGTGCTGGATGACGGGCTGCTGTTCGAGCGCGCGCTGGAGGCGGTGCTCGACGGGCTGCGGCAACAACGCGCGCTCTAGGCGCCGGTATTACAATCATTCACATGCAAACGGCGCTGGCCACAGGGCATACTGGTGCTCTGTTCACGGCGCTTTCAGGATCTGCCCCATGCAATTGGACCGTGCCACTGGCTGGTTCCACGGAATCGGAATCACCCACTGCCCCTCGCCGAACTTCAATGCCCGCCCCGAAGGCGAATCGATCTCCCTGCTGGTGATTCACAACATCAGCTTGCCGCCGGCCTGCTTCGGCACCGGCAAGGTCCAGCAATTCTTCCAGAACCGCCTGGACCCTGACGAACACCCATACTTCGCCAGCATCAATCACCTGACCGTATCGGCCCACCTGTTCGTCGAGCGTGACGGTGCGGTGACCCAGTTCGTGTCGTTGCTCGAGCGCGCCTGGCATGCCGGGGTGTCGTGCTTCGACGGGCGCGAAGGCTGCAACGATTTTTCCATCGGCATCGAGCTGGAAGGCACCGACGAGCTGCCGTATACCGATGCCCAGTATGCGGTGCTGACGCAACTGACCCAGCACATCCGCGACGCCTGGCCGGCCATCGACCTGGGCCGCATCCAGGGCCACAGCGATATTGCCCCGCAACGCAAGACCGACCCCGGCCAGGCCTTCGACTGGCCGCGTTATCGCGCAGCGTTGCAGCAGAACGAGGACAAGGCATGAGTTTCCTGGTGTTGTTACTGGCGCTGTGGGTCGAGAAATTTTCCGCCCTGCGCCATCGGCTGCAGCGTGACGGGTTGTTCCTCGGCGAACTGGTGCGCCTGGAGCGCAGCGGCAAGGTGCATCCGTGGTGGACGCTGGCGGTTCTGGTACTGGCACCGGTAGCGTTGCTGGTGTTGCTGCTGCATGTGCTCGACCCGGTGGCGTATGGCCTGCTGGCCTTGCCGGTGCATTTGCTGGTGTTGATCTACAGCCTGGGCCGCGGCGATGCCAAGGCGTCGCTCGGGCCGTTTCGCGATGCCTGGCGCCGCGGCGATGACCAGGCTGCGCTGCATGTGGCCGAACGTGATCTCGGGCTGGTTGCCGACGCGCCGCACAGCTTGCTGGTGCGCGTGCAGGGCAACCTGTTGTGGCAGGTCTACCAGGGCTTTTTCGCGGTGATCTTCTGGTACTTCGTGCTGGGGCCGGGGGCCGCGCTGGCCTACCGTCTGCTGGCGCTGTGCGCCGAGCATGGCCGGCAGCCAGCGCTCAAGGCCCGCGCCGAGCAGTTGCGCCATATCATGGACTGGTTGCCGGTGCGGGTATTGGCGTTGAGCTTTGCCCTGGTCGGCAACTTCCTCGCGGTCACCCGGGTGATGCTGCACGAGGTGCTCAACTGGCACATCAGCGCGGCGCACCTGGTGGCCCGGGTCGGGCGGATTGCCGATGACATTCCCGAGGAAGAAGACAGCCAGCGCGGGCTGGGGCGGCTGGACAGCCTGTGGGAGTTGCTGCTGCGCTGTGCGGTGCTGTGGTATGCCGGGTTTGCACTGTGGACCGTGCTGGTCTGAAGCCAGGCGCATACCTCAGCGATCAATTTCTAAAAGCTGGCGCGATCCCTGTGGGAGCGGGTTCACCCGCGAAGCAGGCGGCGCGGTGGATGGCACCGGCTGCGCCGGTGTTCGCGGCCACGGCCGCTCCCACAGGAACAGCGTCAGCCCGAGGCCTGCGCGGATCCCTGTGGGAGCGGGCAAGCCCGCGAAGCAGGCAGCGCGGTGGATGGCACCGGCTGCGCCGGTGTTCGCGGCTAAAGCCCCCCACAAGTACAGCGTCAGCCCGAGGTCTGCGCGGGTCCCTGTGGGAGCGGGTTCACCCGCGAAGCAGGCGGCGCGGTGGATGGCATCGGCTGCGCCGGTGTTCGCGGCTAAAGCCGCTCCCACAAGTACAGCGTCAGCCCGAGGTCTGCGCGGATCCCTGTGGGAGCGGGCGAGCCCGCGAAGCAGGCGGCGCGGTGCGCGTGGCTAAAGCCCCGCACAATCTCCCGGTACCTACCAGCCAAACACCTCACAGGCATTGCGGCTGCTGGCTTCAGCCAACTCCGTAACCTCTACGCCCATCACATCTGCCAGCGCCCCGGCAATTTCCGGCAGATGCTCTGGGCTATTGCGCATTCCCGGGAACATCACCGGTGCCATATCCGGCGCATCGGTCTCCAGAACCACGCTGTCCAGCGGCAGCCGCGCCAGGGTCTTGCGCAGCCGCAGCGCCTGCGGCCAGGTGGCCGCACCGCCCAAGCCAAGCCGGAAGCCCAGCCTGATGTACTCGCGGGCCTCTTCGTAGCTGCCGGCAAACGCATGAATAACCCCCGCGCGCGCCGGCTTGTAGCGCTTGAGCGTGGCGATCACCTGGGCGTGGCTGCGGCGTACGTGCAGCAGGGCGGGCAGGGCGAAGTCACAGGCCATCTGCAGTTGCGCTTCGAACAGCTCCTGCTGGCTGGCCCTGTCCAGCGTTTCGACGTAGTAGTCCAGGCCGAACTCGCCTACGGCACAGAGCCGTGGGTCGCCGTGCAAGCGCTCCAGCCACTCGCGCAACTGCACCAGGTGCTCCGGGCGATGCTGGTCGAGGTAGATCGGGTGCAGGCCGAGCGCGGCGAACAAACGCTGATCGGCGCAGGCCAGGTCCCACACCCGCTGGAAATTCGCCTGGAACACCCCCAGCACCACCATCCGCTGCACCCCGCGCGCCGCCGCGTTGGCCAGCAGGCGCGGGCGGTCGGCGTCGAAGTCGGGGAAGTCGAGGTGGGTGTGGGTGTCGATCAGGCGCATGTTCAGGCCGCCGGGATACGTTGCTTGAAGGTACGGCCGACGGCGTGCACACCCGGTTCGTAGCGTTTCTCTTCGATGGCCGCCAAGGCCAGTTCCAGCGCGGTGGCGGCAATCTGGCCATGCTGCTGGGCCATGGCATTCACCGGCAGCGGCAGGAAGTCGAGCAACTGGTTGTCACCAAAGGTGCCCAGCTGCAGCTGACGCGAGTCGGCCGGGCGCGCCTGCAGGGCGTCGAACACGCCTTGCAGCAGCACGTACGAAGTGGTCACCAAAGCATCCGGCAGGCCGCCAAGCTCGTCGATCAGTCGCTGCATCAGGCGCTGCCCGCACTCACGGCTGAACGCTTCGCCCTGATAGCGGCGAACGTCCCCGGCATAGCCTTGCAGGGCTTCGTCGAAGCCGCCGGCACGGGCCTGGCTGACCGACAGCTCGGGGCGTGCGCCGATCAGCGCGATGCTGCGCGGCGCGGCACTGAGCAGGCTGGCGGCCAGTTGCCGGCTGGCGTCACGGTCATCGCTGATCACCGAACAGAAGTGCGCAGGGTCCAGGCGGCGGTCGATGGCGATCACCGGCAGGCCTTTGTCCTGCAATTCGCGGTAGCTGTCATCTTCCGGCGGCAGGCAGCTGGCGACGAACAGCGCGTCGCAGCGGCGCGCGCGGAACAGCTGCTGCAACTGGCGCTCGCTGTCGGGCTGGTCGTCGCTGCTGGCGATCAGCAGCTGGTAGCCGCGGGCCCGGGCACCTTGCTCGAGCTGCTTGGCGATGCGGGCGTAGCTGGGGTTCTCCAGATCCGGGAGAATGAAGCCCAGCGTGCGGGTATGCCGGCTGCGCAGGCCAGCGGCCTGCGGGTTGGGGGTGAAGCCGTGGGCCTCGACCACCGCGCGTACCCGCTCGACAGTGCTGTTGCTGATGCGTTGTTGTTCGGCCTTGCCATTGATGACGTAGCTGGCAGTGGTCACGGACACACCGGCCAGACGGGCGATATCGCTGAGTTTCACCGAATTTTCCTTGTTATTACCGGGGCTGGCTGGGAAGCCTGACCGGGTAGTTTGACCCGGCAGGGGCGCCACGCGCAGACGACCATTGTCGCAATTGTCCGACAGGATGGGGCTTTTTCCTCGGCAGATTATCGAGTAACGTGGCCGTCTGGTCAGATTAATCGTTTCAGCTGCCGAATTTTCTGCCTCGGCTGCCTTTCGTGCAAGGCTGTTGAACTGGCCGTTCAGGTGAATTTCACAACAATACTCCAGTACCCGACCGGGAACTGCAAAAGGAGAAGGTCATGCTCGAGCTCGCCAAGGAGCAGATAGCCATGGGCCAGAAGGCCGCCGACAAAGCCGAGGCATTGCGCCTGCTGGCCGAGCGGCTGGTGGCTGACGGCCTGGTTGCCGACGGATACCTGCAAGGGCTGCAGGACCGCGAGGCACAAGGCTCCACCTTCCTCGGGCAAGGCATTGCCATTCCGCATGGCACGCCGCAGACCCGTGACCTGGTGTACGCCACCGGCGTGCGCCTGCTGCAGTTTCCCGAGGGCGTGGACTGGGGCGATGGCCAGCGGGTGTACCTGGCCATCGGCATCGCCGCCCGTTCCGACGAGCACCTGCGCCTGCTGCAATTGCTGACCCGCGCCCTGGGCGAGACCGACCTGGCCGAAGCACTGCGCCGTGCCGGCTCCGCCGAGGCGCTGCTGAAGCTGCTGCAAGGGGCGCCACAGGAACTGGCGCTGGATGCGCAACTGGTCGGTCTGAACCTGCCGGCCGAAGACTTCGCCGAACTGGCCTGGCGTGGTGCGCGCCTGTTGCAGCGCGCCGACTGCGTCGACAGCAGTTTTGCCGCCGTGTTGCAGCAGGCCGAGCCTCTGCCGCTGGGCGAGGGCCTGTGGTGGCTGCACAGCGAGCGCCACGTGCGTCAGCCCGGCCTGGCCTTCATTACCCCGCAGCAGCCGCTGCGTTATCGCGACCAGCCGCTCAATGGCCTGTTCTGCCTGGCCAGCCTCGGAGCGGCCCATCAGGCCTTGCTCGAGCGCCTGTGCGAAGTGCTGATCGAAGGCCGCGGGCAGATGCTCTACCAGGCCACCAGCAGCCGCGCGGTACTGGAAGTGCTGGGCGGTGAGGCCCCGGCGGACTGGCCCAGCGTGCGCGTGGTGTTGGCCAACCCGCATGGTTTGCATGCCCGCCCGGCCAAGGTACTGGCACAACTGGCCAAAGGTTTCGACGGCGAAATCCGCGTGCGCCTGGTCGACAGCGCGCAGCCGGCGGTCTCGGTGAAGAGCCTGAGCAAGCTGCTCAGCCTCGGCGCCCGCCGTGGTCAGGCTCTGGAACTGGTGGCTGAGCCAGGCATCGCCGCCGATGCCTTGCCGGTGCTGCTGGCGGCCATCGAACAAGGCCTGGGCGAAGACGTGGAGCCGCTGCCGCAAAGTGCCGCGCCGGTCGCCAGCGCCGTCGCCGAGGTGCTGCAAGCCCCGCAGGCCGGTAGCCGCGTCCAGGGCGTGGGGGCTGCACCCGGTATTGCCAGTGGCCCTGCGCATGTGTGTGTCGAGCGCGACTTCGACTACCCGCTGCGCGGCGAGTCGTCCGCCCACGAGCGGCAGAAGCTGCGTGAAGCCCTGGCGATCGTTGATGGCGAGCTGCAGGCCTTGATCCAGCGCAGCGACAAGGCCATTGGCGAAATCTTCGTCACCCACCAGGAGATGCTCGCCGACCCGGCCCTGAGCGACGATGTCGAGCAGCGCCTGGGCCAGGGCGAAAGCGCTGCGGCGGCCTGGATGGCAGTGATCGAGACAGCCGCGCGCCAGCAGGAGTCGCTGCACGATGCCTTGCTCGCTGAACGCGCCGCCGACCTGCGGGACATCGGCCGCCGCGTGCTCGCGCAACTGTGTGGCGTGCAGGCCCAGGTGGAACCCGAGCAACCCTACGTGCTGGTGATGCGCGAAGTCGGCCCGTCCGATGTCGCCCGGCTGGACCCGAGCCGCGTCGCCGGTATCGTCACCGCCCAGGGCGGCGCTACCGCCCACAGCGCGATTGTCGCGCGTGCCTTGGGCATCCCGGCAGTGGTGGGCGCGGGGGCGTCGATACTGCTGTTGGCCAGTGGCACACCGCTGCTGCTCGATGGCCAGCGCGGTGTGGTCAGCGTGGCGCCGCCGGCAGATGAACTGCAACGCGCCCTGGCTGAGCGCGACCTGCGCGAGCAGCGCTTGCAGGCCGCCTGGGCCAAGCGCTTCGAGCCGGCGGTCACCCGCGATGGGCACGCCGTGGAAGTGTGCGCCAACATCGGTGATAGCAACGGCATCGGCAAAGTGGTCGAGCAGGGCGCCGAAGGCGTCGGCCTGCTGCGTACCGAACTGATTTTCATGGCCCACCCCCAAGCCCCGGATGTGGCCACCCAGGAAGCCGAGTACCGCCGCGTGCTCGACGGCCTCGACGGGCGCCCGCTGGTGGTGCGCACCCTGGATGTCGGCGGCGACAAGCCGCTGCCGTACTGGCCGATCGCTGCCGAAGAAAACCCGTTCCTCGGCGTGCGCGGTGTGCGCCTGACCCTGCAACGCCCACAGGTGATGGAAGACCAGCTGCGTGCCTTGCTGCGGGCCGCCGACCAACGCCCGCTGCGGATCATGTTCCCGATGGTCGGGCAGGTGCACGAATGGCGCGAGGCCCGCGCCATGGTCGAGCGCCTGCGTGGCGAAATCCCGGTCGCCGACTTGCAACTGGGCATCATGGTCGAGGTGCCCTCGGCGGCATTGCTGGCGCCGCAACTGGCGCGCGAAGTGGATTTCTTCAGCATCGGCACCAACGACCTGACCCAATACACCCTGGCCATCGACCGTGGCCACCCCAGCCTGTCGGCCCAGGCCGACGGCCTGCACCCGGCGGTGCTCAACCTGATCGACATGACCGTGCGCGCCGCTCATGCCCATGGCAAGTGGGTGGGCGTGTGCGGCGAACTGGCGGCCGACCCGCAGGCGGTGGCCGTGCTGCTGGGCCTGGATGTGGACGAACTGAGCGTCGCCGCGCGCAGCATTGCTGAAGTCAAGGCCCTGGTCCGCCAGGCCGATCACCAGACGGCCCGCGCCCTGGCGCGCGAGGCCCTGCAACAGGACAGCGCCGCAGCGGTTCGTGCGCTGGTGGAGCGTTACTGAATGGCCAAGATCCTCACCCTTACCCTGAACCCGGCGCTGGATATCACCATCGGCCTGGATACCCTGCGCCCGGGGCAGGTCAACCGCAGCCAGGCGCAGCACAGCCACGCCGCCGGCAAGGGCCTGAACGTCGCCCAGGTCCTGGCCGACCTTGGCCACAGCGTCACGGTGGGCGGCTTCCTTGGGTGCGATAACCTGCAGCCGTTCGAGGCGCTGATTGCCGGGCGCGGCTTTGCCGACTGCTTTGTCCGTGTGCCGGGCGAAACCCGCAGCAACCTCAAGCTGGTCGAGGCCGATGGCCGCGTCACCGACATCAATGGCCAGGGCCCGCAGGTCGACGAGGCGGCACGCAGCGCCTTGCTGCGCCGCCTGGAGCAGGTCGCCCCGGGGCACGATGCCGTGGTGGTGGCGGGCAGCTTGCCGCGCGGCATCAGTGCCGAGTGGTTCCGCGCGTTGCTCGAACAGCTGAAGGCGCATGGCCTCAAGGTGGCCCTGGACAGCAGCGGCGACGCCCTGCGTGCCGGGCTGCAAAGCGCGCCCTGGCTGGTCAAACCCAATACCGAAGAGCTGGGCGAGGTGCTTGGCCACGCGGTGGATAACCCGGCGCAACAGCGCGCCGCTGCCGAGCGCCTGCTGGCCAGTGGCATCGAACACGTGGTGGTGTCGGCGGGTGAGCAGGGCGTCAGCTGGTTCGCCCGCGACCTGGCCCTGCACGCCTGCCCGCCCAAGGTGCGGGTCGCCAGTACGGTGGGGGCGGGGGATTCGCTGGTGGCCGGCATGGTTCATGGCCTGCTGCAAGGCGAAGCGCCTGCGCAGACCTTGGCCCGGGCCACCGCGATCGCCGCCCAGGCGGTTACCCAGGTAGGATTCGGCATTCGTGACCGCGAGCAACTGGCACGTCTGCAAGCCGCCGTGCAACTGACAGAACAACAAGAGGGTTGCCGATGAACATTGCCATTGTCACCGCCTGCCCCAACGGCCAGGTGTCCAGCGTGCTGAGCGCGCGCCTGCTGTCTGCCGCTGCCCAGCGCCGCGGCTGGAGCACCAGCGTCGAAGTGCAGGATGCCGAGCACCCCGAGCGGCAACTGAGCGCCGCGCAGATCGCCGAGGCCGACTGGGTGCTGGTGGTCAGCACCGGCCCGGTGGACCTGGCCCGCTTCGTCGGCAAGCGCGTGTACCAGAGCACGCCGTCCCAGGCCTTGGCCGACCGCGAAGGCTTTCTCGATGAAGCGGCGGCCAACGCCCGGTTGCTGGCCAGCGTGCCAGACAGCCCGGTCGAGGCCGACAGTGCTGGCGTACGCATCGTTGCGGTAACTGCCTGCCCGACGGGTGTCGCGCACACCTTCATGGCGGCAGAGGCTTTGCAGCAGGCCGCGCAACAACTGGGCTACCAGCTGACCGTCGAGACCCAGGGTTCGGTCGGCGCGCGCAACCCGTTGTCTGCCGAAGCCATCGCAGCGGCCGATGTGGTGCTGCTGGCCGCCGACATCGAAGTGCCCACTGCGCGTTTCGCCGGCAAGCGGATCTACCGTTGCGGCACCGGTATCGCCCTCAAACAGGCCCATGCCACCCTGGACAAGGCGCTGGCCGAAGGCAAAGTGGAGAACGCCAGCGATGATGCCGCTGCGGCTACGCCGGCAAAGGCCGAGAAGAGCGGGGTATACAAGCACCTGCTCACCGGTGTTTCGTTCATGCTGCCGATGGTGGTGGCCGGGGGCCTGCTGATTGCCCTGTCGTTCGTTTTCGGCATCGAAGCCTACAAGGAACCGGGCAGCTTGCCGGCCGCGTTGATGCAGATTGGCGGCGAAGCGGCGTTCAAGCTGATGGTGCCGTTACTGGCGGGCTACATCGCCTGGTCCATCGCTGACCGCCCGGGGCTTGCACCGGGCATGATCGGCGGGCTGCTGGCCAGCACCCTGGGCGCCGGTTTCATCGGTGGTATCGTCGCGGGCTTCCTCGCCGGTTACAGCGCCAAGGCCATTGCCCGCTGGGCGCGCCTGCCCAGCAGCCTGGAAGCGCTCAAGCCGATTCTGATCATTCCGCTGCTGGCCAGCCTGTTTACCGGCCTGGTGATGATCTACGTGGTTGGCCAGCCGGTGGCGGCGATGCTCGAAGGCCTCACGCAGTTCCTCGACAGCATGGGCACCACCAACGCCATCCTGCTCGGGCTGTTGCTCGGCGGCATGATGTGCGTCGACCTCGGCGGGCCGATCAACAAGGCCGCTTATGCCTTCTCGGTGGGGCTGCTGGCCTCGTCCAGCTATGCACCGATGGCAGCGACCATGGCCGCCGGCATGGTGCCGCCGATTGGCCTGGGTATCGCCAGCTTCCTGGCCCGGCGCAAGTTCGCCCAGAGCGAGCGCGAGGCGGGCAAGGCGGCGCTGGCCCTGGGGCTGTGCTTCATCTCCGAAGGGGCCATCCCGTTTGCCGCCAAGGACCCGCTGCGGGTGATCCCGGCCAGCGTGGCCGGTGGTGCGCTGACCGGGGCCTTGTCGATGTATTTCGGCTGCAAGCTGATGGCGCCGCATGGCGGCCTGTTCGTGCTGCTGATCCCCAATGCGATCAACCACGCGCTGCTGTACTTGCTGGCGATCGTGGCGGGCAGCTTGCTGACGGCGGTGGTGTATGCGCTGATCAAGAAGAGCGAGCGGGTGGAGTTGGCGGTGGCGCCGGTGAAGGGTTAGAGATTTCAGTTGGCCTCATTGGCCTCTTCGCGGGTGAACCCGCTCCCACAGGTACTGCACCGGCATCAGGCCGGTGTGGTCTCTGTGGGAGCGGGTTTACCCGCGAAAGGGCCGCAACAGGTCAACGCCTGTGCTTCTGCCGCAACGGCACCAGCAGCTCGCCCAAACCGTTGTGATCGATTTCGTGCATCAAGGCCAGCAAGCCACCCAGTTCCCCCGGTGGGAAGCCCTTGCGCGCGAACCATGCCAGGTAATCCCCCGGCAGGTCGGCAATGATTCGCCCTTGGTACTTGCCGAACGGCATGCTGCGGGTCACCAGCAGTTCGAGGGTTTCCGGCTTCATCATCGGCGCACCTGGCTGTGGAAAAGCGCCGACCATACTGCAATCTGCACGAAGGCCCAAGCGGCAATCATGCAGAACGCCGTTATCAGGCTTCGCTTTAGCGATGCTAAATCATTGAAAAATAACAACATTACAAAATTGCCAGGCTTGGCACGAACGCTGCTCCCTTACAGATGACTATCACCTGCCAAGGAGTTCGTACCATGAGCAATCCCAACAAAGATGTAATCGACGTGCTCAACGACCTGATCGAGTACAGCAAGGATGGCGAGAAAGGCTTCAAAGCCTCGGCCGATGATGTTAAGAACCCCGAACTGAAAGCTTTCTTCGTTCAGCGTGCCGGCGAATGTGCCAATGCTGCCGGCGAGCTGCAGAGCGAAGTGCGCCGCCTGGGTGGTGACCCGGAAACCTCCACCAGCATCAGCGGCGACCTGCACCGTGGCTGGGTCAACCTTAAAGCAATGGTCACCGGCAAGGACGAAGAAGCGGTGCTGAACGAAGTGGAGCGCGGCGAGGACCACGCCCTCAAGGCCTACAAGGAAGCCCGCGAGAAGCTGGTGAAACTGGGTCGCACTGCCAGCGACCAGACCTACGCCCTGGTGGAAAAACAGCTGCAAGGCGTGCAGCGCAACCATGACCAGGTCAAGGCCCTGCGCAACGCCGCCAGCGCCCGCTCTTAAGCTTCCGGCCCCTCTACCCGGTTGCGGCCCTTGGCCTTGGCCCGGTAGAGCGCTTCGTCCGCAGCACCCAGCACCGTCGCCAGATCGTGCTGGGTGCCGGACAGGCCGATGCCGATGCTCACCGTGACCGAGTGGGCATCATCGGCAAACGGCGCCAGTGCCTCGACACTGGCACGGATGCGTTCAGCCAGCAGCTGCGCACCAGCCAGGTCGGTTTCCGGCAACACCACCTGAAATTCCTCCCCACCATAACGTGCCGCCAGGTCTGCGGGGCGGCGGATGCACGCCTCGATGGTCTTGGCCACTTCGCGCAGCGCATGGTCGCCACCGGCGTGGCCGTGACGCTGATTGAACGCCTTGAAATGGTCCACATCCACCATCAGTACCGCCAACGGCTTGCGGTTGCGTTGCGCGCGCGCCCACTCCTGACGCAAAACCTGATCCAGGCGGCGGCGGTTGGCCAGGCCGGTCAGGCTGTCGGTGGCGGCCAAAGTTTCCAGGCCTTGTTCGGCTTCTTGCCTGCGGCGTAGTTCCCGGCCCAGCAGCAAGGTCAGCCAGAGAATGCCCACGCACAATACGCCGGTGGCAACACTGACCAGGATCGCCGTGCGGCGCCAGGACTGGAACACCTCGTCGGCGGAGTGCGCCACCAGGACGATCAGCGGCAGCTGTGCAACCCGCGAAAAGGTATACATGCGCAGCTTTGCGCTGTGGCTGGAGCGGGCGGTGAAACTGCCACTGTGTTCCCCGAGGATGCGCTTGAAGTTGGCATGCTTGGCGAAATTGGAGCCGATAAGCGGATCCTGCGGCCGTGATGGCTGGCGGGCGAGCAGTTGCCCGTCGGTGTTGAACAGGCTGATGCTGCTGTCGTCGCCGATGTCCAGGCGCCGGAACAGGTCGCTGAAGTACGACAGCCGCAGCGCACCTGCGGCCAGCCCCGCAAACTCGCCATTGGCGCCGGAGATGCGCCGGCTGAAACTGATGCACCAGTCGAGGCCGCCGAGCCTGGCCTTGAACGGCGGGCCTACCAGCAAGCCCAGGTTGGCATCGCGCTGGTGGGCCTGGAATACCCCGGTGTCGGCGAAGTTGGCCTTGCGTGGCACGCTGCTGGTGGAATCGCCCACCACATCGCCATGCTTGTCCAGCCACAGCACATCGCCCCGCTTGCGGTCGACGAAGGCTTCGTTGAACAGCAGGCGTTGGCGCAGCGGGCCGGGGATCTGCGTCAGCTCCTTGCGCCCGACCGCCCAGATCAAGCCTTGCAGAGACTGGTCGTAGAGTTCGACGTTGCGCAGGATGTCGCTTTCGATCAGCTCGACGATGTTATTGGACGAGCGAATGGCCGACAGCTCGACACTGTCACGCTCGCGGGCGAGCAGGTAACTGACGATGGTCACGATGGCGAGCACGGCAAGGCAACTGCCCAGGTTGAGGATCAGCTCGGGGTGTGACCTGTGAAGTGCGAAACGCGGGGATCGGGTGGTCATGCTCGCTACTGCGTGGGCAGGGCCATTGCGGCGGCGACATTCTATGGAAGCGGGGATTGTCGGACAACATCTGTCCGACGGAATCGCGGTATGGCGAGTTTTCGACTTGGGCTGATGCGAGCCTGTGGGAGCGGGTTCACCCGCGAAGAAGCCAACGCGGTGTCTGGCACCGGCTTCGCCGGTGTTCGCGGGCTCGCCCGCTCCCACAGGGGTCAGGTGTGCTGCATGGAAACCAGAATCAGAACACGTTCAGTGGGTAATCGACGATCACCCGCAGTTCGTCGTTATCGCTGTTGCTGTCGATCGAGGCATAGCCCTGGCTGCCACGGTGGCTGGCATAGCGCACCAGCACCGACAGGTCCTTGAGGTCGCCTTGCTGGAATACGTATTTCACATCCAGGTCGCGTTCCCAGTGCATGGCGTTCTTGCCATCGGCGCGGTAGTAGTCGTAGTGGCTGGTGTCCTGGCTGGCTTTGGTCAGGTCCGCTTCACCCCGCGAATACGACAGCACCGTGCTCAGGCCAGCGATACCCATACCGGCGAAGTCATAGCCGTACTGCAGCTTCCATGAGCGCTCGTTCGGCGCGTTGAAGTCCGAGTACATGCGCGAGTTGTCCAGGTAGATGCTGTCGCCCAGGTTGATGTAATCGAACGGCGTGTTGCCATTGACCCGCTGGTACGCGGCGGTAACGCTGTGGAACCCGGCGTTGACCGTGAAATGCACGCTGTAGGTATTGTTGTCGATCTTGCCCAGCAGGGCCTGGCCGGTGTCCTGGGTGTGATAGAAGTGCACGCCCGGGTTGAGGCTGACCAGGTCATTGACCACGTAGGTGTAATCGAAGTCGGCGTAGTACTGGTTCCAGATATCCTTCAGCTCGGCCGCATACAGGTTGGCGGTGATGTTCGGCGTACCGCTCCACGACGCGCCGGCCCAGTTCAGGTGCTCGCTCTTGTCGTGCTCGTCCAGCGAGCCGTAGTAGGTGTCGATGCGGCGGTGACCGCTCTGGTTGTACGGCTTGGTGAAGCTGACCTGGCCGGCTTCGAGCAGCAGGCCGTCGATGCTGCTGTTGGTCAGGCTCACGCCGCGGAAGGTCTGCGGCAGCATGCGGCTTTCGCCACCGGCGATCACCGGGTTGGTCAGGAACAGGTCACCGGCTTTCAGCTCGGTGTCGAACGCCTTGAGCTTGACCGCGGCACCGGCGGTGGAGAACGAATGCGGGGCAGCGCCCAGTTCGCCATCGTCCTTGATGTGCTGCGGCAGGATGCTGGTGCCGGCATGGCCACCACCGCCATCGAGCTTCAGGCCGAGCATGGCATGGGCGTCCAGGCCAAAGCCGACCACCCCGGGGGTATAACCCGATTCGAAGCGCGCGACCGCGCCCTGGCCCCACTCGCGGGTGTCGCGCACGCCGGCGTTGAGGTTATCGCGGTTGAAATAGGCATTACGAAAATGCAGGTTGAAGGACGAGCCTTCGATGAAGCCATCAGCCTTGTCTTCATCGGCCTGGGCGGCGGCAGGGATCGTTGCAGTCAACGCAATGAACAGCGGGGTAAAACGAAACGCAGAAGGCACCGGTTCTAGCTCCTTTGGTCTGACGGTGGGGCAGTTGTTATTTTTGAATGTGCGTCTTTTTTATAGAGGGACGTTACAGCGGGGCTGATAGTTAAAGCACATAAAAAAAGCCGCTGATCGGCAGCGGCTTGAAAAGGCTAACATATCGGCACCGGCGGTGCCCATGGCGTAGCCAAGGGAAAACGGCAGCAGTGACAGCGCTTGATCAGCTGTCGGCGTTAACATCGGCAGAAACCTTGGACGCTGTCTGGTTGGCGTCTTTTACGGTTTCGGTCCGCTGTGCGGCCACGGTTTCGCGGGCCTCCTGGTGGACGGCGGCGAACTCGGCATTACGGGTGACGAAAGCCGGGGATTCTTCGGCCATGACCAGTGGCGACAACAACAGGGAAGACAGGACGAAGACGCTGGCAATACCCATACTGTTGGACATTTGTAACTACCTTCTTGCGCTGCAAGTGTGAGTGAGGACGGGGTAAAGTTAGTCCTTTCAATGCACTTGAAACAGAGCGAAGCGCGATAAGCACTGTTGCGTAAAAAGTAATGGTCATTGACCAGGGCAATGGGACTTTCGCCGCAGAGGCGCAGCCTAGAGCGGCTGCACCCACGAAAAGTCAGAAGCCGATGAAAGCGTAATAAACCGGAGGCTCGCGGGTAGTGAGCAGCCCATGGTCGTGCAAGCTCGCTGCCAGTGCTTCATCCTCCACATGCAGCGCCCACGCGGCGCCGTTGTCGCCCGGCACCTGGGCCAGGGCTGCCGCGAACGCTTCCATATTCGGCAGGTAGGCGGTAAAGCCATTGCCCTTGAGCGCGCTGGTAGTCATGCCCAGCGCCTGGCACACCGCCACCTTGGCGGCGATGTCGTCGCGGTCGGCCTGGCGCGAGGCGTGTACCAGCGCCTGCAGCCCGGCATCGACCAGTTGCGTGCCGTGAATCAGCTCCGGCCCCTGCTGCCAGGCTTGCGGCGGGCAGTCTTTGTTGCCCGGGCGCAGCGGGATATGCGGGTTGATTTCCACCGGGTAGATGCGGCAGACCAGCGGGCGCTGGTCATAGATGGTGCACAGGTCGTTGTCGTCGAGGTTGCGACAGCGCCCGGGGTTGAACGCGGCAAACGTCACCGACACCCGTACCTCGCCGCTGCCGCAGGGCACTGGATACGAGCGACGCAACACATGTTCGCGCTGGTCTGCCGGCATGCCCGGGCCATCGGTCACGAAGGCTTCGATCAGCACCACCACCTGGCCGCCGTCGTCTGCCCATTGGCGTGTTTCGGCCAGGGTCAACGGTACGTGGTGGCCGGTGCAGCACTTGCCGCAGCCCGTACAGCCGAAACGCAAGCTGCCGCTCACTTGGCCTCCGGGTTCCATTCGCTGACGAAGGCCCGCTGCTGCCGGCGGTCGTACAGGCACAACTTGGTGCCACTGCGCTGCTGCATGTGCTTTTGCGGGTAGACGCCTTCGATCAGCAAGGCGCTCATGCCGACCTGGTCATCGAACTCGGCGGGCTTGCTGCGGGCGTGGGGGTCTTTGAACTGGCTGGCGGCCAGGCAGGCCTTGAGCATCTGCTGGCGCTGCTCGTTCCAGGCCTGGCTGCTGGAGGCCTGGGCTACACCGCTGACGAGGGCGCAGCTGATCAGAAGGGAGCTGAGAAACTTCATACGCGATTCCGGCAAGTGGCTTGCGAGGGCGCGAATTATGCCCGACTCGACCCCGGCGGCAAGCCGGGGAGTGTCGCCGAATATATCAGGGTTCGGCGAATACCACGGTACGCGCTGCCACCACCAGGCAATCGGTCAGTTCCGGCGAGGAGAACTTGGTGAGGATGGCATTGGCCCCGGCCTGGCGTGCCTTCTCGCTGCTCATGGCGCTGTCCAGCGAGGTGTGCAGCAGCACGTACAGGTGCTTGAAGTCCGGGGTTTCGCGCAGCGTGCGGGTGAAGGCGTAGCCGTCCATTTCGCTCATTTCGATGTCGGAGACGATCACGTTGATTTCCTGCGCGGTGCCTTGCAGCTCCAGCAACACGTTGATGGCGTCCTTGGCGCTGCGCGCGGTGTGGCATTCGACGCCAAGGTTGCGCAGGGTGTGCACCGACTGCTGCAGGGCTACCTGGCTGTCGTCCACCACCAGGATGTTGGCGGCGGCCAGCAGGCTCGCGTCTTCCTCGCTCACGCTGCGCTGAGGCGGTTCGGGCAACGGCGGTGCGATGGCATGGATGACTTTTTCGATGTCCAGCACTTGCACCAGGGTGTTGTCGACCCGGGTCACGCCGGTGATGAACGAGCGGCTGCCCGAGGCGTAGGGCGGCGGTTTGATGTCGGTGCTCAGGCAGTGCACGATGCGGCTGACCGCCTGCACATGCAGGCCCTGGCGTGAGCGGCTGATCTCGGTGACGATCAGGCAGCCGCCGTCCGGGTCGGCCAGCGGCCGTTCGCCGATGGCACGGGACAGGTCGATGACCGACAGCGAGTTGCCACGCAGGGTCGCCACGCCTTTCACATGGGGGTGCGACTCGGGCAGCTTGGTCAGCGGCGGGCAGGGGATGATCTCGCTGACCTTGAGCAGGTTGATTGCCATCAACTTGCCGCTGCGCAGGGTGAACAGCAGCAGCGACAGCGAGTCCGCGCGGGCATTTTGCGTGGCCATGGTGACCTTCGTGGGGAACAGGGGATAACCGGTTATCGGCCTGTTCGGGCTTGGCTTTAGTCATTTTGCACCGCCCCTGTGGGAGCGGCTTTAGCCGCGAACACCGGCGCAGCCGGTGCCATGCACCGCGTTGGATTCTTCGCGGCTAAAGCCGCTCCCACAGGTACCACACTGGTTTCAATCAGCGCAGCCCCAGCCGACGGGCCAGGCGGCTGAGGTTGGCGCGGTCCAGCCCCAGCTCCCGGGCCGCGGCTGCCCAATTATCCTGGTGGCGTTGCAGGCAAGCTTCGATCACCTGGCGCTGGTAGACGTCGACGGCTTCGCGCAGGCCGCCCTCGGGCATCGGCGCCACCGGCACGGGCACGGCAGGGGAGGCCGGGGCGCCGGGCGCTGCCGTTACCCGCAGGTCGAGGTCGATGGCTTCCAGGGTAAGGATGCGTGGCCGGTTGGGGTGCTGGCCCAGCGCCTTGAGCGCCGAGCGGCCGATCAGGTGTTCCAGTTCACGCACGTTGCCTGGCCAGTCGTAGGCCAGTAGGGCGTTCTGCGCTTCGCTGCTCAGGCGCAGGCTGTTCAGGCCGAGGCGCGAACGGTTCTGTTCGAGGAAGTAGCCCGCCAATAGCAGCACATCACGCCCACGTTCGCGCAGCGGCGGTACGTGCAGCGGGTACACGCTGAGGCGGTGATAGAAGTCGGCGCGGAAGTTGCCCGCGCGCACTTCTGCCGCCAGGTCGCGGTTGGTCGCGGCAATCAGGCGCACATCCACCCGGTGCTCGCGGTCCGAGCCCAGGCGCTGCAACTGGCCGCTCTGCAGCACCCGCAGCAGCTTGGCCTGCACCGTCAGCGGCAGTTCACCGACCTCATCGAGGAACAGCGTGCCGCCATTGGCCAGCTCGAACTTGCCGCGGCGCTCGCCATGGGCGCCGGTGAAGGCCCCGCGCACATGGCCGAACAGCTCGCTTTCGACCAGGGTGTCGGGCAGCGCGGCACAGTTGAGGCTGACCAGCGGTTTGTCGGCGCGGTTGCTGGCCTGGTGCAGGGCCTGGGCTACCAGTTCCTTGCCGACGCCAGTCTCGCCGGTGATCAGCACGGTCAGGTCGCTGCCGCCGACCAGGCGGATTTCCTCCACCAGGCGCTTGTGCGCCGGGCTTTGGCCAATCAGCTCTTTATCCTGGCCGCTGGCCTGGCGGTAGATTTCCGCGCGACGGTGTTCGTCTTCGGCGCGCAGGGCCAGGTGCTCGATGCGTTCGGCCACGGTGACGGTGGCGGCCGCCAGGCTGGCGAAGGCCTGCAGGGCGCCCAGCTCCAGGCTCTGGAACTGCCCGGGGGTGAGCGCATCGAGGGTGACCAGGCCCCAGGGGCGTTCATCGACCATCAACGGGCAACCCATGCAGTCGTGCACTTCCAGGTTGACATCGGCGGCATTGACCAGGCCGTCGTAAGGGTCGGGTAGCCCGGAATCGCTGGCGAAGCGGGTCGGTTCCGGGCTGCTGAGCAGGATCTGGAAGCGTGGATGTTCGCTGACCCGGAAGCGCCGGCCGAGGGTGTCGGGGCTCAGGCCATCCACCGCCAGCGGCACCAGCCACTCGCCGTCCAGGCGCAGCAGCGCGGCGGCATCGCAGGGCAGCAGCCCTCGCATGGCCTGCAGCAAGCGGCGGTAGCGTTCCTGATCGGGCAGGTCGCGGGAGAGGTCGCTGACCAGGGGCAGCAGGGTGGTGAGCAGCGGTGTTGTGGTCATATGGACTCCGATAGGTCGATATGACTATACGCCGGGGTGGGTCGTTTTGACATGACCGGGGTCAAGCCCCCGGATTTGCTGGGGATAAAAGTTGGCACGATTGCTGTAATAGCCAGGGCAGTCATTCGAAGCCACAGGCTCAGGAGTTGTTGCAATGCTCAATGCCGAACAACGTGCAATCATCAAGGCCACTGTGCCCCTGCTGGAAAGCGGCGGCGAAGCGCTGACCACGCACTTCTACAAGATGATGCTCAGCGAATACCCGCAAGTGCGCCCGCTGTTCAACCAGGCCCACCAGGCCAGCGGCGACCAGCCGCGCGCCTTGGCCAACGGGGTGCTGATGTATGCCCGCCACATCGACCAGCTGGAGCAGCTTGGCGGCCTGGTCGGACAGATCATCAACAAGCATGTTGCCTTGCAGATTCTGCCGGAGCACTACCCGATCGTCGGCAGCTGCCTGCTGCGTGCCATCGAAGAAGTGCTGGGCAAGGAAATCGCCACCCCTGCAGTGATCGATGCCTGGGGCGCGGCGTATGGTCAGCTGGCCGATATCCTGATCGGCGCTGAAGAAAACCTCTACAAGCAGAAAGAAGAAGCCGCAGGCGGCTGGCGTGGTACCCGCGAATTCCGCCTGGTACGCCGCGAGCAGGAAAGCAGCGAGATCGTTTCGTTCTACTTTGCCCCGGTGGATGGCAAGCCGGTCCTCAAGGCCGAACCGGGCCAGTACATCGGCCTGAAGCTGGACATCGACGGTGCCGAGCAGCGTCGCAATTACTCCCTGTCGGCACTGTGCGACGGCAAGGAATACCGCATCAGCGTCAAGCGCGAGGCGGGCGGCAAGGTTTCCAACTACCTGCACGACGTACTGGCGGTGGGCGACACCTTGCAGCTGTTCCCGCCAGCGGGCGATTTCACCCTGGCGGCCAGCGACAAGCCGCTGGTGCTGATCAGCGGTGGCGTGGGCATTACCCCGACCCTGGCGATGCTCCAGGCGGCACTGCAAACCCAGCGCGAGGTGCATTTCATTCACTGCGCGCGTAACGGTGCGGTGCATGCCTTCCGTGACTGGATCGACGGCCTGGCCGCGCGTCATCCACAACTCAAGCGCTTCTACTGCTATGCCGAGCCGGAAGGTGGCGCATCTGCCGATGCCGTGGGCCTGCTGAGCGAAGACCTGCTGGCCGAGTGGCTGCCGCAGGAGCGTGACGTGGATGCCTACTTCCTCGGGCCCAAGGGCTTCATGGCGACGGTCAAGCGCCAGTTGAAGGGCCTGGGTGTGCCGGAGCAGCAGAGCCGTTACGAGTTCTTCGGGCCGGCGGCGGCCCTGGAGTGATGTAGCGCCTGCACTGGCCCTTTCGCGGGTGAACCCGCTCCCACAGGTAGCCCACAGCGCCTGAGACCTGTGCGATCTCTGTGGGAGCGGGTTTACCCGCGAAAGGGCCGGCGCAGGTTCATGAAATTTCATCCCAGCCGCTGGCAAGCCAGCTCCCTCGCAGCACTGCTCCCGCCCGTGGGTAATCGAGAACGAAACGGTCGATCGCATGCGTTGCCTGGGGGCTGGCTTGCCAGCGGCTGGGTCGCACCTCGCCTTTGTGCCTATATATAAAGGAGAGATGAAAGCGTCAGCGCAGCTTTCATCGTTAATCGTCCTTTAATCACGGTATCCTTCACTCCCGGGTGTCGAGGGGCTTGCCCCTGCGCGGCACCCGGGCAGCCGCTTTTTTGCCGCCCGGCGTTGAACCGACGCCGGCGCGGCCGGTCTCAGCCACACCGGATAGCCCTGCGCAGCGCTATCACGCCGCCGCCTCGACACGCTCAAAGGCCTTGCCCAGCGTGTAGACTTGCGCCCAGGCAGGCGGACCACGCTGCCACTATCCATCGAAGGAACCGGTAATGAACGAACAAACTTCGCGCCTGAATCGGGAACGGCGCTTTCTGGTGCTGTTGGGCCTGATCTGCATCTCGCTGATCGGCGGCGCGCTGTACATGCAGATCGTCCTGGGCGAGGCGCCATGCCCGTTGTGCATCCTGCAGCGTTACGCGCTGCTGTTCATCGCCCTGTTCGCCTTCATCGCCGCAGCGATGCCCGGGCGCCGCAGCCTGACCTTCTTCGAGGCACTGGTGGTGCTCAGCGCCATCGGCGGAATCGTTGCGGCCGGCAACCATGTGTATATACTCGCCAGCCCCATGGTCAGTTGCGGCATCGATACCCTGCAGCCCATCGTCGACGATCTGCCGCTGGCCAAGCTGTGGCCGCTGGTGTTCCAGGTCGACGGCTTCTGCAGCACGCCGTACCCGCCGATCCTCGGCCTGTCGCTGGCGCAGTGGGCGCTGGTGGCGTTTGTTCTGACCGCCGTGCTGGTTCCGCTCGGTATCTACCGCAACCGACGCCAGGCTTAGACAAAAGTCCCGAACGGCATAGGCTCTTTTACGCCCCGTGAGAAGAGCGAAAATTTGCTCCCCGCTTGATCCAGATCAATCCACAGGCCTTGCAGAATGCGGCTTTGAGGGCTAGCAAGCGGGGTGCGACAAACTGTCGCGAAGTTGAATTTTTGAGCAGTATTGTTACGGATTCGGTAAAAGACTGTTGCTCAATAAGTCATAGTCAAGGGTTGGCGACCTATCTACAATCGCCCCCAATTTCCGTTCGGCACTGCTTGCGAGTCGCAGGATTGAAGGAAGCCCCAGCGCTCCTTTTTGCTGACTTCGTCAAGTTTCGCCAAACGGCGATACCGGGCGGACCCCCCTCCGCGTTTTCCGCACCAAATGGACTTGGTCTGAAGTACAGGCCTGTTGCCTACGAAACCATAAGCACCGCTAACACGCTTTGACGCCAAGGTCCTGCAGCCGGACCCGGGCAGGAGCGAGTACGGGCGCGAATTGCCGCACTTGGCAGGACGAAGTGTTGGCTACCAAAACACAAATTGCATTGAAGCAAGCTGATCTAGAGGTCGTGAGATGAGTAAAAAGCGTTACCCCAGACTGTTTGGCATATTGCCCTTTTTAGGCATGCTTTTACTCAGTGGGTGCAACTGGACCCTGCTCGACCCGAAAGGTCAGGTCGGCATTGAGCAAAAGAACCTGATCCTGATCGCTACCGGCCTGATGCTGCTGGTGGTGATTCCCGTCATTATCATGACCGTGGTTTTCGCCTGGAAGTACCGTGCTTCCAACAAGGCTGCCACCTACACCCCCGACTGGTCGCATTCGACCAAGATCGAAGCCGCGGTGTGGATCATCCCGATCCTGATCATCATCGCCCTGGGCTACTTCACCTACCACTCCACCCACAAGCTGGACCCGTACCGTCCACTGGATTCCGATGTGAAGCCTGTGCAGATCGACGTGGTCGCGCTGGACTGGAAATGGCTGTTCATCTACCCGGAGCAGGGCATTGCCACGGTCAACAAGATCGTCTTCCCGGCTAACACCCCGGTCAACTTCCGCGTCACTTCCGATGCCGTGATGAACTCGTTCTTCATCCCGGGCCTGGGCGGCCAGATCTACGCCATGGCCGGCATGACCACCAAGCTGCACCTGATCGCCAACGAAAACGGCGAATTCGACGGTATCAGCGCCAACTACAGCGGTGCTGGCTTCACCGGCATGAAATTCAAGGCTACTGCCACCTCTCAGGAAGACTTCGACAAGTGGGTCGCCGAGGTCAAGCAGTCGCCGAAGAAGCTGGACAAGGCCGAATACGACGCCTTGGCCAAACCAAGCGAAAACAACCCGGTCGCGCTGTATAGCGAGGCTTCGCCTGACCAGTTCCAGCTGATCGTCGACAAGTACGAAGGCATGAACCGCGGTCGTCCGAGCCACGAAGAAGCAGGCAGCAAAGATCTGGCCACTACCAAGGGTGTGGAATCGAGTATGCAACCAGCTGCCGGTGCAGAGGAGTAAGAGATGTTCGGTAAACTAAGCCTGGAGGCGATACCCTATCACGAGCCGATAGTCATGGTGACACTTGCCATGATTGCGCTCGGTGGTATCGCTGTCGTCGGTCTTATCACCTATTTCCGCAAGTGGACCTACTTGTGGAGCGAGTGGCTGACTACGGTTGACCACAAAAAGATCGGCGTGATGTACATCATCGTCGCGATGGTCATGCTGCTGCGCGGCTTTGCCGACGCCATCATGATGCGTACCCAGCTGGCTGCCGCTACCGGTGGCTCCGAAGGCTACCTGCCGCCTGAACACTATGACCAGATCTTCACCGCTCACGGTGTGATCATGATCATCTTCATGGCGATGCCGTTCTTCACCGGCTTGATGAACCTGGCGGTTCCTCTGCAGATCGGTGCACGTGACGTTGCGTTCCCGTTCCTGAACTCCCTGAGCTTCTACCTGCTGCTGGCAGGCGTGCTGCTGGTCAACATCTCGCTGGGCGTTGGTGAATTCGCCAAGACCGGCTGGGTTGCCTATCCGCCGCTCGCGGGCATTCAGTACAGCCCTGGGGTGGGTGTCGACTACTACATCTGGGCGCTACAGCTATCCGGACTGGGTACGACGCTGACCGGCGTGAACTTCCTCGTCACCGTGATGAAGATGCGCGCACCTGGCATGAAGCTGATGGACATGCCGATCTTCACCTGGACCTGCACCTGGGCCAACGTGCTGATCGTGGCTTCTTTCCCGATCCTGACCGCTGCACTCGCGCTGCTGACTGTTGACCGTTATCTGGACTTCCACATCTTCACCAACGAGCTTGGTGGGAACCCGATGATGTACGTCAACCTGTTCTGGGCGTGGGGTCACCCTGAGGTGTACATCCTGATCCTGCCGGCCTTCGGTGTGTTCTCGGAAGTTACCTCGACCTTCTCCGGCAAGCGTCTGTTCGGCCACCACTCGATGATTTACGCATCGGGCGCCATCGCCGTGCTGGGCTTCGCCGTATGGCTGCACCACTTCTTCACCATGGGTGCCGGCGCCAGCGTCAACACCTTCTTCGGCCTGGCGACGATGCTGATCTCCATCCCGACCGGTGTGAAGCTGTTCAACTGGCTGTTCACCATCTACCAGGGCCGTCTGCGCTTCACCGCGCCGATCATGTGGACCCTGGGCTTCATGATCACCTTCTCCATCGGTGGCATGACTGGCGTTCTGCTGGCTGTTCCAGGTGCTGACTTCGTGCTGCACAACAGCCTGTTCGTGATTGCTCACTTCCACAACGTGATCATCGGTGGTGCGGTATTCGGCTACATCGCCGGCTTCGCCTACTGGTTCCCGAAAGCCTTCGGTTTCACCCTGAACGAGAAGTGGGGCAAGGCTGCCTTCTGGTTCTGGATCTCGGGCTTCTACGTGGCGTTCATGCCGCTGTACGCCCTGGGCTTCATGGGCATGACCCGTCGTCTGAACCACTCCGACAACCCACTGTGGGAACCCTACCTGTACGTAGCCGTTGTCGGCGCTGTGCTGATCCTGTTCGGTATCGCCTGCCAGCTGATCCAGCTGTACGTATCGGTTCGCGACCGCAACCAGAACCTGGACGTGACCGGCGACCCATGGGGCGGCCGTACCCTGGAATGGTCGACTTCGTCGCCACCTCCGTTCTACAACTTCGCCCACATGCCTGAGAAGGTTGGCCTGGACGCCTGGCACGAAGCCAAAGAAGCCGGTGTTGCCTACAAGCCTGCGGCCAAGTACGAAGCGATCCACATGCCGAGCAACACCTCTACCGGTTTGTTCATGGGCCTGTTCCTGACCGTCTTCGGCTTCGCCTTCATCTGGCACATCTGGTGGCTGGTTGGCGCGAGCCTGGTTGCAACCATCGCTGTCTTCGTTCGCCACGCTGCGCGTGACGACCAGGGCTACATGGTTCCGGCCGAAGAAGTGGCGCGCATCGAAGGCGAGCGCATGAAAGCGCTGGCCAAAGCAGGTGCTCTGCCTGCCGGCGCACGTGTCGAATCGTTTGAGCGGGTGTAATCAATGTCCAGTCAAGTAATGCACGGTGCTGCTCATGGTCACGACCATGGGCATGACGACCACCACCACGACTCGGGCCAGATGACCGTACTCGGTTTCTGGCTGTACCTGATGACCGACTGCATCCTGTTTGCGTCGCTCTTCGCCACCTACGCGGTGCTGTCCGGCAGTTTTGCCGGCGGCCCGTCGGGTCATGACATCTTCCAGCTCGATTTCGTAGCTGTTGAAACGCTGTTCCTGCTGCTGTCCTCGATCACCTTCGGCTTCGCCATGCTGAAGATGTTCGCGGGCAACAAAGCTGGCGTGCTGGGCTGGTTGGCTGTGACCTTCCTGTTCGGTGCAGGCTTCATCGCGATGGAAATCTATGAATTCCATCACCTGATCGCCGAAGGCTACGGCCCGAACCGCAGTGGCTTCCTGTCGGGCTTCTTCGCCCTGGTAGGTACCCACGGTCTGCACGTGACCGCCGGTTTGATCTGGATGGCAATCATGATGTACCAGATCAACAAGCACGGCATCACGCCGACCGCCAAGACCCGCATGAGCTGCCTGAGCCTGTTCTGGCACTTCCTCGACGTGGTCTGGATCTGCGTATTCACCGTCGTCTACCTGCTGGGAGTTCTGTAATGGCTAACGCACACGACACTCATCACGAAGGTAATCACGGCAGCGTCAAGTCGTACATGATCGGCTTCATCCTGTCGATCATCCTGACCGCGATCCCGTTCGGCCTGGCCATGTCGCCAAGCCTGCCGAAGAACCTGACCGTTCTGATCATTGTTGCCATGGCCGTGATCCAGGTAGTCGTACACCTCGTGTACTTCCTGCACATGGACCGCTCGAAAGAGCAGCGCAACAACGTTTCGACGTTCCTGTTCACCACCCTGGTGATCGCTCTGCTTGTCGGCCTGTCGCTGTGGATCATGTTCAGCATCCACTTCGAAATGTTGGCCAAGTGAGGTAAGACTGCATGTCCGTTAAGCACTTTATCCAAATCACCAAACCGGGGATCATTTTCGGTAACGTGCTTTCCGTGGCAGGCGGTTTCTTCCTTGCCTCGAAGGGCCATGTGGATTTCGCCCTGTTCCTGGCGGTGGTGATCGGTACTTCGCTGGTGGTCGCGTCCGGATGCGTGTTCAACAACTGCATCGACCGTGACATCGACCACAAGATGGAGCGCACCAAGAACCGCGTCATGGTTCAGGGCGGCATGTCGCTGCCCCTCGCGCTGATCTACGCCACCCTGCTCGGGGTGGCGGGTTTCAGCCTGCTGTATGTCCAGGCCAACCCGCTGGCGGCGTTCTGCGCGCTGGTCGGCTTCATCGTCTACGTCGGTTTCTACAGCCTGTGGCTGAAGCGTAAATCGGTGCACGGTACCTTGGTCGGCAGCCTGTCGGGTGCCATGCCTCCGGTGATCGGCTACTGCGCCGTGAGCAACAGCTTCGACCTGGCTGCGGTTACCCTGCTGGTGATGTTCAGCCTGTGGCAGATGCCGCACAGCTTTGCCATCGCCATCTTCCGCTTCAAGGATTACAGCGCTGCCAACATTCCGGTCCTGCCGGTGGCGCGCGGCATCCTCGCGGCGAAGAAGCAGATCGTGCTGTACGTGCTGGCCTTCGTGCTCGCGACCCTGATGCTTACCCTCGGCGGTTACGCAGGCCTCGGCTACCTGGCCGTGGCAGCCGCCATGGGCCTGTACTGGCTGTACATGGCCTGGGGTGGCTACAAGGCCGAGGACGACAGCAAGTGGGCGCGCAAGGTGTTCGGCTTCTCCATCCTCACCGTCACTGCCCTGAGCGTGATGATGGGTGTGGACAGCCAGACTGCTGCGGATGTGCTGATGACTTACGCACGCTGAGACTGCTGCCTGTTTCACCAAAACCCCGGCCTTTGCGCCGGGGTTTTTTGTGGGCGTATTCCTGTGCCGACCTCTTCGCGGGTAAACCCGCTCCCACAAGGGGTGGTCTCTGTGGGAGCGGGTTTACCCGCGAAAGGGCCGGCCCTGAAAACACAAAAATTCAGATTTTCAAAAAATACAGCTGAAAAGTTCTAGGAAAACGGGAAATTACCCTTTACAGAATTCCCGTTTCGGCACTATCTTCTGCATCAGGCCGCCACATCGGCCAACGTCGCTCGGACGGTTCCGGGCGCTTACGTACTCAGAGGAAGCCATGGCCAACCCAGGTTCGCCGCGCCGCTTTGCGCGCATCGATCGTCTCCCCCCTTACGTCTTCAACATCACCGCCGAACTCAAGATGGCTGCCCGCCGCCGTGGCGAGGACATCATCGACCTGAGCATGGGCAACCCCGATGGTGCCACCCCGCCGCACATCGTCGAGAAGCTGGTGCAGGTCGCCCAGCGTGAAGACACCCACGGCTACTCCACCTCCCGCGGTATCCCGCGCCTGCGCCGGGCTATCTCCAACTGGTACAAGGAACGCTACGAGGTTGACATCGACCCGGAAAGCGAAGCCATCGTCACCATCGGCTCGAAAGAGGGCCTGGCCCACCTGATGCTGGCTACCCTCGACCAGGGCGACACGGTGCTGGTGCCCAACCCCAGCTACCCGATCCATATCTACGGGGCGGTGATTGCCGGTGCCCAGGTGCGTTCGGTACCGCTGGTGCCGGGAGTGGACTTCTTCAACGAGCTCGAGCGGGCCATTCGAGAATCGATCCCCAAGCCGAAGATGATGATCCTCGGCTTCCCGTCCAACCCTACCGCGCAGTGCGTAGAGCTGGATTTCTTCGAGCGCGTGGTGGCCCTGGCCAAGCAGTATGGTGTGTTGGTGGTGCATGACCTGGCCTATGCCGACATCGTCTACGACGGCTGGAAGGCCCCATCGATCATGCAGGTGCCAGGCGCCAAGGACATCGCGGTGGAGTTCTTCACCCTGTCCAAGAGCTACAACATGGCCGGCTGGCGGATCGGCTTCATGGTCGGCAACCCCGAGTTGGTCAGCGCCCTGGCGCGGATCAAGAGCTACCACGACTACGGCACCTTCACCCCGCTGCAGGTGGCCGCCATTGCCGCGCTGGAAGGTGACCAGCAGTGCGTGCGCGACATTGCCGAGCAATACCGCCAGCGTCGCAACCTGCTGGTGAAAGGGCTGCACGAGCTGGGCTGGATGGTTGAGAACCCCAAGGCTTCGATGTATGTGTGGGCGAAAATCCCGCCAGAGTATGCGCACCTGGGCTCGCTGGAGTTTTCCAAGAAGTTGCTGGCCGAGGCCAAGGTGTGCGTGTCGCCGGGGATCGGCTTTGGTGACTATGGTGACGACCATGTGCGCTTTGCCCTGATCGAGAACCAGGACCGTATTCGCCAGGCGATTCGCGGGATCCGGCAGATGTTCCGGGCTGACGGCCTTATCCGCAAGTAAGCCATGGGGGCTGCAAAGCAGCCCCGACTGATTCAAAGGCGAGTTTTCCACCTGCATCTCACCGATTGATCTACCTATTTTTCTGCACTCATTAAACTCACCACAGAGACCCACGAATGAGTGTTTTCACCGCCTATTTCTGCGGCACCGGCTCGCACCGCTTCGATGACGCCAACCCCAACTTCTGGAACGGTGAACTGGTCTCGACCCTGGCCAGCAACGACCAGGGCCGCGAGTTCGCCCAGTGGATCGCCGTGGATGGCCCTGGCAGCGGCAACCTGCAGGATGACCAACTGTTCGTCGAACCCGGGGGTTACTTCAACTGGACCGGCCAGCTGTTCGGCCGTGGCTGGGAGGAGAACGTCAACCACGTGCTGCAGGTCATCAAGGGCGAAAGCAGCTGGCAGCGCACCAAGCTGAGCGAAGAGGAGTACCTGCGCCTGAAAAAGGCTGGCGTGCCGGTTCCGGACCCTTCTTCAGCGGCCTCGTGGTTCTGGCGCACCTACGATTATGGCGACCGCCACCCCACCCCGCAGGAGCTGCAGGAAAGCATCATCCGCCTGTTCCGCAAGCCACGCCTGCCAACCCAGGTCAACCTGGTCGGCTGGAGCAGGGGAGGGATCAGCTGCCATATGCTGGCGAATGCCATGGCCAAGGACCCGGTATTGCGGCACATTCCGGTGAACATCTTCGCCATCGACCCGGTGCCGGGCGTCGGCAATGTGCAGCCTGAACGGGTAACGTTGGCTGACAATGTCAACGAGTACGTAGGCTTCTACTCGCGGGACGAGCGCTCGAAAGGCTTTGCTTGCGTCATTCCAGCGGTCGCACGCGCGACGCGGATATGTGTTTATCCAATGCCGGGCCGGCATGCCACGCTGGTGGGCAATGCCTCGGTGGATGGCGCAGGCGATGGCAAGGTGCTGGCGGAGCCGGGCCTGATCGTTCGGCATTTTGCCGAAGTCTGCCTGACCCGCTGGGGTGTACGGTTGAACAAATGCCTGGCCCTGGACGCTGGGCAGCTGATGAAACATCACCAGGCCATGGCGGCTGCCGACAAGTACTACCAGGCCATGCGCAGCAAGTCCTACACCGTGTTGACCGAGGGCGAGAAGAACGACCGGCTGGTGCATTGCGGTGAAGCTCGCACCCACTTCAGCCAGGTGCAGGGCAGTGACTACGACCCGCATGCAGGCCTGGCGTTGCAGCGCTGGGAGGCTGCAACGTACAAGGCTATCTGCTAGCGGCAACGGGCGGTCGGATCAGCGGCAAATATTTTTGCATTGCCCCTCTATCCAGCCGCCCCCGCTTGGATTGAAAATGGCGCCGCGGGCCAGCCCCGATAACAACAACCTTCCCTCCGTGCCATCATGTCCGAATATAACCCTTGCCTCGACTGCGGCGCCTGCTGCGGGTACTTTCGTGTGTCCTTCTTCTGGGGTGAATGCCAGTCTGCCGGGGGTGTCGTGCCGGACGACCTGGTGGTCCAGATCAACCCCACCCGCGTTGCCATGATCGGCACCGATGCCAAGCCCTGCCGCTGCGTCAGCCTTGAGGGCGAGATCGGCAAAGAGGTGGCTTGTAGCATTTATGCCAACCGGTCCAGCCCGTGCCGCGAGTTCGAGGCGTCGTGGGAGGGCGGGGTGCATAACCCCAGTTGTGATGATGCGCGGGCGGCTTATGGGTTACCGCCGCTGACCCCGCCAGAGGCCAATGAGCCGCATTGGCCGGATGATGGGGCTGAGGTGGCCTGATCGTATTTGGTCAGCCTGTAGCGGCCCTTTCGCGGGTAAACCCGCTCCCACAGTGACCGCGCCGCGTTCAGGGCTGGCGCAATACCTATGGAGACCATGGGGACCACCGCCATTTCAAGGCGAGCGCAGTACCTGTGGGAGCGGGTTTACCCGCGAAAGGGCCATCAGCTGTAAGAAGATTCTGAACGTGATGCCAAATGCTTCAGGTTCTCTAGATTGGGAATTATCCTACGACCTCAGTCGGATGCCGTCTGATAGGCAGGGAAGAATCACAGCGGTAATTTCGCCGTTCGTCCCTATGGCGAGCGAGTGTGAGAACTCGTTGTTGGTTGTCTTCCTGCCAGTTCATGGCAGCTGTGCGCGTGCAGGCTTCGGCCTGACCGTGGTGACTCCAACACGGGCTTCTCACCACGCGCACGGCTGCCGCCCAAATCTGTGAGAAGGATTCAGGTGGTTGCTCCTTTGCTTTGCGGCCCATTGCCGGCAAGCCAGCTCCCACAGCTACTGCACAAGGTTTCGAGCGCGACGCGATCGGGGTGGGAGCTGGCTTGCCGGCGATGGGCTGCGCAGCAGCCCCGGGATGCCGGAACCGTGCGCATGCCGTTAAACTGTCATCTCCCCAGCAATGGACAGGAGATCCGGCGTGACCCCAACCCGCAGTTTCCCCAGTGACCTCTGCCTCGACAGCCCGCGTCTGCAATTGCGCCCCATGCGCCACGCCGATGCTGCGCAATGGCTGGCGATCATGGCCGACCCCGAGGTCATGCGTTACTGGCACCATGCCCCTTGGCAAGACCTGGCCGAAGCCGAAAGCGCCCTGGCTGCCGACCGCGAAGCCTACGCCAACGGCGACCAGCTCAAGCTCGGCATGTACCGCCGCGACAACGGCGAACTGATCGGCATGGTCCAGCTGTTCAACATCGACGATGTGTCCCGCCGCGGCGAGATCGGCTACTGCCTGGCAAGCGCCGTTCAGGGCAGAGGGTACATGGACGAAGCCTTGACCTGTTTCATCGATTACCTCGCCCATACCCTGCACATGCGCCGCCTGGAGGGCGAGATCGACCCGCGCAACCTCGGCTCGGCGCGCACCCTGGAGCGCCAGGGGTTCGTTCTCGAAGGTACCCTGCGCGCACGCTGGTGCGTCGCCGGCGAGCTGTCTGACTCGGGTATCTACGGCTTGCTGCTGGAGCCGCCGGTTGCCTGATCGGCCTGTCACCCCACCCGAAGGTTTGGAGGCGGGGCGAGGCCTGGGTTATGGTCCCAGCCTGTCCCGCTTCCCCCAGGAATCCCCCTTGCCCGTCTTCTACCTGAGCATCAGCCTGGCGCTGTACCTGCTCGCCCTGTTCTTCGATGGTGCGCTGATGAGCGGCGACCGCCACATGCCGGCCCTGCAGATGCTGCTGTACGGGCCATGGGGCATGCCCTTCGGCCTGTACCAATGGTTCGCCAACCCGCTACTGGCCCTGGCTATCCTGGCCCATCGACGCTTCCGGCGGCTGGCGTTGCTGGCCGGGTTGGCGGCGGTGTATCTGGCTGCCAGCAGTTTCGGCATCGACCGCTTGCCGGACAACCAGAGCTACGCGTTTCATGAGCTGACCGGCCTGGGTGCCGGTTTCTACCTGTGGCTGGCGGCGATGGTGGTGTTCTGCATGGGGCAGGCCTGGCATTGCTGGAAGGCACGCAGCGCCGATGACATGCCCGGCTGGAGCTGGCTCGATGTGGTGCTGATTGCGGCGCTGGGTGTGGCGTTTTATGCGGCAACGCAGATGCCGGCGTTGCGCTTCGAGCCGGGTAATGTGCTGATGCCGCCGGAACAGCCGCAGACGCTTTGATATTCACCAAGGGAGCATGAACATGAGCAAGCGTTACCTGACCGGCCTGGCACTGGCCTGTGTGCTGCCGTCGGCCATGGCCCAGGACTACACGCCGGGTTACCAGCAGTGCATGGACCAGGCTTCGAGTACCGTGGCCATGAGCGAATGTATCAAGGCCGAGACACAAATGCAGGACCAGCGGCTGAACCGGATGTACAAACAACTGATGGGCAAGCTGGACGCCGCGCAGCAGAAGAGCCTGCGCGATGTGCAGCGCAAGTGGATCGCCTACCGCGACGGCAACTGCCAGTTCCATGTGCAGGCCAGTGGCGGGACCATGGCGCAACTGGAAGGCGGGACATGCCTGCTGAACATGACCCGGGACCGGGCCGCGGAGCTGGAGCGGGTGCTCAGCCCGGGGCAGTGAGGTCGACCGTTCCGGCCTATTCGCGGGTGAACCCGCTCCCACAGGGACCGCACGTGACGCGAATCCGATGCGGTCGGCTGGGGGCAACTGCCTTGCTCAAGTGTTGAAAGCTGACGCGATCTCTGTGGGAGCGGGCTTGCCCGCGAACACGGGCGAAGCCCGTGCCATCCACTGCGTTGTCTGCTTCGCGGGCTTGCCCGCTCCCACAGGTACTGCGCAGGTCTTGAGAGCAGCGCTGTCGGGGTGGTGTGGCTTGTCGTGGCGACGAACCGCGGCGATGGGGCGCGATGCGGCCCTGGTGCTACTTGCGCGGTTCGCGCAGCGCCCGGGCCTTGAGGTACTCGCGCACTTCCAGGGCATCCCCGGCGAACTCGATACGCTCTGCCTTCGCGGCCCGCTGGTAGGCATACATCGGGTCGTAGTACTCGTTCAGCAACCCTTCGATCCAGCCCCGATGCAGGTCCACCGCACCACTGCGCAGTTGCTCGTCCAGCGCCTCGCGCAGGATCTCCGACAAGCGCTGGTGACGCTCGCCGCCCAGGCGTTTGTAGATATTGGCCATGCTCTGCATCATGCGCTCGGCAAACAACCGGCGGCCATCCTCCTCGCCATGCACGCTGACGAACTCGGCGCTCAGGTTGACCACGTAGTCGCGCAGAATGCGCTCCACGCGGTTGGCGAAGCTGTCTTCCAGCCACACCAGCGGGTACTGCTGCATGCCCTGGTACAGCGCCAGTGGCACCGTGCAGCTGCCGACGATCCGGCCTTCATCTTCCAGCACGAACTGCTCGACGCCACGGGCGCGCTTCTTCAGTACGTCGATGGCCAGCTGGTTCTCGAAGTCGATCTGCGCCGGCTGCGCGGTAGCGCGCTTGCCGAAGCTGGAACCGCGATGGTTGGCATGGCCTTCCAGGTCCAGCACGTTGTCCAGCTGGTGCAGCACATCGGTCTTGCCAGTGCCGGTCAGGCCACCTACCAGGACGAAATCGCATTGCTCCACCGCCTGCTCGGTGGTGTCCAGCAGGAAGGTACGCATGGCCTTGTAGCCACCTTTGACACGCGGGTAGTGGATTCCCGCCTCGTCGCGCAGCCAGCCCTGCACGATCTGTGAGCGCAGGCCGCCACGGAAACAGTACAAATAGCCTTGCGGGTTAGCCTGGGCGAACGCCGCCCAGGCTTCCAGGCGGGCCTGTTTGCTGGCGCCGCTCACCAGTTGGTGACCAAGGGCGATTGCGGCGGCCTGGCCCTGCTGCTTGTAGCAGGTACCTACCTTCTGCCGCTCCTGGTCGGTCATCAGCGGCAGGTTGACCACGCCGGGGAAGGCGCCCTTGGTGAATTCGACGGGGGCGCGCATGTCCATCATCGGCACATCATCGAGGAACAGCTGGCGGAAATCGGTGCAGTCGGGGCGCATCAGATCACCTCGACCGCGTGGCTCTGTCGCTCCACCAGCTTGCCGATCGGCGCCAGCTGCAGGCCCAGTTCGGCAGCCACCGCGAGGAACTCGGCTTCACCTTCCGGGGCCACCGCCACCAGCAGGCCACCGCTGGTCTGCGGGTCGCACAACAGGTGTTTCTGCTCGTCGCCAAGGGTGCCGATCTTGTGCCCGTAGCTGTCGTAGTTGCGCAGCGTACCGCCGGGGATGCAGCCCTCGGCCAGGTAGTGCTCGACGCTGGGCAGGCGTGGTACGGCGGCGTAGTCCAGATGCGCGGTAAGGCCGCTGCCTTCGGCCAGCTCCACCAGATGGCCGAGCAGGCCGAAACCGGTCACATCGGTCATGGCCTTGACCGCGTCGAGCTTGCCGAAGCGGCTGCCCGGGGTGTTGAGGGTGCACATCCAGTCGCGCGCCAGGCCCTGGTCCTGGGCGCGCAGCTTGGCCTTTTTCTCGGCGGTGGTGAGGATGCCGATACCCAGCGGCTTGGTCAGGTACAGGCGGCAGCCGACGCTGGCGGTGTCGTTGCGCTTGAGGTGGCGCTTGCTGACCACGCCGGTGACGGCCAGGCCGAAGATCGGCTCGGGGGCGTCGATCGAGTGGCCGCCCGCCAGCGGGATACCGGCCTCGGCGCACACCGCACGGCCGCCGCGGATCACTTCGCGGGCCACTTCCGGTGGCAGCACGTTGACTGGCCAGCCGAGGATGGCGATGGCCATCAGCGGGTCGCCACCCATGGCATAGATGTCGCTGATGGCGTTGGTCGCCGCGATGCGGCCGAAGTCGTACGGGTCATCGACGATCGGCATGAAGAAGTCGGTGGTCGAAACCACGCCGCGCTCGTCGTCCAGCGCGTACACGGCAGCGTCGTCGCGCGAGGCGTTGCCAACCCACAGTTTCGGGTCCAGGGCCTGGGCGCCGCTTTCGGCGAGGATCACATCCAGCACCTTGGGGGAGATCTTGCAGCCACAGCCGGCTCCGTGGCTGTACTGGGTCAGGCGAATCGGCTCGCTCATGTGTACCTCGGCAGGTCAATTTGTCGCGCGATTGTAGCAAAGCTGGCCTTTGCGCCTGCGCCTCTTATAATCCCCCGTTGTCGGCGCATAGGCCGACCTTTCCCCGCTATTGAACCGGAGAACACCCATGCTCAAACGCCCTATGGCGCTCGCCGCCGGCCTCGTGCTGTCCTGTTGTGCCGTTGTCGCCCAGGCGGCTGACACGCTGCGGGTCAGCGCCATCCCCGACGAAGCACCGACCGAACTGCAGCGCAAGTTCAAGCCGTTGGGCGAATACCTGGCCAAACAGCTGGGCATGGAAGTCAAGTTCGTACCGGTGGCCGACTACCCCGCCGTAGTCGAATCGTTGGCTTCCGACCGCCTCGACCTGGCCTGGCTGGGGGGCTTCACGTTCGTCCAGGTGCACCTGAAAGACCCAGCCGCCACGCCGCTGGTGCAGCGTGAGCAGGATGCACAGTTCACCTCCAAGTTCATCACCGCCAACCCTGAAGTAAAGAGCCTGGCCGACCTCAAGGGCAAGTCGTTTGCCTTCGGTTCCATCTCGTCCACCTCGGGCAGCCTGATGCCCCGTTACTTCATGCTCAAGCAGGACAACATCAAGCCTGAAGACTACTTCAGCCGCGTGGCCTACTCCGGCGCCCACGATGCCACCGTGGCCTGGGTGCAGGCCGGCAAGGTCGATGGCGGCGTGCTCAATGCCAGCGTGTGGCAGAAGCTGGTGGATGCCGGCAAGGTCGATACCGCCAAGGTGAAAGTGTTCGCTACCACGCCGACCTACTTCGACTACAACTGGACCGTGCGCGGCACCATGGACCCAGCGCTGAAAGAGAAGATCAAGCAAGCCTTCCTCAACCTCGACCCGGCCAACCCGGAACACAAGGCAATCCTCGACCTGCAGGCCGCCAGCCGCTTCATCGAGACCAAGCCTGAGAACTACGTGGGCACCGAGCAGGCTGCGCGCGAGGCCGGCCTGCTCAAGTGACTGCCTCTTCCAGCGTGGCGATTCAGCTGCACGACGTCAGCCTGCAGCATGGCCAGGTGCGTGCGCTTGATGCGGTCAGCCTGCGTATCGGCGAGGGCGAACGCGTCGCCATCATCGGGCCTTCGGGGGCCGGCAAGTCCAGCTTGTTGCACCTGATGGCCACGGCCATCCAGCCCGGCTGCGGGCAGCTCGAACTGCTCGGCGAGCAGCCTTGGGCGTTGTCCTCCAGAGCTCGACAGCGGCTGCGCGCGCGGGTTGGCCTGGTGCACCAGGCACCGCCATTGCCGCCGCGCCAGCGGGTGGTGACGGCGGTGCTGGCCGGCCGCCTCGGGCAATGGGGCATGCTGCGCGGCCTGCTCAACCTGCTGTACCCCAGCGATGTGCCGGGGGCCCGGCAAGCCCTGGCCGAGCTGGGCCTGGCCGACAAACTGTTCGTGCAGTGCGGGCAGTTGTCCGGCGGCCAGCTGCAGCGGGTGGGCATTGCCCGCGCGCTGTACCAGCGGCCGCAGCTGTTGCTGACCGACGAGCCGGTGTCGGCCATGGACCCGGTGCTGGCCGACCACAGCCTGGCCTTGCTCAACTGCCATGCCCAGGCCAATGGCGTGACCCTGGTGGCTAGCCTGCATGCCGTGGACCTGGCGCTGGCGCACTTCCCGCGGGTGATTGGTATCCGCGAAGGGCGGGTGGCCTTCGACTGCCCGGCCGAGGCCGTGACCGGGCAGTTGCTGGATGCGCTGTATGCCAACGAACAACTGGGCTCGCCGCCAACCCAGGGGCCAACCCTGACCGTGCAGATTCCGCGATGCTGAGGGGTAATGCCCGCGACCCGGCGCTGTTGCCCCGGCTGCTGCTGACCTTGCTGGCGCTGGCGGTGCTGTGGCCGGGCATTCGCTTGAGTGAACTGAACCCCGGGGTGCTGTTGCAGGCGGAGAACCGTCAGCAGATCGCCAGCTTCACCAGCGCCTTCTGGCCGCCGGCGCACGATGGCGATTTTCTTTCGCTGCTGTCCCAAGCTACCTGGCAAACCCTGGCCGTGGCCACCGCTGGCATGGCGCTGGCGTTGTTGTTGGCGGTCCCTGCCAGCCTGCTGGCCAGCCGCGCCTTGTCGTTGCGCGCGGCCTCCCGTGGCGGGCGCGTCGGTTGGTGGTCGCGTCTGCTGCGCCTGCCGGTGCGCTGGTTACTTGTGTTCCTGCGTAGCGTGCCGGAAATCGTCTGGGCGTTGCTGTTCGTGCGGGCTGTCGGCCTGGGGCCGACGGCTGGCGTGCTGGCCATCGCCATTACCTACAGCGGCATGCTCGGCAAGGTCTATGCAGAGATCTTCGAGTCGGTCGACCAGCGCCCGGCGCACGCTTTGCTGCAGGCGGGCAGTGGCCGGCTGGCGGCGTTTCTCTACGGCATCCTGCCCAATGCGGTGTCCGAGATGGTGTCGTACACCGTGTACCGCTGGGAGTGCGCGGTACGTGCCTCGGTGGTGATGGGCTTTGTCGGCGCAGGCGGGCTGGGGCAGCAGATCGACCTGTCGATGCGCATGTTCGCCGGAGCAGAAGTGGCGAGCATGCTGCTGACGTTCCTGATGCTGGTGATGCTGGCCGACCTGCTCAGCCGGCTGCTGCGCTGGAGGCTGGCATGAACCGGGCGCTCAACGTGCTGGTGCTGGTAGCCATCGTAGCCGCGGTGATGGCCTCGTTCGCGTACCTGGAGCTGGACTGGCAGGCACTGGTCGGCAACGGCGGGCTGGGCCAGATGGCTGAGTATGCCGGGCGTTTCCTGCACCCGGACCTGTCGGCCATGCACCTGCGTGCGGTTGCGCACGGGGCGCTGGAAACCCTGGCGATGTCGGGCCTGGGTACCTTGTTGGCGATGGTGCTGGGCATGCTGCTGGCGCTGCCGGCCGCTGGCCGCTTCGGTTGGCCGTTGCAGGCCGCTGCGCGGTTGTTGCTGAATGCCTTGCGTGCCATTCCCGAACTGGTGTGGGCTGCGCTGACGGTGCTGGCTGCCGGGCTTGGGCCGAATGCCGGTACTCTGGCGCTGGCGCTGCACACCGCTGGCGTACTGGGGCGGCTGTTTGCCGAGGCCCTGGAGAACGCACCGCCAGAGCCGGCGGCGGCCATTCGCCTGCAGGGCGGCAGCCAGGTGGCGGCGTTCTGCTTTGGGACCTTGCCCAATTTGTGGCCGCAGTTGCTGGCTTACAGCCTGTATCGCTGGGAAAACAACATCCGTATGGCCAGCGTGCTGGGGTTTGTCGGGGCTGGCGGCTTGGGGCAGATGCTCTACACCACCCTGAGCCTGTTCCAGGAGGCCCAGGCCAGTACGGTGATCATCGGCATGCTGGTGCTGGTGCTGCTGGTGGATGCGTTGAGCGATGTGTTGCGCCAGCGCTATGTGCGGGCCTGACCGAAAGCCGGGGCCGCGTTGCGGCCCATCGCGACACAAGGCCGCTCCCACAGGTACCGCGCAGGCTTGGGGCTGATGCTGTAGCTGTGGGAGCGGCCTTGTGTCGCGATGGGCTGCAACGCAGCCCCGAAATCGCTCAGGCCCCCACAACTTCGGCACACTGCGCCTCCCGCTGCATCGACTCGAGGTTGCGCTCGATCGTCTCGCAAATGCTGTCCATCTGGATCTGGTGCTCACTGAAGCGAAACGGGCTCTGCAAATCCGTCCCGATCCGCTCGATGGCCAGCAGCATGAAGCCCACCACGGTCGAAGCCAGCGGCGTGAACCAGCCCAGCGACTCCACCAGCCCCACCGGCACGATCAGGCAGAACAAGGTAATGAACAGCCGCGGGAAGTACACGTAAGGGTAGGGCAGTGGCGTATTGGCAATTCGCTCCATGCCGCCCTGGGCGTTGGACAGGTCGACCAGCGTCGACTCCAGCCTTGCCAGGCGAATGCTGTCCAGCCGCCCGGCCTGGTATTCCCGCGCCAGCAGCGCCGCAGAGCCACTCAGAATGTCGTTGGCGAAGTTGTTCGAACGGTTGCGCCGCTCGAATTCCGCCGGCGGGATGAACGCCATCAGTTCATCCGGGCAGTGCTCACCTTTCAGGTGCGCCGCCAGGCAGTTCACGTAGGCGATATGCCGGCGCAGCAGGGTGGCCTTGACCGGGTTGAGGCCGTCATCCGGGTCATCGATCAAGGTCAGTGCCTGCCGTGCGAAGCTGCGCGAGCTGTTCACCAACGCCCCCCACAACGTGCGCGCCTCCCACCAGCGGTTGTAGGCGCTGCTGTTGCGAAAGCTCACCAGCACCACCAGCGCCGAGCCGAGCAGGGTCAACGGAATCAGCGGCAGGCTGAACTTGCTGTTGAAAAACAGCATGAAGTCGATGGTGACCAGCACATCCCAGATCAGCAGCCAGAACAGCGACCAGCCGATGTAGCCGATGGTTTTTACCACCAGGCGGTACTTGCGGGTGATGATGTCTTTCACACGGGGGTACCTCGAAACGCGGGGGATGCAGGATCGGACGTCGAGGGATGGGCATGGTTCGGTGTGGTTCGTCAGGGGTTGTTACCAGACATGTTCACTGTCAAGCGAGTAAGAAAAGGACTGCAAATTTTTAGGAGGGTGCGCTGTGTAGTACTTAACAGGGGGCTGTCACGCTCTTGTTGCCTGTTCAGGGGACGTCGATGCAAAAACTGATACCGTTTGACCTAATGGATTTGCTGAATAGCGAAGAAGCCATTCAAGAATATTTGCCTCAGGTTATGAGTGGTACTGATCATGCTGAAAGAGCCCGAGCCACTATTTACACAGAGGAAGCTCGGGCGAGAAATAAGCGGATTGTTGAATCACCCGCTTTATCTTTAAAACGCCAGCCACGTGACATTGCCGCATCCCCAATGCCGGACGGCACGAAGCCCAGCTGTGGATAAAACCTGAACCTGCGGTGTTTAGATAGAAGCACGACACCATTCTTCTGGTGCCGTGCTGCTGGTCATCGCATGCGGGTTTCGACGTCAAATCGGCGCTACTCCACCGGATCACTCACCGGCTTGGCAATGATGGCCTTGAGTTCGCTGGTCATCGGGAACTCCAGGTTCAAGCCTTTGGGCGGAATCGGTTGTTCGAACCAGCGCTGGTAGATGCCGTTGATTTCCCCGGAGCTGTACAGCTCGCCCAGCGCCGCGTTCACCAGGGCGAGGAACTGCGGGTCGTCCTTGCGCACCATGCAGCTGTAGATTTCCCGCGATTGCTCCTCCCCGACCACCACCCACTTGTGCGGGTCGCGGGCCTTGGCGCGTTCTCCGTAGAGCAGCGCATCGTCCATGTAGAACGCCGCCGCCCGACCGGACTGCAACATCTGGAAGGCTTCACCATGGTCCTTGGCACTGATGACGAACATGTCGACCTTGTGTTCGACGTTGTAGCTTTTCAGGTAGCGTTCGTTGGTGGTGCCGGCGGTGGTCACCACATTCTTGCCGCGCAGGTCGGCAAAACTGTTGATCCCGCTGTCTTTGGCCGTCAGCAGTTGGCCTTTGACGTAGATGAACCCGTAGGAAAACGCCACCTGCTTCTGTCGCTCTGCGGTAACGCCGGTCGAGCCGCACTCCAGGTCGACGGTACCGTTCTGCACCAGCGGAATGCGGGTTTGCGAGGTCACCAGGTTGTACTTCACCTTCAGCTGCGGCAACGCCAGCTTCTGCCGTACCCGCTCGACGATCTTGCTCGCCAGGTCTACCGAGTAGCCCATCGGCTGGCCGGAGTGGTCGCCCACGTAGGAGAACGGCACCGAAGCATCGCGATAGCCCAGGGTGATGCTGTTGGCTTTGGCGATCTTGCTTAACGTAGGGCCCAACGCTGCTTCATCGGCATGGGCCTGAGTGGCCAGCAAAAGGGCAAGGGTGCAGCCGATCAACGTGATTTTTTGCATTGTTGTTCTCCGTTGTGGGTAAGGGGGTCAGCGACGTGCGGCGATCACGGATATTTCCACCAACACCTGCGCACGCGCCAGTTCGGCCTGCAAGGTAGTGCGGCTCGGGGCCTGGCCGGGCGACAGCCAGGCGGACCATACTGCGTTCATCGCGGCGAAATCCTGGTCGATGTTTTTCAGGTAAATGGTTGCGCTGAGCAGGTGGTCCTTGTCGCTGCCGGCCTCGGCCAGCAAGGCGTCGATCTTTTCCAGTACCTGGGCAGTCTGGCCGCCGGCATCGGTGGCGTCGCCCGGCACCTGGCCGGAGAGAAACACCAGCTCGCCGAAGGTTACGGCGGCGGACAGGCGTGGGTTGGGCTGGATACGGACGATGGTCATCGGGTAGTCCTTTCAGGAGGTTCAGGGTTCAGGCCGCGCGGGGCGTGAAACCCTGCAGGTCGATGGCGGGGCGGCGCTGGCCGATCAGTTCACTGAGCAAGCGTGCGCTGGCGCAGGCCAGGGTGAAGCCAAGCGCACCATGGCCGAGGTTGAGCCACAGATTGCGATAGGCTGTTGCGCCCAGCAGCGGCACGCCGCTCGGGGTCGCCGGACGCATGCCGGCCCATTCGATGGCATGGTCGTAGTCACCGGCATTGGCGAAGGTTTCGCGGGCCTGGCGTTTGAGCAGCGCCAGGCGCTTGGGCGCCAGCGACGCGTCGAAGCCAACGATGTCGACCATCGCCGCCACGCGCAGCTGCTCACCGATACGGGCATAGACGATCTTGCGGTCGTAATCGGTGATGCTCAGGTCCGGTGCCCGGTGTTGTGTGCCGATCGGTACCGTCAGGCTATAACCCTTGAGCGGGTACAGCGGCAGGTCGACGCCCGGCAGGGCCAGCAAGGTACTGCGATGGCCGGCAGCGACCACCAGTCGCTCTACCGGCAGCACTTCGTCGCCCAGTTCGATTGCATTCACCGCGCCATGCGCATGGCGAATACCGGTCACCGCCTGGCCCAGGCGGAATTCGCAGCGTCCCGACGCCTGCAAGCGCGCGGCCAGTTGCTGGCAGAAAGCGTGGCAATCACCCACTTCTTCATCCGGCGTATGGATGGCGCCGACAAAGGGCGCCTGCGCCAGGGCCGGGTCCAGGCGGGCGCAGTCTGCGTGCGACAGCACCTGTTGTTGCTGGGGGGCGGCAAGGTTGTTGCGCGCATGGTCGAAGCTGCTGGCCTGGCGGAAGGTGACCAGCTTGCCATTGCGCCGCCAGTGGAAACCCTCCAGGCCATCTTCTTCACGCCAGGCCTGCAAGGTGGCCTGGCTCAACAGCGCCAGGCGCAACAGGTGGCCTGCATTGGCGCGGTTGACCGAGGAGCGGCAAGCCGCGAGGAAAGCAGCCATCCAGCGCCACTGCGCGGGGTCGAAGCGTGGGCGCAATTTCAGCGGCGAGTCACCGCGCAACATCCAGCCGATGGCTTGCAGCGGCACACCGGCGTCGGCCAGAGGCGCCACGTAGCGATAGGACAACTGGCCACCGTTGGCGAAGCTGGTTTCACTGCCCAGCGCGTCGCGAGCCTCGATCAGCGTCACATCGAAGCCGTCGCGCACCAGCGCATAAGCCGTTGCCAGGCCAATGACGCCGCCACCGATGATGCTTGCATGCTGAGCCATGTCAGTCCTTGAATCGTTGTTGGGACGAGGCCGAGGTTAGGGCCAGGTGACAGCTGGCGACAAATGAATAAAGATCGCTGAGCCATAAACAAAGGTTATGGATTTGCCATGCGCCTTCGCCATATCGAGATTTTCCAGGCTATCCGCCAGACCGGCTCGGTCAGCGGTGCCGCGCAGTTGCTGCACGTTTCCCAGCCTGCGGTGACCAAGGTGCTGCAACACGCCGAGCAGCAACTGGGCTTCCCGTTGTTCCTGCGTGTGCGCGGCAAGTTGCAGCCCACGCCCGAAGCGCTGGAGCTGGAGCGTGAGGTCGACAAGGTCACCGAGAGCCTGCAAGGGGTGCGACGCCTGGCGCAAAGCCTGCGCCGCAAGCCGGGCCACAGCCTGCGCATCGGCGCGACCCCGGCACTGGCGCTGTCGCTGCTGCCGCCGGCGATTCATGAATGGGTGCAGCGTTATCCGGACATCGCCTGCGAGCTGTCCAGTGCCCACAGCCGCGAACTGGTGCAGAACCTGCTGATGCGCGAAATCGACGTCGCGCTGACCCTGCAACAACCCGATCACCCCGCGCTCAGCGCCCAGGCGTTGGCCAGCGGTGTGTTGGTGGCGTTGGCACCGGCAGGCTATTGGCCGCTGGAGGATGAAGGCAAGCCGTTGCCGTTGACGGCGCTGGCCGATGCGCCCTTGATCGGGCTGTCCAGCGCCGACCCGCTGTCGGTCCGCCTCGACAGCTACCTGAAGGCGGTCGAACCGCCACCACGGGTGAGCATTGCGGTGCAGACCTATTCACTGGCCAGGGCGATGGTCGAGTCCGGCGCCGGGCTGGCAGTCATCGACCCGTTCACCGCACTTGGCGCATCACCCGGGGCCACCGCCATCCGCCCGCTGGCCCCGGCGTTGCCGATCACCCTGTATGCGGTGACCCGCACCGCTGAACCGCCACCGCATACCCTGCGCGAGCTGCTGGGCCTCTTCAGCAGCCGGGCGCAGGGGCAGCTGGATCGTTGGCGCTGATGGGAGGCTGAAATCGCAGGCACAAAAAAACCGACCATAAGGTCGGTTTTTCCGGATCTTGGTGCCCCGAGGGAGACTCGAACTCCCACTCCTTTCGAAAACGGATTTTGAATCCGCCGCGTCTACCAATTCCGCCATCAGGGCTTGTGGCGCGCAGTATAGAGAGGCGCCGCTGGTCGGTCAATCGGCTTTCATGGTCAATTTTCACGCATTGGGCTAAACTTCCCGGCCCTGCCGAACCGAACATCATCATGCGTGTCGCCGATTTTTCCTTCGAACTCCCTGATTCCCTGATCGCCCGCCACCCGTTGGCCGAGCGCCATGGCAGCCGTCTGCTGGTGCTCGATGGGCCAACCGGCGCGCTGGCGCACCGGCAATTTCCCGACCTGCTCGAGTACCTGCGCCCGGGCGACCTGATGGTGTTCAACAACACCCGGGTCATCCCGGCGCGCCTGTTCGGCCAGAAAGCTTCCGGCGGCAAGCTGGAAGTGCTGGTCGAGCGTGTGCTCGACAGCCACCGGGTGCTGGCGCATGTGCGTGCCAGCAAGGCGCCGAAAGAAGGCGCAGTGATCCTCATCGATGGCGGCGGCGAAGCCGAAATGGTCGCGCGCCATGACACGCTGTTCGAGCTGCGCTTCACCGAAGAGGTGTTGCCGCTGCTCGACCGTGTCGGCCATATGCCGCTGCCGCCTTACATCGACCGCCCCGACGAGGGCGCCGACCGTGAGCGCTACCAGACCGTGTACGCCCAGCGCGCCGGTGCGGTTGCCGCACCCACGGCGGGCCTGCACTTCGATGAAGCGCTGCTGGAAAAGATTGCCGGCAAAGGCGTCGAGCGGGCTTTCGTTACCTTGCACGTAGGGGCGGGCACCTTCCAGCCGGTGCGGGTCGACAAGATCGAAGACCACCACATGCATAAAGAGTGGCTCGAAGTGGGCCAGGATGTGGTCGATGCCATCGAAGCCTGCCGCGCCCGTGGCGGCCGGGTGATCGCCGTCGGCACCACCAGCGTGCGTTCGCTGGAAAGTGCGGCGCGCGATGGCGTGCTCAAGGCCTTCAGCGGCGACACCGACATCTTCATCTACCCAGGCCGGCCGTTCCATGTGGTCGACGCCCTGGTCACCAACTTCCACCTGCCCGAGTCCACGCTGCTGATGCTGGTCTCGGCGTTCGCCGGCTACCCCGAGACCATGGCCGCCTATGCGGCGGCGGTCGAGCAGGGGTACCGCTTCTTCAGTTACGGTGATGCCATGTTCATCACCCGCAATCCGGCGCCACGCGGGCCCGAGGATCAAGCATGAGTCGCACCTGTCGAATGTCCTTCGAACTGCTGGCCACCGACGGCAAGGCCCGTCGTGGTCGCATCACCTTCCCACGGGGCACCGTGGAAACCCCGGCGTTCATGCCGGTGGGCACCTATGGCACGGTCAAGGGCATGCTGCCACGCGATATCGAGGCCATCGGCGCCGAGATGATCCTCGGCAACACCTTCCACCTGTGGCTGCGCCCGGGCACCGAGGTGATCAAGAAGCACAACGGCCTGCACGACTTCATGCAGTGGAAAGGCCCGATCCTCACCGATTCCGGTGGTTTCCAGGTGTTCAGCCTGGGCGCCATGCGCAAGATCAAGGAAGAAGGCGTGACTTTCGCCTCGCCGGTCGATGGCGCCAAGGTGTTCATGGGCCCGGAAGAGTCGATGCAGGTCCAGCGTGACCTGGGCTCGGACGTGGTGATGATCTTCGACGAATGCACGCCGTACCCGGCCGAGCACGATGTCGCGCGGGCCTCCATGGAGCTGTCGCTGCGCTGGGCCCAGCGCTCGAAGAACGCCCACGCCGACAACACGGCGGCGCTGTTCGGTATCGTCCAGGGCGGTATGTACCAGGACCTGCGCATGCGCTCGCTGGAAGGCCTGGAAAACATCGGCTTCGACGGCCTGGCCATTGGCGGCCTGTCGGTGGGCGAACCCAAGCACGAGATGATCAAGGTGCTGGATTACCTGCCTGGCCAGATGCCTGCTGACAAACCTCGTTACCTTATGGGGGTAGGCAAACCGGAAGATCTCGTTGAGGGTGTGCGCCGCGGCGTCGACATGTTCGACTGCGTGATGCCGACGCGTAACGCGCGCAACGGTCATCTGTTCGTCGATACAGGGGTGATCAAGATCCGCAACGCGTTCCATCGCCACGATGATTCGCCGCTGGATCCGACCTGTGATTGCTACACCTGCAGCAACTTCTCGCGCGCCTATCTGCATCACCTGGACAAATGCGGTGAAATGCTGAGCAGCATGCTGAATACCATCCACAACTTGCGCCATTACCAGCGCTTGATGGCCGGTTTACGCGAGGCTATTCAACAAGGTAAATTGGCCGCCTTTGTCGACGCCTTCTACGCCAAGCGCGGGCTTCCCGTACCGCCTTTGGACTGACTGTCTGCATCCATTATTAGAAAATTACATTAGGAGTGCCCAATGAGCTTCTTGATCCCCGCCGCCTACGCGGACGCTGCAGCACCTGCCGCCGGCCCAGCCGGTACCGGCTTCGAGTGGATTTTCCTGGTCGGTTTCCTGGTCATCTTCTACCTGATGATCTGGCGCCCGCAGGCCAAGCGTGCCAAAGAGCAGAAGAACCTGCTGAGCAACTTGCAGAAGGGTGACGAAGTTGTCACCAACGGCGGTATCGCCGGCAAGATCGTCAAGGTTTCCGATGATTTCGTTGTGCTGGAAGTTTCCGACAGCGTCGAACTGAAGTTCCAGAAGGGTGCCATCGCGGCCACCCTGCCGAAAGGTACGCTCAAGGCTATCTGAGTTACCGGTTTTTCTTTCCAGTCGGGGCGCGCAACGCGCCCCGCGTCTTGAACGGGCGGCGTGATGCTGAACAAATACCCTCTGTGGAAATACGCACTGATCCTGGTGGTACTGGCGATCGGTTTTATTTATTCCGCTCCCAACCTCTATCCGGATGATCCGGCGGTGCAGATCAGCGGTGCCAGCTCGGCGCTGCAGGTTAACCAGGCCGACCTCGACCGCGTCAGCAAGGCGCTGGGCGATGCCAACATCGCCGTGAAGGGCGTGAGCCTGGGTGAGAAGGGCAGCGGGCTGATCCGCCTGACCAGTCAGGAAGACCAGCTGCCAGCCAAGGATGTAGTGCGCAAGGCACTGGGCGATGATTACGTCGTGGCCCTGAACCTGGCCCAGACTACCCCGCAATGGTTGCGCAACCTGGGTGCAAGCCCGATGAAGCTGGGCCTGGACCTGTCCGGTGGTGTGCACTTCCTGCTGGAAGTGGACATGGACAAGGCCATGAGTGCCCGCATGAAAGTCTACGAAGGCGAGGTCAAGACCTTGCTGCGCAAAGAGCGCATCCGCTACCGCAGCCTGCCTCAGCAGGATGGCGGCATCATGCTGGGCTTCGCTGACGATGCTACCCGCGAGCAGGCACGTGCCCTGATCCGCAAGAATTTCAATGATTTCGACCTGACCACCACCGAGCGTAACGAGCTGGCGGTGCTGCGTCTGGCGCTGACCCAGGCGAAAGTCGCCGAGATCCGCGAATACTCGATCAAGCAGAACCTCACCACCGTCCGCAACCGTGTCAACGAGCTGGGCGTGGCCGAGCCGCTGGTCCAGCGCCAGGGCGCCAACCGTATCGTGGTCGAGCTGCCAGGCGTGCAGGACACTGCCGAAGCCAAGCGTATTCTCGGCAAAACCGCCAACCTGGAGTTCCGTTTCGGTGCTGAGCCTGGCGCGTCCAAGGCCACCACCGAGGTGTTCGAGTTCCGTGAAGGCGGCCGTTCCGCCGCTGTCGAGCGCGGCCTGATCATCACCGGTGACCAGGTGACCGACGCCCAGGCCAGCTTCGACGAGCAGGGCCGCCCGCAGGTGAACATCCGCCTGGATGGCCACGGCGGCGAGCTGATGACCCGTGCCACCCGCAGCAACGTCGGCCGCAGCATGGCGGTGATCTTCATCGAGCAGAAGCCGATCACCCGCTACGTCAAGCAGACCGTCGATGGCGTCGAGAAGGACGTTGCCGTACAGAGCTTCCAGGAAGAGAAGAAGATCATCAGCCTGGCGACCATCCAGTCGCCACTGGGCAGCCAGTTCCGCATCACCGGCCTGAACGGCCAGGGCGAATCGTCTGAACTGGCCCTGCTGCTGCGTGCCGGTGGCCTGGCTGCACCGATGTACTTCGCTGAAGAACGTACCATCGGCCCAAGCCTGGGTGCCGACAACATCACCAAGGGTATCGATGCGTCGCTGTGGGGGATGCTGTTCGTCTCGCTGTTCATCATCGCCATCTACCGCGCCTTCGGTGTGATCGCCACCATCGCCCTGGCGGGCAACATGGTCCTGCTGCTGGCGCTGATGTCGCTGCTGGGCGCCACCCTGACCCTGCCGGGTATTGCCGGTATCGTGTTGACCATGGGTATGGCGGTGGACGCCAACGTGCTGATCTTCTCGCGTATTCGCGAAGAGCTGAACGCCGGCATGTCGGTGCAGCGCGCCATCCACGAAGGCTTCAACCGCGCCTACACCGCGATCATCGACGCCAACCTGACAAGCCTGCTGGTCGGCGGCATCCTGTTCGCCATGGGAACCGGCCCGGTCAAGGGCTTTGCGGTCACCATGTCCCTCGGGATTTTCACCTCGATGTTCACCGCCGTCATGGTGACCCGTGCAATGGTCAACCTGACCTGCGGCGGGCGTGACATCAAGAAGCTGTGGGTTTGAGGGAGCTGCGATGAAAACCATCAATTTCATGGGCGTGCGCAATGTCGCGTTCGCCATTACCGTGCTCCTCACCGTGCTGGCGCTGTTCAGCTGGTGGCAGAAGGGCCTGAACTTCGGCCTGGACTTCACCGGCGGTACGCTGATCGAGCTGACCTACGAGCGCCCGGCCGACCTCAAGGCGGTGCGTGCCGAGCTGGTCAATTCCGGCTTCCACGAGGCGGTGGTGCAGAGCTTCGGCGCCACTACCGACTTGCTGGTGCGCATGCCGGGCGATGACCCGCAGCTGGGCAACAAGGTGGCTGAAGCCCTGCAGAGGGCTGGCGGCGACAACCCGGCCAAGGTCAAGCGTGTCGAGTTCGTCGGGCCGCAGGTGGGTGAAGAACTGCGCGACCAGGGTGGCATGGGCATGCTCCTGGCACTGGGCGGCATCCTCATCTACCTGGCCTTCCGCTTCCAGTGGAAGTTCGCCGTGGGCGCGATCGTTTCGCTGATCCACGACGTGGTGGTGACCCTGGGTATCCTGTCGTTCTTCCAGATCACCTTCGACCTGACGGTACTGGCGGCAGTGCTGGCGATCATCGGCTACTCGCTGAACGACACCATCGTCGTGTTCGACCGGGTGCGCGAGAACTTCCGCGTCATGCGCAAGGCCTCGCTGATCGAGAACATCAACGTTTCCACCACCCAGACCCTGCTGCGCACCATCGCCACCTCGGTTTCGACCTTGCTGGCCATCGCCGCGCTGCTGTTCTTCGGTGGTGACAACCTGTTCGGTTTCTCGCTGGCGCTGTTCATCGGCGTCATGGCCGGTACCTACTCGTCGATCTACATCGCCAACGTGGTACTGATCTGGCTGAACCTGAGCAGCGAAGACCTGATTCCGCCGGCCAAGACCGACGGTGTGGACGACCGTCCGTAAGGCTTGCCTCACGCCGTTTGGCGGCAACCAAGGCGCAAGTGTTGAACTTGCGCCTTTTTTTTTGCTCCAAGGCTGGGAGAAGGCGGGTCGGACCCGCGGGTTGTGATCAGGAGGTTCATGTGAACAAATCAATGCTGGTGGGTGCGGTACTGGGTGCTGTCGGTGTGACTGCCGGAGGTGCTGTCGCGACCTACAGCTTGGTCAACAAGGGGCCTGAATATGCGCAGGTCACCGACGTGCAACCGATCAAACAGCAGGTGAAAACCCCTCGTGAGGTGTGCAAGGACGTCGCCGTGACGCGGCAGGCGCCGGTCAAAGACCAGCACCAGATCGCCGGCACCGTAGTGGGTGCCATTGCCGGTGGCCTGCTTGGTAACCAGATCGGTGGTGGCACCGGCAAGAAGATCGCCACCGTAGCCGGTGCGGTGGGTGGTGGTTATGCCGGTAACAAGGTGCAGGAAGGCATGCAGGAGCGTGACACCTACACCACCACGCAAACCCGCTGCAATACGGTCAACGACATCAGTGAGAAAGTGGTCGGCTACAACGTCAAGTACACCCTTGGCGACCAGGTAGGGCAGGTGAAGATGGACCGCGAGCCCGGGTCGACCATTCCGGTGGACAAGAATGGCAAGCTGATCCTGAGTGAAGCCGGCCAGTAATTTGAGTTGCCTGTACCGGCCTCTTCGCGGGTGAACCCGCTCCCACAGTGATCGCACAATCCTGTGGGAGCGGGTTTCCCCGCGAAGAGGCCGGTACAGGCAATGCAAAACTGTCAGGCACAAAAAAGCACCCCGAGGGGCCCCCGAGGGGTGCTTTTCTGTTTGCCGGCAATCCGCGCTTAGCGCTTCATGTTTTCTGGCAGGTGCGGCTGGATGGCCGTCAGCACAGCCTTGAAGCACTTGATGTTGCCCGCAACGATGTGGCCCTTCTCGAGGAAGTCGTGGCCACCGTTGAAGTCGCTCACCAAGCCGCCCGCTTCCTGGATCAGCAGCACGCCGGCGGCCATGTCCCATTCGGACAGGCCCGACTCCCAGAAGGCGTCGAAACGGCCAGCGGCGACGTAGGCCAGGTCCAGGCTGGCGGAACCGGCGCGACGGATGCCGGCGGTCTGGCCGGTCAGGGCGCGGAACATGCCCAGGTAGTTGTCCAGTTCGGCCATCTGGCTGTCACGGAACGGGAAGCCGGTGCCCAGCAGGGCGCCTTCCAGGCTGGTGCGCGAGCTTACACGCAGGCGGCGGCCGTTGAGTTGGGCGCCACGGCCACGGCTGGCGGTGAATTCTTCCTGGCGAACCGGGTCGACGATGACGGCGTGTTCAAGGCGGCCACGGTATTTGCAGGCGATGCTGACCGCGAAGTGGGGGATGCCGCGCAAGAAGTTGGTGGTGCCGTCCAGCGGGTCGATGATCCACAGGTAGTCCTTGCCTTCTTCGCCGCTACCCGCGTGCAGGCCGGTTTCCTCGCCCTGGATGGAGTGGTTCGGGTAGGCCTTGCGCAGGGCATTGACGATGCTCTGCTCGGCGGCGCGATCGACTTCGGAAACGTAATCCTTGGCCTCTTTCTCATCGACCTTGATGCTATCCAGGCGTTCGATGGAGCGGAAAATCAGTTCACTGGCGCTGCGAGCGGCGCGCAGGGCGATATTCAGCATAGGCTGCATGGGCGGGTCACCTGGAGATGTTAAAGAAGAAAGCCGATCATTCTAACAGAAAAGTTTGGCGGCAGAAGTGTCACATTTGCTTTCATGGCGTTACGTCTGTCGGTTCTGTAAGATCGAAGCCCCTGATTCCTGCATCTGTGAGCACAACACCTTGCTGCAAAATATTCGTGTTGTTCTGGTCAATACCAGCCACCCCGGCAACATCGGCGGCGCTGCACGAGCCATGAAAAACATGGGCTTGTCGCGTCTGGTGCTGGTGCAGCCGAAAGAGTTCCCAGCCGTGGATGCCAGTGCACGCGCCTCGGGCGCCGACGATGTGCTGGACAACGCCCAGGTGGTCGACAGCCTCGAGCAGGCGCTGGTCGGCTGCAACCTGGTGATGGGCACCAGCGCCCGCGAGCGGAGCATCCCCTGGCCGCTGATCGGCCCGCGCGAATGCGGGGCCAAGGCGGTGGAGCATGCCAACGGTGGCGAGGAAATCGCCCTGGTGTTCGGCCGCGAACACGCCGGCCTGACCAACGAAGAACTGCAGCGATGTCACTTCCACGTGCACATTCCCTCCAACCCCGACTTCAGCTCGCTGAACCTGGCGGCCGCTGTCCAAGTGCTCTCTTACGAGGTGCGCATGGCCTGGCTGGCCGCTGGTGAGGCGCCGGGCAAGGTCGAGAAGGTTGACGCCAGCGAGCTGGCGACCATGGACGAAATGGAGCTGTTCTACGACCACCTGGAAAAGACCCTGGTCGGCATCGGCTTCCTCGACCCCGACAAGCCCAAGCACCTGATGCCGCGCCTGCGCCGGCTGTATGGGCGGGTCGCGGTAGAACGTTCGGAAATGAGCATTTTGCGCGGCATCCTTACCGAGACCCAGAAAGTGGTCCGGGGCGAGCCGCATAAACGGAAGGACTGACAGATGTTCGAACGCCTGCGTGAAGATATTCAAAGCGTATTCCATCGTGACCCGGCCGCGCGCAACGCCTTCGAGGTGCTGACCTGCTACCCGGGCATGCACGCCATCTGGCTGCACCGCCTGGGCAATGCCCTGTGGAAGCGCGACTTCAAGTGGCTGGCGCGCCTGGTATCGAACTTCGGGCGCTGGCTGACCGGTATCGAGATCCACCCCGGCGCCACCATCGGTCGACGTTTCTTCATTGACCATGGCATGGGCATCGTCATCGGCGAAACCGCCGAGATCGGCGACGATGTCACCCTTTACCAGGGCGTGACCCTGGGCGGCACCAGCTGGAACAAGGGCAAGCGCCACCCCACCCTGGAAAACGGTGTGGTGGTCGGGGCAGGGGCCAAGGTGCTGGGCCCGTTCACCGTCGGTGCCGGCGCCAAGATCGGTTCCAATGCGGTGGTGACCAAGGCGGTACCGGCCGGCGCCACGGCGGTAGGCATCCCGGGGCGAATCATCGTCAAGAGCGAAGATGACGGTATCGAGGCCAAGCGCAAGGCCATGGCGGAAAAGATCGGTTTCGATGCCTATGGTGTCAGCGGCGACATGCCCGACCCGGTGGCGCGTGCCATTGGCCAGATGCTCGACCACCTGCAGGCAGTCGACGAGCGGCTGGAGGGCATGTGCGGCGCCCTGACCAGGATGGGTAGCGATTACTGTGCCAAGGAGTTGCCGGCGCTGCCGGAGGATGACTTCAAGGAAGTGGCGCAGGTGGCCCAGCGCGACACCCAGTCGCATTGATTGCGCCGCGCTGAAGGCCCGGTGACATACGGGGCGTGTGCTCACGCCCCTCGTCTGCTACAATCGCGCCCGCCTCCCGGATGCAAACCCGACTAAAGCACTAGGTCTAATAGTTGACTTAAATGCTCGGGAATCGCATACTCGCTCACATCCTGTAACTCCCGTGGTACCCAATAGCCATGCGACTGACTACCAAAGGCCGATACGCCGTGACCGCCATGCTCGACCTGGCGTTGCACGCGCAGCATGGGCCGGTGTCTTTGGCCGACATTTCCGAGCGCCAGGGCATTTCCCTTTCTTATCTGGAACAGCTGTTCGCCAAGCTGCGCCGCAGCAGCCTGGTCTCCAGCGTGCGTGGTCCAGGCGGTGGCTACCAGCTGTCGCGGGGTATGGAAACCATCCAGGTGGCCCAGGTCATCGACGCGGTCAACGAATCGGTCGATGCCACCCGTTGTCAGGGCCTCGGGGACTGCCATGCCGGTGACACCTGCCTGACCCACCACCTGTGGTGCGACCTCAGCCAGCAGATCCATGAATTCCTCAGCGGCATCAGCCTGGCCGACCTCGTCATGCGCCGCGAGGTGCAGGAAGTCGCCCAGCGCCAGGACCTGCGTCGTTTCGCCGGCCGGGCCGCCCAGCTGGACAAGATTGAGACGTCTGCCGTCGATTGAGCCCTCCGGGACGACGAGCGACGCCACCGCCTGATAGGAGAGACAAATGAAGTTGCCGATCTACCTCGATTACTCCGCGACCACTCCGGTCGACCCACGCGTGGCCCAGAAAATGGCCGACTGCCTGCTGGTCGACGGAAACTTCGGTAACCCGGCTTCGCGCTCCCACGTCTTTGGCTGGAAAGCCGAAGAAGCGGTCGAGAACGGTCGTCGCCAGGTTGCCGAGCTGATCAACGCCGATCCGCGCGAAATCGTCTGGACCAGCGGTGCCACCGAGTCCGACAACCTCGCACTGAAAGGCGTCGCGCACTTCTATCAGACCAAGGGCAAGCACATCATCACCTCCAAGATCGAGCACAAGGCGGTCCTCGACACCGCTCGCCAGCTGGAGCGTGAAGGTTTCGAAGTCACCTACCTCGAGCCAGGCGAAGACGGTATCGTCACCCCGGCCATGGTCGAGGCGGTGCTGCGCGATGACACCATCCTGGTGTCGCTGATGCACGTGAACAACGAAGTCGGCTCGATCAACGACATCGCTGCCATCGGTGAGCTGACCCGCTCGCGTGGCGTGCTGTTCCATGTCGATGCCGCCCAGTCGGCCGGCAAGGTCGAGATCGACCTGCAAAAGCTCAAGGTCGACCTGATGTCGTTCTCGGCGCACAAGGTCTACGGCCCGAAAGGCATCGGCGCGCTGTACGTCAGCCGCAAGCCGCGGGTACGCCTGGAAGCCATCATTCACGGCGGTGGCCATGAGCGCGGCATGCGTTCGGGTACCCTGCCGACTCACCAGATCGTCGGCATGGGCGAAGCCTTCGCCATCGCCAAGCAGGAAATGGCCGCCGAGAACGTGCGCATCAAGGCCCTGAGCGACCGCTTCTTCAAGCAGGTCTCGGACCTCGAAGAGCTGTACGTCAACGGCAGCAAGACTGCCCGCGTGCCGCACAACCTGAACCTGAGCTTCAACTACGTCGAAGGCGAATCGCTGCTGATGTCGCTGAAGGACATCGCCGTATCGTCCGGTTCGGCCTGCACCTCCGCTTCGCTCGAGCCGTCCTACGTGCTGCGCGCCCTGGGCCGCAACGACGAACTGGCGCACAGCTCGATCCGCTTCTCCTTCGGCCGCTTCACCAGCGAAGAAGAGGTCGACTACGCCGCGCAGAAAGTCTGCGAGGCAGTGAACAAACTGCGTGAGCTGTCGCCGCTGTGGGACATGTACAAAGACGGCGTTGACATCTCCAAGATCGAGTGGGCCGCCCACTAAGCAGTCGCCGGCAAGAGCGGCTCCCTGATGAGGAAGGAATTACACCATGGCATACAGTGAAAAGGTCATCGACCACTACGAAAACCCGCGCAACGTCGGCAAGATGAATGCCGAAGACCCGGACGTCGGTACCGGCATGGTCGGCGCCCCGGCGTGCGGCGACGTGATGCGCCTGCAGATCAAGGTCAACGAGCAGGGCGTGATCGAAGACGCCAAGTTCAAGACCTACGGCTGCGGTTCGGCCATCGCTTCCAGCTCCCTCGCCACCGAGTGGATGAAGGGCAAGACCCTGGACGAAGCCGAAACCATCAAGAACACCCAGCTGGCCGAAGAACTGGCGTTGCCGCCGGTCAAGATCCACTGCTCGGTACTCGCCGAGGATGCCATCAAGGCAGCCGTACGCGATTACAAGCAGAAGAAAGGCTTGATCTAAGTCGCCTGTTGCGAGGTAAGGAGTCCAGATGGCTATCAGCATGACAGAAGCCGCCGCCAACCATGTGCGGCGTTCCCTGGAAGGGCGCGGCAAGGGTGAAGGCATTCGCCTGGGCGTGCGCACCACCGGTTGCTCGGGCCTGGCCTACGTGCTGGAGTTCGTCGACGAGCTGGCGGACGAAGACCAGGTGTTCGAGAACCATGGCGTCAAGGTGATCATCGATCCCAAGAGCCTGGTCTACCTCGACGGCACCGAACTGGACTTCGTCAAGGAAGGGTTGAACGAAGGCTTCAAGTTCAACAACCCCAACGTGCGCGGTGAGTGTGGCTGCGGCGAAAGCTTCAACGTTTGAGGCTGGCTGTGGGTACTCCTTGTCATTTCGCATTGTTTGACCTCCAGCCAAGCTTCCGCCTGGATCTCGACAAGCTGGCCACTCGCTATCGCGAGCTGGCCCGCGAAGTCCATCCCGATCGCTTTGCCGACGCTTCCGAGCGCGAGCAGCGCGTAGCGCTGGAGAAGTCCGCAGCCCTCAACGACGCCTACCAGACCCTGCGCAGTGCGCCGCGTCGCGCCCGCTACCTGCTGGCCATCGGCGGCCACGAAGTGCCTCAGGAAGTCACGGTCCATGACCCGGACTTCCTGTTGCAGCAGATGCAGTGGCGCGAAGAGCTCGAAGAGCTGCAGGACGAAGCCGACCTCGATGGCGTGGCCGTGTTCAAAAAGCGCCTGAAGGCTGCCCAGGACACGCTGAACGAGGACTTTGCCGCCTGCTGGAACGCCCCAGGCGAGCGCGACAAGGCCGAGCGCCTGATGCGCCGCATGCAGTTCCTCGACAAGCTCGCCCAAGAAGTGCGCCAACTGGAAGAGCGCCTCGACGATTAACCCGGTGCTGTACGTGATGGCACCTAAGGTATTCAGATAAGCATGGCCCTACTGCAGATTGCCGAACCCGGTCAAAGCCCTCAGCCGCATCAGCGCCGCCTGGCGGTGGGGATCGACCTGGGTACCACCAACTCTCTGGTCGCTGCATTGCGCAGCGGCCGTAGCGAGCCCCTGCCCGACGCGCAGGGCAACGTCATTCTGCCGTCCGCGGTGCGCTACCTCGAAGGGCGTAACGAAGTGGGGCAGGCCGCGCGGGATGCCGCGTCCAGCGACCCGCTGAACACCGTGCTGTCGGTCAAGCGCCTGATGGGGCGCGGCCTGGCCGACGTCAAGCAACTGGGCGAACAACTGCCGTACCGCTTTGTCGGCGGCGAGTCGCACATGCCGTTCATCGACACCGTGCAGGGGCCGAAAAGCCCTGTGGAAGTGTCCGCCGATATCCTCAAGGTGCTGCGCGAGCGCGCCGAAGCCACCCTCGGCGGTGAGCTGGTGGGCGCGGTGATCACCGTGCCGGCCTATTTCGACGACGCCCAGCGCCAGGCCACCAAGGACGCTGCGCGCCTGGCCGGCTTGAACGTGCTGCGCCTGCTCAACGAACCGACCGCTGCTGCCGTGGCCTATGGCCTGGACCAGAACGCCGAAGGCGTGGTGGCCATCTACGACCTGGGCGGGGGTACCTTCGATATCTCCATCCTGCGCCTGACGGCCGGCGTGTTCGAAGTGCTGGCCACCGGTGGCGATACCGCCCTGGGCGGTGACGACTTCGACCATGCCATTGCCGGCTGGATCATCGAGCAGGCCGGGCTGTCGTCCGACCTCGACCCGGCCACCCAGCGCCAGCTGCTGCAAACCGCCTGCGCCGCCAAGGAAGCCCTGACCGACGCCGATGTGGTCGCCGTCAGCCATGGCGCCTGGCAGGGCCAGCTGAGCCGCGCCGGCTTCGAAGCCATGATCGAGCCGCTGATTGCCCGCAGCCTCAAGGCCTGCCGCCGCGCCGTGCGTGACAGCGGCGTCGAGCTGGAAGAGGTCAGTGCGGTGGTCATGGTCGGTGGTTCGACCCGTGTGCCGCGCGTGCGCGAAGCGGTCGGCACGCTGTTCGGGCGCGCCCCGCTGACCTCGATCGACCCCGATCAGGTGGTGGCTATCGGTGCTGCCATCCAGGCCGATACCCTGGCCGGCAACCGCCGCGAAGGTGGCGAACTGTTGCTGCTCGATGTCATCCCGCTGTCGCTTGGCCTTGAGACCATGGGCGGACTGATGGAGAAGGTGATCCCGCGCAATACCACCATCCCGGTGGCGCGTGCCCAGGAGTTCACCACTTATAAAGACGGCCAGACGGCCATGATGATCCACGTGCTGCAGGGTGAGCGCGAGCTGATCAGCGACTGCCGCTCGCTGGCGCGCTTCGAGCTGCGTGGCATCCCCGCCATGGTTGCCGGTGCGGCGAAAATCCGCGTCACCTTCCAGGTCGATGCCGACGGCCTGCTCAGCGTCGCCGCCCGCGAACTGGGTTCGGGCGTGGAAGCCAGCATCCAGGTCAAGCCGTCCTACGGCCTGACCGACGGCGAGATTGCCCGCATGCTCAAGGACTCCTTCGAACACGCAGGTTCCGACAAGCAGGCCCGTCAGCTGCGCGAGCACCAGGTCGACGGCGAGCGCCTGCTCGAAGCGGTACAGGGCGCCCTGGACGCCGACGGCGAGCGCCTGCTCAGCAATGACGAGCGCGACGCCATCGAATTCCAGATGCAGGAACTACGTGATTTGCTGGCCGGCACCGATGGCGCAGCCATCGAGCAACAGACCAAGCGTCTGTCGCAGGTGACCGACGCCTTCGCCGCCCGTCGCCTTGATTCGACGGTCAAAGCCGCACTGGCCGGGCGCAACCTGAATGAGATCGAGGAGTAACCGATGCCGCTGGTGACATTCCTGCCGCACGAGAAGTTCTGCCCGCAAGGGCTGACCGTGGAAGTCCAACCCGGGACCAACATCCTGGAGCTTGCCCACGACCATCACATCGAGATGGAAAGTGCCTGTGGCGGCGTCAAGGCCTGCACCACGTGCCACTGCATCGTGCGCAAGGGCTTCGATTCGCTCGAAGAAGCCGACGAGCTGGAAGAGGACATGCTGGACAAGGCCTGGGGCCTGGAGGCTCAATCGCGCCTCGGCTGCCAGGTGGTTGTCGCTGACCAGGACCTGGTCATCGAGATCCCCAAGTATTCGCTCAACCACGCCGCCGAAGCGCCGCACTGAGGTTTGCCCGATGAGCCTGAAATGGATTGATGTACTTGAGATCGCCATTCAGCTTGCAGAAAGCAAGCCGGAAGTCGATCCTCGTTATGTGAATTTCGTCGATCTGCACCGTTGGGTGCTGGCCTTGCCAGAATTCAGCGACGATCCGTCACGCGGCGGTGAGAAAGTGCTCGAGGCCATCCAGGCGGCCTGGATCGAAGAAGCCGACTGAACGCGTCCTGCAGGTTAGGCAATCCCCTGGAACCCGCGTATAATTCGCGGGTTTAATTTTTCGCAACACTCATATTTCTGGAGTTTTCCATGGCTGTTCAACGTACTTTCTCCATCATCAAGCCTGACGCCGTTGCCAAGAACGTCATCGGCGAGATCACCACTCGTTTCGAGAAAGCCGGCCTGCGCGTCGTCGCTTCGAAAATGAAGCAGCTGTCCAAAGCCGAAGCCGAAGGCTTCTACGCCGAGCACAAAGAGCGCGGTTTCTTCGCTGACCTGGTTGCCTTCATGACTTCCGGTCCGGTCATCGTTCAGGTTCTGGAAGGCGAAAACGCCGTTCTGGCCAACCGCGAGCTGATGGGCGCCACCAACCCGAAAGAAGCTGCTGCCGGCACCATCCGCGCCGACTTCGCCGTTTCCATCGACGAGAACGCTGTTCACGGTTCCGACTCGGAAGCTTCGGCTGCCCGCGAAATCGCTTACTTCTTCTCCGCTACCGAGCTGTGCGACCGCATTCGCTAAGCGAAGCAGGTCTTGGGTGATTCCATGAGTGACATGACTGGCAAGATCAACCTGTTGGGCCTGACCCTGCAGGAAATGGAAAAATTCTTCGAGTCGATCGGAGAGAAGCGTTTTCGTGCCGGTCAGGTCATGAAATGGATTCACCACTTTGGCGTCGATGATTTCGCCGCCATGACCAATGTCGGCAAGGCCTTGCGCGAAAAGCTCGAGGCCGTTGCCGAGATTCGGGGCCCGGAAGTGGTCAGTGAAGACATTTCCGCCGACGGCACCCGCAAGTGGGTGGTCCGCGTTGCCTCCGGCAGCTGCGTCGAAACCGTCTACATCCCCACCGACGATCGCGGCACCCTGTGCGTGTCGTCGCAAGCCGGCTGTGCCCTGGACTGCAGCTTCTGCTCCACCGGCAAGCAAGGCTTCAACAGCAACCTCACCGCCGCCGAAGTGATCGGCCAGGTGTGGCTTGCCAACAAATCCTTCGGGACCGTCCCGGCCAAGATCGACCGCGCCATTACCAACGTGGTCATGATGGGCATGGGCGAACCCCTGCTGAATTTCGACAATGTCATCGCCGCCATGAAGATCATGATGGAAGATCTGGGCTATGGCATTTCCAAGCGTCGCGTCACCCTGTCCACCTCGGGCGTGGTGCCGATGATCGACGAGCTGGCCAAGCACATCGATGTGTCGCTGGCCCTGTCGCTGCACGCACCGAACGATGAACTGCGCAACAAGCTGGTGCCGATCAACAAGAAGTACCCGCTGAAGATGCTGCTGGAATCGTGCATGGGCTATATGTCCACCCTGGGTGGCAAGCGCGTGCTGACCATCGAGTACACCCTGCTCAAGGACGTCAACGACCAGCCTGAGCATGCGGCGCAGATGATCGAGCTGCTGCGTGACGTACCGTGCAAGATCAACCTGATCCCGTTCAACCCGTTCCCGCACTCGGGTTACGAGCGGCCGAGCAACAACGCCATTCGCCGCTTCCAGGACCTGTTGCACCACGGTGGCTTCAACGTCACCACCCGCACCACCCGTGGTGAGGACATCGACGCCGCGTGTGGCCAGCTGGTCGGCCAGGTCAACGACCGCACCCGTCGCAGCGAGCGTTACATCGCCGTGCGCCAGCTGTCTGCGGACGTCGAGCTGCAAGACAGCCCCGCCAGCCACTGACCGGGACCTTGCCCATGAGCCTGCGCGCCGCGCTGTCGATCCTTGCGCTTTCGCTGCTGGCCGGCTGCGTGTCGGGCGGCGCGGGCGACCCCCTGGCCAGCCGCCAGGGCAGAGCAGAGGCGGGGCGGGCCTATGTGCAGCTTGGTCTGGGTTATTTGCAACAGGGTTTGACCGAGCAGGCCAAGGCGCCGCTGGGCAAGGCCCTGGCGCTGGATGACGCCGATGCCGACGCGCATGCCGCCCTGGCGCTGGTGTTCCAGGCTGAAGGCGAGCCGGCGCTGGCCGAAGGGCACTTTCGCAAGGCGCTGCAGGCCCGCGCGGGCGACACGCGAATTCGCAACAATTACGGCAGTTTCCTTTATGCTCAGGGGCGATTTGCCGAGGCCGGGCAGATGTTTCGCCTTGCCAGCGCCGATACCCTGTATCCTGAGCGTTCGCGCGTTTACGAGAACCTGGGCCTGACCGCTCTGAAGCTCGAGCGCCGCGACCAGGCGCATGCGTATCTGCTGAAAGCTTTGCAGCTCAACCAGCGGCAACCGAAAGCGTTGCTGGAAATGGCTGAGTTGTCCTACGAAAACAGGCATTATGTGGCGGCCCGGGACTACTACGATCGTTTCAGCCAGTTGAGCGACCACGATGCCCGTAGCCTGCTGCTGGGCAGCCGCCTCGCCCGGGTGTTCGACGAGCGGGGCACCCTGGCCGAGCTGGGCCAGCAATTACAACGACTTTATCCCGGTACGCCGGAATATCAGCAATACCTGTCGGAGCAACGATGAAAGCCGCGCATCCCGAAGTAGCAGTAGCGCCTGGCCAGAACCCCGGTGAGCTTTTGCGTCAGGCCCGTGAAAACCGGGGCTGGTCACAAGCCGAGGTGGCCCGCAAGCTCAACCTCACTGTCAGTTCGTTGAACCACGTGGAAACCGGTGCCTTCGACAAGCTGCCGGGGCATACCTTCGCCCGTGGCTACATCCGTGCCTATGCCAAGCTGATGGACCTGGACCAGGCTGCCCTGGTGGACGCCTTCGACCGCTACACCGGTACCCACGCCAAAGGCAGCGATGTGCATTCGCTGGGCCGTATCGAAGAACCGGTGCGCCTGTCGCACAATATCCTGCGTGGCGTCAGCTTGCTGCTGCTGGTGGCGGTGGTCGGCGGCGGCTTCGTCTGGTGGCAGGACCAGGGCAGCCTGCGTGGCAAGGACCTGGCCAAGATCGCCCTGGAGCATGTCGAAGTCGAAAGCGCCGACGGCACCACCCAGATTCACCCGCTCGATGAGCCTGAAGACCAGGCGGTTTCCGCAGGCCAGCAGGCCGAGAGCGCGCCGCTGCCACTGGAGCAGGGCGCTGCCGAGCAACCCGCTACTACCGCCGAGCAGGCACCGGCCAGCCCGGCACCTGCCGTAACCGCTGCGGCAGAGCCGTCACCGGCCCCGCAGGCGCCAGCCGCCAGCGCTGCTGCTGCGCCTGCGCCTGCGCCGGTAGTACCGGTTGCTCCGGCCCCGACCCCGGCAGCTGTTGCGCCCGTTGCACCTGCAGCGACCGTAGCCGCCGCCGAGCCGGTCGCGCCAGCCGTTGTACCGGCCGGCAGCGCCAAGGTCGCCATCCAGTTCACCGCCGATTGCTGGACCCAGGTCAGCGACGGCAATGGCAAGGTGCTGTTCAGCGCCATCAAGCGCAAGGGGGACAACCTCGAGCTGACCGGCAAGCCGCCGTTCGCGGTGCGCCTGGGCTTTGCCCGGGGTGCCCAGGTCAGCTACAACGGCCAGGCCGTCGATGTCGCCCCGTTCACCAGTGGCGAGACCGCTCGCCTGAAGTTGGGACAGTAAGTCATGCACGGCGAATCTCCGATCAAACGTCGCGAATCCCGCAAAATCTGGGTCGGCAATGTGCCGGTGGGTGGTGATGCCCCCATCGCGGTGCAGAGCATGACCAACACCGACACCAACGATGTGGCCGCCACCGTGGCGCAAATCCAGCGCCTGGTCGATGCCGGCGTGGACATCGTGCGCGTCTCGGTGCCGGACATGGACGCCGCCGAGGCGTTCGGCCGCATCAAGCAGCAGGTCAGCGTGCCACTGGTCGCCGACATCCACTTCGACTACAAGATCGCCTTGCGCGTAGCCGAACTGGGCGTCGATTGCCTGCGGATCAACCCGGGCAACATAGGCCGTGAAGACCGTGTGCGCGCGGTGGTCGACGCCGCCCGTGACCGCGGCATCCCGATCCGTATCGGCGTCAACGCCGGTTCCCTGGAAAAGGACCTGCAGAAAAAGTACGGCGAACCGACCCCGGCGGCGCTGGTCGAGTCGGCCCTGCGCCATGTCGAGCACCTCGATCGCCTGGACTTCCAGGATTTCAAGGTCAGCGTCAAGGCCTCCGATGTGTTCATGGCCGTCGAAGCCTACCGCCTGCTGGCCAAACAGATCGTGCAGCCGCTGCACCTGGGCATCACCGAAGCCGGTGGCCTGCGTTCGGGCACGGTGAAATCTGCGGTCGGCCTCGGTATGCTGCTGGCCGAAGGCATTGGCGATACCATCCGCATCTCGCTGGCGGCCGACCCGGTCGAGGAAGTGAAAGTCGGCTACGACATCCTCAAGTCGCTGCACCTGCGCTCGCGCGGCATCAACTTCATCGCCTGCCCGAGCTGCTCGCGGCAGAACTTCGATGTGGTCAAGACCATGAACGAGCTGGAAGGGCGCCTGGAAGACCTGCTGGTGCCGCTGGACGTAGCGGTGATCGGTTGCGTGGTCAACGGCCCGGGTGAAGCCAAGGAGGCGCATGTCGGCCTGACTGGTGGTACGCCGAACCTGATCTACATCGATGGCAAGCCGGCACAGAAACTGACCAACGACAACCTGGTCGACGAGCTGGAAAAGCTCATCCGCCAGAAAGCGGCCGAAAAGGCCGAAGCCGACGCGGCGCTGATCGTCCGTGGCTGACACACCGAATTCGTAAGGACTTTTCGTGAGCAAATCGCTGCAAGCCATCCGTGGCATGAACGACATCCTGCCAGAACAGTCGCCGCTTTGGCGCTACTTCGAAGGCACCGTGGCCGGGCTGCTGGACACCTACGGGTACAGCCAGATCCGCACGCCGATCGTCGAGTTCACCGAGCTGTTCAAGCGCTCGATCGGCGAAGTGACCGACATCGTCGAAAAAGAGATGTACACCTTCGAGGACCGCAATGGCGATTCGCTGACCCTGCGCCCCGAAGGCACCGCCGCCTGCGTGCGTGCCGTGCTCGAACATGGCATCACCGGCAACGGCCAGGTGCAGAAGCTGTGGTACATCGGCCAGATGTTCCGCCACGAACGCCCGCAAAAAGGCCGCTACCGCCAGTTCCACCAGATCGGCGTAGAAGTGTTCAACCTGGACGGCCCGGACATCGACGCCGAACTGATCATGCTGACCTGGCGCCTGTGGGGCCTGCTGGGTATCCAGGACGCGGTCAAGCTCGAACTCAACAGCCTGGGCACCAGCGAAGCCCGGGCGCGCTACCGTGACGCGCTGGTCGAGTTCCTCTCGGCGCGCCTGGAGCAGCTGGACGAAGACAGCCAGCGTCGCCTGAAGAGCAACCCGCTGCGCATCCTTGACAGCAAGGACCAGAACACCCAGGCGGTGCTGGTCGGTGCGCCGAAGCTGGAAGACTACCTGGACGAAGAATCGCGCGTGCACTTCGAGGGCCTCAAGGCCCGCCTGGACGCCGCCGGCATTCCGTTCGTGATCAACACCAAGCTGGTGCGTGGCCTGGATTACTACAGCAAGACCGTGTTCGAGTGGGTCACCGACAAGCTCGGCGCCCAGGGCACGGTCTGCGCCGGTGGCCGTTACGATGGCCTGGTCGAGCAGATGGGCGGCAAGCCGACCCCGGGCGTCGGTTTCGCCATGGGCATCGAGCGCCTGATTCTGCTGCTGGAAACCCTGGGCAAGGTGCCCGAGTCCATCAGCCGGCAGATCGACGTCTACCTGTGCGCCTTTGGCGAACAGGCCGAACTGGCCGGCCTGCGCCTGTCCGAAGCCCTGCGCGACCGCCTGCCGGGCCTGCGCCTGGCAGTCAACGCCGGTGGTGGCAGCTTCAAGAGCCAGTTCAAGAAAGCCGACAAGAGTGGCGCGCTGTTCGCCCTGATTCTTGGCGACGACGAGCTGGCCAAGCAAGAGATCGGCTTCAAGCCCCTGCGTGGTCAGGGCGAACAACAGAACATTGCCTGGGATGCTCTGGCTGAGCACCTGGAAACCGCGATCGCGCAGGCGTAACGCGGTTCAACAAGCGAATAGGCGAAAAGGAGTATTGGGGTGTCGAGTACCGATGATGAACTGGTAGGGGTCAAGGACTGGTGGAACCGCAACGGCAAGCCGCTGCTGACCGGTGCCCTGCTGGCTGGCGTGGTGGTGTTGGGCTGGAATACCTGGCACAAGTACCAGAACAATCAGTCGCAAGGCGCCTCGCAGCTGTACCAGGCTTTGCTGGAGACCAGCCTGACGCCGACCGGCCAGCCTGACGCGACCAAGGTCGCGGAACTGGCCGGCAAGCTCAAGAGCGACTTCGGCGGTACCGCCTACGCCCAGTACGGCAGCCTGTTCGTGGCCAAGGTCGCGGTCGAGAGCGGCAAGCTCGACGACGCTGCGGCCGAGCTGAAGGGCGTGCTGGACAAGCCGGCCGATGCCACCCTGGGCGAAATTTCGCGTCAGCGCCTGGCACGTGTGCTGGCTGCGCAGAACAAGGCCGAGGACGCGCTCAAGCTGCTCGACGGCGACGCCGACAAGGCCTTCCTGGCCAGCCGCGAAGAGTTGAAAGGTGACCTGCTGGTGCAACTGGGCCGTGCCGACGACGCGCACAGCGCTTACGAGAAAGCCAAGGCTGCGTTGTCCGATGAGGCGGCGGTCGGTGGCCTGCAATTGAAGCTGGATGACTTGGCCAAAGGGGACGCGTAAGTGATCGGTTGGAAACATGCAGCAGTGCTGACCCTGGCCGTTCTGGCCGCAGGTTGCAGCAGCAACAGCAAGAAGGAACTGCCCCCGGCCGAGCTGAGCAAGTTCACCGAGGAAGTGGTGCTGAAGAAGCAGTGGAGCCGTTCGATCGGTGACGGCCAGGGCGAGACCTACAACACCCTGGTACCGGCCATCGAAAACGACCGTATCTACGCCTCCGACGTCAACGGCGAAGTCTTCGCCCTCGACCGCATCACCGGTGATGTGGTGTGGAAGCAGGACCTCGAGTTGCCGGTGTCCGGCGCTGTCGGCGTGGGCTACGGCCTGGTCATGATCGGCACCCTCAAGGGTGAAGTCATCGCGCTGGATTCCAGCACCGGTGAGGAGCGCTGGCGCTCCCGCGTGACCAGCGAAGTGCTGGCGCCGCCTGCCAACAACGGTGATGTGGTGGTGGTGCAGACCCAGGACGATCGCCTGATCGGCCTGGATGCCGCTACTGGCGACCGCCGCTGGATCTACGAGAACACCCCGGCCGTGCTGACCCTGCGTGGTACCGGCGCGCCGATCGTGACCAACCGCCTGGCCGTCGCCGGCCTGTCCACCGGCAAGGTGGTGGCGGTGGACATCAACAACGGCGTGCCGGTGTGGGAAAGCCGCGTGGCGATTCCGCAGGGCCGTTCCGAGCTGGACCGTGTGGTCGATATCGACGGTGGCCTGCTGCTGTCGGGTGGTACCCTGTACGTCAGCACCTACCAGGGTCGCGTCGCGGGCCTGGACCTGGAAAGCGGCCGCGTGCTGTGGCAACGCGATGCCTCCAGCTATGTGGGTGTCGCCCAGGGCTTCGGCAACGTCTACGTCAGCGAAGCTTCGGGTACCGTCGAAAGTGTCGACGAGCGCTCTTCCAGCGCCCTGTGGACCAACGACAGCATGGCTCGCCGCCAGCTGACCGCGCCGGAAGTGTTCTCCAGCTACGTGGCGGTGGGTGACTTCGAGGGTTACCTGCACCTGCTGAGCCAGGTCGATGGCCGTTTCGTCGGCCGTGAGCGTATCGACAGCGATGGCCTGCGCGCCCGCCCACTTGTGGTCGGCGACACCATCTACGTCTTCGGCAACAGCGGCAAGCTCGAGGCACTGACCATCCGCTGAAGCTATGCTTGAAGCCTTGGGGGCTTCAAGCCGCGGCGTAGGACACGCCGCCCGAACTCCGGCCGCTGCCTTGCAGCGGCCTTTGCATTTTCAAGAATTCAAGAGTGGAGAGCCGAATGGTTCCCGTAATCGCCCTGGTGGGCCGGCCGAACGTCGGCAAATCCACCATGTTCAACCGCCTGACCAAAACCCGCGATGCCATCGTCGGTGACTTGTCGGGTCTGACCCGTGACCGCCAGTACGGTGATGCCAGCTGGCAGGGTCGTTCCTTCATCCTGATCGACACCGGTGGTATCACCGGTGACGAAGTGGGCATGGACGAGAAGATGGCCGAGCAGTCGCTCATGGCCATCGAAGAAGCCGACTATGTGCTGTTCCTGGTTGACGCCCGTGCCGGCATGACCGCCGCCGACCAAATGATCGCCGAGCACCTGCGCAAGCGGAACAAGGAAGCGATCCTGGTTGCCAACAAGATCGACAACATTGACGCCGACGTCGCCCGCGCCGAGTTCTCGCCGCTGGGCATGGGCAACGCCATTCCGGTGGCCGGCTCCCAGGGCCGTGGCATCAATGCGCTGATGGAGGCCGTGCTCGGCCACATCCCGCGTGACCAGGTCGAGGAAGCGCTGGACGCCGAAGTCGCCGAAGGCGAAGAAGCCGTGCGCATTCCGGGCCCGAGCGAGAAGGATGGCATCAAGATCGCCATCATCGGCCGCCCCAACGTGGGCAAGTCGACCCTGGTCAACCGCATGCTCGGCGAAGAGCGCGTGGTGGTATACGACCAGCCGGGCACCACCCGCGACAGTATCTACATCCCGTTCGAGCGTGATGACGAGAAGTACACCTTCATCGACACCGCCGGCGTGCGCAAGCGCGGCAAGATCCACGAGGAAGTCGAAAAGTTCTCGGTGGTGAAGACGCTGCAGGCGATCAAGGACGCCAACGTGGTGATCTTCGTCATGGACGCCCGCGAAGGCGTGGTAGACCACGACCTGAACCTGCTGGGCTTCGCCCTGGAGGCCGGCCGCGCCATCGTCATCGCCCTGAACAAGTGGGATGGCATGCAGCCGGGCGAGCGCGACTACGTGAAGACCGAGCTGGAGCGCCGGTTGTTCTTCGTCGACTTCGCCGACATCCACTTCATCTCTGCCCTGCATGGCACTGGCGTGGGCAACCTGTACAAGTCGGTGCAGGCCGCGTTCAAGTCGGCGGTAACCCGCTGGCCGACCAGCCGCCTGACGCAGATCCTCGAAGATGCCGTGAGCGAGCACCAGCCACCGCTGGTCAACGGCCGCCGCATCAAGCTGCGCTATGCCCACCTCGGTGGTGCCAACCCGCCGCTGATCGTGATCCACGGCAACCAGACCGACAAGATTCCGAAGTCGTACTCGCGTTACCTGGAGAACACCTACCGCCGCGTGCTGAAGCTGGTCGGCACGCCGATCCGCATCGAATACAAGGGCGGCGAAAACCCGTACGAGGGCAAGAAGAACACCCTCACCGACCGCCAGGTCAACAAGAAGCGCCGCCTGATGTCGCACCACAAGAAGGCCGAGAAGAAGCGCCGCGACAAGCGCTGATTTCGCGTCGGCCTCTTCGCGGGTAAACCCGCTCCCACAGGTCCCACACAGTTTTCGAATTCTGTGCAGTACCTGTGGGAGCGGGTTTACCCGCGAATGGGCCCTTTGATCCAGCGCAAATCCCCCTATTGTTTCAACCTTTTTCCTGACCGCTCGATCCGCTATGCTCGGACTCCAACCCGTGCCGGATACACCCCAGGAAAGAGGGCTCCATGATCCGCAGCAAACTGCCGAATGTCGGCACGACCATCTTCACCAGCATGTCCCAGCTCGCCGTGCAGACTGGCGCGTTGAACCTTTCGCAAGGTTTCCCCGACTTCAACGGCCCGCAGGCGCTGCTCGATGCAGTCGGCCGGCACGTGGCCGCCGGGCATAACCAGTATTCACCGATGACCGGCCTGCCGGCCCTGCGCCAGCAGGTGGCAGCCCAGGTCGCGCGGTTGTATGGCGCGCAGGTGGATGCCGACCAGGAAGTGACCATCACCCCGGGCGCCACCGAGGCGATCTTCTGCGCTATCCAGGCGGTGGTGCATGCCGGCGACGAGGTGATCGTCTTCGACCCTTGCTACGACAGCTACGAGCCGTCCGTGGAATTGGCCGGTGGCCGCTGCGTGCATGTGCAACTAAGCGACGGTGACTTCCGCATCGACTGGCAGAAGTTCAGCGATGCCCTGAGCCCGCGCACGCGCATGGTGATCCTCAACTCACCGCACAACCCAAGCGGTGCGCTGATCACCCGCGAAGACCTTGACCAACTGGCCCGGCTGATCGCCGAGCGCGATATCTACCTGGTCAGCGACGAAGTCTACGAACACCTGGTCTTTGACGGCGTGCGCCACGCCAGTGTGCTGGCCCACGAGCAGCTCTATCAACGCGCTTTCGTGGTTAGCTCGTTCGGCAAGACCTACCACGTCACCGGCTGGAAGACCGGCTACGTGATCGCCCCGCCGGCGCTGAGCGCCGAGCTGCGCAAGGTGCATCAGTACGTCAACTTCTGTGGCGTTACGCCCCTGCAATGCGCGCTGGCCGACTTCATGGCCGAGCACCCGGAGCATGTCGATGAACTGCCGGCCTTCTACCAAGCCAAGCGCGACCTATTCTGTGGTTTGCTGGAAGGCTCGCGCTTGCGTTTCACCCGCACGGCGGGCACCTATTTCCAGCTGGTGGACTATTCGCAGATCCGCCCGGACCTGAACGACGTCGACATGGCCGTGTGGCTGACCCGTGAGCACGGCGTGGCGGCCATCCCGGTGTCGGTGTTCTACCAGCAACCCATCCCCGCGCAACGCCTGGTTCGCCTGTGCTTTGCCAAACGAGAGGAGACGCTGCGTCAGGCAGCGGAACGACTATGCGCGATCTGAGTGAACTGCCGAACCTGAAAATCGCCCTGGTACAGACCGCCCTGGCCTGGCACGACCGCGAGGCCAATTACGCACACTTCGAGGAGTTGCTGGAGCAGGTGGGTGAAGTGGACCTGGTGATCCTGCCGGAAATGTTCACCACTGGCTTCTCGATGCAGTCCGAGAGCCTGGCCGAGCCGGAGAACGGCCCGACCTACAAGTGGCTGAAAGCCCAGGCGAAGAAGTACGACACGGTGATCACCGGCAGCGTGATCATCCAGGCCGCCGATGGCAGCCACCGCAACCGCCTGCTGTGGGCGCGCCCGGATGGCGAGATCCTGCACTATGACAAGCGCCACCTGTTCCGCATGGCCGGTGAGCACAAGCACTACACCCCGGGCGAGCGCCAGGTGCAGTTCGAACTCAAGGGCTGGCGGATTCGCCCGCTGATCTGCTACGACCTGCGCTTCCCGGTGTGGAGCCGTGATGCCCAGGATACCGACCTGCTGCTGTACACCGCCAACTGGCCGGCCGCGCGCCGCCAGCACTGGAACCGTTTGCTGCCAGCGCGCGGTATCGAGAACCTGTGTTACGTGGCAGCGGTGAACCGGGTGGGTACGGACGGTAAGGGCTTTGCCTATTCCGGCGACAGCCAGGTGCTGGATTTCCAGGGCGAGAGCCTACTCAGTGCCGGGGAGGCGGACGGGGTGTTCACTGCGGTGTTGAGTGCGGCGGAGCTTGCGGCGTACCGGGCCAAGTTCCCGGCCAACCTGGATGCCGATACCTTCGAGTTGCACTGATAGCCTGTACCGGCCCCTTCGCGGGTGAACCCGCTCCCACAGGATCTTCACAGATTGCGAATAGTGTGCAGTACCTGTGGGAGCGGGTTTACCCGCGAAGAGGCCGGCGCTGGTCACATCAATTTCCGATCAATACACATCCCGCCGGTACCGCCCATCCTCGATCAGCTGTTGCACTAGCGCTTCCCCGAGCATGCCATTGAGCGCCGCATCCACCCCGGCCGCCATCCCTTGCAGGCTGCCGCAGACATACACACAGGCGCCATCCGCGACCCAGCGCTTGAACTCTTCCGCCTGCTGCAGCAACACATCCTGCACATACACTTTCTCGGCCTGATCCCGCGAGAACGCCAGGTCCAGCCGCGCCAGGTCGCCGCTGGCGAGCCAACCCTGCAGTTCTGCGCCACACAGCAGGTCATGCGCGCGGTTACGTTCGCCGAACAGTAGCCAGTTGCGCTGCTCGCCAGCATTGATCCGTGCCCGAATGAGGCTGCGCAGGCCAGCCAGGCCGGTGCCGTTGCCGATCAGGATCATCGGTGCAGCCGTCTCCGGCAGATGGAAGCCACTGTTGCGGCGCAGGCGCAGGCTCAACGTACCGTGCAGCGGCAGGTACTCGGTCAGCCAGCCCGAACCCAGGCCCAGGGTGCCGTCGGCGTGGCGCTCCTGGCGCACGATCAGTTCCAGCACGCCATCACTGGCGACCGAGGCGATCGAGTACTCGCGGCTGCCGATCGGCACCAGGGCGTCGACCAGTGCTTGCGCCTGCAAGCCGATCAGGTGATCGCGACGGGTCGGCAACTGGCGACCGGCCAGCGCCTGCGCAAGGCTTTCGCTCAGACCATTCACTTGTACCGTGGCCCCAGCGTCCAGTGCCATGCCATCGAGGAAGGCCGCGATGCGAGGTTGGCCATTGAGCGGCAAGATTTCCACCAGATCGCCGGCTTGCCAACTGGCCGGCTCTTCCGGTTGCAAGCCGAGCAGGTACACCGGCTGGCCCTGGCTGCCCGGGTTGAGCAGCTGGCGATGTAGCAACGACCAATTGCCGAAGCTCGGCGGCTGCCAGGCAGCGACTGGCTGGGCACCGGTCAATTGCGCCAGTTCCTGTTGCCACTGTTGCAGGGCGGCCGGGTCGGCGTTATCCACTTCCACCGGGCTGAATGTGCTGCTGGCGCCGCGCTCACCCAGCCACGCTTGCAGTCGCCGGGCGAAGCCGCAGAAGTGCGGGTACTGGCGATCGCCCAGGGCGAGCAGCGCATAGCTGAGGTTGTTCAGCGCCCACGGCTGGCCGAGGATCTTGCGCTCGAAGCCACGGGCGCTGTCGGGCGCTTCGCCGTCGCCGAAGGTGCTGACCACGAACAGGGCGCGGCGAGCCTGGCGCAGATCTTCTTCTCTAAGTTCGGCCAGGGCGCGTACCTGCACCGGCAAGCCGGCCGCCTGCAATTGGCCGGCACTCTGCCAGGCCAGTTGTTCGGCAAGGCCGCTCTGGCTGGCAAAACCGATCAGCCAGCTGTCGCCGCTGCCGTTGCTGTTGGCAACGTTGCCACGGGCCGCACGCACCTGGCGCTGCTTGCGGCGGCGGTCGAGGTACAGCAGCCAGCCAGTGACGAAGAACAGCGGCATGGTCAGGCTGGCGAGGGTGACGATGATGCGCCCCGGCAGGCCGAAATATTCACCCACGTGAAGGGCATACACGCTCTGCAGCAGTTGCGCCTTGAAGGATTTTTCGCTGTAGCGGTCATGTTTTTTTACCTGGCCGGTGGCCGGGTCCAGCACCAGGGTGTTGAAGGCGCGCGGATGGTCGGCGTTGTCCAGCAGGTAGAACAGGTTGGCCGGCTGGCCGCCCACCGGTGGCAGGCGCAGGTTGTACATGGCCAGACCGGGCCCGGCAGCGTCCTTGAGGTTGGCCCAGATCGCGTCGTAGTCGACCACCAGCGGCGGGGCGTTCTTGTCGACCTTCTGCGGCCCGTGGCGCCCACGGCCTTCGCCGCGCTTGTGCTGCTGCCCTGCAGCGGGTTCGTCAGCCAGCAGCTTGTTCAAGCCCGAGCGGTACCACTCGTAAGACCAGAACAGCCCGGTCAGGGCGAACAGCAGGTAGAACAGCAGGCACCAGGTGCCGGCCACGGCGTGCAGGTCCCAGTTGAACGCACGGCCTTTCCTGGCCCAGTCGAGGGTCAGCCAGGTGCGCCAGGCCAGCGCCTTGCGCGGCCAGCGCAGGTACAGGCCGGAGAGGCAGAAGAACACCAGCATCAGGGTGCAGGCGCCGGTGATCTGCCGGCCGCTGTCACCCATGGCGAGGAAGCGGTGCAGGTTGAGCATGAGGTTGAAGAAGCCTTGGCCCGCGGCGTCGCCCTTGAGTTCGCCGGTATAGGGGTCGGCGTAGCGCAGTTGACCACGGCGTTCCCCCGGGGGCGGCGTGAAGAAGATGCGCGCGGCATTGCCTTCGCGCACATCGACCCACAGCATCGCCACCTTGTCGTGCTGCTGGGCCTCGACCCGGCGTACCAGTTCGGCCGGCGGCAGCACGCCTTCGGCGCGCACTTCAACCTTGAGTACGTCGGCATTGAACGCGCGCAGCAGCTCTTCCTGAAACGAGTACAGGGCCCCGGTGATCCCCATCAAGGCCAGCACCAGGCCCGCGGTGATGCCAAAGAACCAGTGCAATTGGAACAGCGTCTTCTTCACCACATGATCACCTTGTGTTTCTGCCGCATGCTGCGCGGCGTGCATTATGCCTTGATACGCAAACGCCCCGCTCACAGGGAATGAACGGGGCGCGGGCACTTTCGGCGCGTGCCTGTATTGGCCCCTTCGCGGGTGAACCCGCTCCCACAGGGGACTGCACGGCGTTTGATAGCTGTGTAAATCCTTGTGGGAGCGGGTTTACCCGCGAAAGGGCCGGCGCAGGCGCAGCCCTTTCAGAATCAGCCCCGTCCCGACATCAGAAGTGCACGCTGGTGGTCAACAATGCCGTCCGCCCCGCCGCCTGGTTGGCGAAGTGGGTGGAGAAGGCCTTGTCGTAGTACACCTCGTTGGTCAGGTTCTGCACGTTCAGCTGCAGGTCGACGTTCTTGGTCAGCTTGTAGGCGGCCATGGCGTCGTAGCGGACGTAGCTGTCGACCATGGTGGTGTTGGCCACGCTGCCGTACACGTCATCCACATAGAACGCCCCGCCACCAACGGTCAGCTTCGGTGTAATGGAATAGGTGGTCCACAGGCTGGCGCTGTTGTTCGGCGTGTTCGGCAGCTGGTTGCCGTCGTTGGCCTTGTTCACCGCGCCGCCGTCGATCTGGCGTGCTTCCATGTAGGTGTAGCCGGCGAATACCTGCCACTTGTCGGTGATCTTGCCGCTGGCCGACAGTTCGATGCCTTGCACGCGGGTTTCGCCGACGTTTTCGTAGGTGGTGGTGTCCACCTGAACGCGGGCGTTTTCCTTCTCGGTGCGGAACAGCGCGGCGGCCAGAGACAGGCGCTGGTCGAACAGGTCCCACTTGGTACCGATTTCGTAGTTGGTGGTTTCTTCCGGCTCCAGGTCGCTGCTCAGCAGGTTGCCGGCGCGGTCGGTGGTGTTGCCCAGCGGGTTGCCCTCGGTACCTTCGCCCAACATCGCCCCGGGTGGCGTTGCCGAGGTTGCGTAGGAAACATAGATGCTGCCGTTCTCGGCCGGCTTCCACACCAGGCCCAGCTGGCCGGTGACGAACTCGCTGGTATCCTTGCCTTTGGAAACCACGCCCTTGCTGTTGACCACGGTGGCGCCGGTGGCGTCGTAGGTGCGGTACTGGGTATCGAAGTGGTCGTAACGCAGGCCCATGTTCAACAGCCACTCGGGCGTCAACTCGAGCGTGTCGAACACGTAGATTGCACGGGTGTTGCTTTTGGTGTCGGTGCCCGCATAGTTGCGTGCAATGCTGCCGTTCCACGGATCGTCCGGGTTCGGGTTGCTCAGCGACGTGCAGTTGTAACCGCTGTTGGCACCGATCATGCCTGGGGTGCAGTTGGTGTTGGCGCTACCGCCCGGCACGGTGTCGGTATCGACGGTGTAGCTCGAACGCTTGCTCTCTTCACGGCTCAGCTCGATACCGGTGGAGAAGCTGTTCTTCATGCCGCCCAGATAGAACTCGCCGAACAGGTCGGTCTGGTTGGTGGTGGTGGCGGTGTTGCCGACGCGGCTGTTGGCACGGCGCCAGACGCTGCCGTTGTTGACGTTGCCCTTGCTGTCGTCAGGCTGGGTGAGGATGTAGTCCTGCATGCTGTTGCCGTGACGCAGGGTGTTCTTGATGGTCAGCGAGTCGGTCAGGTCGTGTTCGATGGCGAAGGTGGCGATGTCTACACGGCTCTTGCGGAAGTCGCGACCGGTCAGGCCATAGAAGTTGTCGCTGTCGCCGCCGTCGTATGGCTTGCTCGGGTGTGCCGAGGTGCGTGCGGCGCTGCCACCGGTCGGTATGGTGTACGGGATGCCGGAATCCGGCAGGTCGTCGCTTTCCAGGTGGTAGTAGTCGAGGTTGACGCGGGTCGGGGTGCCCAGGCCGAAGGCCAGCGACGGGGCGATCCCCCAACGGTCGTAGTTGACCTTGTCGCGGCCGGCGACGTTGCTTTCGTGGGTCATCAGGTTCAGGCGGCCGGCAACGCTGTCGCTGAACTGGTAGTTGCCATCGAAGGTGTAGCGCTGCGTCTGGTCGCTGCCCCAGGTCCAGGCGCCATCCAGCGAGTTGCCCAGGTGTGCGCGTTTGCTCACCAGGTTGATGCTGCCGCCGGCGGCACCACGGCCACCGATGGCCGAGTTCGGGCCCTTGGCCACTTCCACCGATTCGATGGCGAAGATTTCACGGGTTTGCGCGCCCGTGTCACGCACGCCGTCCAGGTAAGTGTCGCCCTGGGCGTCGAAGCCGCGGATGAACGGGCGGTCGCCTTGCGGGTTGCCGCCTTCGCCGGCACCGAAGGTGATGCCCGGCACGGTGCGCAGGGCATCCTGCAGGCTCAGGGCATTGGTGTCCTTGATCACCTGCTGCGGGATCACCGTGACCGAACGCGGGGTGTCCACCAGTGGCGCGGTGTACTTCTGCGAGGAGGCCTTGTCGACCTTGTAGTCGGTGCTGGCCTGTTCAGCCTTGCCGTTGACGCTGGTGGCGTCGAGGGTGATCGCGCTGCTGGCGGCCGGGTCGGCGGCGTAGGCCGACGAGGCGCTCAGGGCGACACCGATGGCGGACACGATCAGGCGTGGTGAACTGACTGCAGATGGTACGTACTGGCGCATTGCTTAGGACCTTCCCCAAGGTGACAAGGCGGCGGATGTTAATGTAAGCAATTGTGACTCACAATTGAGATTCGTTACCATTCGCTAAGAATTTACATTCTTTACAATTTGCCTTTACGGTTTCATCAAGCTGAAACGTCTTAAGCGGCGAATGGGGCTTGTGAAGCGCAAAAGGGAATCAATATCATTGACGCCTTTACATTTTCTGACGGTGCTGCTGCCATGCTGCTTCACATCCCCGGCGTGTTCGACGCCGATGAACTGGCCCGTATCCGCGAGGCGCTGGAGCAGGCCGACTGGGCCGATGGCAAGGTCACGGCCGGTTACCAGTCGGCCAAGGCCAAACACAACCTGCAGCTGGCCGAAGGGCACCCGCTGGCCAAGGAAATCGGCAGCGCGTTGATCGAGCGGCTATGGCAGAACCCGCGTTTCATGTCTGCGGCCTTGCCGCACAAGGTGTTTCCGCCGCTGATCAACTGTTACCGCGAAGGCGGCAATTTCGGCTTCCACATCGACAACGCCCTGCGCCAGCCCAAGGGCAGCCCGGAACGGGTGCGTACCGACCTGTCTTCCACCCTGTTCCTCAGCGACCCGGGCAGCTACGACGGCGGCGAGCTGGTAATCCAGGACACCTATGGCGTGCAGCAGGTGAAGCTGGCGGCCGGTGACCTGGTGCTGTACCCCGGCACCAGCCTGCACAAGGTCAACCCGGTGACCCGTGGCCAGCGCTACGCGGCGTTTTTCTGGACCCAGAGCCTGGTGCGCGAAGACAGCCAGCGGGCGCTGCTGTTCGAGATGGACAATGCCATCCAGCAGCTGACCGCCGATGTGCCGGACCACCCGTCACTGCTGCAGCTGACCGGCACTTACCACAACCTGCTGCGCCGCTGGGCCGAGGTCTGAGCCGTGTCCTATCAGTTGCGGCGTGAGGAAGTGCTGGATGTGGCCGGGTTGCAGGCCATGCTCGAAGCAAGCCCCGGCAAGGCCGCCCAGGCGATCCTGGCGGCGGCGGGGCAGGGCGCGGTCGAGGCGCAGTTGTTGCTGGGGCAGATCCTTCTCGACGGGCGTGGCATCGAAGCGGACGCCAGCGTGGCCCGGCGCTGGTTCGGCATTGCCGCCCAGGGCGGCAGCGCCATGGCGCACAACATGCTGGGGCGTTGCCTGGAGCATGGCTGGGGCGGCAGCGCAGACCTTTCGCAGGCCGCCATCCACTACGCCCAGGCCGCTGATGCCGGGCTGGACTGGGGGCTCTACAACCTGGGCAACCTGTTCGCCACCGGGCGTGGCCTACCGGCCAATCAGGCACAGGCACTGATGTGCTACGAGAAGGCCGCGCACATGGGGCATGCCAAGTCGATGAACCTGTACGGGCGCTACCTGGAGCAGGGCATCGCCACGGCGCCTAGCCCGGCCCGGGCGCTGCGCTGGTATCGGCGTTCGGCCGAGGCGGGGGATTTCCGTGGCATGTTCAGCTTGGCGCTGGTGTTGGTCGAGCGCGGTCAGGTCGCAGAGGCCGCGCCTTGGCTGGAGCGGGCGCGGGTCGAGGGCAACCTGAATTTCCTGCGCGCGGCGCTGGTGACCTTGCAGGGGGCGGGGCCGGTGTTGATGGCGTTTGCGGCGCGGTATGCCGAGGAGATCGAACGGCGCGGAGCTTGAGGTCGCCTGTGCCGGCCCTATCGCCGGCAAGCCAGCTCCCACAGGGATATCATTACCTGCCAGGCTTGCGCTGTACCTGTGGGAGCGGGCGTGCCCGCGAAGAGGCCGGTACAGGAAAGCACCAATGAAAACGGGGCCTTGCGGCCCCGTTCTGCATTACAGGTAGTAGGCTTTCAGCGGCGGGAAGCCGTTGAATTCCACGGCGCTGTAGCTGGTGGTGTAGGCGCCGGTCGACAGCCAGTACAGGCGGTCGCCGATGGCCAGGTTCAGCGGCAGGCCGTACTTGTAGTGCTCGTACATGATGTCGGCGCTGTCGCAGGTCGGGCCGGCGATGACCACTTCTTCGGTTTCGCCTTTCTTCTCGGTCCAGATCGGGAACTTGATGGACTCATCCATGGTTTCGATCAGGCCGGAGAACTTGCCAACGTCGGTGTAGATCCAGCGCTCGACGGCGGTGCGCGACTTGCGTGCCACCAGCACCACTTCGCTGACCAGAATACCGGCGTTGGCAATCAGCGAACGGCCTGGCTCGAGGATGATTTCCGGCAGGTCGTCACCGAAGTCTTCCTTCAGGAAGCGGATGATCTCTTCGGCGTAGGTTTCCAGGCTGTTGGTACGGGTGATGTAGTTGGCCGGGAAGCCGCCACCCATGTTGATCAGCTTCAGCTCGATGCCGTCTTCTTCCTTCAGGCGCTCGAAGATCACCTTGACCTTGGCGATCGCGGCATCCCAGACACTGATGTCGCGCTGTTGCGAGCCAACGTGGAAGGAAATGCCGTAAGGCACCAGGCCCAGGTCACGGGCAAGGATCAGCAGGTCCATGGCCATGTCGGTCTGGCAGCCGAACTTGCGCGACAGTGGCCAGTCGGCAGTGGTCGAGCCTTCGGTGAGAATGCGCACGTACACTTTCGAGCCCGGGGCGGCCTTGGCGATGTTGCGCAGGTCGGCTTCCGAGTCGGTGGCGTACAGGCGCACGCCCTTCTCGTAGAAGTAGCGGATGTCCTTGGACTTCTTGATGGTGTTGCCGTAGCTGATGCGGTCGGCAGTCACGCCGCGGCCGAGCACCTTGTCCAGCTCGTAGATCGAGGCGATGTCGAAGCTCGAACCTTTCTCCTTGAGCAGGTCGATGATCTCGACGGCCGGGTTGGCCTTGACCGCGTAGTACACCTTGGCGAACTCGAAGCCTGCGCGCAGGTCGTCGTAGGCCTGGCTGATCATCTGGGTGTCGATGAGTACGAACGGGGTTTCCTGCTTGTCGGCGAACGCCTTCATTTTCTGGAAGGTGTCACGCGCGAAATAGTCTTCGACCTGGATCGACATGCTCAGGGACTCCATGGGCAAACTGAAAATTTAAGTGGCTGCAAACTGAACGTCCTCCGTATCCCCACTTTGGTTCGCCTACTCAGTACTTGAGCCGGATGGATCGTTTCCAGCATGGACGTTCGGCGCGCACTTTAGGGCGTGAAGAATGCAGAATCAACAGGTAATCCGGGCCTGATCGGCGTGGATCGACGACCCGCCATTTGAATAACCGACTCGTGTGACCGGCTGATGTTCCCCGCAGTGTTTCAAGCGTAAAAAATTGTGGAATGGACGGTGTTGGGACCTTCGCGGGTAAACCCGCTCCCACAGGGTTCTCGTTGCTTCCTGTGGGAGCGGGTTTACCCGCGAAGGGGCCTGTGGTGTTCATATTTATGGCCACATTCCCTGGCACTGCCGTGCATGAAAAAGACGATAAATTTTTTGTTACCGACTGGCGGATTTGCCGGTTTTGATGAGAAACATTACTATTCGCACCCTTATCTGCCTCCCTGATGACCCTGACCGTGTCCGGACCCAAAGGCTTCCTCGACCACTACCATGAGCTGATCGGCACCTGGACGCGCAAGTTGCGCAGTCGACAGCAGGCCGAGGACCTCACCCACGACGCCTTTGTCCGGGTGCTGGAAAACCCGCGCGAGCAGGTTGAACAGCCGCGCGCCTACCTGCACCAGACTGCCCGCAATATTGCCGTGGACGGTTTCCGCCGTGAGGACCGGCGCCAGGCCATGGAGCTGCAAGCCTTCGAACAGTGCCCGGGCGGCGCTGGCGACCCCGAGGCCTACGTGCATGCCCTGGAGCTGGCCGATAGCGTCGAGCGGGCGCTGGCCGAGCTGCCGCTCAATTGCCGGCAGGTGTTCATCTGGCAGAAGCTCGAAGGCCTGACCCAGGCCGAGATTGCCGAGCGCATGGGGCTGAGCAAGAACATGGTCGAAAAGTATATGATCCGCACGCTCCGGCATCTGCGTGAGCACCTGGATGTGTCGGCATGATGAGTCAGGAGACCTTTTCGATGAAACAGCCCGGTACCGATCCCGTCCGCGAGCAGGCGGCGGCATGGTTCGCCCGTGTGCAGGATGCGCCTTGCGATGCCGGGCTGCGCGCGCAGTTGCACACCTGGCTGGAAGGCGATGCGCGGCACCGTGCCGAATACCAACAACTGGCCCGCTTGTGGCAGGCCGCCGACGCCATCCCGCGCCAGCGCCTGGAAGCACTGTGCCAGCCGGCCCCGCTGCGCCAGTTGCCGCGTCGGCGCTTTGTGCGCCAGGCCTTGGCCGCCAGTGTGGCGGCAGTGGCGGTGGCAGTGGCATTGGGCCTTGGCTGGGGCGGTTGGCATTATCAGCAGCTGAATCACCAGGACAGTGTGCACACCGCGTTCAACGAGCGCCGCCAGCTCGCCCTGCCGGATGGCTCGCAACTCGAACTCAATGGCGGCACGCAGCTGCAGGTCGACTTCAGTTCCGGCCAGCGGCATGTGCGGCTGAGTGCGGGCGAAGTGATGTTCACGGTCGCCCACGACAGCGCCAGGCCGTTCGTGGTCGACACTGCCCAGGGCAGCGTGACCGTCACCGGTACCCGTTTCGACGTCCGCCTCGACCCGGCCAGCACCCGCGTGGCGGTGGAGCAAGGCTCGGTACGGGTGCAGGGCAAGGGGCCTTCGCTGGCGCAACTCACGGCTGGCCAGGGTTCGCACATAAATGCACAAGGCCAGGTGGCCGCGCCTTATGCGGTCGATACTGCCGTGCTGACCGCCTGGCGGCAGGGCAAGCTGGTGTTCGACAACGCCACCCTGGCCGAAGTCGTGGCCGAAGTTTCGCGCTACCGCAGCCAGCCGCTGCGGGTCGCCCCCGGCAAAGTCGCCCGCTTGCGGCTGTCCAGCACCTTCAGTACCGACGACACCGACGCGTTGCTGCGGGCGCTGCCGAGCATCCTGCCGGTGGCCATCGAGGCTCACGAAGATGGCTCCCGCGAAATAATCGCGAAATAGATTCAGGTTTTTTTCCGCTCGTTCGTCTTCCCCGCCAGCTGCAACTGCCAAGCATTTTCATTTGCATGCGGTTGGCGTTTATTCGGTATCCCAGGAAGTCTCGACGACGTGAACAACAACAAGCCTTTCCCACGCTTCCGCGCCCTCGCGCTGGCCCTGGCGGTCAGTGCCGTGGCCGTCAACAGCCAGGCCGCAGAGGCCGACAGCTCCATCCAGATCCAGGCCCAGCCGTTGGCTTCGGCGCTGAACCAGCTGGGCCAGCAGACCAACCTGCAGCTGTTCTTCAGCCCCGAGTTGGTGGCGGGCAAGCAGGCCCCGGCGGTGTCTGGCCAGTTGCCCGCCGAACAGGCGCTGCAGCAGTTGCTGCAAGGCAGCGGCCTGACCTACGAGATGTCCCAGGGCACCGTGGTGGTCAAACCGGCCCAGGCGGATGGCACCTTGACCAGCGGTAGCCTGGAGCTGGCGCCTACCGACATCAAGGTGGTCGGTGACTGGCTGGGTGATGCCCAGCAGAGCGTGGTGCAGAACCACCCTGGCGCGCGCACCGTGGTGCGCCGCGAGGCCATGGTGGAGAAGGGCGCAATGAACGTGCGCGATGTGCTGCGCGGCATCCCCGGGGTGCAGGTGCAGGACTCCAACGGCACCGGCGGCAGCGACCTGTCACTGAACGTGGGCGTGCGCGGCCTGACGTCGCGCCTGTCGCCACGCTCCACGGTGTTGATCGATGGGATCCCCGCCGCCTTTGCGCCGTATGGCCAGCCACAGCTGTCGATGGCGCCGATCTCTTCGGGCAACCTCGACAGCATCGATGTGGTACGTGGCGCCGGCTCGGTGCGTTATGGCCCGCAGAACGTCGGTGGGGTGATCAACTTCGTGACCCGGGCGATCCCCGAGAAGGCCTCGGCCGAGCTGTCCACCACCCTGGAGACCTCCCAGCACGGCGGCTGGAAGCATACCGAGTCGGCCTTCGTCGGTGGTACGGCGGACAACGGCATGGGCGTGGCGCTGCTCTACACTGGCGTGAATGGCAACGGTTACCGTGAAAGCAACAACGGCAACGACATCGACGACGTCATCCTCAAGACCCACTGGGCGCCGACCGACGTCGACGAGTTCTGGCTCAACTTTCACTACTACGATGGCCGTGCCGACATGCCCGGCGGGCTGACCCAGGCCCAGTACGACAGCAACCCGTACCAGTCGCTGCGCGACTACGACTACTTCGCCGGCCGGCGCAAGGATGTGTCGTTCAAATGGCAACGGCAGCTCGATGACGCCACCCAGTTCGAAGTGCTGACGTACTACACCGACAGCTTTCGTGGCAGCAGCATTGCCTCGCGCGACATGAAGACCTTGTCGTCGTACCCGCGCAATTACCACACGTTCGCCATCGAGCCACGGCTGTCGCGGATCTTCTTCGCCGGCCCGACCACTCAGGAGGTCAGCGTCGGTTATCGCTACCTGAAAGAAGCGATGCGCGAACAGACGACCCGCCTGGCGCTGATCGACAACGTGCCAACGCCAACCCCGAGTTCCGACGGCCATGTGTTCCAGGACCGCAGTGGCGGTACCGAGGCCAGCGCCTACTACATCGACGACAAGATCGATGTGGGTAACTGGACCATCACCCCGGGCATCCGCTTCGAGCACATCAACACCGACTGGCGCGACCGCCCGGTGCTCGGCGCCAACGGCCAGCCGGTGGCGGAGAAGAAGCGCAGCATTACCAGCAACGAGCCGCTGCCGGCGCTGAGCGTCATGTACCACATTTCCGATGCCTGGAAGGTGTTCGCCAACTACGAGACATCGTTCGGCAGCCTGCAGTACTTCCAGCTGGGGCAGGGCGGTACCGGCAACAGCACGGCCAACGGCCTGGAGCCGGAAAAGGCCAAGACCTACGAAATCGGTACCCGCTATGACAATGGCGGTTTTGCCGGTGAGCTGACGGCGTTCTACATCAACTTCGATGACGAACTGCAGTACATCAGCAACGATGTGGGCTGGACCAACCTCGGCGCGACCAAGCACCAGGGTATCGAGGCCTCGGTGCGTTATGACCTGGACGGGCTGGACCCGCGCCTGGAAGGGCTGTCGGTGAGCGGCGGCTATACCTATACCCGCGCTACTTATGAAGGGGACATTCCTGGCTTCAAGGGCCGTGACCTGCCGTTCTATTCACGCCAGGTGGCCACTGCCGGCGTCCGTTACGCGGTCAACCACTGGACCTGGAACCTGGATGCCTACGCCCAGTCCAAGCAGCGCGCGCCAGGTACCGGGATCAATACCGATGGCAGCTTCAATGGCGACTACATCACCGAGCCGAGTGCCGATGGCCAGTATGGCGATATTCCGGGCTACGTGACCTGGCATGCGCGTGGCGGCTACGAGTTCGGGCCCGAGCTGTCCAACCTGAAGCTGGCGGCGGGGGTGAAGAACCTGTTCGACAAGCAGTATTTCACCCGCTCCAGCGACAACAACGCCGGCATCTATGTGGGTGAGCCGCGGACCTTTTATGTGCAGGCCAGTGTAGGGTTCTGACTTTGCGCAGCCTGCTTCGCGGGTGAACCCGCTCCCACAGGTACCGCGCAGGTATCGAGCCTTGCGCCGGCCCTGTGGGAGCGGGTTTACCCGCGAAGAGGCCGGTTCAGGAAATCACTGCCTCGGCCGGCGACACGATTGAGGTCTTCGCCCCGCGCGAGCGCCCCGAGCTCAGGTACGCCGCAATCGACTCCTGCGTCACCTCGCCCAGAAACACTTGTTCGGCATCCAGCACCGGCAACCACGCCCGGTTGAACTCGTACATGCGCGACAGCAGGATGCGCAAGTGTTCATCATGCGAGGCCGTGGCATTGAACGGCCGCAGGAAGTCGCCACAGGTCCCTTGCTGACGGTGCATGTCGCGTCGGCGCACGTACCCCAGCGCCTTGTTCTGCGCGTCGGTTACCACCACATAGCGGCGGTCGTGCTCGTCCAGCAGCTCCAGTGCCTCGCTTACCAGCGTCTGCGGGCTGACTGATGGCGCGTTGTCCGCGGCATCCTCGGCACGCACCAGCAGCAGGCGCTTCAAGGTGCTGTCCTGGCCGACGAAGTTACTGACGAACTCATCCGCCGGGTGCGCCAGCAGGGTATCCGGATGGTCCAGTTGCAGCAGCTTGCCGGCGCGGAAGATGGCAATCTTGTCGCCCAGCTTGATCGCCTCGTCGATGTCGTGGCTGACCATGATCACAGTCTTGTTCAGCGCCCGCTGCATCTCGAAGAACTCGTTCTGAATCATCTCGCGGTTGATCGGGTCGACCGCGCCGAACGGCTCGTCCATCAGCAGTACCGGCGCTTCTGCCGCCAACGCGCGAATCACGCCGATGCGCTGCTGCTGGCCACCGGACAGCTCGCGTGGGTAGCGTTGCAGGTACTGCTTGGGCTCCAGCTTGATCATGTGCATCAGCTCGCGGGCGCGTTCATGGCATTTGTGCTTGTCCCAGCCAAGCAGGCGCGGCACCACGGTGATGTTCTCCTCGATGGTCATGTTGGGGAACAGGCCGATCTGCTGGATCACGTAGCCGATGTGCCGGCGCAGGGTGACTTCGTCCAGCCCGGTGGTGTCGTCACCATTGATGAACACCTGGCCGGAAGTGGGGGTGATCAGGCGGTTGATCATTTTCAGCGTGGTGCTCTTGCCGCAGCCCGAAGGGCCGAGGAACACGCAGATTTCCCCTTCGTTGACGGTGAGGCTTACCGCGTCGACGGCTTTGACTTCTTTGCCGTTGACGTTGAAGGTCTTGCTGAGGTTCTTCAGTTCGATCATGGGCGCAGTCCTTTTGGGGTCAGGGCACGTTGCAGGGTTTGCAGGAGCAGGTCGGCGATGATCGCCAGCAGGCTGACCAGCACGGCGCCGACCAGCAGCATCGACATGTCGCTGCGGCTGATGGAGGTAAGAATGAGTACGCCAAGGCCGCCGGCGCCGATGGTGGCGGCGATGGTCATGACGCCGATGTTCATCACCACGGCGGTGCGCACGCCGGCAAGAATCACCGGCACCGCGATGGGCAGTTCGACCATGCGCAGGCGCTGGCCGAAGGTCATGCCGATGCCGCGCGCGGCTTCACGGATGCCGGGCTCGACGTTGGTCAGGGCCAGGTAGGTATTGCGCATGATCGGCAACAGCGAATAGAGAAACACGGCGGTGATCGCCGGCAGCGGGCCGAGGCCTTGGCCGAACCTGGAGTAGAACGGCAGCAACAGGCCGAACAGGGCGATGGACGGAATGGTCAGCAGCACGGTGGCACTGGCCTGCAGCGGGCCGGCGAAGGCCGGGAAGCGGGTCATCAGGATACCCAGTGGCACCCCGACCAGAATCGCCAGGCCCACGGCCACGCCGACCAGCATGATGTGTTGCCAGGTCAGTTGCAGTACCTGCGCCCAGTCCAGGTGGTTGAACGTATCGATCAGGTTCATGGCTGGCCCTCGCTGTTCATTGGGTGCTCGCGCAAGAAGGCAGCGGCGACGGCGGTCGGGTTCTGGTGCTCGACATCGACCTTGGCGTTGAGCTGGCGCATGGTCTCGTCGTCCAGTTGCTCGGCCAGTGGCTTGAGCAGGGCGGCCAGCTGCGGGTTGGCATCGAGCACGGCTTTGCGCACCACCGGCGCGGCGGTGTAGTCGGGGAAGTAGTGCTTGTCGTCTTCCAGCAGCTTGATATCGAACGCGTTCAGGCGGCCGTCAGTGGTGTACACCAGGCCGGCGAACACCTGGTTGTTGTGCATGGCGGTGTAGACCAGGCCGGCATCCATCTGACGGATGTTGCGCCGGTCCAGCGGCAGGCCGTACATCTCGCGCAGGCCGACCAGGCCATCGGGGCGGTTGGCGAACTCGGTGTCCAGCGCGACCAGGTGGGTGCGCTGGCTTTCGTTGCGCAATACCTGGTCGAGGTCGCTGATGGTGTTGACCTGCGGGTAGTCCTCGGCCACCTGCCTGGGCAGGCCCAGCGCGTAGGTGTTGCTGAATTTCGACGGCGTCAGCCAGACCAGGTCCTTCTTCGCATCCAGCGCTTTCACCCGGGCGAAGGTGGCCGCGGCATCGGGCAGGCGTTCTTCGATGTGGTTGTACGACACCAGCGACACGCCGGTGTATTCCCACATCAGGTCGAGCTGGCCGGTTTCCTGGGCCTGGCGCGCGATGTTGCTGCCAAGGCCGGTGGTCACGCGGACGTCGAAGCCGTTGGCGCGCAGGTACTGCGCGGTGATTTCGGCGAGTACGGCCTGTTCGGTGAACACCCGCGCACCGATGCGTACCAGCGGTTTTTCGGCCGCTTGGGCAAATCCGGCGAACAGCAGGGCCGCGCCCAGCAGCAAGGCGATTGTCTTGTTCATGGGTTTCCTATCCTCGTTGGGCCAGGCCACGTTCCAGCCAGCGCTTGCTGGAGAAACTCACTGCGGCATCCAGCACCAGTGCCAGCAGGGCGGTGCAGGCAGCCCCCAGCAACAGCTGTGGCTGGTTGTTCAGGGCGATGCCGGGGAAGATCAGGCTACCCAGGCTGTTGGCGCCGATCAGGAATGCCAGCGGTGCGGTGCCCACGTTCAACGCCAGGGCCACGCGCACACCGCCGACGATGATCGGCACGGCGTTGGGCAGCTCCACCTGCCAGAGCTGCTGGCGCGGGGTCATGCCGATGCCGGTGGCGGCTTCCTTGAGCGAGGCGGGGACGTTTTTCAGGCCCTCGTAGGTGTTGCGCACGATGGGCAGGAGCGAGGCGAGGAACAGCGCGAAGATCGCAGGCCCGGCGCCGATGCCCAGGATACTCAGGGCGATGGCCAGAACGGCCAGGGGAGGGATGGTGTTGCCAACGTTGAACAGCTGCATGAAGCGCTCGGCTTTGTCGACCCTGTGCGGTCGACTCAAGGCAATGCCGGCGGGGATGCCCACGGCCAGCGCCGCCGCCATCGAAGCCAGCACCAGGACCAGGTGCGCTTGCAGGTAGAACCCAAGATCGTCGCGATAACGCGCGATCGTGTCGATGCCGATCCAGTGGACCAGCAGGGCCAGGATGACGAGCACGGTGGCCCATCCCAACAGCCCTTTTCCGTAGCGTTCAGCCACAGCGGACTCCTTGTATTGTCGGCGAGCACACTTCTTGGTTGCCGGCCAATGCTGGCGGCGGGTGGTGTGTTCGCGAGTAGCAGCGTGATGCATGCCGAAGGCTGCGATCAGGCCATGAGCCGAACCCCGTCGGGCTCGAAATTGCTGATGAAACCAGTCCCCAAGCGAAGCGGGTTGCAGGGGAGTGGACGTCTCCGTGGGGGTAAAGGTTCCCATCTGAAGCGGCATTTGGCCAGCGTTAATCACTGGCGGCTTTGGAATATCACGCGAAAAATAAGGGCATTTCCTACATGAAGGCGTTGAATTACCTGCTGTCGAGCCATTTGTCCCGCCAAGCAATATCTGTTTTGAAAATCTCTCGGTAATCTACTTGAGGGAATATTCCTTCGGGGGTATTTTGGCTGTGTGGACTATTAGGATGTGCCCAGAATTCAGGATCGAGTTCAAGGCCTTGGCAATGGAGGTTCAAGATGAACTGCTGGCTCAACTCCATTTGCTAGCCTATCGCGGCCCGGCGCTTGGGCGGCCTCGTGTGGACTCCTTGAAAGGCTCAAGGCATTCGAACATGAAAGAGTTGCGATTCAGTGTCGGCGATGGCGTGTGGCGGGTAGCGTTCGCCTTCGATCCATCACGTTGTGCGCTGCTGTTGGTTGCTGGCGATAAAGCGGGCATCAGTGAGCGTAGGTTTTACCGCAGCCTGATCGGTCGTGCTGACGCGCGTTTCGAACGGCACCTGTGTAGAGATTGAATGATGAAAACACTTGATGAGGTTATGAACGAGCTTTCGCCTGAGCGTAGAGCCAGGGTTGAAGCACGCGGTCGTGAACTGATCCGTGAAGAAATGACATTGCAAGCCTTGCGCAGGCAACTGGCAATCACCCAGGAAGGGTTGGCGGAGCGTCTGGATATCCGTCAGGGTAATGTTTCAAAAGTGGAGAAGCGTAGTGACATGTTGATTTCCACCTTGCGCAGCTATGTGGAGGCTCTGGGCGGGACTTTGGAGTTGGTTGCGCATATTCCAGGTCGTCCCCCCGTCACGCTTGACGGTTTCCTAGAGGAGCAGGAACAACGCGCTTAGCTCCTGCGATGGACCGGTTGCGGGAGATCAAATTTTGGTCCAGGCCCAATTTCAGGTATGATATCGCCCCTTTTTAATCCCCCAGTCAGGCGATTTCCCATGACCAACCAGGCCGCCGAAGTCGCGAAGCGCCGCACTTTCGCAATCATTTCCCACCCCGACGCCGGTAAGACCACCATCACCGAGAAGTTGCTGCTGATGGGCAAGGCCATTGCCGTCGCCGGTACCGTGAAGTCGCGCAAGTCCGACCGCCACGCCACCTCCGACTGGATGGAAATGGAGAAGCAGCGCGGCATCTCCATCACTACCTCGGTGATGCAGTTCCCGTACCGCGAGCACATGATCAACCTGCTCGACACCCCCGGCCACGAAGACTTTTCGGAAGACACCTACCGCACCCTGACCGCAGTGGACTCGGCGCTGATGGTGCTCGACGGCGGTAAAGGTGTAGAGCCGCGCACCATCGCCCTGATGGACGTATGCCGCCTGCGCGACACGCCGATCGTCAGCTTCATCAACAAACTCGACCGGGACATCCGCGACCCGATCGAACTGCTCGACGAGATCGAAGCCGTGCTGAAGATCAAGGCCGCGCCGATCACATGGCCGATCGGTTGCTACCGCGACTTCAAGGGCGTGTACCACCTGACCGGCGACTACATCGTGGTCTACACCCCGGGCCATGGCCACGAGCGCACCGAAGCCAAGATCATCGAGAAGCTGGACTCGGACGAGGCCCGCGCGCACCTGGGCGACCAGTACGACGCGTTCGTCGAGCAACTGGAGCTGGTGCAGGGTGCCTGCCACGAATTCAACCAGGAAGAATTCATCAACGGCCAGCTGACCCCGGTGTTCTTCGGTACCGCACTGGGCAACTTCGGTGTCGATCACGTGCTCGACGCGGTGGTCGACTGGGCGCCGCGCCCGCTGGGCCGTGTCGCCCACGAGCGCACCGTGGAGCCTGTGGAAGAGAAATTCACCGGTTTCGTGTTCAAGATCCAGGCGAACATGGACCCGAAGCACCGCGACCGCATCGCCTTCATGCGCATCTGCTCGGGCAAGTACGAGAAGGGCATGAAGATGCGCCATGTGCGTATCAACAAGGACCTGCGTATCGGCGATGCGCTGACCTTCTTCTCCTCCGAGCGTGAGCAACTGGAAGAGGCCTATGCCGGCGATATCATCGGCCTGCACAACCACGGCACCATCCAGATCGGCGACACCTTCACCGAAGGCGAGGCGCTGGGCTTCACCGGTATCCCGCACTTCGCCCCGGAACTGTTCCGCCGCGTGCGCCTGAAGGACCCGCTGAAATCCAAGCAACTGCGCCAGGGCCTGCAACAGCTGGCCGAAGAGGGCGCGACCCAGGTGTTCTTCCCGGAGCGTAGCAACGACATCATCCTCGGTGCGGTCGGTGTGCTGCAGTTCGACGTGGTCGCCAGCCGCCTGAAGGAAGAATACAAGGTCGAGTGCGCCTACGAGCCGATCACCGTATGGTCGGCGCGCTGGATCGGCTGTGACGACAAGAAGAAGCTCGAGGAATTCCAGAACAAGGCCATGGAAAACCTGGCCATCGACGGCGGCGGCCACCTGACCTACCTGGCGCCGACCCGGGTCAACCTGTCGCTGATGGAAGAACGCTGGCCGGACATCAAGTTCCGCGCTACCCGCGAGCACCACTGATTTCGCAAGCCCTCACCGGCCCCCTGTGGGAGCGGGTTCACCCGCGAATGCGATGTTGCATCTATCGACGCATTCGCGGGTGAACCCGCTCCCACAGAGATCGTGTAACGCCAGAAATCAATTCCCGGCTTTGATGCTGGTCCAGATCCGTGTCCGAATACGGTCGATCTTGGCCGGCATTGCCTCCAGCGCATACAGCTTGCCCATCACTTCCTCGCTCGGGTAAATCATGGTGTTGCCCTTCATCGCCGGCTCAACCAACCCGTCCGCCCCGAGGTTGCCGTTGGCGTACTGCACAACGGATGCGCGCCAACGGCGTACGCACCTCACCCGGCTGCCAGTCGATGGCTGGGGTGTTTTCGTAGAGGGGGACGCCCAGCGCTTCTACAGCCCGGGCCAGGCCACGCGCCAGCTTGGCGGGTTGAATGGTCGCGGTGTGCGGGCTGTAGATGGCGCCATAGGCGTTGCTGACTCGCGGTTGCGCGTCCAGCTGCTCGGGGCGCAGCCAACGGTAGTCGTCCTCGGTCATGCCCTGACGGTAAAGGTCGTCGAGGTAGGCGCGCAGGCTGCGGCGACAGGGTGGCCAGCAGGCGGTCTTCGCCGAGCAGGTTGCCCATCAGCCAGCCGCCGTTGCGCCCGGAGGCGCCGAAGCCGGCAATGTTGGCATCGACCACAACGATGTTCAGCTGCGGCGCCTGGCGCTTGAGGTAGTACGCGGTCCACAAACCGGTTGCGCCTGATAGTGCATTGCAGAACACCCAGCTGCAAGGGGGCGAATCCGGCATCTTGCACGGTCTTTCCAAGCGGCTTACCAAGTAAGCCATTGATTCATATGGCTGTAATTTTTTGCTACAGATGGCATGGCGAGTGCACTGGTCTGTTCACCATCGAACAAGGAGAAAGGCCATGCGCTCGATACTGCTGTGGATGATCGGGGTACCTATTCCGGTGATTATCCTGATCTGGTTCTTCATGCATTGAAAAAGCCGGGGCCGCTGTGCGGCCCATCGCGGGTGAACCCGCTCGCACAGGGACCGCACAGATTTGAACACTGTGTAGAACCTGTGGGAGCGGGTTTACCCGCGAAGAGGCTCACGTCGATCTAGAGAAACTGCTCGGCATAGTGACAAGCCACCAGCCGGGTGCTCACTTGCCTGAACGCCGGCACCTCCTTGGCACAGCGCTCCGTCGCATACGGGCAGCGCTTGTGAAACGCACAGCCATCCGGCGGGTTCAGCGGGTTGGGCAGCTCACCGGCAATGCGTATCTTCGGCTTCAGCGGGTCCGGGTGAATCGCCGGGGTCGCCGACAGCAGCGCCTGGGTATACGGGTGCAGTGGCTTCTCGTAGATATCCGCCTTGGGCCCCATCTCCGCCGGCCGGCCGAGGTACATCACCAACACCTGATCAGCGACATGCCGCACCACCGCCAGGTTGTGCGAGATGAACACATAGGCGGTGTTGAACTCTTTCTGCAAATCCATGAACAGGTTCAGTACCTGAGCCTGGATCGACACATCCAGCGCCGAAGTCGGTTCGTCCGCCACCAGCACCTTGGGCTGCAGCATCATCGCCCGGGCCAGAGCGATGCGCTGGCGCTGGCCACCTGAGAACATGTGCGGGTAGCGCTGGTAATGCTCGGGGCGCAGGCCGACCTGCTCCATCATCTTCTGCACCTTTTCGCGCCGCTCGGCCTTGCTCAGCGAGGTGTTGATCAACAGCGGCTCGGCCAGCTGGTCGCCGATCTTCTGCCGTGGGTTGAGCGAGGCGTAGGGGCTCTGGAAGACCATCTGTACATCACGGCGCAGTTGCTTGCGCTCGCTTTTGCTGGCGCCTGTTACCTCGGTGCCGGCGATCTGCAGCGAGCCGGACGACGGCTCTTCGATCAGGGTCAGGGCGCGGGCCAGGGTCGACTTGCCACAGCCGGACTCGCCGACCACGGCCAGGGTCTTGCCGGCCTCCAGTTCGAACGACACACCATTCAGCGCGCGGACCAGAGCGTGGCCTTTGAACAGCCCGCGGGAGACTTCGTAATGCCGGGTCAGCTCCCGGGCGGATAGAACGACGGCCATCACGCCACCTCCTGGTTCAACGGGTAGAAGCAACGCACCAGGCCATGGGCCTGCGGATCGAGGGGCGGGCGCTGGCGCCTGCAATTGTCCTGCACGTATGGGCAGCGCGGTGACAGCAGGCAACCGGCGGGGCGGTCGTAGCGGCCGGGGACGATGCCGGGCAAGGTAGCCAGGCGTTCGGCGCCGAAGCTGTGCTCGGGGATCGCTGCCAGCAACGCCTCGCTGTAGGGGTGGGCGGGCACATCGAACAGCTGCGGTACCTGGCCCACTTCCACGGCCTGGCCGGCATACATCACGCACACCCGCTTGGCCGTTTCGGCGACCACGGCGAGGTCGTGGGTGATCAGGATGAGCGCCATGCCGCGCTCCTTCTGCAGGTTGACCAGCAGCTCCATGATCTGCGCCTGGATGGTCACATCCAGCGCGGTGGTCGGTTCGTCGGCAATCAGCAGCTTGGGCTCGCCGGCAATCGCCATGGCGATTGCCACGCGCTGGCTCATGCCGCCGGACAGCTGGTGCGGGTAGGCATCCAGGCGGCTTTCCGCCGCCGGGATCTCGACTTTCTTCAGCAATTCCAGAGCACGCTGGCGCGCGGCCTTGCCCTTCAGGCCCAGGTGCTGACGCAGCACTTCCTCGATCTGGTAGCCCACGGTATAGCTGGGGTTGAGCGCGGTCATCGGGTCCTGGAAAACCATGGCGATGTCCTTGCCCACCACCTTGCGCCGCTGGCGGCCGCTGAGCTTGAGCATGTCGGTGCCATCGAAGGTGAGCGAATCGGCGGTGATGCGCCCCGGGGCGTCGATCAGGCCCATCAGGGCCATCATGGTCACCGACTTGCCCGAGCCGGATTCGCCGACGATGGCCAGGATTTCCCCGGCTTCCACTACCAAGTCCAGGCCATCGACCACCGGTACTGCATGGGCGTCGCCGAAGCGCACGTTCAGGTTGTTGATCTGCAACAGTGACATGGCGTTCTCCTCAGGCGGCGTTCTTGAGTTTCGGGTCCAGCGCATCGCGCAGGCCGTCGCCCATCAGGTTGATTGCCAGCACACTGAGCAGGATGGTCAGGCCCGGCAGGCTCACCACCCACCAGGCGCGCTCGATGTAGTCACGGGCCGAGGCCAGCATGGTGCCCCATTCGGGGGTTGGCGGTTGCACGCCGAGGCCGAGGAAGCCCAGCGCGGCGGCGTCGAGAATGGCCGAGGAGAAACTCAGGGTGGCCTGTACGATCAGCGGCGCCATGCAGTTGGGCAGCACGGTGACGAACATCAGCCGTGGCAGCCCGGCACCGGCCAGGCGTGCGGCGGTGACGTAGTCGCGGTTCAGCTCGCCCATCACCGCCGCGCGGGTCAGGCGCACATAGGACGGTAACGAGACGATGGCGATGGCGATCACTGTGTTGATCAGGCCAGGGCCGAGGATGGCGACGATGGCCACCGCCAGCAACAGCGAGGGCAGGGCCAGCATCACATCCATCAGGCGCATGATCGACGGGCCGAGCAAGTGCGGGAAGAAACCGGCCAGCAGGCCGAGCAGAATGCCCGGGATCAGCGACATCACCACCGACGACAGGCCGATCAGCAGCGACAGCCGCGCGCCCTGGATCAGCCGCGAAAGCAGGTCGCGGCCGAGTTCGTCGGTGCCGAGAATGAACTGCCAAGTGCCGCCTTCGAGCCACACCGGCGGGGTCAGCAGGAAGTCGCGGTACTGCTCGCTCGGGTCGTGCGGGGCGACCCATGGCGCGAACAGCGCGCAGAACACCACCAGGCACATGAAGGCCAGGCCCATCACCGCGCCCTTGTTGCGCGCGAAGGCTTGCCAGAATTCTTTGTACGGCGAGGGGTAGAGCAGGCTCTGGTCCACCGGGCTGGCCGGCGTCACGGATTTTGGAATCGGGCTAGTCATGGCGAGGGCCTCAGCGCTGGTGACGGATGCGTGGGTTGGCCAGGCCGTAGAGGATGTCCACGACGAAGTTGACCAGGATCACCAGGCAGGCGATCAACAGGATGCCGTTCTGGACCACGGGGTAGTCACGGGCACCGATGGCTTCGATCAGCCATTTGCCGATGCCCGGCCAGGAAAAGATGGTTTCGGTCAGCACCGCACCGGCCAGCAACGTGCCGACTTGCAGGCCGAACACGGTCAGTACCGGGATCAGCGCGTTGCGCAGGCCGTGCACGAACACCACGCGGGCCGGCGACAGGCCTTTGGCGCGGGCGGTGCGGATGTAATCCTCGCGCAGCACTTCGAGCATCGACGAGCGGGTCATGCGTGCGATCACCGCCAACGGGATGGTGCCGAGCACGATGGCCGGCAGGATCAGGTGCATCAGTGCATCCTTGAACGCGCCTTCTTCGTCACTGAGCAGGGTGTCGATGAGCATGAAGCCGGTCTTCGGCTCGATGTCGTAGAGCAGGTCGATGCGCCCGGACACCGGGGTCCAGCCCAGGCTGACCGAGAAGAACATGATCAGGATCAGGCCCCACCAGAAGATCGGCATCGAGTAGCCGGCCAGGGATATGCCCATCACCCCGTGGTCGAACAGCGAACCGCGCTTGAGCGCGGCGATCACACCGGCCAGCAGGCCGACGATGCCGGCGAACAGCAGGGCGGCGAAGGCCAGTTCGAGGGTGGCCGGGAACAGCGTGAGAAACTCGTTCCACACGCTTTCGCGGGTGCGCAGCGACTCACCGAGGTCGCCCTGGGCCAGCTTGCCGACGTAATCCAGGTACTGGACCGGCAGCGGCTTGTTCAGGCCCAGGCGTTCCATGGCCTGGGCGTGCATTTCGGGGTCGACCCTGCGCTCGCCCATCATCACTTCCACCGGGTCGCCGGGGATCAGGCGTATGAGCGCGAAGGTCAGCAAGGTGATGCCGAAAAAGGTCGGTATCAGCAGGCCAAGGCGCCGGGCAATAAAACTCAACATTGTCGGGGTTACCTCATCAGGCCGTGGGGCGATCAGCCCGGTACGGCAGTGCCGCCGGTCCCCGTGTGGGTTGCCGGCGGTCGTTGTTGTTCTACTTCACCTTGGTGGTGGCGAAGTTGTTGTTGGTCAGAGGGTTGATCACGTAGCCCTCCACGTTGTCACGCATGGCGGTAAACATCTTTGGATGCGCCATGCTGATCCAGGGTTGGTCGTCATCGTACACTTTCAATGCCTCGTTATAGAGCCTCGCACGCTCGTCGTTGTCGATCACTTCGCGGGCGCGGCTGATCAGCTCCTGAAACTTAGGGTTGCACCAGCGCGCATAGTTCTCGCCGCTTTTGACGGCATCGCAACTGAGCAGCGGGCTGAGGAAGTTGTCCGGGTCGCCGTTGTCCCCGGCCCAGCCAGTGGACACCAGGTCGGCCTCGCCCTTCTTGGCGCGGCGCAGCATTTCGGCCCACTCCATCACGCGGATGTCCAGCTTCAGGCCGATCTGCTTGAGGTCCGCCTGCAGCATCTCGGCAGACAAACGCGGGTTGGGGTTGGTCGGGCCGCCGCCGTTGCGGGTGAACAGGGTGATGACCGTACCTTCGGGCACGCCCGCCTGCTTGAGCAGATCGCGCGCCTTGGCCAGGTCGCGGGGCGGGTTCGTGTTCTCGCTGTTGTAGCCGATCATGGTCGGCGGGTACGGGTTCACGCCGAGCAGCGCGTTGCCTTTGCCGAACAACTGGTCGACATGGGTCTGGCGGTCGAAGGCCATGTTGATGGCTTTGCGCACGCGCACATCGCTTAAGTATTTGTGTTCGGTGTTCATCGAGATGTAGCCGGTGACCAAGGCCTCGATCTCCTCGACCTTGAGTTTCGGGTCTTGCTTGATCGACGGCACATCGTCGGGTTTGGGATAGAGCGCCACCTGGCATTCATTGGCGCGCAGTTTCTGCAGGCGTACATTGCTGTCGGTAGCGATGGCGAAGACCAGCGCATCGGCCGGCGGCTTGCCGCGGAAATAGTCCGGGTTGGGCTTGAAGCGAACCTGGGCGTCCTTGTTGTAGCGCTGGAAGATGAACGGGCCAGTGCCGATCGGCTTGCTGTTCAACTCGGCAGCCTTGCCCGCCTTGAGCAACTGGTCGCCGTATTCGGCAGAGTAGATCGAGGTGAAGGCCATGGCCATGTCGCGCAGGAACGGCGCTTCCGGTCGGGTAAGGGTAATCACCACGGTGTGCTCGTCGGCCTTGCTGACCGACTTGAGCAGGTCCTTGAAGCCCATGCTCTCGAAGTATGGGTAGCCGACGCTGGTCTTGTCATGCCAAGGATGGTTCGGGTCCAGCTGGCGGTTGAGGCTCCACAGCACGTCATCGGCGTTGAGGTTTCGGGTGGGCTTGAAGTAGTCGGTGGTGTGGAACTTCACGCCTTGACGCAGGTGGAAGGTGTAGGTCAGGCCGTCGGCTGAAATGTCCCAGCGCTCGGCCAGGGCCGGCTGGATCTCGGTGGTACCGGGCTTGAAGTCGACCAGGCGGTTGAACACCGTCTCGGCCGAGGCGTCGGCGGTGACCGCAGTGGTGTACTGGACGATGTCGAACCCTTCCGGGCTGGCTTCGGTGCACACCACCAGCGGTTTGGCTGCCAGCTGCGTGGCGCCGCTCAGAAGCAGCGCGGTCAGGGCCAGGCGCAGTGGCCGCGATTTCATGAAAGCTCTCTGCATGGGTTGAAACTCCCTGCTTGCATTGGTTCCAGCGTAGCCGCCACGGCCCGAGATGAAGCGGGCCGTGGCATCGACGGTCAGAGAATGTTGAACGGAATGGTGGTCACCACCCGGAACTCGTCCAGGCTGCCGTCGCCCTGGGCCTTGCTGGCGCGGTGCGCGGTGTAGGTGGCGCGGATGCTGGTGTCTTTCAGTGGCCCGCTCTGCACCGCATAGCTGGTACCGAAGCCCCACTCGTAGTGGTTTTCGCCGTCCAGGCCGTTCACGTCATAGGCGGTGCCGCGGTAATGGGTACCGTCGATACCCCAGCCGCGCGCGTTGTACAGGTTGAACTTCAGGCCCGGCACGCCATAGGGCGCCATGTTCAGCACGTAGGAAATCTGCAGCGATTTCTCGTTGGGGCCGTTGAAGTCCGACAGCAGCGAGTTGGCCAGGTAGATGCCGTTGGTTTCGTGCAGGTAGTCGAAATACTCGTTGCCGTTGACCTGCTGCCAGGAGGCGCTGAGGGTATGCGCCTGGTGCGTCAGGCCGAACGACAGGCTGTAGGTGTCGTTGTCGATTTCACCCATCTTCTGGCTGCCGGCATCGACGGTCTTGTAGTAGTTCAGGCCGGTGCTCAGGCTGAGCACGGCGCTGTCGCCGAGTACGTGGTTGGCGCCGAAGTAATACTGGTTCCAGAAATCGTCGACCTTGGTGGCGTACAGGCTGGTGGTCAGGCTCTTGAACGGCTGGTAGTTGATGCCGGCGGTGCTGGCGCGGTCGGTTTCCACGCCGGTGGCGCTGTACTCGCTGCGGAACTTGCTGAGGCTCTGTTCGGTACGTGGCGAGACGCGGTCGAAGGTGCCCAGGTCGAAGCTCAGGTTGTCGAATTCGGCGCTGTGCAGGAATGCCCCCTGGAAGCTCGATGGCAGGGCGCGGTTACCGATGTAGGCGATCATCGGTGTGTCCACCGATTGGCGGCCGACGGTGAGGGTGGTGTTGGACACCCGTGCCTTGATGTTGCCCAGACCCATCTTGCTCCACTGGCCGACCGGGTCGCCGTCGCTGTGGGTGAGGGTGCGGTTGTTCGGCCCGGCGATCGCGGCACGGCCTTGTTCGAGGGCGATGGCGTTGTAGCCAGCGGCTTCGACGGCGAAACCGACGGTGCCCTGGGTGAAGCCGGAGCTGTAGTTGAGGATGCTGCCCTGTACCCAGTTGTCACGGCTGTGGGTGTCGTGGCGGGTGCCGTCGCTTTTGTAGTACTTCCACAGCGGCGCACGGGTGGCGCGTTCGCGGGCGTACCAGTTGCGGGTGCTGCCGGACAGGCTCTGGCCATCGACGAAACCGCTGGCCTGTTCCTGTTCGCTGCTGCTTTTGAGGGTGATGGGGACGTAGTCCTGGCTTTGCGGGTCGGCCTGGGCCACGGTGGATAAGGCACTGATGGATAACGCCAGTGCGGTCAAGGTGAACATTTTCAAGGTTGAAGCTCCCTTTCTTTTCTAGTTATGCCGGCCTTGTGGGTCGGGTTTCTTGCTGCGGTGTTGCCAGGGTGGCCCGGGGTGACCGGGCTGAATCGGGAAGTGGTGCTGGCTGTGCCGGCCTTTTCGCGGGCTTGCCCGCTCCCACAGGTGCCGTGAACCTGAGGAAATCCCTGTGGGAGCGGGCAAGCCCGCGAAGAGGCCGGTACCGGTTAACGCTTAATCAACACTCACACCGGAAAAATCATTGCGCCCGAACGGGCTGACCTTGAATTCGGAGACCTTGACGCTCAATGGCTGGTTGACCGTGGAATGCGCCACCGGGGTAATCGGCACCTGTTGCTTGAGGCGCTGCTGGGCTTGCTGGTACAGGGCGGTACGCTGCGTGCGGTCGGTGACCTGCTTGGCCTGCTTGACCAGGCTGTCGTACTGCGGGTCGCACCACAGCGAGTAGTTGTTGCTGCCGATGGCATCGCAGTTGTAGAGGGTGCCCAGCCAGTTGTCTGGGTCGCCGTTGTCACCGGTCCAGCCGATCAGGGCGATGTCGTGCTCGCCGCTCTTCATGCGTTTGAGGTACTCGCCCCATTCGTAACTGACGATGCGGACCTTGAAGCCGAGCTTGCTCCAGTCGGCCTGGAGCATTTCGGCCATCAGCTTGGCGTTGGGGTTGTAGGGGCGCTGCACCGGCATGGCCCACAGGGTGATCTCGGTGCCCGGCTTGACCCCAGCCTGCTGCAGCAGCTGCCTGGCCTTTTCCGGGTCGAAGGGGGCGTCCTTGATGCTGTCGTCATAGGACCACTGGGTCGGCGGCATGGCGTTGACCGCCAGCTGGCCGGAATCCTGGTACACCGCCTGGATGATTGCCTGTTTGTTCACCGCCATGTCCATCGCCTGGCGCACTTCCAGGCGGTCGAAGGGCGGGTGCTGGGTGTTGTAGGCGATATAGCCGAGGTTGAAGCCCGGCTGCTGCAGCACTTGCAGTTTGCTGTCGGCCTTGAGCGCCGGCAGGTCGGCGGGGCGCGGGTGCAGCGTGACCTGGCATTCGTTGCGGCGCAGCTTCTGGATGCGCACCGAAGGGTCGACGTTGATCGAGAACACCAGGTTGTCGATCTTCACCTCCTGCGGTGCCCAGTAGGCCTTGTGGCCCTTGTAGCGGATCTGCGAATCCTTCTGGTAACGCTGGAACACGAACGGCCCGGTGCCGATCGGCTGCTGGTTGATGTCGCTGGGGCGCCCGCTGTTCAGCAGCTGCTCGGCGTATTCGGCCGAGAGGATGGACGCGAAGCTCATGGCCAGGTTCTGAATGAACGCGGCATCGACCTTGTTCAAGGTGAACACCACGGTCATGGGGTCGGCTTTTTCGACCCGGGCGATGTTCTTGTCCAGGCCCATGCTGATGAAGTAAGGGAACTCGGTCGGGTAGGCCTGGCGGAACGGGTGGGCCTTATCGAGCATGCGGTTGAAGGTGAACAGCACATCGTCGGCGTTGAAATCGCGGCTTGGGGTAAAGGCCTTGTTGCTGTGGAACTTCACCCCTTCGCGCAGGTGGAAGGTGTAGCGCAGGCCATCCTCCGACACCTCCCAGCGAGTCGCCAGCGCGGGTTGCACGGCGGTGCCGCCGCGCTCGAACTCGACCAGGCGGTTATACAGCGGTTCGGCCGCGTCGTTGTCGGTGGCACTGGTGTACTGGGCAGTATCGAAGCCGGCGGGGCTGCCTTCGGAGCAGAACACCAGGTTGTTGGCCAGCACGGCCGGGGCCTGGCCAATCAGGCCCAGGGCCAGCAGGGCGGAAAGACGAGTGGTGTGGCGCATGGCAAGTCCTTTTACGTCTGTTGGCGCCGCCTCTCGGTACGAATGGCGGCAACAGTTCGCCGACCCCGCCACGGGTAGCGGCGGGGCGACATGAAGGGGTGGTCAGGTTGGGGGAGCACCCGCCGCTCAGCGGGTGCCCTGGCTAGCCTATTTGTCCACGCTGACGCCGTAGAAGGAGTTCAGTCCGAACGGGCTGATCTTGAAGTCCTTCACCTTGACGCTCATGGGCTGGTACACCGTGGAGTGGGCGATCGGGGTGATCGGCACCTGCTCCTTGAGGATGTGCTGCGCCTGCTGGTACAGCTCGGTGCGTTTGGCCTGGTCCGGGGTGGCCTTGGCCTGCTTGATCAGGTCGTCGTAGGGCTTGTAGCACCACTTGGAGAAGTTGTTGCCGCTCATGGCATCGCAGCCGTACAGGGTGCCCAGCCAGTTGTCCGGGTCACCGTTGTCACCGCTCCAGCCAATCAGCATGGCGCCCTGTTCGCCACCTTTGGAGCGTTTGATGTACTCACCCCATTCGTAGCTGACAATTTTCGCCTTGATGCCGACCTTGGCCCAGTCGGACTGCAGCATCTCGGCCATCAGCTTGGCATTGGGGTTGTACGGGCGTTGTACCGGCATGGCCCACAGGGTGATTTCGGTGCCTTCCTTGATACCGGCTTCCTTGAGCAGTTGCTTGGCCTTTTCCGGGTCGAATGGCGCGTCCTTGATGCTGTCGTCGTAGGACCACTGGGTCGGCGGCATGGCATTGACTGCCAGCTGGCCGGCGCCCTGGTAGACCGACTCGATGATCTTCTTCTTGTCCACGGCCATGTCCAGCGCCTGGCGCACTTTCAGCTGGGCCAGCGGGTTGGCCTCGTTGCTGCCCTTGACCTTGTCCATCACGTTGTAGGCGATGTAGCCGAGGTTGAAACCAGCCTGGTCAGGCATCTGCAGCTTGGCGTCCTGCTTCAGCGGCTGGATGTCGGCCGGGCGCGGGAACAGGGTGACCTGGCACTCGTTCTTCTTCAGTTTCTGCATGCGCACCGAGGCATCGGTGGTGATGGCGAAGATCAGGTTGTCGATCTTCACATCATCGGGTTGCCAGTAGTCCTTGTTGCCCTTGAAGCGGATCTGCGCGTCCTTCTGGTACTTGCTGAATACGAACGGGCCGGTGCCGATCGGCTTCTGGTTGAGGTCAGCGGCCTTGCCGTTCTTGAGCAACTGGTCGGCGTATTCGGCGGACTGGATCGAGGCGAAGCTCATGGCCAGGTTCTGGATGAACGCGGCGTCGACTTCGTTGAGGGTGAACCTCACCGTGTGTTCATCGAGCTTCTCCACCTTGGCGATGTTCTTGTCCATGCCCATGTCGGTGAAGTACGGGAACTCGGTGGGGTAGGCCTTGCGGAACGGGTGGTCCTTGTCGAGCATGCGCTGGAAGGTGAACAGCACATCGTCGGCGTTGAACGGGCGGGTGGGCTTGAAATAGTCGGTGGTGTGGAACTTGACCCCTTCGCGCAGGTGGAAGGTGTAGGTCTTGCCATCGTCGGACACTTCCCATTTGGTCGCCAGGCCCGGGATTACAGCAGTGCCGCCACGTTCGAACTGGGTCAGGCGGTTGAACACGGTCTCGGCCGAGGCGTCGAAGTCAGTCCCTGTGGTGTATTGCCCCGGGTCGAAGCCGGCCGGGCTGCCTTCGGAGCAGAACACCAGGTTGGACGCGGCGAGGGCCGCCGGTGCGCCGGATAGCAGGCCTGCGCCTAGCAGGAACGGAATGACTGCGTGTTTGAGCATGGTGGCCTCATTGTTGTCATTTTTCGATTGAGGTGGCCTCGTGAGCCGACCTGCGGATACTTATGCAGGGGGTGTACCCAATGCAATATGCCGAAGGTTCCCTGACGTCAGAAAAGTGGTACGGCCGTACATGGATGTCGCATTCGTATAACTTTTCGAGAAGTTGAACGTTTGCGCAGGCAAAATGATGGCTTTTTGCGGGATGTTGCGGGGCGGGATGGGTGTAGGAAGCACCTTTTTGGTGCGTAGGAAATGTCTGAAACCGCTTAATTTGAGCCTTCGCTATCCCTGTGGGAGCGCGCGCGCCCGCGAACACGGGCGCAGCCCGTGCCATCCAGCGCGTTGTCTTGTTCGCGGGCATGCCCGCTGCCACAGGTACGGCGTTTACGGCATCTGCACTTCGATCAGCCCGTCGGCATTCATGCTCACTTCGCTGGTACCGGCCTCGATATCCGGCGCCGGCGCGGCTTCGTCAGCGCCCATGGCCTTCATTGCCATCGGCGCACTGCGCAGGTACGGGCGTGGGTAACCGCTGCTGTTGAGGTTCAGGCTGACCACCTTGTAACCCTTGCCACCCAGTGCTTCGGTAGCCAGTTGCGCGCGCGCCTTGAAGGCATCTACCGCATCCTTGAGCAGGGCATCCTCGCTGGCCTTGCGCGTGGCCGGGGCAATGGAGAAGTCCATGCCGCCCATTTTCAGGTCCTGCAGCAGGTCGGCGGTCAGCTGCGACAGGGCCGGGAAGTTGGCGCTTTCCAGGCGCAGTTCGGCGCGCTCGCGCCAAGCGGTGATCTTCTGCCCCTTGCTGTCATACACCGGGTAGCTGTTGCGGCTGCCCTGGCTGATCTTCACATCCTTGACCTGGCGCGACTGCTGCACGGCCTTGTTCATGGCTTCGGTGATCTGTTGGGCAAGCTTGCCCGGGTCGCTGTTCTGCGCTTCGCTGTACAGGGTCACGACCATCAGGTCGCGCGCCACTTCCTTGCTGACTTCGGCGCGCAGCGATACCTGGTTGTAGCGCGGCTCATCGGCAGCCAGCGCCGGCAGGCTGGCAAGCAGGCCGCAGGACAGGATCAGGGCGGCGCCGCGAGGGGAAATGTGCATGGGGTACTCCTTGGCAATAAAAAGGCGTGGGCTCTGGCCATCCATGCCACGCATGGCCGATCAGACCGGCAACAGTGTAGTGGGTTCAAAAGTGCCATCATGAACCTGTGACAAAGTGTGGCGCTTTGCCGCATCGCTGCAGCAGGGCGCCCGGCTTCGGTATACTCCAGCCGATTTTTCTGGAGCACTCATCAGGAGAGCTCATGCTCGCCGCCGTACAACCGCTGTCCGCTACTCGCCAGAACCTCTGGCGCCTGACCGTCATCCGGGTTCTGGTCCTGGCTGCCCAGGCCGGCTCCGTGGGGGTCGCCTACTGGACCGAACTGCTGCCCTTGCCCTGGCTGTCGCTGGCCGGCACCTTGGCCTTGTCTTCGCTGCTGTGCGCCTTCACGGCTTTGCGCCTGCGCCTGTCGCTGCCGGTCACCGAGCTGGAATATGCCCTGCAACTGGCCTGTGACCTGCTGATCCACAGTGCCTTGCTGTACTACTCCGGTGGTTCGACCAACCCGTTCGTGTCCTATTACCTGGTGCCGCTGGCGATTGCGGCGGTGACCCTGCCGTGGCTGTATTCGCTGATCCTGTCCGGCATCGCACTGACGGCGTACAGCCTGCTGCTGGTGCAGTTCTACCCGCTCGAAGGCCTGCCGATGGCGCGGGACAAGATGCAGGTGTATGGCATGTGGCTGAGCATTGCCTTGGCCGCCGCAGTGATCACCTTCTTTGCTGCGCGCATGGCCGAGGAGCTGCGCCGCCAGGAGCAACTGCGTTCCGAGCGGCGTGAAGAAAGCCTGCGTGACGAACAGCTGTTGGCCGTGGCCACCCAGGCTGCTGGCGCCGCCCATGAGCTGGGCACACCGCTGGCGACCATGAGCGTGTTGCTTAACGAGATGCGCCAGGACCACGCCGACCCGCTGCTGCAGGAAGACCTGCAGATCCTTCAGGACCAGGTGAAACTGTGCAAAGAGACCTTGCAGCAGCTGGTACGGGCCGCCGAAGCCAACCGTCGCCTGGCGGTGATGGAGCAGGAGGTGACTGCCTGGCTGGACGAAGCGCTGAACCGCTGGCACCTGATGCGCCCGGAAGCCAGCTATCGCTTCCAGCGCCTGCGCGACGGCCAGGTGCCGCGCCTGACGCCGCCACCGGACCTGACCCAGGCGCTGCTGAACCTGTTGAACAATGCCGCCGATGCCTGCCCCGATGACCTGGAAGTGCGCCTGGACTGGGACACCCATGACATCGTCATCAGCATCCGCGACCATGGCCCCGGCGTGCCGCCGGCCATTGCCGAAGCGATCGGCAAACCTTTCATTACCACCAAGGGCAAAGGCTTCGGCCTGGGCCTGTTCTTGAGCAAGGCCAGCGTGACCCGTGCGGGCGGTTCGGTGAAACTCTATAGTCATGAACAGGGTGGCACCCTGACCGAACTGCGCCTGCCCTATGGCAAGCGAGGAGATGAATGATGAGCGAAGAAAACCAGGTCGAAAGCGAAGAGCTGCCGCACCTGCTGCTGGTGGATGACGACGCCACCTTCACCCGGGTCATGGCGCGCGCCATGAGCCGCCGCGGCTTCCGCGTGAGCACCGCCGGCTCTGCCGAGGAAGGGTTGATTTTGGCCCAGCAGGACCTGCCGGACTACGCCACGCTGGACCTGAAGATGGACGGCGACTCCGGGCTGGTGCTGCTGCCCAAGCTGCTGGAGCTTGACCCGGAAATGCGCGTGGTGATCCTGACCGGTTACTCGAGCATCGCCACGGCGGTGGAGGCGGTCAAGCGCGGCGCCTGCAACTACCTGTGCAAGCCGGCCGATGCCGATGATGTGCTGGCGGCGCTGCTCTCGGAGCACACCGACCTGGATACCCTGGTGCCGGAAAACCCGATGTCGGTCGACCGCCTGCAGTGGGAGCATATTCAGCGCGTGCTCAACGAGCACGAGGGCAATATCTCGGCCACCGCGCGGGCGCTGGGCATGCACCGGCGGACCTTGCAGCGCAAGCTGCAGAAGCGCCCGGTTCGGCGCTGATGCGGTACTTGCAGCGCCGGTCTCTTCGCGGGTAAACCCGCTCCCACAGGTATTGCGCAGGCCTCGAGACTTGCGCCGTACTTGTGGGAGTGGGTTCACCCGCGAAAGGGCCGTAACTGAGGGAAACTTCTCTTTATCACCCCGCGATCCCCGCAACTAACGGCTGTTGGCGTATCATTAGCCACCTAACGGCAACCTCCCGGGATCGCTAGCGCATGCTCGCCCTACTTATCCAGACGCTGAACATCACGGCACCGGTCTTCGCCATGCTGTTCATGGGCATGCTGCTCAAACGCATCCACCTGATCGACGACAATTTCAACCGCGTCGCCTCGCAGCTGGTGTTCAACGTGTGCATGCCGGCCCTGCTGTTCCTCGGCATCTACCACGCCGACCTTGGCGCGGCGGTCAAACCCGGCGTCCTGCTCTATTTCACCCTTGCCACCCTGGCCGGCTTCGCCATTGCCTGGGGCATGGCCATCTGGCGCAGCCCACTGGCGGACCGGGGCATTTATACCCAGGGCGCATTCCGCGGCAACAACGGCGTGATCGGCCTGGCCCTGGCTGCCAGCCTGTACGGCGATTATGGTATTTCCCTGGGGGCGGTGCTCGCCGGCCTGGTCATCCTCCTGTACAACTCGCTGTCGGCGGTGGTGCTGGCGGTGTACAGCCCGGACCTGAAGTCCGACCCCTGGAGCATCTGCAAGAACATCTTCAGCAACCCGCTGATCATCAGCGTGCTGGTGGCCACGCCCATGGCCTACGGCCAGGTGCCGCTGCCCAACTGGCTGCTGACTTCCGGCGATTACCTGGCGCAGATGACCTTGCCGCTGGCGCTGATCTGCATCGGCGGTACGCTGTCGCTGTCGGCGCTGCGTGACAGCGGCAGGCTGGCCATCGATGCCAGCCTGGTGAAGATGCTCTGGCTGCCGCTGCTCGGCACCCTTGGCGCCTGGTTGTGCGGCTTCCGCGGGGCCGAGCTGGGCATTCTGTTCCTGTACATCGGCAGCCCGACCGCAGCGGCCAGTTATGTCATGGCACGGGCGGCCAACGGCAACCACGAGCTGGCGGCGTCGATCATCGTGATCACCACGCTGATGGCGGCGATCACCACCAACATTGGTATTTTCATCTTGCAGTGGGGCGGATGGATCTAGATCCTTGACTGCAAATAACAGCAACAACACTGCCTCACTGAGCTAAAGGACACTTCATGCAAGACCAGAGCACGCCCGAGCTGTTACAGCGCGGGCTGAAGAATCGCCATATCCAGCTGATCGCGCTGGGCGGGGCCATCGGTACCGGGTTGTTCCTGGGCATCGCCCAGACCATCCAGCTGGCCGGCCCCTCCGTCCTGCTGGGCTATGCCATCGCCGGCCTGATGGCTTTCCTGATCATGCGCCAGCTTGGCGAAATGGTGGTGGAAGAGCCGGTCGCCGGCAGCTTCAGCCACTTCGCTCACCAGTACTGGAGCGAGTTCGCCGGTTTCGTCTCGGGCTGGAACTACTGGGTGGTGTACGTGCTGGTCGGCATGGCCGAGCTCACCGCAGTGGGCATCTACGTGCAGTACTGGTGGCCCGGCTTCCCTACCTGGGCCACGGCGGCGATCTTCTTCGTGGTGATTAACCTGATCAACCTGACCCAGGTGAAAGTCTACGGCGAGATGGAGTTCTGGTTCGCCCTGGTCAAGGTGGTGGCGATCGTCAGCATGATCGGCTTCGGTGCCTGGCTGCTGACCAGCGGCCATGGCGGCCCTGATGCCAGCGTGGCCAACCTGTGGCAGTACGGCGGCTTCTTCCCCAACGGTGTCAGCGGCCTGGTGATGGCGCTGGCAGTGATCATGTTCTCGTTCGGTGGCCTGGAGCTGGTGGGTATCACGGCCGCCGAGGCGGATAACCCGCGCCAGAGCATCCCCAAGGCCACCAACCAGGTGGTGTACCGCATCCTGATCTTCTACATCGGCGCCCTGGCAGTGCTGCTGTCGCTGTACCCGTGGCAGAAGGTGGTGCAGGGCGGCAGCCCGTTCGTGATGATCTTCCACGAGCTGGACAGCGACCTGGTGGCGACCATCCTCAACATCGTGGTGCTGACGGCGGCGCTGTCGGTGTACAACAGCTGCGTATACGCCAACAGCCGCATGCTGTTCGGCCTGGCCAGCCAGGGCGACGCACCGCGCCAGTTGCTCAAGGTAAGCCGCAGCGGCGTGCCGCTGACCGCGCTGGGCGTGTCGGCCTTTGCCACCGGGCTGTGTGTGCTGATCAACTACCTGATGCCGGGTGAGGCCTTCGGTTTGCTGATGGCCCTGGCGGTATCGGCGCTGGTGATCAACTGGGCCAGCATCAGCATCACCCATCTGAAGTTCCGCAAGGCCAAGCTGGCGGCCGGGATCACCCCGTTCTACAAGAGCTGGGGGCACCCGGTCAGCAACTACCTGTGCCTGGCGTTCATCGTGCTGATTCTGGTGGTGATGTACCTGACACCACCGATTCGCATCTCGGTGATGCTGATTCCGGCGTGGATTGCCGTGTTGTGGGTGGCTTTCAAGATGAAGAAGGCTCGCCAGGCCAGCTAGGCAAGGCAGGTTCGGCCTCTTCGCGGGCATGCCCGCCCCCACAGATACTGAAACCTGTGCAGTACCTGTGGGAGCTGGCTTGCCGGCGATAGGGCCAGTAGCCTTCAGCCTTGATAACTGTCGATCACTTCCTGAGCCGCCCTGAAAGCATCGATCGCCGCCGGCACCCCCGCATACACGGCGCAATGCAGCAGCGCCTCGCGAATCTCCGCCACCGTGCAGCCATTGTTCAATGCCCCGCGCACATGCCCCTTGAGCTCCTGCGGGCACTTGAGTGCGGTCAGTGTGGCCAGGGTAATCAGGCTGCGGGTTTTCAGCGGCAGGCCGTCGCGGGCCCACACGCTACCCCAGGCATGTTCGTTGACGAAGTCTTGCAGCGGCTGGGTAAAGTCGGTGGCATTGCCCAGCGCGCGATCGACGAACGCGTCGCCCATCACCTGGCGGCGAATCTGCTCGCCGGTCTTGTTGTTGTCAGCCATGTGGTTTCCTCAGTGTTGGCGGCGCCAGGCACGCACGGTGGTGTACAGCAATACCATGGCCAGCACCGGCAGAACGTAGAACAGCATCAACCGCTCCAGGCGCCCGGCCAGCGGCATGCCCATGGTAAACGCGGCCACGTGCAGCCCGTAGGCCAGGTACAGGCAGAGGAACACCAGGCCTTCGGCGCGGGTGATGCGGTAGCCGGAATAGAACACCGGCAGGCTCAGCGCGGCAACACCGAGCATCACCGGCAGGTCGAAGGCCAGGGCGTTGGGCGAGATCGACAGCGGTTCGGGGGTAACCAGTGCGGTCAGGCCCAGCACGGCCAGCAGGTTGAACAGGTTGCTGCCGATGACCGTGCCCACGGCGATCTCCCGTTCCCCGCGCAGGGCGGCGATCAGCGCGGCGGCCAGTTCCGGCAGCGAGGTACAGATGGCGACCACGGTCAGGCCGATGATGCGCTCGGACAGGCCCAGGTCGGTCGCCACCTCTACGGCGGCCTCCAGCAGCAGGTGGCCTGCCAGGCTGAGCAGGCCGAGGCCGGCCAGTACCTGCAGCAGCGTGCCCGACCAGAAGCGCCCGGCTGCGCCGGTGACAGTGGTCGGTGCAGGGTAGGTGCGCGCGTAGTGGCGCGACTGGTGCCAGAGTATCGCCAGGTACCCGGCCAGGCCGAGCAGCAGCAACACACCTTCGACCCGGCCAAGGTGGCCGTTGGCGGACAATGCGTAGACCAGGCCGCTGGCGATGATCATCAGTGGAATGTCCAGGCGTACCAGCTGCCGTGACACGCGCAGCGGGATGATCAGCGCGGCCAGGCCGAGGATGACCAGCACGTTGAAGATATTGCTGCCGATGAGGCTGCCCACTGCCACATCCGGCGCGCCCTGGTAGGCCGCCTGCAGGCTCACGGTCATCTGCGGGGCGGTGCTGCCGAACGCCACCAGGCTCAGGCCGATGATCAGCGGGCGGACATGAAGGCGCTGGGCCAGGCGCAAGGCGGCGCGCACCAGCAGTTCGGCACCGCCGACCAGCAAAAGCAGGGCGATGCCCAGTTGCAGGAGGCTGAAGGTGGGAAGGGTGGCGAGGTCGAAAATGGTCGGACTCCTGTCGCGTCAGTCGCTAAGCCCTTGTACCCGCACGCGCGCGGTTCCGCTACGGATCATGCCGATTTTTTCTGCGGCGGCACGTGACAGATCGATCAGGCGGCCGCGGGTATGCGGGCCGCGGTCGTTGATGCGTACCACCACGCTGCGCTGGTTGGCCAGGTTGGTCACCCGAACCCGGGTGCCGAAGGGCAGGCTGCGGTGGGCGGCGGTGAGGCCGTGCTGGTTGAACGGTTCGCCGCTGGCGGTGCGTTTGCCGTGGTGGCGAGCGCCGTAATAGGAAGCAGTGCCGGTCTTGTCGTAGCCGTCGGGGTCGACGTCGACGTCGATGTCCTGGCTGGCGCAGCCGGCCAGCAGGGTGAAGAGGGCGAGGGTGCTAAGGGATCGCTTTAACAACTCAGATGCTCCGATATGGCCCATTCGCGGCTAAAGCCGCTCCCACAGGCACATCACCGCTTTCGAGAGCAGCGCTGTACCTGTGGGAGCGGCTTCAGCCGCGAACGAGGGCGAAGCCCTCGCAGGACTACAGGGAAAAAACAATCACCCTTCGAGCTTGGCTTTGAGCAATTGGTTCACCTGCCCCGGGTTGGCCTTGCCTTTGGAGGCTTTCATCGCCTGGCCGACGAAGAAGCCGAACATCTTGCCGCGCTTGGCCTCGTCGGCGGCGCGGTACTGTTCGACCTGGTCAGCGTTGGCCGCCAGCACTTCGTCGAGCATCTTGTCGATCGCACCGGTATCGGTGACCTGTTTCAGGCCTTTGCTCTCGATGATGCTGTCGGCGTCGCCCTCACCGGCGGCCATCGCCTCGAACACGGTCTTGGCGATCTTGCCGCTGATGGTGTTGTCGCGAATGCGCAGCAGCATGCCGCCGAGTTGCGCGGCGCTGACCGGTGCCTGGTCGATCTCGATGCCCAGCTTGTTCAGCAGGCTGCCCAGTTCGACCATGACCCAGTTGGCGGCCAGCTTGGCATCGCCACCGATGTTCACCACTTCCTCGAAATAGTCTGCCTGTTCGCGGCTGGATGCCAACACGTTGGCATCGTAGGCCGACAGGCCGTACTGGTTCTGGAAGCGCTCGACCTTTTGCGTCGGCAGCTCTGGCAGGCCGGCGCGAACGGTTTCGAGGAAGCTGTCCTCGATCACCACCGGCAGCAGGTCCGGGTCGGGGAAGTAACGGTAGTCGTTGGCTTCCTCCTTGCTGCGCATGGAGCGGGTCTCGTCCTTGTTCGGGTCGTACAGGCGGGTTTCCTGGACCACCTTGCCGCCATCTTCGATCAGGTCGATCTGGCGCTGGATTTCGCTGTTGATCGCGCGCTCGATGAAGCGGAACGAGTTGACGTTCTTGATCTCGCAGCGAGTGCCGAATTCGGCCTGGCCTTTCGGGCGGATCGACACGTTGCAGTCGCACCGCAGCGAGCCTTCGGCCATGTTGCCGTCACAGATGCCCAGGTAGCGCACCAGCGCATGGATCGCCTTGACGTAGGCCACGGCCTCCTTGGCGCTGCGCATGTCAGGCTCGGAAACGATTTCCAGCAGCGGGGTACCGGCACGGTTCAGGTCGATACCGGTGGAGCCGCTGAAGTCTTCGTGCAGGCTCTTGCCGGCGTCTTCTTCCAGGTGCGCGCGGGTGACCCCGATGCGCTTGATGGTGCCGTCTTCCAGGGCGATGTCCAGGTGGCCCTTGCCGACGATCGGCAGGTCCATCTGGCTGATCTGGTAGCCCTTGGGCAGGTCCGGGTAGAAGTAGTTCTTGCGCGCGAACACGTTGCGCTTGCCGATCTCGGCATCGATCGCCAGGCCGAACATGCAGGCCATGCGCACGGCTTCCTGGTTCAGTACCGGCAGTACGCCGGGCATGCCCAGGTCAACCAGGCTGGCCTGGGTGTTCGGTTCGGAACCGAAGGTGGTGGCGCTGCCGGAGAAGATCTTCGACTGGGTGGCGAGCTGAGTGTGGATTTCCAGCCCGATCACAACTTCCCATTGCATGTGTGAACTCCTCAGAAGCCGTTGGGGGCGCGGGTGTGCCAGTCGGTCACTTGCTGGTAGCGGTGCGCGACATTGAGCAGGCGGCCTTCCTGGAAGTACGGCGCCAGCAGTTGCACGCCGACCGGCAAGCCGTCGACGAAGCCGGCTGGCATCGACAGGCCGGGCAGGCCGGCCAGGTTGGCGGTGATGGTGTAGACGTCTTCCAGGTAGGCGGCGACCGGGTCGCTGCTCTTGGCGCCGAGTTTCCAGGCCGGGTTGGGCGTGGTCGGGCCGAGGATCAGGTCGACGTCATTGAAGGCGGCCATGAAGTCGTTCTTGATCAGGCGGCGGATCTGCTGCGCCTTCACGTAGTAGGCGTCGTAATAACCGGCCGACAGGGCGTAGGTGCCGACCATGATGCGGCGCTGCACCTCGAGGCCGAAGCCTTCGCCACGGGAGCGCTTGTACAGGTCGGTGAGGTCCTTGGGGTTCTCGCAGCGGTAGCCGAAGCGTACGCCGTCGAAACGCGACAGGTTGGACGAGGCTTCGGCCGGGGCGATCACGTAGTAGGCCGGGATGGCATGCTGCATGTTCGGCAGGCTGATTTCCTTGACCACCGCGCCGAGCTTTTCCAGCTCCTTGACGCTGGCCTGGACCCGTTCGGCGATACGCGGGTCGAGGCCGGCACCGAAGTACTCTTTCGGCAGGCCGATGCGCAGGCCCTGCAGCGACGCGTTGAGGTTGGCGCTGTAGTCCGGCACCGGCTCGTCGATGCTGGTGGAGTCCTTGGCATCGAAACCGGCCATGCCTTGCAGCAGCAGGGCGCAGTCTTCGGCGGTGCGGGCCAGCGGGCCACCCTGATCGAGGCTGGAGGCGTAGGCGATCATGCCCCAGCGCGACACGCGGCCGTAGGTCGGCTTGAGGCCGGTGAGGTTGGTCAGTGCCGCCGGCTGGCGGATCGAGCCGCCGGTGTCGGTGCCGGTGGAAGCTGGCAGCAGGCGCGCAGCCACGGCCGCAGCTGAACCACCCGACGAACCGCCGGGGACGTGCTCGAGGTTCCACGGGTTCTTCACCGCGCCGTAGTGGCTGGATTCGTTGGCCGAACCCATGGCGAATTCGTCCATGTTGGTCTTGCCCAGGGTGACCATGCCGGCTGCGGCCAGCCTGGCAACCACGGTGGCGTCGTAGGGCGCCTTGAAGTTGTCGAGCATCTTCGAGCCGCAGCTGGTGCGCACGCCGTTGGTGCAGAACAGGTCCTTGTGGGCAATCGGCGCACCCAGCAGCGCGCCGCTTTCGCCGGCGGCGCGACGGGCGTCGGCGGCACGTGCCTGGCCCAGGGCCAGGTCTTCGGTGACGCTGATGAAGCTGTTGATCTGTGGGTCGAGCTGCTTGATGCGCGCCAGCAGGGCGCCGGTCAGCTCTTCGGAAGAAAACGACTTGTCGGCGAGTCCGCGGGCGATCTCGGCCAGGGTCAATTGATGCATGGCAGGCTCTATCCCTTACTCGATGACTTTGGGAACCAGGTACAGACCGCTTTCGGTCGAAGGCGCGATGGCCTGGTAGGTGTCGCGCTGGTTGCTTTCGGTGACCTGGTCAGGACGCAGGCGCTGGCTGGCCTCCAGCGGGTGTGCCAGGGGCTCGATGCCAGTGGTATCGACCGCTTGCATCTGGTCGACCAGGCCGAGAATGCTGTTCAGGGCGTCGGTAATGCGTGGCAGTTCGCCATCATTCAGCCCCAGACGGGCCAGATGGGCGATCTTTTCCACGTCGCAGCGTTCAAGCGCCATGAGGATCTCCAAGGGAAACAAAGAACGGAATTGAGGTCCGCAGTGAGGAACATGTCAGCTTTCTGACGGTCTAACGGCCGCGAAATTCTGCTGGCGTGCTCGGAAAAACAGCCAATTTAACATATTGGCTCCTTGCCCAAAATCCCTGCCATTGTTAGAGTTTGCCGCACTTTTTTACCCACGCTTTCCCCAGGGTCACTTTCCCATGTTCAAGAAACTGCGTGGCATGTTTTCCAGCGATCTCTCCATCGACCTGGGTACTGCCAACACCCTTATTTACGTGCGTGAGCGCGGTATCGTCCTGAATGAGCCCTCGGTTGTTGCCATCCGTACCCATGGCAACCAGAAAAGCGTCGTCGCCGTCGGTACCGAAGCCAAGCGCATGCTGGGCCGTACGCCTGGCAACATTGCTGCCATTCGTCCGATGAAGGACGGCGTGATCGCCGACTTCAGCGTCTGCGAAAAAATGTTGCAATATTTTATCAACAAGGTTCACGAGAACAGCTTCCTGCAGCCGAGCCCGCGTGTGCTGATCTGCGTGCCGTGCAAGTCGACCCAGGTCGAGCGCCGCGCCATTCGCGAGTCGGCCCTGGGCGCCGGTGCCCGTGAAGTGTTCCTGATCGAAGAACCCATGGCCGCCGCCATCGGTGCCGGCCTGCCGGTCGAAGAAGCGCGCGGTTCGATGGTGGTCGATATCGGTGGCGGTACCACCGAAATCGCCCTGATCTCGCTGAACGGCGTGGTCTATGCCGAATCCGTCCGCGTTGGCGGCGACCGCTTCGACGAAGCCATCGTCACCTACGTGCGCCGCAACTACGGCAGCCTGATCGGCGAATCCACCGCCGAGCGCATCAAGCAGGAAATCGGCACCGCCTACCCGGGCGGCGAAGTCCGCGAAGTCGATGTCCGCGGCCGCAACCTGGCCGAGGGCGTACCGCGTGCCTTCACCCTGAATTCGAACGAAGTGCTCGAAGCGCTGCAGGAGTCCCTGGCGACCATCGTCCAGGCGGTCAAGAGCGCCCTGGAGCAATCGCCGCCCGAACTGGCCTCGGACATCGCCGAGCGTGGCCTGGTGCTGACCGGCGGTGGCGCGCTGCTGCGTGACCTGGACAAGCTGCTGGCCCAGGAAACCGGCCTGCCGGTAATCGTCGCCGAGGACCCGCTGACCTGTGTCGCCCGTGGCGGTGGTCGTGCCCTCGAGATGATGGACAAGCACGCGATGGACCTGCTCTCCAGCGAGTGATCCCACCCGCTGTCAATGAGCGCCCGGTTTACAGGTGGTACGCACAGTGCTACCTGTATGTGCTGGGCTGGCGCCCGTCGAGGGCGCCGTATCCGTCAACCCGCAACCAGGCTGGTGCGTTGTCCCATGTCCAATGACCTCCTGAGTCGTCCACGAGGAACGGCCCATTAAACCGCTTTTCTCCAAGGGCCCTTCGCTGGGCGTTCGCCTGCTCGTCCTGGTGGTGATGTCGGTCGCGTTGATGGTGGTCGACGCGCGTTTCGACGTGCTCAAGCCAGTGCGCAGCCAGATGGGCCTGGTACTCATGGAGTCGTACTGGATCACCGACCTGCCGCAGCGTGTATGGCAAGGTGTGGCCGGCCAGTTCGGCAGCCGCACCGAACTGATCGCGGAAAACGAAAAGCTCAAGACCGAAGCCCTGCTGCTGCAGGGGCGCCTGCAGAAACTGGCGGCCCTGACCGAGCAGAACGTGCGCCTGCGCGAGCTGCTCAACTCGTCGGCGCTGGTCAACGAAAAGGTCGAGGTGGCCGAGCTGATCGGTGTCGACCCCAACCCGTTCACCCACCGCATCCTGATCAACAAGGGCGAGCGTGATGGCGTATTCCTTGGCCAGCCGGTGCTCGACGCCCGTGGCCTGATGGGCCAGGTGGTCGAGTTGATGCCCTACACCTCGCGGGTGTTGCTGCTGACCGATACCACCCATAGCATCCCGGTGCAGGTCAACCGCAACGGCCTGCGCGCCATCGCCAGCGGCACCGGCAACCCGGAGCGCCTGGAGCTGCGCCACGTGGCCGATACCGCCGACATCAAGCAAGGCGACCTGCTGGTCAGCTCCGGCATGGGTCAGCGTTTCCCGGCGGGCTACCCGGTGGCCACGGTCAACGAAGTGATCCACGATTCCGGCCAGCCGTTCGCCATCGTGCGCGCCATCCCCACTGCTGCGCTCAACCGCAGCCGCTACATGCTGCTGGTGTTCAGCGACCGGCGTAGCCCCGAGCAGCGCGCCACCGAAGCCGCCATCGCCCAGGAAGAAGCTGACCGCAAGGGCACCGCGGCCCCGGGCCAGGCGACCGCTACGGGCGAACAGGGTGCAGCTGGCGCGCCGGCCACGCCCGCAGCCCCTGCTGCGCAGTCTGCCGCCCCGGCGGCTTCACCAGCCACGCCGGCCGCAGCGCCTGCCGCGCCCGTTACCCCCCGGAGGCAATGATGGCAGTCTCGCGCCGCAACCACGGCTGGGTCATCTGGCTGACGTTCGCCATCGGCCTGCTGCTCAGCGTTTCGCCGATGCCGCAGTTCATGGAAGTGTTCCGGCCCATGTGGCTGGCCTTGCTGGTGTCGTTCTGGACCCTCGCCGTGCCGAACAAGGTCGGTATGACCACCGCCTTCGTGCTGGGCCTGGCCGAGGATGTGCTGTATGGCACCCTGCTCGGGCAGAACGCGCTGATCCTCACGCTCATCACCTTCCTGGTGCTGTCGCTGCAGCAGCGCCTGCGCATGTTCCCCATGTGGCAACAGAGCTTGGTCATCCTGGTGATCTTCGGCATCGCCCAGCTGATCCAGCTGTGGCTCAGCGCGCTGACCGGCAACCGCCTGCCCACCCTGGCGCTGGTCTGGTCGGCGGTCATCAGTGCCTTGCTCTGGCCGTGGATCAGCTTTGCCCTGCGCGATCTGCGCCGACGCTTGCACATCAACTGACGGCGCCGTCACCACTGACAGGGAGATGTCCGCATGAACCCGCTTTACCTGGCCTCCGGCTCGCCCCGTCGTCGTGAACTGCTGACCCAGATCGGTGTGCCGTTCAGCGTCGTCAGCGCCCCCATCGATGAAACCCCGCTGGCCGAGGAAGGTGTTGCGGCCTACGCCGTGCGCCTGGCACGTGCCAAGGCCGAGGCAGGTCTGGCCCGGTTGCCGGGGCCCGGCGTGGTCCTGGCGGCAGACACGGTGGTAGCGGTGAACGGCCAGATTCTCGGTAAACCGCGTGACCGCGAACATGCCCTGGCCATGCTCGCCGAATTGTCCGATAACCAGCATCAGGTGCTCACCGCAGTGGCGGTGACCGATGGCACGCGCTGCCTCGATGTCTGCGTCGGCACCGATGTGCATTTTCGCCCTGTCAGCCCGCAGGAGGCTGAGCGCTACTGGGCGACCGGCGAGCCGCTGGACAAGGCGGGCGGCTATGCCATCCAGGGCTTGGGTGCGGTTTTCGTCAGGGCGCTGAGCGGCAGTTATTCGGCGGTCGTCGGCCTGCCACTGTTCGAGACCGCCCGTTTGCTGGAGGCGTTTTCCATTCCCTGCTGGCAGCAACACGAGGTATCAGCACCGCGCTAGCCAGCGACCCGATCGCGATCCATCATTACCGAATACCTTTGACGAGAGCGTGCCATGAGTGAAGAGATCCTGATCAACATCACCCCGATGGAGTCACGCGTGGCGGTGGTGGAAAACGGGGTACTGCAGGAAGTGCACGTCGAGCGTACCCAGCGCCGGGGCATCGTCGGCAATATCTACAAAGGCAAGGTGGTGCGCGTGCTGCCGGGCATGCAGGCGGCCTTCGTCGACATCGGTCTGGAGCGCGCGGCCTTCATCCATGCCTCGGAAATATCCCAGCGCGAAGGCTCGGCGGTGGAAAACATCACCGCCCTGGTGCACGAAGGCCAGGCGCTGGTGGTGCAGGTGACCAAGGACCCGATCGGTACCAAAGGCGCGCGCCTGACCACCCAGCTGTCAATTCCCTCGCGCTACCTGGTGTACATGCCGCGCAGTAGCCATGTCGGCATTTCCCTGAAGATCGAAGACGAAGCCGAGCGCGAGCGCCTCAAGCAGGTGGTCAGCGACTGCATGGACAGCGAAAACATCAAGGATGCCGGTGGTTTCATCCTGCGCACTGCCGCCGAGGGCGCGCGTGCGGAGGAGATCCTGCAGGACATCCGCTACCTGCGCCGCCTGTGGGAGCAGATCGGCACCCAGATCAACACCTGCGGCGCGCCCATGGTCATCTACGAAGACCTGGGCCTGGCGCTGCGTACGCTGCGCGACCTGGTCAACCCGAAGATCGAGAAAATCCGCATCGACTCGCGGGAAACCTTCCAGAAGACCACGCAGTTCGTTGGCGAGCTGATGCCGGAAATTGCCGACCGCCTCGAGCACTACCCGGGCGAGCGGCCGATCTTCGACCTGTACGGCGTCGAGGACGAGATCCAGCGCGCGCTGGAGCGCAAGGTGCCGCTGAAGTCCGGCGGCTACCTGGTGGTCGACCCGGCCGAAGCGATGACCACCATCGATGTGAACACCGGGGCTTTCGTCGGCCACCGCAACCTTGAAGAGACCATCTTCAAGACCAACCTCGAAGCTGCCACTGCCATCGCCCGGCAGCTGCGCCTGCGCAACATTGGCGGCATCATCATCATCGACTTCATCGACATGGAAGATGAAGAACACCAGCGCCAGGTGCTGCGCACCCTGGAGAAACAGCTGGAGCGCGATCATGCCAAGACCAACATCATCGGCATCACCGAACTGGGCCTGGTGCAGATGACCCGCAAGCGCACCCGCGAAAGCCTGGAGCAGGTGCTGTGCGAACCCTGCCTGGCCTGCCAGGGCCGTGGCAAGCTGAAAACCCCCGAGACCATTTGTTACGAAATCTTCCGCGAGATCCTGCGCGAGGCCCGTGCCTACCAGGCCGAAGGCTACCGCGTGCTGGCCAACCAGAAGGTGGTCGACCGGCTGCTGGATGAAGAGTCCGGTAACGTCGCGGAACTGGAGGCTTTCATCGGCCGAACCATTCGTTTTCAGGTGGAGTCGATGTATTCCCAGGAACAATACGATGTGGTGCTGCTCTGAGGCCTTCTGATACACGCTGCGGGTGGACCGGGCTGGCACGCCCGGCACGCGCTGTCGTCATGGATAAACGACCTGGAGGCCAACGGCCATGGAACGTCTGAGCCGCGTTCTGGTTGCCTTGACCCGCTGGGGGCTGGGCGTTTGCGCCCTGCTGGCGGTGCTGGTGGCGCTGTATGTCAGCCTTGGCCGCGAACTGGTGCCGCTGGTGGCCGAGTACCGGGCCGATGTCGAAAGCAAGGCCGAGCAGGCTCTGGGCCTGCCGGTGCATGTCGGTGCCCTGGAAGGCCGCTGGAGCGGCCTGGCACCGGTGCTGCAAGTGCGCGATCTGCAGCTGGGCGAAGGGGCCACGGCGCTGCGCCTGGACGAGGTCAAGGTGGTGCCCGACCTCTGGGCCAGCCTCACTGCGCGTGAAGTGCGCCTGGCACGCATTCAGCTGGGCGGCCTGCAACTGATCCTGCGCGAGAACGAGCAGGGCGCCTGGAACCTCGAAGGCCTGCCGAAGAAGGACGACGCGCCCCTCGACCCGGCCGAGCTGCTGCAACGCCTGCGCCAGCTGGGCCGCATCGATGTGTTCGACAGCCAGGTCACCTTGCACCCCTGGCAACGCGACCCGCTGACCCTGACCTATGTGAGCGCCGGTTTGCAGGCCGGTGCTTCACGCCAGGCCCTGGACCTGCGCGCGACCCTGCCCGATGGCCAGCCGCTGGCCCTGAACCTGCGGAGTCGGGCGTCGGCCGGCGCCTGGCGCGAAGGCCAGGCCGAAGCCTACCTGAGCCTGCCGCAGAGTGACTGGGCGCGCTGGCTGCCGCCACGCCTGCTCGGGCAGTGGCATGCCGACGCCTTGCGCGCCGGCGGCGAGTTCTGGGTCGATTGGCGCCAGGGGCAGTTGCAGCAGGCCGTTGTCCGCCTCAATGCACCTGAACTGCAGGGCGCCTATGCCGGGCGCAAGGCCGCTGGCGTTAACAACCTGGCGCTGGGCGCCTGGTTCCAGCGTCAGGAGCAAGGCTTCGACGTGGTGGTCGACTCGCTGGCCATGGACATCGGCAAGCGCCGCTGGGAGTCGCACCTGCAATTGCAGCAGCGCCCCGGCGAGGATGCTGCTGCAGAACGCTGGCAGCTTCAGGCCGACCGCCTGGACCTGACCCCCTTGACGCCGCTGATCGATGCCCTGGCGCCGCTGCCGGACAAGGTCATGGCCGTGGTCGATGGCTTGAAGGTGACCGGGGTGCTGCGCAATGTGCGCCTGGTCGCCCGGCCCAAGGCCGCGGGTGACCAGCGCCTGCAGTTCGAGGCCAACCTGGAAAAGGTCGGCTTCGATGCCTATCGCAATGCCCCGGCTGCCGGTAATGTCAGCGGCAGCATCAGCGGTGACCTGGGCCAGGGTGAACTGCGCCTGGATACCGATGCGTTCATGCTGCATCTGTACCCGATCTTCGCCAAACCCTGGCATTACCAGAAGGCCAACGCGCGGCTGACCTGGGCTTTGGACCAGCAAGGTTTCACCCTGGTCGCCCCTTATCTCAAGGTGTTGGGCGAGGAGGGCAAGATCGCCGGTGACTTCCTCATTCGGCTGTTGTTCGAGGAGGGCCGCGAGGACTACATGGACCTGCGCGTCGGCCTGACCGAAGGCGATGGCCGCTACACCGCCAAGTACCTGCCCGAAGTGCTCAGCCCGGCCCTCGACGAATGGCTGCGCAGCGCGATCGTCAAAGGCACGGTGGACGAAGGTTATTTCCAGTACCAGGGCTCGCTGAACCATGGCGTGGCGCCGGAAGCCCGCAGCATCAGCCTGTTCTTCAAGGTGCGTGATGCCGCCCTGGACTTCCAGCCGGGCTGGCCACAGGTGCAGCATGTGGATGGCGATGTGTTCATCGAGGACAGCGGTGTACGTATCACGGCCCAGCGGGGCATGCTGCTCGACACCCAGGTCAGTGATGTGACCGTCGATATCCCGCATGTCGAAGAGGGCCAGCACAGCCACCTGTACCTGAATGGCGACTTCGACGGCAGCCTGGGCGATGGCCTGAAGATTCTCAAGGAAGCGCCGATCGGCACCGGCGAGGTCTTCGCTGGTTGGGAGGGGGAAGGGCCGCTCAAGGGCAAGCTCAAGCTCGACATTCCGCTGGCCCACGGGCAGCGGCCGAACGTGCAGGTGGACTTCGCCACGCACGATGCGCGGCTGAAGGTGGCGCCGCCGAGCCTGGAGTTGAGCCGCCTGAAGGGTGACTTCAGTTTCGATTACGACAAGGGCCTGAGCGGCAAGGGCATCAGCCTGCAAGCCTTCGGCAAGCCGGTGACGGCGCAGATCAGCGCCGAAGGCCAGCCTGGGCAGATGCAGACCCGCATCGACGCCAATGGCAAGGTCTCGCTCAAGGCGCTGACCGACTGGCTGCAGTTCACCCAGGCCGTGCCAGTATCCGGCGAGCTGCCGTACCAGTTGCAACTCAGCCTGGGTAGCCGTGACAACCGCCTGAGCATCAACTCCAGCCTCAAAGGCCTGGCCATCGACCTGCCGGCGCCGTTCGGCAAGGCCGCGGCGGATGCTCGTGACAGCCGTTTCAGCATGACCCTGCAGGGGCCTGAACGGCGTTTCGACGCGGCTTACATCGACCTCGCCCGTTTTGCCTATGCAGCGCCGGCCGGCAAACTGGCCCAGGGCCGTGGCGAGCTGCTGCTGGGCGCAGGTGACGCCCAGCTACCTGCCGGCCAGGGCCTGCGGGTACGGGGTCGGCTGGAGGCGCTGGACCTGGCGCCCTGGCAGGAGCAGGCGGCGCGGCTGGCGGGGGACGACCCGGGTGGTAGCGCGCGACAGAACCTGCAAAGCGTCGACCTGAGCATCGGCCAACTCAAAGCCTTCGGCCAGGAGCTGAACCAGGCCGTGGTGCGCCTGGTGCGTGGCGGCCCCGCCTGGGACTTGCGCCTGGACAGCAAGGAAGTCATTGGCAACGCCCGCGTGCCGGATGCCAAGGGTGCACCGATGGTGGTGCGCCTGCAGACCTTGCGCCTGCCTGCCGCCAGCGCGGCTGAAAAACAGGCCGACGCGCAGGCGGCGGAGGCACCGGACCCGCTGGCCTCGTTCGACCCGCGCAAGGTGCCGGCGCTGGACCTGGGCATCGACAAGCTCTACCGCGGTGACGACCTGTACGGCAGCGCATCGCTGAAGTTGCGGCCGACCGCGCGCGGTGTGACCGCCAGCGATATCAACCTCGACTTCAAAGGCCTGCGTATCAATGGCGGTGGCGGCTGGGAGGGCCAGCCGGGGAGTACCAGCAGCTGGTACAAGGGCCGTCTGGACGGCAAGAACCTGGCGGATGTGCTCAACGCCTGGGGCTTTGCCCCGACCGTGACCAGCCGCGACTTCCGCCTGGATGTGGATGGCCGCTGGCCGGGTTCGCCCGCCTCGGTGAGCCTGACGCGCTTCTCCGGCAGCATGGACGCGGCACTGCGCACCGGCCAGTTCGTCGAAGTGGAGGGCAGTGCCCAGGCGCTGCGGGTGTTCGGCCTGCTCAATTTCAACTCCATTGGTCGGCGGCTGCGCCTGGACTTCTCCGACCTGTTCGACAAGGGCCTTGCCTACGACCGGGTCAAGGGCCTGCTGGTGGCCAGTGATGGGGTCTACGTGACCCGAGAGCCGATCAGCGTGACCGGCCCGTCGAGCAATTTCGAGCTGGATGGCACCCTGGACATGGTCCGCGACCGCGTCGATGCCAACCTGCAGGTGACCTTGCCGGTGACCAACAACCTGCCGCTGGCGGCGCTGATCGTCGGCGCGCCGGCGGTCGGTGGGGCGCTGTTCCTGGTCGACCGGCTGATCGGCGACCGCGTATCGCGCTTTGCCAGCGTGCACTACCGTGTCGAAGGGCCGTGGAAAGAGCCTAGAATCACTTTTGTGAAACCTTTCGAGAAATCCCGTTAGGAGTGCCCATGAAGGCAGCGGTAATCCAGATGGTCAGCCAGGACGATGTACTGGCCAACCTGCAGCGAGCCGGTGCCCTGCTGGAGCAGGCGGCGCTCGGTGGCGCCCGCCTGGCCGTGCTGCCGGAAAACTTCGCCGCCATGGGCCGCAAGGACGCCGCCGCCATTGGCCGCGCCGAAGCGCTGGGCGAAGGGCCGATCCTGCCCTGGTTGAAACGCACCGCCCGCGACCTCAAGTTATGGATTGTCGCCGGGACCTTGCCCTTGCCACCGGTCGGCCAGCCCGAAGCCAAGGCCCATGCCTGCTCGCTGCTGGTCGACGAGCACGGCGAGGTGGTAGCACGCTATGACAAGCTGCACCTGTTCGATGTGGACGTTGCCGACAACCGCGGCCGTTATCGCGAATCCGACGATTACGCCCATGGCGGCCAGGTGGTGGTGGCAGATACACCCTTGGGTCGCCTGGGGTTGAGTGTGTGCTACGACCTGCGTTTCCCCGAACTGTACAGCGCGCTGCGTGCCGCCGGTGCGGAACTGATCACCGCGCCCGCTGCCTTTACAGCAGTGACCGGCGCTGCGCACTGGGAAGTGCTGGTGCGTGCCCGCGCCATCGAGACGCAGTGCTATGTGCTGGCTGCGGCGCAGGGCGGCACCCATCCGGGCCCACGGGAAACCCATGGCCATGCCGCGATCGTCGACCCCTGGGGGCGTATCGTCGCGGAACAGGCGCAAGGTGAAGCGGTATTGCTCGCCGAGCGCGACATTGATGAACAGGCGTCCATCCGGGCGCGCATGCCGGTGGTTTCGCACCGGCGCTTTTTCTCGCAGGGCGCATTGCGGCCTGCGCACACCTCGGAGTGACTATGAGCCAGATGTTATCCACCGTCAGTGAGCAGCTCCTGGCCCCAGGCGGCTTGACCCTGGACAGCCTGCAGAGCGTACTGGGTGAGTTGGCCGGCCCCGGCATCGACGCCGCCGACCTGTATTTCCAGGGCCAGATCTCGGAAACCTGGGCGCTGGAAGACGGCATCGTCAAAGAGGGCAGTTTCAACCTCGACCAAGGCGTGGGCGTGCGTGCCCAATCCGGTGAAAAGACCGGCTTCGCCTATAGCAACGCGATCAACCTCGAGGCCCTGACCTCGGCCGCCCGCGCCGCCCGTTCGATCTCGCGTGCCGGGCAGAACGGCCGGGTGCAGGCCTTCCGTAGCCAGGATGTGACAGCCTTGTACCCGGCGGACAACCCGCTGGATGTGCTCAGCCGTGCCGAAAAGGTCGAGCTGCTTAAACGGGTCGACGCGGCCACCCGTGCCCTCGACCCGCGTATTCAGCAGGTCAGCGTGAGCATGGCCGGGGTCTGGGAGCGAATCCTGATCGCCGCAGCCGATGGCAGCCTGGCTGCCGATGTGCGCCCGCTGGTGCGCTTCAACGTCAGCGTCATCGTCGAGCAGAACGGCCGCCGCGAGCGTGGCGGGCAGGGCGGTGGCGGGCGTACCGACTACCGCTTCTTCACCGAAGAGCGGGTGATGGGTTACGCCCGCGAAGCGCTGCGCCAGGCATTGGTGAACCTGGAGGCGATCCCCGCACCGGCCGGTACCTTGCCGGTGGTGCTGGGCTCGGGCTGGTCGGGCGTGCTGTTGCACGAGGCGGTCGGCCATGGCCTGGAGGGTGACTTCAACCGCAAGGGCAGTTCGGCGTTCAGCGGCCGCATCGGCGAGCAAGTGGCGTCGAGCCTGTGCACCATCGTTGACGATGGCACCCTCGAAGGCCGCCGTGGTTCGCTGAGCGTGGACGATGAAGGCACCCCGACCGAATGCACCACGTTGATCGAGAACGGGGTACTCAAGGGCTACATGCAGGACAAGCTGAACGCGCGCCTGATGGGCATGGCGGTGACCGGCAACGGCCGCCGTGAATCCTACGCGCACTTGCCGATGCCACGCATGACCAATACCTACATGCGTGCTGGCGAAAGCGACCCGCAGGAAATCATCGCTTCGGTGAAAAAGGGCATCTACTGCGCCAACCTCGGTGGCGGCCAGGTGGATATCACCAGTGGTAAATTCGTGTTCTCGACCAGTGAGGCCTACCTGATCGAAGACGGCAGGATTACCGCGCCGGTGAAGGGCGCGACCCTGATCGGCAATGGTCCGGAGGCGATGAGCCGGGTGTCGATGGTCGGTAACGACCTGGCGCTGGACAGCGGGGTAGGGACCTGTGGCAAGGACGGGCAGTCGGTGCCGGTCGGGGTCGGGCAGCCGACCTTGAAGCTGGATGCGATTACCGTTGGCGGTACCGGGGCGTGATGGCCATCTGGGACCGCTTTGCGGTCCTTTCGCGACGCAAGGCCGCTCCTACAGGAATTGCGCCATGCAGAAATGGCCGTGCACTTACTGTGGGAGCGGCCTTGTGTCGCGATTGGGCCGCAAAGCGGCCCCAGGGTGATCAGCGTAACCCGCGCTGCAATTCGTCGAGGTCGCGGATGTACTTGAACACCTTGCGCGCAGCGGCAGGCGGCTTGTTCCGTGCCTTTTCGTGCTGGGCATGGCGCACCAGCGAGCGCAACTGCTGGCGATCGGTGTCGGGGTACTCGTTGACGAAGCGTTCGAGGTCTTCGTCGTTGCCGTCGATCAACCGGTCACGCCAGCGCTCCAGACCGTGGAAACGCTCGTTGTATTGCCGTGTCGAGCTGTCCATCTGTTCGAGCAGGGCGTGGATGGCGTCCAGGTCTTGTACGCGCATCAGCTTGCCGACGAACGACATATGGCGTTTGCGGGCACCGTGAGCGGTGTGCTTGCTGGCTTCGGCCAAGGCCTTGCGCAGCTCGTCGGTCAACGGCAGGCGCGCCAGGGTGTCGGCCTTGAGCGTGGTAAGGCGCTCGCCGAGTTCGACCAGCGCATGCAGCTCGCGCTTGATCTGGGTTTTGCTTTTTTCGCCGTCGAAGGCGTCGTCGTTTGAATCAACCATGGTGGCAGTCCGCTAAAGATCGCCGCCATGATAACCAGTCGGGGGCCGCTTGTCCGGCCCGGTCGTAGAATGACCCTCGCCGAACGCAGAATTTGAGTGGAGAGAACCATGAGTGCAGTCCAGAGCGTAGGTCCGCAAGACCTGCCAGCATTGCAGGAGCAGGTCGAGGCGATCATCGCCGAGGCGCGCCGCCAGGGCGCCAGCGCCTGCGAAGTGGCGGTGTCGCTGGAGCAGGGCCTGTCCACCACGGTACGCCAGCGTGAGGTCGAAACGGTCGAATTCAACCGCGACCAGGGCTTTGGCATCACCCTTTATGTCGGCCAGCGCAAAGGCTCGGCCAGCACCTCGGCCAGCGGCCCGGAAGCGATCCGCGAAACCGTCGCGGCAGCCTTGGCGATTGCCCGGCATACCTCCGAGGACGACTGCTCCGGCCTGGCCGACGCGGCGCTGATGGCCCGCGAGATCCCAGACCTGGACCTTTACCACGACTGGGATCTGGAGCCCGAGAAGGCCATCGAGATGGCTTTGGCCTGCGAGGCGGCGGCGTTCGACGCCGATCCGCGTATCCTCAACGCCGACGGCACCACCCTCAATACCCACCAAGGCTGCCGCGTGTATGGCAACAGCCATGGTTTCATCGGTGGCTACGCCTCGACCCGGCACAGCTTGAGCTGCGTGATGATCGCCGAAGGCGACGGGCAGATGCAGCGTGACTACTGGTATGACGTGAACCGCCAGGGCAACCTGCTGGCCGACCCGCGTAGCATCGGCGTGCGCGCTGCCCAGCGTGCCGCCAGCCGCCTGGGCGCGCGGCCGGTGCCGACCTGCGAGGTGCCGGTGCTGTTCTCGGCCGAGCTGGCCGGCGGCCTGTTCGGCAGCTTCCTGTCGGCCATTTCCGGCGGCAATCTGTACCGCAAGTCGTCCTTCCTCGAGGGCACCCTTGGCCAGCGCTTGTTCCCCTCCTGGCTGACCCTCGACGAGCGCCCGCATATCCCGCGCGCACTGGCCAGTGCTGCATTCGACGGTGATGGCCTGGCCACCTATGCCAAGCCGTTCGTCGACAAGGGCGAGCTGGTTTCGTACCTGCTGGGTACCTATTCCGGGCGCAAGCTGGGTTTGCCAAGCACGGCCAACGCCGGCGGCGTGCACAACCTGTTCGTCAGCCATGGCGTCGAAGACCAGGCGGCGCTGATCCGGCGCATGGGCCGCGGGCTGCTGATCACCGAACTGATGGGCCACGGCCTGAACATGGTGACGGGCGATTATTCCCGTGGTGCGGCGGGCTTCTGGGTCGAAAATGGCGAGATCCAGCATGCGGTGCAGGAAGTGACCATTGCCGGCAATATGAAGGATATGTTCCAGCAGATTGTCGCGATTGGCAGTGATCTTGAGACCCGCAGCAATATCCACACGGGGTCTGTGCTGATCGAGCGGATGACCGTTGCTGGTAGCTGATCTTTAGCCTGTACCGGCCTCTTCGCGGGCTTGCCCGCTCCCACAGGTAGTGCACAAGCTTGAAGCCTGTGCGATCCCTGTGGGAGCGGGCAAGCCCGCGAAAGGGCCGGTGCAGGCAGTGGAAAATTTCCAGTGAAACCGAAGACCCGGCCCTCCGCCGGGTTTTTCTGTTTGATCACCCCACACTTGAATTGATATCAAATATCAATTAATAATGAATCTCATTATCCGACCACCCGGCGATGATGTTCATGAAACCCGTCCTCCGCGAACTGCCCTACCTGGACAACTGGCGCTGGCTCAGCCGACGCATTCGTTGCGCGCTCGAGCCTGACGAGCCGCGCCTCATCGAGCACTACCTGGCCGAAGGCCGTTACCTGGCGTGTTGCACCGAGACCTCACCCTGGACTGTGGCGATGACTTCCTTCCGCCTGCTGCTCGATACCGCCAGCGACCGCATGCTGCCTTGGCATTGGCGCTGCCTATGCCTGGACCAGGCCTGGCGGCCGCTGCTGCAACTGCGCAACCTCGACCGCCAGGCCCAGAACCAGCGCTGGCAGCCGTACGCCCTGCAACTGGCCAGTTGCCGCCTGCTGCCGTCGATTTCTCCCGATGAACTGATGCAAGGATTTGACCATGAGTGATACCCGTATCGAACGCGACAGCATGGGTGAATTGCAAGTGCCGGCCCAGGCCCTGTACGGTGCCCAGACTCAGCGCGCTGTCGACAACTTCCCGATCAGCGGCCAGCGCATGCCGGCCCAGTTCATTCGTGCGCTGCTGCTGGCCAAGGCTGCCGCGGCCAAGGCCAACGTCGAACTGCAGCAGCTGTCGGCGGCACAGGGCGAGGCTATCGTCAAAGCCGTCGAGCAACTGCTGGCGGGGGACTACCTGCAGCATTTCCCGGTGGATGTGTTCCAGACCGGTTCCGGCACCAGCTCGAACATGAACGCCAACGAGGTGATCGCCACCTTGGCCAGCCGTGTTCTGGGCGACGCTGTCAACGCCAACGACCACGTCAACTGTGGCCAAAGCAGCAATGACATCATCCCCACCACCATTCATGTCAGTGCCGCCCTGGCCCTGCATGAGCAACTGCTGCCAGCCTTGGCGCACCTGGTCGAGGTAATCGAGGCCAAATCGGTGCAGGTGCACCCGTACGTGAAGACCGGCCGTACCCACCTGATGGACGCGATGCCGGTGCGCATGAGCCAGGTGCTGGATGGCTGGGCGGCGCAGATCGACGCTGCCAAGGCCCACCTCGAAGCGACCTTGCCGAGCCTGCAAGCGCTGGCCCAGGGCGGCACTGCCGTGGGCACCGGCATCAACGCCCATCCGCAGTTCGCCAGCGGCTTCGCCCGCCAGCTCAGCGACCTGACCCGGGTCGAATTCCGCCCCGGGCAGAACCTGTTCGCCCTGATCGGCTCGCAAGACACCGCCGTGGCCCTGTCCGGGCAGCTGAAGACGACCGCGGTGGCGTTGATGAAGATCGCCAACGACCTGCGCTGGATGAACTCGGGCCCGCTGGCCGGCCTCGGTGAGATCGAGTTGCAGGGGCTGCAGCCGGGCTCTTCGATCATGCCGGGCAAGGTCAACCCGGTCATTCCGGAGGCCACCGCCATGGTCGCGGCGCAGGTGATCGGCAATGACGCCACCATCGCCATCGCTGGCCAGTCCGGCAACTTCGAATTGAACGTGATGCTGCCGGTGATTGCCCGCAACCTGCTGGAAAGCATCGGGCTGATGGCCAACGTCAGCCGCCTGCTGGCCGACAAAGCCATCGCCAGCTTCAAGGTCAACGAAGGCAAGCTCAAGGAAGCCCTGGCGCGCAACCCGATCCTGGTCACGGCGTTGAACCCGATCATCGGCTATCTCAAAGCCGCCGAAATCGCCAAGACCGCCTACAAACAGGGCCGCCCGATCATTGATGTGGCGCTGGAGCACACCGACCTGTCGCGTGAGCAGCTGGAGAAGCTGCTGGACCCGGAAAAGCTGACCGCCGGTGGTATCTGACCGGCGTGAACGTTATTCGCCTTCGTCGAAATAGTTGTTGATCAGCTCGACCAGCGCGGCCATGGCATCCTCGTCCTGCTCACCTTCGGTATGCAGGTGCACCTGGGTGCCTTTGCCGGCCGCCAGCATCATCACCGCCATGATGCTCTTGCCGTCTACCAGCTTGTCCGGCGCGCGGCCGACCCTGACCTGGCAGGGGAAGCGGCCGGCTACGCCGACGAACTTGGCCGCCGCCCGGGCATGCAGGCCCAGCTTGTTGATGATGGTGATTTCACGGGCGGGCATCGTGGGGCGGATCCTTGGGCTAGAGGTCGCGATGGCGAACCTGGACGTTTTTCAGGGATTGCTGCAACAACTGGCCAAGGCGTTCGGTAATGTACACCGAGCGGTGGTGGCCGCCGGTGCAACCGATGGCAATGGTAACGTAGGCGCGGTTGCTGGCGGCGAAGCGCGGTAGCCACTTGAGCAGGTAGCTGGAAATGTCGTTGAACATCTCTTCGACATCCGGCTGCGCGGCCAGGTAGTCGATCACCGGTTGCTCAAGGCCCGAGTGCTCACGCAACTCGGGCTTCCAGTAGGGGTTGGGCAGGCAGCGTACATCGAACACCAGGTCGGCATCGACCGGCATGCCACGCTTGAAACCGAACGACTCGACCAGAAACGCCGTGCCTGGCTCGGGCTGGTTGAGCAGGCGCAGCTTGATCGAATCACGCAGCTGGTACAGGTTCAGGCTAGTGGTGTCGATCTTCAGGTCAGCCAGGTCGGCAATCGGCCCGAGCAATTCGCTTTCCACCCGAATCGCTTCGGCAAGCGAGCGGTCGGCGTTGGTCAACGGGTGGCGCCGGCGGGTTTCCGAGAAGCGCTTGAGCAGCACGTCTTCGTCGGCATCCAGGTACAGCACATCGCACTGGATATGCCGGGCACGGGCTTCTTCGAGCAATTCGGGGAAGCGCGTCAGGTGGCTGGGCAGGTTGCGCGCGTCGATCGACACGGCGACCTTGGGTTGCAGCAACTCGGTGTTGATCAGGGCATTTTCCGCCAGCTGCGGCAGCAGCCCGGCTGGCAGGTTGTCAATGCAGTAGAAACCGTTGTCTTCCAAGACATCGAGGGCGGTGCTCTTGCCGGAGCCGGACCGGCCGCTGACGATGATCAGGCGCATGTTCAGTGCTCGTTCTGTACGTCCAGGACAACCTGGAACAGGGCCTCGCTGCTGGTGGCCGCACGCAGGCGATCACGAACCTCCTTGCGATCAAGCATGCTGGCAATCTGGCGCAGCAGTTCCAGATGGGCATCGGTGGCGGCTTCCGGCACCAGCAGGACGAACAGCAGGTCCACCGGTGCGCCATCGATGGCGTCGTAGTCGATAGGGGCTTCCAGGTGCAGCAGGGCGCTGACCGGAGCGGAGCATCCTTCAAGGCGGCAGTGCGGGATGGCGATGCCGTTGCCGAAACCGGTCGAACCGAGTTTTTCCCGGGCGACCAGTTTTTCGAAGACGTCTTGCATCTCCAGTTCCGGCACTTGTTCGGCGATGACGGTGGCGACCTTTTCCAGGGCGCGCTTCTTGCTGCCGCCCGGCACGTTCACGAGGGAACGGCCGGGGGTCAGGATGGTTTCAAGTCGGATCATGGATGAGGGGGATCAGCGAGCAGCTGCACCTTGCAGCAGGCTTTGCTGTTTTTCCTTGTGTTTTTTCAGTTGGCGGTCGAGCTTGTCAGCCAAGGCGTCGATCGCTGCATACATGTCTTCGTGTTCGGCGTTGGCAACCACTTCGCCGCCGGGAATCTGCAAGGTCGCCTCGACCTTCTGCTGCAGCTTCTCGACCTTCATGATGACCTGCACGTTGGTGATCTTGTCGAAGTGACTTTCCACGCGAGCGAGCTTTTCAAGCACGTAATCGCGCAGTGGTTGGGTGACTTCTACATGCTGTCCACTGATATTGACTTGCATACAGCTTCTCCTTTGTTGCCCGTGCATAAAGAGGCAGGTCTTGCACCTGCCCCACAAACGCTGTGGCACATCTCAGGGGCTACATCAGTCGCTTGCGCTCGCTCGACGGAGCGATGCCGAGGGACTCGCGGTACTTGGCGACGGTGCGACGGGCTACCTGGATGCCTTGTGCCTCCAGTAAACCAGCGATCTTGCTGTCACTCAATGGCTTTTTCTGATTTTCCGCCGCAACCAGTTTCTTGATGATCGCGCGGATCGCCGTGGACGAGCATTCTCCGCCTTCGGAGGTGCTGACATGGCTGGAGAAAAAGTATTTCAGTTCGTAGATGCCACGCGGCGTGTGCATGTATTTCTGCGTGGTCACCCGCGAAATGGTCGACTCGTGCATGCCCACCGCTTCGGCGATGTCATGCAGCACCAGCGGCTTCATCGCCTCGTCGCCGTGGTCGAGGAAGCCGCGCTGATGTTCGACGATCTGCGTGGCCACCTTCATCAGGGTTTCGTTGCGGCTTTGCAGGCTCTTGATGAACCAGCGCGCTTCCTGCAGCTGGTTGCGCATGAAGGTGTTGTCGGCGCTGGTGTCGGCCCGGCGCACGAACCCGGCGTACTGCGGGTTGACGCGCAGGCGCGGAATGGCCTCCTGGTTCAGCTCCACCAGCCAGCGGTCGCTGTCCTTGCGCACGATCACATCGGGCACCACGTACTCGGGCTCGCTGGACTCGATCTGCGAGCCGGGGCGCGGGTTGAGGCTTTGCACCAGCTCGATGACCTGGCGCAGCTCGTCTTCCTTGATTTTCATGCGACGCATCAGCTGGCTGTAATCACGGCTGCCGAGCAAGTCGATGAAATCGCTGACCAGGCGCTTGGCTTCGGTCATCCACGGGGTATTGGCGGGCAACTGGCGCAATTGCAGCAACAGGCATTCACCCAGGTTGCGCGCGCCGACACCGGCCGGCTCGAACTGCTGAATGCGGTGCAGTACCGCTTCGACCTCGTCCAGTTCAATATCCAGCTCGGGGTCGAAGCCGGCGCAGATTTCCTCGAGGGTATCTTCCAGGTAACCCTGGCCGTTGATGCTGTCGATCAGGGTGACGGCGATCAGGCGATCGGTATCGGACATCGGCGCCAGGTTGAGTTGCCACAGCAGGTGGCTTTGCAGGCTCTCGCCGGCCGATGTGCGGGTGGTGAAATCCCACTCGTCGTCGTCATTGCTCGGCAGGCTGCTGGCGCTGGTCTGGTAGATGTCTTCCCAGGCGGTGTCGACCGGCAGCTCGTTGGGAATGCGCTCGCTCCACTCGCCATCTTCCAGGTTGTCGGCACTGACGGTGGTTTCCTGGAAACTGTTGTCCTGGACTTCGGCGGCCGGCTTGTTCTCGGCGTTGTCCGCCATCGGGTCGCTGTTGTCGAAGTCGTCGCCGTCTTCCTGACGTTCGAGCATCGGGTTCGACTCCAGCGCTTCCTGGATTTCCTGTTGGAGGTCCAGGGTGGAGAGCTGGAGCAGGCGGATGGCCTGTTGCAACTGCGGTGTCATCGTCAGTTGCTGGCCCATTTTTAGGACGAGCGATGGTTTCATGGCTGGGGCTTAATACCTTGTTCGCCGGCGCGCATGCGCCATCCACTACACGAGGGCGCCGGAGCGCCAGATCAAGCAAGTTTTATGCCTTAAATTGTAGCGTTTGCCTAGAGCACTGTAACAACTTTGCCCTCGGTGTCGGGCGAATTTCAGTGCTCCAGGCGCGTGCAGGGCTCAGAGCCGGAACTCGTGGCCCAGGTAAACCTCTTTGACCAGGTCGTTGGCCAGGATGGTTTCGGCGTCGCCTTCAGCGATCAGTCGGCCATCATTGACGATATAGGCGGTTTCGCAGATATCCAGCGTCTCGCGCACGTTGTGGTCGGTGATCAGTACACCGATGCCCTTGGCCTTGAGGTGGTGGATGATCTGCTTGATGTCGCCGACCGAGATCGGGTCGACACCTGCGAACGGTTCGTCCAGCAGGATGAACTTGGGGGCGGTCGCCAGCGCGCGGGCAATTTCCACGCGGCGGCGCTCACCGCCGGACAGGCTCATGCCGAGGTTGTCGCGGATGTGGCTGATGTGGAACTCCTGCAGCAGGCTTTCCAGCTCTTTGCGTCGGCCGTCGCGGTCGAGGTCCTTGCGGGTCTCGAGGATGGCCATGATGTTATCGGCCACCGACAGCTTGCGGAAGATCGAGGCTTCCTGCGGCAGGTAGCCGATGCCGGCGCGGGCGCGACCGTGCATGGGCTGGTGGCTGACATCGAGGTTGTCGATCAGCACGCGCCCCTGTTCGGCCTGGACCAGGCCGACGATCATGTAGAAGCAGGTGGTCTTGCCGGCGCCGTTGGGGCCGAGCAGGCCGACGATCTGGCCGCTGTCGATCGACAGGCTGACGTCACGCACGACTTGCCGCCCCTTGTAGCTCTTGGCCAGGTGCTGGGCTTTGAGGGTTGCCATTTACTCGGCCTTCTTCTTGGGCTGGATCACCATGTCGATACGCTGACGCGGCGAAGTCACGTTGCCACCACGACCGGCGGTTGCCACCTGGGTCTTGGTGTTGTAGACGATCTTCTCGCCTTCGGTCGTGTTGCCTTCGTTCTCGACTTTGGCGCGGTCGGTGAGAACCACCAGGTCTTTCTGCGCCTGATACTGGATGGTCACGCCCCAGCCTTTCATCTTGTCCGGCTTGGCTGCGCTCTGCTGCTGCTCGAAGTAGGCCAGGTTGCCCACCGAGGTCACCACGTCGATATCGCCGGAGGCGGAACGGGTGATGGTCACGGTGTTGCCTTTGATCATCATCGAACCCTGGGTGATGATCACATCGCCGGTGTAGGTGGCCACGCCCTGCTTGTCGTCCAGGTGGGCATTGTCGGCCTGGATGCGAATAGGCTGGTCACGGTCGTTCGGCAGGGCGAGGGCGCTCGCGCTTCCCAGTGCTGCGCTCAGGCTGAGCAGAAGGGGGAGGGTTTTAACGAGCCTCATACTGTCCTCTTACGTTAGAGAGCAAGTCCATCTTGCCTTCTTTCAAATACGCTTTCATTCCTTTGCCCGTAGTTGTGCCACCGGCGCCGTCGATTCTAACGGCTTGCTCGGTCTGCGCATATTGCTTCTGCGGGAACACGGTCATGCGTGAGCTGGTAATGATCATTTCGCGCTGCTTTTCATCGGTGCGGGCGACCCGTACGTTGTCGATCAGTTCGACTTCGCTGCCGTCCGGGTTGACCTCGGCGCGGGTGCTCTGCACATGCCACGGGTATTCGGTGCCGCGGTACAGGTGCAGGTCCGGCGTGGTCAGCAGGGTGATTTCACTGGCCTTGAGGTGCTCGACCTTGTCGGCGGTCATTTCGTACTGCAGCTTGCCGTCGGGCAGGAACTGCACACTGTGGGCGTTGACCGCATAGTAGTCGATGGCGCTTTCGTCGACCTGGGCCACCGGCTTGTCGAGGAAGCTTTCCGGGCTGACATTCCAGTAGCCGATCGCTACCAGCAGCGCGGCGATCACTGCGAGCAGCGCAATGTTGCGGGCTTTCTTGCTGAACATGGGCAGCCTTACAGGTAGTTGGCGTTGGCAGCGTCCAGGGTGCCCTGGGCGTGCATGATCAATTCGCAGAATTCACGGGCTGCACCTTCGCCGCCGCGTGCCTGGGTCACGCCATGGGCGTGCTGGCGAACGAACGGCGCGGCGTTGGCCACTGCCATGCCCAGGGCAACCCGGCGGATCACCGGCAGGTCGGGCAGGTCGTCGCCCAGATAGGCCACTTGAGCATAGCTCAGGCCCAGTTCGGCGAGCAGGCCGTCGAGCACCACCAGTTTGTCCTCGCGGCCCTGGTACAGGTGCGGGATGCCCAGGTTCTTCGCCCGGCGCTCGACCACCGGGGTCTTGCGCCCGCTGATGATCGCGGTGGTCACGCCCGACGCCATGAGCATCTTGATGCCTTGGCCGTCGAGGGTATTGAAGGTCTTGAACTCGCTGCCGTCCTCGAGGAAGTACAGGCGCCCGTCGGTGAGCACGCCGTCGACATCGAACACTGCCAGCTTGATGTGCTTGCCGCGTTGCATGAGGTCCTGGTTCATTCCATCGCTCCTTTACATTACGCCGGCGCGCAACAGGTCGTGCATGTTCAGCGCGCCGGTCGGTCGGTCGTCGCGGTCCACCACCACGAGGGCGCCGATCTTGTGGTCTTCCATGATCTTCAGGGCCTCCGCGGCGAGCATTTCGGCGCGGGCGGTCTTGCCGTGCACGGTCATCACCTGGTCGATCAGGGTGGTGTGCACATCGATGTTGCGGTCCAGGCTGCGGCGCAGGTCGCCGTCGGTGAAGATCCCGGCCAGCTTGCCGTCGGCTTCGACGATCACGGTCATGCCCAGGCCTTTGCGGGACATTTCAAGGAGGGCATCCTTGAGCAGCGTGCCGCGGGGCACCTGAGGCAATTCGTCGCCGGCGTGCATCACGTTCTCCACCTTGAGCAGCAGGCGCCGGCCCAATGCGCCACCGGGGTGCGAGAAGGCAAAGTCCTCGGCAGTGAAGCCGCGCGCTTCGAGCAGGGCGATGGCCAGCGCGTCGCCCAGCACCAGCGAGGCGGTGGTGGAGGAGGTGGGTGCCAGGTTCAGCGGGCAGGCTTCTTGCTCGACACGGGCGTCGAGGTTGACCTCGGCCGCCTGGGCCAGGGGCGAGTCAGGGTTGCCGGTCAGGCTGATCAGCTTGATGCCCAGGCGCTTGATCAGCGGCAGCAAGGTGACGATTTCTGCGGTGCTGCCGGAGTTCGACAGGGCCAGGATGACGTCATCGCGGGTGATCATGCCCATGTCGCCATGGCTGGCTTCGGCCGGGTGCACGAAAAACGCCGGGGTGCCGGTGCTGGCCAGGGTCGCGGCGATCTTGTTGCCGATATGCCCCGACTTGCCCATGCCGACCACGACGACCCGGCCCTTGCTGGCCAGGATCAGCTCGCAGGCCTTGACGAAATTGTCGTCGATGCGCGCCAGCAGGGCCTCTACGGCCTCGAGTTCCAGGCGCAGGGTGCGTTGGGCGGATTGGATCAGCTCGCTGGATTGGCTCATGTCGAAAAAGCAATGCCTGATGAAAAGGCGGCGATTATAGCTGCAATGAAAGAAACCCTCACGCTTTCGATTGCCGTGGCGAACCTCTCGCCAGTCTGTCGCGGGGCTGAACGACTCGTTAGCCGACCTTGGGGCGGCGCTGTCAGCGGTGCTATAGTTCGCCGCTATTCGGCCTGCCAAAGGCGCTTGTGCCTTCCAGACGGAGGCCGGCGTCCATTAGGACGAGGCTGCACCAGCAAGGAGTCTAGATGAGTGTGGATAGCGCCTACGCGGTCGAGTTGAAGGGGGTTACCTTCAAACGCGGGTCGCGCAGCATTTTCAGCAACGTCGACATTCGCATCCCGCGCGGCAAGGTCACCGGTATCATGGGGCCATCGGGTTGCGGCAAGACCACGTTGCTCCGCCTGATGGGCGCGCAGTTGCGCCCGTCCAGCGGTGAAGTCTGGGTTGCCGGGCAGAACCTGCCGACGCTGTCGCGCAGCGACCTGTTCGACGCCCGCAAGCAGATGGGTGTGCTGTTCCAGAGCGGCGCACTGTTCACCGACCTCGATGTGTTCGAGAACGTCGCGTTCCCGCTGCGCGTGCACACCCAGCTGTCGGATGAAATGATTCGCGACATCGTGCTGATGAAGCTGCAGGCCGTGGGCCTGCGCGGTGCCATCGACCTGATGCCCGACGAGCTGTCCGGTGGCATGAAGCGCCGCGTGGCGCTGGCCCGGGCGATTGCGCTGGATCCGCAGATTCTGATGTACGACGAACCGTTCGTCGGCCAGGACCCGATCGCCATGGGCGTACTGGTGCGCCTGATCCGCCTGCTCAACGATGCGCTGGGCATCACCAGCATCGTGGTGTCCCATGACCTGGCAGAAACCGCCAGCATCGCCGACTACATCTACGTGGTCGGTGACGGCCAGGTGCTGGGCCAAGGCACGCCTGACGAGCTGATGGGCTCGGACAACCCGCGGATTCGCCAGTTCATGAAAGGCGACCCGGACGGCCCGGTACCCTTCCACTTTCCCGCGCCTGACTACCGCGCCGACCTGCTGGGGGCGCGTTGATGCGCAGAAAATCCTTACTCGAACGTGTCCGCCTGCTGGGTCGTTCGGCGATCGATGTGCTGGCGGTACTGGGGCGTTCCTGCCTGTTCCTGTTCCATGCACTGATCGGCCGCGGTGGCATCGGTGGCGGCTTCCAGCTGCTGACCAAACAGCTGTACTCGGTGGGCGTGCTGTCGCTGGCGATCATCGTCGTGTCCGGGGTATTCATCGGCATGGTGCTGGCGCTGCAGGGCTACAGCATCCTGACCAAATATGGCTCGGAGCAGGCGGTGGGGCAGATGGTCGCGCTGACCCTGCTGCGTGAGCTCGGCCCGGTAGTGACGGCCTTGCTGTTCGCCGGCCGTGCCGGCTCTGCGCTGACCGCCGAAATCGGCAACATGAAATCCACCGAGCAGCTGTCGAGCCTGGAAATGATCGGTGTCGACCCGCTCAAGTACATCGTTGCCCCGCGCCTGTGGGCCGGTTTCATCTCGCTGCCGCTGCTGGCGCTGATCTTCAGCGTGGTCGGCATCTGGGGTGGATCCTGGGTGGCGGTGGACTGGCTGGGCGTCTACGAAGGCTCGTTCTGGGCCAACATGCAGAACAGTGTTTCGTTCACCGACGATGTGCTCAACGGGCTGATCAAGAGCCTGGTATTCGCCTTCGTCACGACCTGGATCGCCGTATTCCAGGGGTACGACTGTGAGCCCACCTCAGAGGGGATCAGCCGTGCCACCACCAAGACCGTGGTTTATGCCTCGTTGGCAGTGCTGGGTCTGGACTTTATTCTGACCGCCTTGATGTTTGGAGATTTCTGATGCAAAACCGCACCCTGGAAATCGGTGTCGGCCTGTTCCTCCTGGCCGGGATCCTGGCGCTGCTGCTGCTGGCCCTGCGTGTCAGCGGCCTGTCGGCCAGCCCGAGCAGCGATACCTATAAAGTTTATGCCTACTTCGACAATATCGCCGGTTTGACGGTCAGAGCTAAAGTGACCATGGCCGGTGTGACCATCGGCAAGGTTACCGCCATCGACCTGGATCGTGATTCCTACACCGGTCGGGTGACGCTGCAGCTGGACAAGTCGGTGGACAACCTGCCGACCGATTCCACTGCCTCGATCCTGACCGCCGGGTTGCTCGGCGAGAAGTACATCGGCATCAGCGTGGGCGGTGAGGACCAGGTGCTCAAGGATGGCGCGACCATTCACGACACCCAGTCGGCACTGGTGCTGGAAGATCTGATTGGCAAGTTCCTGCTCAACTCCGTTGGCAAGGAACCGAAAGAAGCGCAACCGGCTAATTAAGGAGTTTCCATGATTTCCATCCTGCGACGTGGCCTGCTGGTCCTGCTGGCGGCCTTCCCCCTGATGGCACTGGCCGCGCAGTCGCCGCACGACGTGGTGCAGAGCACCACCACCGAGCTGCTGGGTGAGCTCAAGGCCAACAAGGAGCAGTACAAGTCCAACCCGCAAGCGTTCTACGACACCCTTGACCGGATCCTCGCGCCGGTGGTCGATGCCGACGGTATTTCCAGAAGCATCATGACCGTCAAGTACTCGCGCAAGGCCACGCCCGAGCAGATGCAGCGCTTCCAGGAAAACTTCAAGCGCAGCCTGTTCCAGTTCTACGGTAACGCGCTGCTGGAGTACAACAACCAGGGCATCGTCGTAGACCCGGCCAAGGCCGATGACGGCAAGCGCGCCTCCGTAGGCATGAAGGTCACCGGCAACAATGGTGCCGTGTACCCGGTGCAGTACACCCTGGAAAACCTGGGTGGCGAATGGAAAGTGCGTAACGTGATCGTCAACGGCATCAACATCGGCAAGCTGTTCCGCGACCAGTTCGCCGATGCCATGCAGCGCAATGGCAACGACCTGGACAAGACCATCGACGGCTGGGCTGGCGAAGTGGCCAAGGCCAAGCAGGCCGCCGACAACTCGCCTGAGAAGACCGTCAAATGAGTGAGGCCGCTGTAAGCATGGCCGAGCCGGGCGTGCTGCGCCTGGCCGGCGTGCTGGACTACCGCAGCGGGCCGCTCCTGCGCAAGCAGGGCAAGGCGCTGATCGCGGCGTGCCGCGAGGCGCAACTGGTGCTCGACTGCTCGGCTGTGCAGCACTCCACCAGTGTCGGCCTGTCGTTGCTGCTGGGCTTCATGCGCGATGCCCAGGCCGCTGGCAAGGCTTGCCAGGTGCGCAGCATGCCCGACGACATGCGGGAAATTGCCGAGGTCTACGACCTCGACGAAGTACTGGCGACCTGATGGCCCGACACGGATGATGGCCCCTCGGTCAGCGAAGCCTTCGTTGGGCTTCGCAGGCGAGGGGCTTTTTTGTATGATGGCCGACCCGTGCGCATCGGGCGCCGATTGAGGTTGAGCATGCAGGCCGTAGAAGTTAAAAGCTTCCTTGAAGAGAAATTGCCGGGTTCCCGGGTCGAAGTTGAAGGCGAAGGCTGCAACTTTCAGTTGAACGTGATCAGCGACGAGTTGGCTGGCCTGAGCCCGGTCAAACGCCAGCAGGCGATCTATGCTCACCTGAATCCGTGGATCGCCAATGGCAGCATCCATGCGGTAACCATGAAATTTTTCAGCAGCGCAGCCTGGGCTGAGCGCACCTGAGCCAACGTGGCGGCGAGATTCCAATGGACAAACTGATTATTACTGGCGGCGCTCGTCTTGATGGCGAGATCCGCATTTCGGGCGCGAAGAACGCAGCCCTGCCGATTCTGGCGGCGACCCTGCTGGCCGACGGCCCGGTCACCGTGGGCAACCTGCCGCACCTGCACGACATCACCACCATGATCGAGCTGTTCGGTCGCATGGGCATCGAGCCGGTGATCGACGAAAAGCTGGCGGTGGAAATCGACCCGCGCACCATCAAGACCCTGGTCGCGCCTTACGAGCTGGTCAAGACCATGCGCGCCTCGATCCTGGTGCTGGGCCCGATGGTCGCCCGCTTCGGCGAGGCCGAAGTGGCCCTGCCTGGCGGTTGCGCGATCGGCTCGCGTCCGGTCGACCTGCACATCCGTGGCCTCGAGGCCATGGGCGCGAAGATCGAAGTCGAAGCCGGCTACATCAAGGCCAAGGCGCCTGAGGGTGGCCTGCGCGGTGCGCACTTCTTCTTCGACACCGTGAGCGTGACCGGTACCGAGAACATCATGATGGCCGCAGCCCTGGCCAAGGGCCGCAGCGTGCTGCAGAACGCCGCGCGCGAGCCGGAAGTGGTCGACCTGGCCAACTTCATCAACGCCATGGGCGGCAAGGTGCAAGGTGCCGGTACCGACACCATCGTCATCGATGGCGTCGAGCGCCTGGCTTCGGCCAGCTACCGGGTGATGCCAGACCGTATCGAGACCGGTACCTACCTGGTTGCCGCTGCCGTGACCGGTGGCCGCGTCAAGGTCAAGGACACCGACCCGACCATCCTTGAAGCGGTACTGGAAAAGCTCAAGGAAGCCGGCGCCGACATCAACACCGGCGAAGACTGGATCGAGCTGGACATGCACGGCAAGCGGCCCAAGGCCGTCAACCTGCGTACCGCCCCGTACCCGGCGTTCCCGACCGACATGCAGGCGCAGTTCATCTCGCTCAACGCCATTGCCGAAGGCACCGGTGCGGTGATCGAGACGATCTTCGAGAACCGCTTCATGCATGTCTACGAAATGCACCGCATGGGCGCGCAGATCCAGGTCGAAGGCAACACCGCCATCGTCACTGGCGTTAAGGCGCTCAAGGGTGCCCCGGTAATGGCCACCGACCTGCGCGCTTCCGCCAGCCTGGTGCTGTCGGCGCTGGTTGCCGAAGGCGATACCCTGATCGATCGCATCTACCACATCGACCGTGGATACGAGTGCATCGAAGAAAAACTGCAGATGCTGGGCGCGAAGATCCGTCGCGTACCGGGCTAATCGTCTGCCTGGCGCATCCTGTGGCTCTGCTGCAGGATGTGACGCCGAATTGAATGCGGTCGGGCCCAGCGCCCGGCCGGCAGTAGCCGCTTAAGGACCGACGTTCCAATGTTGACCATCGCGCTTTCCAAAGGCCGTATTCTCGACGATACCCTGCCGTTGCTGGCCGAGGCCGGTATCGTGCCGACCGAGAACCCGGACAAGAGCCGCAAGCTGATCATCCCCACCACGCAGGACGATGTGCGCCTCTTGATCGTGCGCGCCACCGATGTGCCGACCTATGTCGAGCATGGTGCCGCCGACCTCGGTGTGGCTGGCAAGGACGTGCTGATGGAGTACGGCGGCCAGGGCCTGTACGAGCCGCTGGACCTGCAGATTGCCCGCTGCAAGCTGATGACCGCTGGCGTGGTCGGCGCACCCGAGCCCAAGGGCCGCCTGCGCGTGGCTACCAAGTTCGTCAACGTGGCCAAGCGCTACTACGCCGAACAGGGCCGCCAGGTCGACATCATCAAGCTGTACGGTTCGATGGAGCTGGCGCCACTGATCAACCTTGCCGACAAGATCATCGACGTGGTCGACACCGGCAATACCCTGCGCGCCAACGGCCTGGAACCCCAGGAACTGATCGCCACGATCAGCTCGCGCCTGGTGGTCAACAAGGCCTCCATGAAAATGCAGCACGCCCGTATCCAGAGCCTGATCGACACGCTGCGCGGAGCGGTCGAATCGCGACACCGCGGCTGACTCACTACCTCCTGTGCGCGACCTTCGCTGTCGCGCCCGTCTATCCGCGTCATAGCCATTTTTCTCGGGTGCCCGCGCGGATGGACTGGTAGCCTAGGGCGCCTGAGCATTCGCCAATCATCGAGGCCCTCGCCATGACCGTGTCCACTGCAATTGCCCGTCTCAACGCTGCTGATCCGGATTTCGCCCGACATCTGGATCATCTGCTGAGCTGGGAAAGTGTGTCCGATGACGCGGTCAACCAGCGGGTGCTCGACATCATCAAGGCCGTGCGCGAGCGCGGCGATGCGGCACTGGTGGAATTCACCCAGCGTTTCGATGGCGTGGATGCCCAGTCGATCGACCAGCTGATCCTTGGTCGCGAGCGCCTGGAACTGGCCCTGACCCGCATTACCCCGGCCCAGCGCGAAGCCCTGGAAAAGGCCGCCAACCGTGTGCGCATGTATCACGAGCGGCAGAAACAGGATTCCTGGCAGTACACCGAAGCCGACGGCACCGTGCTCGGGCAGAAGGTCACCCCACTGGACCGCGCCGGGCTGTATGTGCCGGGCGGCAAGGCGTCGTACCCGTCTTCGGTGCTGATGAACGCGATTCCGGCCAAGGTGGCCGGCGTGACCGAAGTGGTCATGGTGGTACCGACCCCGCGCGGCGAGGTCAACGAGCTGGTGCTGGCCGCTGCCTGCATCGCCGGTGTCGACCGCGTGTTCACCGTCGGTGGCGCCCAGGCCGTTGCTGCCCTGGCCTACGGTACCGAAAGCGTGCCGCAGGTCGACAAGATCGTCGGCCCGGGCAACATCTACGTCGCCACCGCCAAGCGCCACGTGTTCGGCCAGGTGGGCATCGACATGATCGCCGGCCCGTCGGAAATCCTCGTGGTGTGCGACGGCCAGACCGACCCGGACTGGATCGCCATGGACCTGTTCTCCCAGGCCGAGCACGATGAAGACGCCCAGGCGATCCTGGTCAGCCCGGATGCCGCGTTCCTCGACCAGGTTGCCGCCAGCATCGACAAGCTGCTGCTGACCATGGAGCGTGCCGCGATCATCGAAAAATCGATCAATGGCCGTGGTGCGCTGATTCAGGTACGTGACATGCAGCAGGCCATGGAAGTGGCCAACCGCATCGCACCGGAGCACCTGGAACTGTCGGTGGCCGACCCGCAGGCCTGGCTGCCGCACATCCGCCACGCCGGCGCGATCTTCATGGGCCGCCACACCAGCGAAGCGCTGGGCGACTACTGCGCCGGCCCCAACCACGTGCTGCCCACCTCCGGCACCGCACGTTTCTCGTCGCCGCTGGGGGTGTATGACTTCCAGAAGCGTTCGTCGATCATCTTCTGCTCCGAGCAGGGCGCGTCGGAACTGGGCCACACCGCCTCGGTCCTGGCCCGTGGCGAATCGCTGACCGCCCACGCCCGCAGTGCTGAATACCGTATCCTGACCCAAGAGAAGGGGAACTGAACATGAGTCGCTTCTGGAGCCCCTTCGTCAAGGACCTGGTGCCCTATGTGCCGGGCGAGCAGCCCAAGCTGGCCCGGCTGGTCAAGCTCAACACCAACGAGAACCCCTATGGCCCGTCGCCCAAGGCGCTGGCGGCCATGCGCGGCGAGCTGAACGACAACCTGCGCCTGTACCCGGACCCGAACGGTGACCGCTTGAAGCAAGCCGTGGCCGAATACTACGGCGTGACCCCGGCGCAAGTGTTCGTCGGCAACGGCTCGGACGAGGTGCTGGCGCACATCTTCCACGGCCTGTTCCAGCACGAAGCACCGCTGTTGTTCCCGGACATCAGTTACAGCTTCTACCCGGTCTACTGCGGCCTGTACGGTATCGCCTTCGAACAAGTGGCGCTGGACGAGCAGTTCCAGATCCGCATCGAGGACTACAACAAGCCGAACGCCGGCATCATCTTCCCCAACCCCAACGCACCGACCGGCTGCCTGATGCCGCTGCAGGCGGTGGAGCAGCTGCTGCAGGCCAACCGGGATTCGGTGGTGGTGGTCGATGAAGCGTACATCGACTTTGGTGGTGAAACGGCCATCAGCCTGGTGGACCGCTACGACAACCTGCTGGTCACCCAGACCTTGTCGAAGTCGCGCTCGCTGGCCGGGCTGCGGGTCGGCCTGGCGGTAGGCCACCCGGACCTGATCGAGGCGCTGGAGCGGATCAAGAACAGCTTCAACTCTTATCCGCTGGACCGTGCCGCGATCGTCGGCGCAGCCGTGGCGTTCGAGGACCGCGAGTACTTCGAGGAAACCTGCCGGAAAGTGATCGACAGCCGCGAGCTGCTGGTTACGCAACTGCGGGCCAAGGGCTTCGAGGTGCTGCCGTCGGCGGCCAACTTCATCTTCGCCCGTCACCCGCAGCAGGATGCCGGCGAGCTGGCGGCGCGCCTGCGTGAGCAGGGCGTGATCGTGCGCCACTTCAAGCAGCCACGCATTGCCCAGTTCCTGCGCATCACCATCGGCACGCCAGAGATGAACCAGGCGCTGCTCGATGCGTTGAGCTGACATCACCGTGCTTGCCGAGAAGGCCATGGCTGAATCCATCACCCGCAATACCCCGACGAACGAGCGCGATCTCGATGAATTGCTGATCGACGCCGAAGCTGACGACGAGCAGGTCCAGCAGCAGCCTGTGCTGCTGCGCAGGCCCTGGCTGCTGCTGCTCGGGCTGGTGCTGGTGGCATTGAACCTGCGCCCGGCGCTGTCGAGCATGGCGCCGGTGCTGGGCCAGGTGTCCGCAGGGCTGGGGCTGAGCGCCTCGCAAGCCGGCTTGCTGACCACCTTGCCGGTACTGTGCCTGGGCCTTTTCGCGCCGTTGGCGCCGGTGCTGGCGCGGCGCTTCGGCAGCGAACGGGTGATTCTCGGCATCCTCGTCACCTTGGCGTTGGGCATCGTGGTGCGCAGTACCCTGGGTACCGTCGGCGTATTCCTCGGCAGCCTGGTGGCCGGGGCCAGCATCGGCATCATCGGCGTGCTGTTGCCCGGTATCGTCAAGCGCGACTTCCCGCAGCACGCCGGTACGCTGACCGGGGTCTACACCATGGCGCTGTGCTTGGGTGCGGCCATGGCGGCGGGGGCCACCGTGCCGCTGGCGCAGCATTTCGACGGCAGCTGGGCGCTGGGGCTGGGTTTCTGGGCCGTGCCGGCGCTGCTGGCCATGCTGGTCTGGCTGCCCCAGGCAGGCCAGGGGCATGGCTTGCACAAGGTGGCCTACCGCGTGCGCGGCCTGTGGCGTGATCCGTTGGCCTGGCAGGTGACCTTGTACATGGGGCTGCAGTCGTCGCTGGCCTACATCGTTTTCGGCTGGTTGCCGTCGATCCTGATCGGCCGCGGCCTGAGCCCGACCGAGGCGGGGCTGGTGCTTTCGGGGTCGGTGATCGTGCAACTGGTCAGCTCGCTCAGCGCACCCTGGCTGGCGACTCGCGGCAAGGACCAGCGCCTGGCGATCGTGCTGGTCATGCTGATCACCCTGGCTGGCCTGTTCGGTTGCCTGTATGCGCCGCTTTCCGGGCTGTGGGGCTGGGCGGTGGTGCTGGGCCTGGGGCAGGGAGGCACCTTTGCCCTGGCGCTGACGCTGATCGTGCTGCGTTCGAAGGACGCCCATGTGGCGGCCAACCTGTCGAGCATGGCCCAGGGGGTCGGTTATACGCTGGCCTCGATGGGGCCGTTTGCGGTGGGGTTGGTGCATGACCTTACCGGGGGCTGGGCGGCAGTGGGCTGGATTTTTGCCGTGCTGGGGGTTGGCGCCATCGTGTTCGGGCTGGGGGCCGGGCGGGCTTTGCATGTGCAGGTGAGTAGCGAAAAAGTCTGAAGCTGATATTGGCAGTGCCGGCCTCTTCGCGGGTGAACCCGCTCCCACAGGTACAGCACAGCGTTCAAGATGTGTGCGATCCCTGTGGGAGCGGGTTCACCCGCGAAGAGGCCGGCACTGGCGTAAGCCCTCCGCGCAGATTATCGTGCTGCTTTCGACCCAGCACGGACCAGCCCCATGAGCGATGCCAACCGCGACCTGATCACCCGCTTCTACCAGGCCTTCCAGCGCCTGGATGCCGAGGCGATGATCGCCTGCTACAGCGACGATATCGTGTTCAGCGACCCGGTGTTCGGCACCCTGCGCGGCCAGGACGCGGGCGACATGTGGCGGATGCTCACCACCCGGGCGAAAAATTTCACCCTGACCTTCGACAACATCCGCGCCGATGAGCGCAGTGGCGGGGCGCACTGGGTGGCAACCTACCTGTTCAGCCAGACCGGGCGCACCGTGGTCAACGATATCCAGGCGCGGTTCGTGATCCGCGATGGTTTGATCTGCCAGCACGATGACCACTTCGACTTGTGGCGCTGGTCGCGGCAGGCGCTGGGTGTGCCTGGTGTGCTGCTGGGCTGGTCGCCGCTGCTGCAGAACAAGGTGCGCGGGCAGGCGTTCAAGGGCCTGCGCATGTTCCAGCAGGCCCAAGGTGAGTGAGATTGTCGATAACGCCGCCAGCAAAGCTTGGTATGTCTATCTGGTGAGGGCGGCCAATGGTTCGTTGTACTGCGGTATCAGCGATGATCCGCAGCGGCGCTTTCTGGCGCATCAGAAAGGGCAGGGCGCGCGTTACTTCAAGACCAGCCCGGCGCAGGCGCTGGTGTATGTGGAGCAATGGCCGGACAAGGGCGAGGCGTTGCGCCAGGAGCGGTTGGTCAAGCGCTTGCGCAAGTCGGCCAAGGAGGCGTTGGTTGCTTCCTATGGCGCAGTAACGGCTGCCAATTAGGGCCGCTTCGCGCCCCATCGCCGGCAAGCCAGCTCCCACAGGTGCTGCACAGGCCTGAGGTCTATGCGGTCGATGTGGGAGCTGGCTTGCCGGCGATGGGCTGCCCAGCAGCCCCGGGGCCATCAGTCCTTGCGCCGCTTCAACTGATCCACCAAGGTGGTTGGCAGCCCCTTGATGATCAAGGTCCCCGCTGCCTCGTCATACTCGACTTTGTCGCCCAGCAGATGCGCTTCAAAGCTGATCGACAGCCCTTCGGCACGCCCGGTAAAGCGCCGGAACTGGTTGAGGGTGCGCTTGTCCGCAGGGATTTCCGGTGACAGGCCGTAGTCCTTGTTGCGGATGTGATCGTAGAACGCCTTGGGGCGGTCCTCGTCGATCAGGCTGGACAGCTCTTCGAGGGTTACCGGCTCGCCCAGCTTGGTCTGGGTGGTGGCATATTCGACCAGGGTCTGGGTCTTTTCCCGGGCGGATTCTTCCGGCAGGTCTTCGCTCTCGACGAAGTCGCTGAAGGCCTTGAGCAGCGTGCGGGTTTCGCCCGGGCCGTCGACACCTTCCTGGCAGCCGATGAAGTCGCGGAAGTAGTCCGAGACCTTCTTGCCGTTCTTGCCTTTGATGAACGAAATGTACTGCTTGGAGTTCTGGTTGTTTTTCCACTCCGAGAGGTTGATGCGTGCCGCCAGGTGCAGCTGGCCCAGGTCCAGGTGGCGTGAAGGGGTCACATCGAGTTCGGCATTCACCGCCACACCTTCGCTGTGGTGCAGCAGGGCGATCGCCAGGTACTCGGTCATGCCTTGCTGGTAGTGGGCAAACAGGACGTGGCCGCCGGTGGACAGGTTGGACTCTTCCATCAACTTCTGCAGGTGCTCGACGGCCATGCGGCTGAATGCGGTGAAGTCCTTTTCTTGGTCCAGATACTGCTTCAGCCAGCCGCTCAGCGGGTAGGCGCCAGACTCACCGTGGAAAAAGCCCCAGGCCTTGCCTTGCTTGGCGTTGTAGCTGTCATTGAGGTCGGCCAGCAGGTTCTCGATGGCGTCCGAGGCCGCCAGTTCCGAATCGCGGGCATGCAGCACGGCGGGGCTGCCATCGGGCTTTTTGTCGATCAGGTGAACGATGCAATGACGGATTGGCATGGAATTCTCGGCGAGCTGCAAAAGTCGTGCAGTTTACCCTAGACACAAGGTGGTGCAGTGGCCGGATGTTGGCAGAAATGGCGGTTGTTCGTTTTTTGTGCAAATTTCCGCGTTTCAGGCTGAAACCCCCGAAAAACCTGCATTAAATCGCAGTGCGCAGCGGATATTTATCCGTTCCTGTGGTAGCTTTGCGCGGTCTTGCGCCCAGCATGTGGCGCATTGCTGGCAGCGTGCTGTCGGCGTGTCGAACCAAACGCCGATTTGCGTATCTACATACGCGATTGGCGCGGCCCTCCATGTTCAGGGGCTGGCCCGATAACGTCGTAGTCCGCTGCTTAACCATCGAATTTGATAGGGAAGGAACACCACCATGGCATTGACCAAAGACCAACTGATTGCCGACATCGCCGAATCGATCGCCGCGCCAAAAGCCACCGCCAAAAACGCTCTGGAGCAACTGGGCCAGATCGTTGCCGACCAGCTGGAAAACGGCGCTGAAATCACCCTGCCAGGCATCGGCAAACTGAAAGTCTCCGAGCGTCCTGCCCGTACCGGCCGTAACCCTTCGACTGGCGCTGCCATCGAAATCGCTGCCAAGAAAGTCGTCAAGTTCGTGCCAGCCAAAGTGCTGACCGACGCCATCAACAAGTAATTGTTGCTGCGTTGAAAAGACCGCGCCCGGCTTGCCCGGGCGCGGTTTTTTCATGCCTGTGATTTACGCCCTGCGTGCCAGGCCTGGCGCGCTGCATCGTCATGGAAGCTCCAGGCGACCATGCGGCTCTGCTTCTGCCCCTGGCCCATTTCGCTGATGCGCACGGCCTTGGCGCCGGCCTTCTTCAGCGCAGCTTCGATCCCCGGCAGGTTGCTGGCCTTGGACACCAGGCTGGTGAACCACAACACCTGCTCGGCGTACTGCACGCTTTCGCCGACCAGTTGGCTGACAAAGCGGATTTCGCCGCCCTCGCACCACAGCTCATTGTTCTGGCCGCCGAAGTTCAGCACCGGCAGCTTGCGCTTGGGGTCCTGCTTGCCAAGGTTCTTCCACTTGCGCTGGCTGCCGCGGGTGGCTTCGTCGCGCGAAGCGTGGAAGGGCGGGTTGCACAGGGTCAGGTCGAAGCGTTCGTCTTCCTGCAGCAGGCCGCTGAGGATGTGTGCGCGGTTGGCCTGTTGGCGCAGGCTGATGGCCTTGCCCAGGCCGTTGGCCTGAACGATGGCCTTGGCCGAAGCCAGGGCCACCGGGTCGATGTCCGAACCCAGAAAGCGCCAGCGGTAGTCGCTATGGCCCAGCAACGGGTAGATGCAGTTGGCACCCACGCCGATGTCCAGCGCACGCACCTGGGCGCCCCTGGGGATTTCGCCGGCGTTGTCGTCGGCCAGCAGGTCGGCGGCCACGTGGATGTAGTCGGCGCGGCCCGGGATGGGCGGGCACAGGTAGTCGGCGGGGATGTCCCAGTGCTGGATGCCGTACTGGGCCTTGAGCAAGGCACGGTTGAACACGCGCACGGCTTCGGGGTTGGCGAAGTCGATGCTGGGTTTGCCGTGGGGGTTGGTGATGGTGAAGCGCGCCAGGTCAGGGTGGGCCTTGATCAGGCTGGGGAAGTCGTAGCGGCCCTGGTGGCGGTTGCGCGGGTGCAGGGTGGGTTTGTTCGAGGTCATGGCAGTGTCCAGCCCTATACGAGCGGTGGCTTGAAGAACCTGGGGCTGCTGCGCAGCCCTTTCGCGACACAAGGCCGCTCCCACAGGATGGTAGCGCCTTCGAGGTTGGCGCCGTCCTGTGGGAGCGGCCTTGTGTCGCGAAAGGGCCGCACAGCGGCCCCAACGGTCTCTCTAGTGATTACAGCGCTGCAATCCGCGCATGCTGCTCGGTGAAGTTGGCCAGCGCCTGTTCGGACTCGGCCAGCTTGGCGCGTTCCTTCTCGATCACCGCAGGCGGTGCCTTGTCGACGAAGGCGGCGTTGGACAGCTTGCCGCCCACGCGTGCCACTTCGCCCTGCAGACGCTGGATTTCCTTGTTCAGGCGCGCCAGCTCGGCATCCTTGTCGATCAGCCCGGCCATCGGCACCAGCACCTGCAGGTCACCGACCAGGGCGGTGGCCGACAGCGGCGCTTGGTCGGCGTCGCCCAGTACCGTGAACGACTCGACCTTGGCCAGCTTCTTCAGCAGCGCTTCGTTTTCCTGCAGGCGGCGCTGGTCGTCGGCGTTGGCGTTCCTCAGGAACAGCGGCAGTGGCTTGCCCGGGCCGATGTTCATCTCGGCGCGGATGTTGCGCAGGCCGACCATCAGCTCCTTGAGCCACTCGATGTCACCTTCGGCGGCCGGGTCGATGCGGCTTTCATTGGCCACCGGCCATGGCTGCAGCATGATGGTCTTGCCGTGGATGCCAGCCAGCGGTGCGATGCGCTGCCAGATTTCCTCGGTGATGAACGGCATGAACGGGTGCGCCAGGCGCAGCGCCACTTCCAGCACGCGAACCAGGGTGCGGCGGGTGCCACGAGCGCGCTCGATCGGCGCGTTCTCATCCCACAGCACCGGCTTGGACAGCTCCAGGTACCAGTCGCAGTACTGGTTCCAGATGAACTCGTACAGCGCCTGGCTGGCCAGGTCGAAGCGGAACTGCTCCAGCTGGCGGGTCACTTCGGCTTCGGTACGCTGCAGCTGCGAGATGATCCAGCGGTCGGCCAGCGACAGCTCGACGGCTTCGCCGTTCTGGCCGCAGTCTTCGCCCTTGTCCAGCACGTAGCGGGCGGCGTTCCAGATCTTGTTGCAGAAGTTGCGGTAGCCTTCGACGCGGCCCATGTCGAACTTGATGTCGCGGCCGGTGGAGGCCAGCGAGCAGAAGGTGAAGCGCAGGGCGTCGGTGCCGTAGCTGGCGATACCTTCGGGGAACTCGGCCTTGGTCTGCTTGGCGATCTTCTCGGCGAGCTTCGGCTGCATCATGCCGCTGGTGCGTTTTTCCAGCAGGGCGTCGAGGGTGATGCCGTCGACGATGTCCAGCGGGTCCAGCACGTTGCCCTTGGACTTGGACATCTTCTGGCCCTGGCCGTCACGCACCAGGCCGTGGACGTACACGGTCTTGAACGGTACCTGCGGGGTGCCGTCCTCGTTCTTGATCAGGTGCATGGTCAGCATGATCATGCGCGCAACCCAGAAGAAGATGATGTCGAAGCCGGTCACCAGCACATCGGTGGAGTGGAATTTCTTGAGGAATTCGGTCTGTTCCGGCCAGCCCAGGGTGGAGAAGGTCCACAGCCCGGAACTGAACCAGGTGTCGAGCACATCGTCGTCCTGGCGCAGCGCTACATCGGCGCCCAGGTTGTGTTTGGCGCGCACTTCTTCCTCGTTGCGGCCGACATAGACCTGGCCGGCCTCGTCGTACCACGCCGGAATGCGGTGGCCCCACCACAGCTGGCGGCTGATGCACCAGTCCTGGATATCGCGCATCCAGGAGAAGTACATGTTCTCGTACTGCTTGGGCACGAACTGGATGCGGCCGTCTTCGACGGCGGCGATGGCCGGTTCTGCCAGCGGCTTGGTGGAGACGTACCACTGGTCGGTCAGCCACGGCTCGATGACGGTGCCCGAACGGTCGCCTTTCGGCACTTTCAGGGCGTGGTCGTCGATGCTGACCAGCAGGCCCTGGGCGTCCAGGTCGGCGACGATCTGCTTGCGTGCGACGAAGCGGTCGAGGTTGGCGTACTGGGCCGGCAGGCGGGTATCGACCTGCTCGTTGACGCTGCCATCGAGGTTGAAGGCCTGGGCGCTGGCGAGCACGAAGGCGTTCTTGTCGAAGATGTTCAGCAGCGGCAGGTTGTGGCGCTTGCCGACTTCGTAGTCATTGAAGTCGTGAGCCGGGGTGATCTTCACGCAGCCGGTACCGAACTCGGGGTCGCAGTAGTCGTCGGCGATGATCGGAATGCGGCGGCCGACCAGCGGCAGTTCGACGAACTTGCCGATCAGTGCCTGGTAGCGCTCGTCGTTCGGGTTGACGGCCACGGCGGCGTCACCCAGCAGGGTTTCCGGACGGGTGGTGGCGACCACCAGGTAATCCTTGCCTTCAGCGGTCTTGGCGCCGTCGGCCAGCGGGTAGCGCAGGTTCCACAGGTGGCCTTTCTCGTCGTGGTTTTCCACTTCGAGGTCGGAGATGGCCGTGTGCAGCTTGGTGTCCCAGTTGACCAGGCGCTTGCCGCGGTAGATCAGGCCATCTTCGTGCAGGCGCACGAAGGCTTCCTTGACCGCTTCGGACAGGCCGTCGTCCATGGTGAAGCGCTCGCGGCTCCAGTCGACCGACGAGCCCAGGCGGCGGATCTGGCGGCTGATGTTGCCGCCCGACTGGTCCTTCCATTCCCAGACCTTTTCCAGGAACTTTTCGCGGCCCAGGTCGTGGCGGTTCTGGCCCTTGGCTTCGAGCTGGCGCTCGACCAGCATCTGGGTGGCGATACCGGCGTGGTCGGTGCCTGGCTGCCACAGGGTGTCGCGGCCTTGCATGCGGCGGAAACGGATCAGGGCGTCCATGATCGCGTTGTTGAACCCGTGGCCCATGTGCAGGCTGCCCGTCACGTTCGGTGGCGGGATCATGATGGTGTAGGACTCGCCTGCACCTTGTGGAGCGAAATAGTTCTCTGACTCCCAGGTGTTGTACCAGGAAGTTTCGATGGCGTGCGGCTGGTAGGTCTTATCCATGCGCGGCGGGACCCTGTGCATTTATTCGGGAAAGCCGGGAAGTATAACCAAGCTGGGGGCCGCAGGCGACAAGCTGCTGCTATCTGGCAGGCAGGGGCGGCCTATTCGCGGGTGAACCCGCTCCCACAGGAGCTGCGCAAGCTTTGAGACTTGCGCCGGTCCTGTGGGAGCGGGTTTACCCGCGAAGAAGGCACCGCCGAATTTCGGTTTTACTCGGAACGCTTGATCAACCGCTCGATCCGCGCATCCAGCCGGCGCTTGATCTCGTTCTCGATGTGCGGAGTGAAGTCGTTGATCACGTCCTGCATGATCATCTGCGCCGCCGCGCGCAGCTCGCTTTCCAGGTGCAGCAGGGTGTCCTGGCGCCGGGTCTGCGGGTCGTCCACGGACGGTTCGGCCACAGGTGCAGAGTTGTCGGGCGTTGCTTCCAGCAGCAACGGGATCTGCTCCACCGTCTCGGTCAGCAGCGGCGGTTGCAGGTCGGCGTCGCCAAGCAACTGGCGGATCGACTCGAGGTCGTCGAGCAGATGGGCGGAGTCGGGCAGGGGGGAAGGTTTGTCCATCGTCGTCAAAGTCGCTGTAAGCGGTGGTCTTGCAGAGCATAGCCCTGTTCACGGTAGAAACGGAATCGTTCCCGGGCCGATTGGCGGCTGCCAGGCTCTTCCACGACGATTTCCGCCACGCGCTCGAACTGGCCGACAAAGCCGGGTACGCCAGCGCCGAGGTTGATCAACAGGCCGTGGTGAGCGCCTGCGCTGTCTTCGCCCAGGCCTAGCGCCACGCTGGCCTCAGCGTGTGCTTCGGCCAGGTCGTGGGGCACGAAAGCCTCGCCCTTGAAGCGCCACAGGCGTTGGTCCAGCTCGCTGCGCTGCTCGGCGTCCTGGCAATGCAGGTAGACCCGGTGGCCGAGGCGCCAGGCCTTTTCGCACAGCTTGCAGGCGAAATCGAGCCGCGCCGACAGCGAGTCGGTGGGCAGGATGTAGAAATCGACTTTGCTCATGGTGGTCTCGCCAGCCGATGGCGCGCGGGGCGCCACCGGCTTCACGGCATCAGGCGCCAGCGCGGTCCAGCAGGTACTGGGTCAGCAGGGGCACCGGGCGGCCAGTGGCGCCCTTGTCCTTGCCGCCGCTGACCCAGGCGGTGCCGGCGATGTCCATGTGCGCCCAGTCGTAGGCTTTGGCGAAGCGCGACAGGAAGCAGCCGGCGGTGATGGTGCCGGCCTTCGGCCCGCCGATGTTGCCCATGTCGGCGAACGGGCTGTCCAGTTGCTCCTGGTATTCATCGAACAGCGGCAGCTGCCAGGCACGGTCGTCGGCACGCTTGCCGGCGTCGAGCAGTTGCCCGACCAAATCGTCGTTGTTGCCCATCAGGCCGGTGGTGTGGCTGCCCAGGGCGACGATGCAGGCCCCGGTCAGGGTGGCGATGTCGATGACGGCCTGCGGCTTGAAGCGCTCGGCGTAGGTCAGGGTGTCGCACAGCACCAGGCGGCCTTCGGCGTCGGTGTTGAGAATTTCGACGGTCTGCCCGCTCATGGTGGTGACGATGTCACCCGGGCGGGTGGCGCCGCCGCTTGGCATGTTCTCGGCGCAGGCCAGCAGGCACACCAGGTTGACCGGCAGCTGCAGCTCGAGCACTGCACGCAGGGTGCCGAGCACGCTGGCAGCGCCGCACATGTCGTATTTCATTTCGTCCATGCCGGCGCCAGGCTTGAGGCTGATGCCGCCGGTGTCGAAGGTGATGCCCTTGCCCACCAGCACGAACGGCTTGTCGGCCTTCTTGCCGCCCTGGTAGTTGAGCACGATCAGGCGTGGCGGCTGGTCGCTGCCCTGGCCCACGGCGTAGAACGCGCCCATGCCCAGGTCCTTGATCTTCTTCTCGTCCAGCACTTCGACCTTCAGCGCCTTGTGCGCCTTGCCCAGGTCCCTGGCCTGCTCGGCGAGGAAGCTCGGGTGGCACAGGTTGGGCGGCAGGTTGCCCAGGTCACGGGTGAAGGCCATGCCGGTGGCGATCGCGCTGGCGTGCTTGACGGCGCGTTCCACTTCGGCCTGGCCGGCCTTTTCGGCCAGCAGGGTGATTTTCTTCAGGGCGCGCGGTTCGGCCTTCTGGCTCTTGAAGCGGTCGAACACGTATTCGCCGTCGAGCAGGGTTTCGGCCAGCAGGCGGTATTTGCCGTAGTAGGCGTCGCGGTTGCTCACCGCGATGTCGTCCAGCGCCAGCACTGCGTCGCTGCCGTTCAAGCCTTTGAGCACGCCGGCGATACTGCCGACCAGTTTGCGCCAGGCGCGGTCGCCCAGGGCCTCGTCCTTGCCGCTGCCGACCAGCAGCACGCGCTCGGCCTTCAGGCCAGGGAGGTTCTGCAGCAGCAAGGTCTGGCCCGGCTTGCCGGCCAGGTCACCACGCTTGAGCACGGCACTGATGGCACCTTCGCTGGCCTGGTCGACGGCCTTTGCCAGGCTACCGAGCTTGCGGTTTTCACCTACCGGGAGGACCAGGGTGGCGGTTTTTACGGATGCAGCAGCTACGCTTTTTACAACCAGTTCCATGTCAGGATCCCCGAATGATCGATGCAGTCGGCGCTGTATGTTCCAGCGCTCTGGACGGGCCTGGCCGCGTCGTCGCGTGCCAGCGGAAAAGCTGCCAGTTTGAGCCTGCGGCAAGCGTGCTGACAACCCCGTCATGCGCCTTCATGCGCGGCGAAGTGACAGGGGCGGTCAATCACAGGATAATGCGCGCACTTTACATGGAGGTTCGCCTTTGGCGAACCGGCATTGGTCTTGGATGTACTAAGTCATTGTCTGGCGCCATTGCTTGGCAGTCCGCCCTGACAACCCAGGAGTGTCTGGTTTGATCGTCTTTCGTTATCTGTCCCGCGAGGTCCTGGTGACCTTGAGCGCCGTCAGCGCCGTGCTGCTGGTGATCATCATGAGTGGGCGCTTCATCAAGTACCTGGCCCAGGCTGCCCAGGGTGTGCTCGACCCGAGCGTGCTGTTCCTGATCATGGGCTTCCGCATGCCGGGCTTCCTGCAGCTGATCCTGCCGTTGGGGCTGTTCCTCGGCATCCTCCTGGCGTACGGGCGTCTGTACCTGGAAAGCGAGATGACCGTGCTCTCGGCCACCGGCATGAGCCAGCAGCGCCTGCTGGGCCTGACCATGGCGCCGGCCGCCCTGGTCGCCCTGCTGGTGGCCTGGCTGAGCCTGAGCCTGGCGCCGCTGGGCGTGGCCCAGGTGCAGCAGATCATCAGCCAGCAGGATGCCCTGACCGAGTTCGACACCCTGGTACCGGGTCGTTTCCAGACCTTGCGCGACGGCTCGCGGGTGACCTACACCGAACAACTCTCGGACGACCGCATCAACCTGGCCGGGGTGTTCATCTCCGAGAAGCGCTTCAACCAGGACAAGACCAAGGACCGCGCCCCGTCGGTGCTGGTCGCCGAAAAAGGCCACCAGGAAATCCAGGCCGACGGCAACCGCTACCTGGTGCTGGAAAACGGCTACCGCTACGACGGCAACCCGGGCCAGGCCGACTACCGTGCCATCAAGTACGATACCTACGGCGTGCTGCTGCCCAAGCCGGAAGTCAGCGAGGAAGTGACCGAGCGCGAAGCCATTCCTACCTCCGAACTGATCGGCAAGAAGGGCCTGCGCGAGCGCGCCGAGCTGCAATGGCGGCTGTCGTTGCCGATCCTGGTGTTCATCGTTACCTTGCTGGCGGTGCCACTGTCGCGGGTCAACCCGCGCCAGGGCCGCTTCCTCAAGTTGCTGCCGGCGATTCTTCTGTACATGGCCTACCTGACAATGCTGATTTCCGTACGCGGCGCCCTCGAGAAGGGCAAATTGCCGATCGCCCTGGGCATGTGGTGGGTCCACGGCCTGTTCCTGCTGATCGGCCTGGGCCTGATGTACTGGGAGCCGCTGCGCCTCAAGCGCGCCGCCCGTCGTGCGGAGGTGGCCCGTGGCTAAGCTCGACCGCTACATCGGCCAGAGCGTGCTGCTGGCCATTCTTGCCGTGCTGGGGATCATCCTCGGCCTGGCTTCGCTGTTCGCCTTCATCGACGAGATGAGCGACCTGAGCGATACCTACACGGTGATGGAGGCGGGCAACTTCGTCCTGCTGACAGCACCGCGGCGGCTTTACGAAATGCTGCCGATGGCCGCCCTGATCGGCTGCCTGATCGGCCTGGGTGCCCTGGCCAGCAGCAGCGAGCTGACCATCATGCGCGCTGCCGGGGTTTCCATCGGCCGCATCGTCTGGGCGGTGATGAAACCGATGCTGTTGCTGATGCTGGTCGGTCTGCTGATCGGCGAGTACGTGGCGCCGGTGACCGAGAACAAGGCCCAGGCCGACCGTTCCCTGGCCCAGGGCGGCGGTGAGGCACAAAGCTCCAAGCGTGGCATGTGGCACCGCCAGGGCGAGGAATACGTGCACATCAACGCCGTGCAGCCCAACGGCTTGCTGCTGGGGGTGACCCGCTACCGGTTCGACAGCGAGCGCAAGATCATCACCTCGAGTTTCGCGCGCCGTGCGCAGTACCAGGCTGACCACTGGCTGCTCGCCGATGTGCGCACCACCTTCTTCCGGGGTGACCACACCGAAGTGGTGAGCGCGCCGCAGGAGCGCTGGGACGTATCGCTCACGCCGCAACTGCTCAATACCGTGATACTGGCGCCGGAGTCGCTGTCGATCACCGGGCTGTGGGACTACATCCATTACCTGTCCGACCAGGGCCTGAACAATGCCCGCTACTGGCTGGCGTTCTGGACCAAGGTGCTGCAGCCGCTGGTGACTGCAGCGCTGGTGCTGATGGCGATTTCCTTCATCTTCGGCCCGCTGCGTTCGGTGACGCTCGGCCAGCGCGTGTTCACCGGTGTGCTGGTGGGCTTCGTGTTCCGCATCGCCCAGGACCTGCTGGGGCCGTCGAGCCAGGTGTTCGGCTTCCCGCCGCTGCTGGCGGTGGTGATTCCGGCGGGCATCTGTGCGCTGGCGGGGGTGTGGTTGTTGCGCCGGGCCGGTTGATGGCCTGAGCGGTACAAAAAAGCCGACCTCAGGGTCGGCTTTTTGCTGGCATTCGTGTTGCCTTCTTCGCGGGGGTGGCCCCCCCCCCAACGTAAAAACAGGGGGCCCGGGCGGGGGGGGGGGGGGGGGGGGGGGGGGGCCCGCCCACC
>NZ_PUQD01000001.1 GCF_003331055.1 Pseudomonas sp. AFG_SD02_1510_Pfu_092 | reverse complement strand
TGCCCGTGGATGGGGGGCCAATAATACGGCTATTCTAACCCCCTTAAATCTTTATTTTAAACAAACCTTAATATCGCTAAAAAACAAGGCGGGGAGCCCGGAGGGCCTCCCCGCTTTTCATCGAAACCGCACGCCTTCAAAGCACGCCAGCATGACGTAGCCGTTGCACCTCGTCGGCATCCAGCCCCAACACATCCTCCAGCACCGCCTCGGTGTGCTCACCCAGCAGCGGCGGCGCGCGACGGTACTCCACCGGTGTCTCCGACAACCGAATCGGGCTGGCCACCTGCGGCACGCTCCCGGCCAGCGGATGCGGAATGCTCACCGCCAATCCACGCGCCAACACCTGCGGGTCCTGGAACATCTGCGCCAAGTCATTGATAGGCCCGCACGGCACCCCAGCGGCTTCCAGCTGAGTCACCCACTCGGCCGTGGTCTTGAACACCGTCGCCTGGCGGATCAACGGGATCAGCTCGGCCCGGTTGGCCACCCGCAGCTTGTTGGTCACGAAGCGCGGATCGTCCGCCCACTGTGGCTGCCCGGCCACCTCAGCGAACTTGCGGAACTGGCTGTCGTTACCCACCGTAAGAATGAAATCGCCATCTGCCGTGGGAAAATCCTGATAAGGCACGATATTGGGATGCGCATTACCCAGGCGGCGAGGTGGGTTGCCCGTGGTGAGGTAATTCATCGCCTGGTTTGCCAGGCAAGCCACCTGAACATCGAGCAACGCCATGTCGACATGCTGGCCGACCCCGGTCTGATCCCGATGAGCAAGGGCAGCCAGAATCGCTACCGTGGAATACAGGCCGGTAAGGATGTCGGTCAACGCCACCCCCACCTTGACCGGGCCCGCACCTTCTTCACCCTCCGGGCGACCGGTCAGGCTCATCAGCCCGCCCAACCCTTGGATCATGAAGTCATAACCCGCGCGCTTGGCATAAGGCCCGGTCTGGCCGAAGCCGGTGATGGAGCAATAGATAAGCCGTGGGTTCAGCGCTTTCAGGCTCTGGTAGTCGAGGCCATAGGCAGCCAGCCCGCCCACCTTGAAGTTCTCGATGACGATATCGGACCTCGCCGCCAGCTCTCGCACCAGGCGCTGGCCTTCGGCCTGCGTGAAGTCGATGGTCACCGAGCGCTTGTTGCGGTTGGCGGACAGGTAATAGGCTGCCTCGCTGGTGTTTTCGCCCTCGGCATCCCTGAGGAACGGCGGCCCCCACGAGCGGGTGTCGTCACCACTGCCAGGGCGCTCGACCTTGATCACGTCAGCACCAAGGTCAGCGAGGATCTGGCCCGACCATGGGCCGGCCAGCACGCGCGAAAGGTCCAGCACCCGCAGATGTGATAACGCGCCCATGGGCTGGCTCCTTATTAATAGAAGGCCTGGATACCGGTCTGCGCACGCCCCAGGATCAGGGCATGCACATCGTGAGTACCTTCATAGGTATTGACCACCTCCAGGTTGACCAGATGACGGGCCACGCCGAACTCGTCGGAGATACCATTGCCGCCCAGCATGTCACGCGCCATGCGGGCAATGTCCAACGCCTTGCCGCAGGAGTTGCGCTTCATGATCGAAGTGATCTCCACCGCAGCCGTGCCCTCGTCCTTCATCCGCCCCAGGCGCAGGCAGCCCTGCAGCGCCAGGGTGATCTCGGTCTGCATATCGGCCAGCTTCTTCTGGATCAACTGGTTGGCCGCCAGCGGGCGACCGAACTGCTGACGGTCCAGGGTGTACTGGCGCGCGGTATGCCAGCAGGCTTCGGCGGCACCCAGCGCCCCCCAGGAAATGCCATAGCGAGCCGAATTCAGGCAGGTGAACGGGCCTTTGAGGCCGCGCACATCGGGGAAAATGTTTTCTTCCGGCACGAACACGTTGTCCATGACGATTTCACCGGTGATCGACGCGCGCAGGCCGACCTTGCCATGAATCGCCGGTGCGCTGAGGCCTTCCCAGCCCTTTTCCAGAACGAAGCCGCGGATATCACCGGCATCATCCTTGGCCCATACCACGAATACATCGGCGATCGGGCTGTTGGTGATCCACATCTTGCTGCCGGTCAGACGGTAGCCGCCGTCGACCTTGCGGGCACGGGTAATCATCGAGCCCGGGTCGGAGCCATGGTTAGGCTCGGTCAGGCCGAAGCACCCGATCCACTCGCCACTGGCCAGCTTGGGCAGGTACTTCTGCTTTTGAGCTTCGGTACCGAATTCATTGATAGGCACCATCACCAGCGACGACTGCACGCTCATCATCGAGCGATAACCCGAGTCGATACGCTCCACCTCGCGAGCAATCAGCCCGTAGCACACGTAGTTCAGGCCACTGCCGCCGTATTGCTCGGGGATGGTGGCGCCCAGCAACCCGACCTCACCCATTTCGCGGAAGATCGCAGGGTCGGTCTGCTCATGACGGAAGGCCTCGAGCACCCGCGGAGCCAGCTTGTCCTGGGCGAACTGATAAGCGCTGTCACGCACCATGCGCTCTTCTTCAGTGAGCTGCTGATCGAGCAGCAGCGGGTCGATCCAGTTGAAGCTTGCTTTACCGGCCATGAGCGAATCCTCGAAATAAGGGGCTGTTTCTAGTGCCTTTGAGCCTAGGCCTGATCGGCCGTCGGGACAAACGAGTATTGCGCACCACTAAGTGATAATTTCTCACTCCGTAAACCACTAAAACGCCATATAGATAGCCTTACGAGTGAGGTTGACGTACATGCGCCGCAAGATTCCCAGTACTGCCGCCCTGGTCTGCTTCGAGGCGGCGGCGCGCCACGAAAGCTTTACCAAGGCCGCCCAGGAACTCGCCCTGACCCAAGGTGCCGTCTGTCGGCAGATCGCTGGCCTGGAGGCCTTCCTTAATGTGGAACTGTTCCGCCGCTCGCGCCGTGGCGTGAAGCTGACCGAAGCCGGCCTGTCCTACAGCCGCCAGGTGGCCGCGCAACTGGACGCGGTAGAGCGCGATACCTTGTCGGTGATGCGCCAGCAGGGCGCCAACGTGATCGAGCTGGCGGTAGTGCCCACCTTTGGCACCCAGTGGCTGCTGCCACGGCTCAAGGACTTCCAGCAGCGACACCCGGAAGTCACGGTCAACCTCACCAACCGCACACGGCCATTCCTGTTTGCCGACACGGCCTTCGACGCAGCCATCTACTTCGGCGATGCCGACTGGTCGGGTACCCAGTCGCACCGGCTGATGGGGGAGAACCCGGTACCTGTGTGCAGCCCGACGCTGCTCGGCGGGCAGAGCCTGCTCGACGCACAGCGCATTGCACAGCTGCCATTGCTGCAACAAAGCACGCGCCCCTATGCCTGGCGGCAGTGGTTTGGCAGCGGCGGCATGGCTGTCGAGCGCGACATGACAGGCCCGCGCTATGAACTATTCTCGATGCTCGCCCAAGCGGCCATGCATGAAATGGGCATCGCGCTGATTCCGCCGTTCCTGATCCAGCGGGAGTTGGAGGAGGGTAGGTTGGTGGTCGCTAACAGGCATGCCCTGAGCAGTGACAAGGCCTACTATCTGATGATTCCGGAGCGCAAGGTCGAATCGGCTTCACTGCGCGCCTTCCGTGACTGGCTGGTGAGCCAGGCCCAGGCATACACCTCGAGAGTCTGATCAAGCGAAGAAACTGACTTCGTAGTCAATTATTTTAAACACCTACAGATATATGTATTTGTCGCATCTATGCAAACTGTTATGCAAAGATAAAATCCGCCTCCACCCTGCTTACGGCGCGGCTTTGCGGGCTATTTTGCGACATTCACAAAACCATGGACGAACTGAGCGAAAAAAATTTGTTTTTTTCTTCTGATCTGCGAATACCCTGTGTTTGACAGGTCGCAGCCTGCCCGTTGCGACATACGGTCACAGGGTGACTTGTAGTTTTGACTTCGTTTCGCTCCAGAACGGGTTGAAGGCCCCTGGCTTCGTCTGCAAAATGCTTCGCCCGCTCGGGATTCGGCGGGTCGGCGCTCCACAGCCGCCCCAGCACACCATCCGAAGTGTGCTGGCTTTTACAAAGACAAAAGGTCACCGCAGGAGAAATAGTCGTGCACATTGGTGTTCCTCTCGAGACGCAGACCGGTGAGACAAGGGTCGCTGCGACCCCGGAAACGATCAAGAAACTGATTGGCCAGGGCCATCAGGTCACCGTCCAACGGGGGGCAGGGCTGAACGCCAGCATTCCGGACAGTGCCTACGAGGCCGTGGGCGCTTCCCTGGGAAGCGCAGCCGATGCCTATGGCGCCCAATTGGTGCTCAAAGTGGTCGCCCCCAACGACCAGGAACTGGCCCTGATCAACAGTGGCAGCCTCCTGGTCGGCATGCTCAACCCCTTCAACAGCGAGCTGATCGGCAAGATGGCCGAGCGCGGCATTACCGCGTTCGCCCTCGAAGCCGCGCCGCGCACCTCGCGGGCTCAAAGCCTGGATGTGCTGTCGTCGCAAGCCAACATCGCCGGTTACAAGGCGGTGTTGCTGGCTGCCCATCACTACCCACGCTTCATGCCCATGCTGATGACCGCTGCCGGTACGGTGAAAGCCGCACGCGTGCTGATTCTGGGCGCAGGGGTTGCCGGCCTGCAGGCCATTGCCACGGCCAAACGCCTGGGCGCAGTGATCGAGGCGTCCGACGTACGCCCGGCCGTGAAGGAGCAGATCGAGTCGCTGGGCGCCAAGTTCATCGATGTGCCCTACGAAACCGATGAAGAACGCGAATGCGCCGAAGGCGTGGGCGGTTACGCCCGGCCGATGCCGGCCAGCTGGATGCAACGCCAGGCCCAGGCCGTGCACGAGCGCGCCAAACAGGCGGATATCGTCATCACCACTGCGCTGATCCCAGGGCGCAAGGCACCGACTTTGCTCAGCGCCGAAACCGTCGCGCAGATGAAGCCCGGCTCGGTGGTCATCGACCTTGCGGCAGCCCAGGGCGGCAACTGCCCGCTGACCGTCGCCGACCAGGTGGTGCAGGAGAACGGGGTGATCATCGTCGGCCCGACCAACCTGCCGGCCCAGGTAGGCGCCGATGCCTCGGCACTGTACGCACGCAACCTGCTGGACTTCATGAAGCTGCTGTTCGACAAGGACGGCGCGCTGGTCATCAACCTCGAAGACGACATCGTCGCGGCCTGCCTGATGTGCCGTGATGGCCAGGTCGTCCGCAAGAACGGCTAAGGAGCACGACAATGGAAGACATGCTGATTTCCCATGGCATCTACAACCTGATCATCTTCGTGCTGGCCATCTATGTGGGCTACCACGTGGTGTGGAACGTCACCCCGGCGCTGCACACGCCACTGATGGCTGTAACCAACGCCATCTCCGCCATCGTCATCGTCGGCGCCATGCTGGCTGCGGCCCTGACCGTGACCCCGGCCGGCAAGGTGATGGGCACCCTGGCGGTGGCGCTGGCCGCGGTCAACGTGTTCGGTGGCTTCCTGGTCACCCGCCGCATGCTTGAGATGTTCAAGAAGAAAACCAAGAACGAGGCGCAGAAGTAAGCATGAGCATGAATCTGGTAACGCTCCTCTACCTCGTCGCCTCGGTGTGCTTCATCCAGGCGCTCAAGGGCCTGTCGCACCCGACCACTTCGCGGCGCGGCAACCTGTTCGGCATGATCGGCATGGGGCTCGCGATCCTCACCACGGTCGGCCTCATCTACAAGCTCGGAGCTGAGCTGGCTACCGCCGGCATCGGCTATGTGATTGTCGGCCTGCTGGTCGGTGGCAGCGCCGGCTCGATCATGGCCAAGCGCGTCGAGATGACCAAGATGCCGGAGCTGGTCGCCTTCATGCACAGCATGATCGGCCTGGCTGCGGTGTTCATCGCCATTGCCGCAGTCCTCGAACCGCAATCGATGGGCATCGTGGCCGCCATGAGCGACCCGATCCCCACCGGCAACCGCCTGGAGCTGTTCCTCGGTGCGGCCATCGGTGCCATCACCTTCTCCGGTTCGGTGATCGCCTTCGGCAAGCTGTCGGGCAAGTACAAGTTCCGCCTGTTCCAGGGCGCACCGGTACAGTTCGCCGGTCAGCACAAGCTGAACCTAATCCTCGGCCTGACCACCATCGCCCTGGGCCTGCTGTTCACCTTCACTGGCCACTACAGTGCCTTCACCCTGATGCTGGTCCTGGCCTTCATCATGGGCGTGCTGATCATTATTCCGATCGGCGGCGCCGACATGCCGGTGGTGGTGTCGATGCTCAACAGCTACTCGGGCTGGGCTGCGGCCGGTATCGGTTTCTCGCTGAACAACTCGATGCTGATCATTGCGGGCTCGCTGGTCGGCTCGTCCGGCGCCATTCTCTCGTACATCATGTGCAAGGCGATGAACCGTTCGTTCTTCAACGTCATCCTCGGTGGCTTCGGTGGCGATACGGATGCCGGCGCGGCGCAAGGCTCGAAAGAGCAGCGCCCGGTTAAATCCGGCTCGGCCGACGACGCGACCTTCCTGCTCAGCAACGCTGATAGCGTCATCATCGTCCCGGGCTATGGCCTGGCGGTGGCTCGCGCCCAGCACGCGTTGAAGGAACTGACCGAGAAGCTGACCCACAACGGCGTGACCGTGAAGTACGCGATCCACCCGGTGGCGGGGCGCATGCCCGGGCACATGAACGTGCTGCTGGCCGAGGCCGAGGTGCCTTACGACCAGGTGTTCGAGATGGAGGACATCAACGCCGAGTTCGGCCAGGCCGATGTGGTACTGGTACTGGGTGCCAACGATGTGGTCAACCCGGCCGCGAAGAACGACCCCAAGTCGCCAATCGCCGGCATGCCGATTCTCGAAGCGTTCAAGGCCAAGACCATCATCGTCAACAAGCGCTCCATGGCCAGCGGCTATGCCGGCCTGGACAACGAACTGTTCTACCTGGACAAGACCATGATGGTGTTCGGCGACGCCAAGAAGGTCATCGAAGACATGGTCAAAGCAGTGGAATGACGGCCGTCGCTATAAACAAGCAGATATAAAGGAAGCCCCGGTCAGAATCTGCCGGGGCTTTTCTTTTATTGATCCGGATCAACGGCTCTATTCCAAGGCTTCTCATACGACCATGGTCGCGGGACGGCAACGGGTGAAGTCTCTAGACTGCGCTGCAGTAGTTTCAGTAGCCCGAGATAACAATCCATGTACCGTGATCGTATCCGCTTGTCCTCCCTGCACAGCAAGGTAATGAGTGCGGCTGATGCCGCTGGTCTGATCGAGGACGGCATGACCGTTGGCATGAGCGGTTTCACCCGCGCCGGCGAAGCCAAGGCCGTACCACATGCACTGGCCGAACGTGCCAAGCAATCGCCGCTGAAAATCAGCCTGATGACCGGTGCCAGCCTGGGCAACGACCTGGACAAGCAACTGACCGAGGCCGGTGTGCTGGCGCGCCGCATGCCGTTCCAGGTCGACAGTACCCTGCGCAAGGCCATCAACGACGGCCAGGTGATGTTCATCGACCAGCACCTGTCGGAAACCGTCGAGCAACTGCGCAACCAGCAGCTGAAGCTGCCGGACATCGCGGTCATCGAAGCCGTGGCCATCACCGAGCAAGGCCACATCGTGCCAACCACCTCGGTGGGCAACTCGGCCAGCTTCGCGATCTTCGCCAAGCAGGTGATTGTCGAGATCAACCTCTCGCACAACACCAACCTCGAAGGCCTGCACGACATCTATATCCCGACCTACCGCCCGACCCGCACGCCAATCCCGCTGGTCAAGGTCGACGACCGTATCGGCAGTACCGCCATCCCGATCGACCCAGCCAAGATCGTCGGCATCGTCATCAGCGACCAGCCAGACTCGCCGTCCACCGTGCTGCCGCCAGATGACGAAACCCAGGGCATCGCCGACCACCTGATCAACTTCCTCAAGAAAGAAGTCGAAGCTGGCCGCATGACCAACAGGCTCGGCCCGCTGCAGGCCGGTATCGGCAGCATCGCCAATGCGGTGATGTGCGGCCTGATCGAGTCGCCGTTCGAAGACCTGACCATGTATTCCGAAGTCCTGCAGGACTCCACCTTCGACTTGATCGACGCCGGCAAGCTGAGCTTTGCTTCGGGCAGCTCGATCACCTTGTCGACCCGTCGCAACGCCGACGTGTTCGGCAACCTGGAGCGTTACAAGGACAAGCTGGTGCTGCGCCCGCAGGAAATTTCCAACCACCCGGAAGTAGTGCGTCGCCTGGGCATCATCGGTATCAATACCGCGCTGGAGTTCGACATCTACGGCAACGTCAACTCCACCCATGTCTGCGGCACCCGGATGATGAACGGCATCGGCGGCTCAGGTGACTTTGCCCGCAACGCTCACCTGGCGGTGTTCGTCACCAAGTCGATCGCCAAAGGTGGCGCGATTTCCAGCGTGGTGCCGATGGTCAGCCATGTCGACCACACCGAGCACGATGTGGACATCCTGGTCACCGAGCAAGGCCTGGCCGACCTGCGTGGCCTGGCGCCGCGCGAGCGGGCGCGGGCGATCATCGACAACTGCGTGCACCCGGACTACCGCGCGGCGCTGAACGACTACTTCGATCGCGCCTGCCAGCGTGGCGGCCACACCCCGCACATCCTGCGTGAAGCCCTGAGCTGGCACGAGAACCTGGAAGAAACCGGTCGCATGCTGGCTGGCTGATCCAGCGGCGACACGGAACGGCGGCCCTGCTTCCGCCGTTCCGGCCTCTTCGCGGCGTCCCGCTCCCCCTACGTAGACCTTGAGAACTGCACAAAACCTGTGGGAGCGGGCAAGCCCGCGAAAGGGCCCTAACAGTCAAACCCTGCTATCCCGATACCTCGCAGTTTACGGCGAAAAAATTGTACTACTGTACCGGTTATTTCACATCCTCACGCTTGGCCAAACCTTGCACCAAAGCCAAATTGCACCAAATAGGTGCGGACCGGTACAGTTTCGCCTATTTCGAGTGCAACAGTAGGGTTACACAGTTAACTGAGCCATCGTCTTTCCACTGAACTGTATCTACTGTTATGGACGACAGAGGAGGATCATTGGCATCAGTTAAATCACTACCTAATCCCGCCATAAGCGGAAGGATGAAGCATCATGGAACGTACCCTCAGTTCCGGTCTGGTTTTCGAAAGCAACGCCCAGCAGTCCAACACTTCGCTGCCGCTGCGCGCCCTGTCTACCCTGCTGCTGTGGCAGCGCCGCATGGCCAGCCGCCGTCAACTGGCTCGCCTGGATGCCCGCCTGCTGGCCGACGCCGGTATCAGCGAGTCGCAGCGTTACGAAGAGCTGAGCAAGCCATTCTGGCGCTAAGCTCCGGCTTGCCGGCTTCGGCCGGCACCGCGAATTTCCGAAACCCGTCGCAGGTAACTGCGACGGGTTTTTTGTTTGGATGCCGCATGGCAGAGGGGTTGGCCGAGCAACAGGTACAGTTTTAACATTATCTAAAAGCTACCATAACAGTTGCGCGGCGCACTGTTCATTAACATCCAGAAACACCGGCGCGTGATACGCTTGGCTTAACAGTCTGGTAGAACCGCTGTTGAAAAGTACCGCGACGAGCTGTGCGAGCGTCCGATAAAGCAGAACCACCCGACCCTAGTCCAAGAGTCCACCATCATGTCTCGTAAATACCTGATCGGCGCCGCCTTGATGCTGAGCCTGGCCGGCACCGCAAACGCCACCAGCTTCGTTGTCACCACTGACGCGGTCGTTGGCGCGGTGGCCGCGTCCACTGATGCCACCTCTGACATTTCCTCTTCGTTCCGTGATGACAAGATCGTCCAGGCCGCCCGTGACGACGCCGCCAGCTTCGTTGGTAGCCAGGGCGATATCCGCGGCGCCAAGCTGGAAAGCGCTTTGCGGCACATCCGCGCGCAGATGCCAGCCCTGCAAGCCAGCGATGCGCAACTGGCCCAGGCCATCCTGGCGATCTGACCGCCGCTGAACCGTTCAGCTGTGCTGGTCACCACCAGCACAGCGGTGCCGACGTTTGCCGTCCATGTTTCCAGCTGTCGTAGAGCCCATGCGTTATCTGTTGCCGTTACTGTTTGCCGTTGTTGGCATGGCCAGCGCCCATGCCATGGATACCACCACCCAAGGCCTGGTCATCACCGGCTATGTCACCAGCCAGGTCACCAGCGCACCGTTCGACCGCAAACTGGTCCGCCAGGCCCGCGACGACGCCGCTGCCTTCGTCGCCAGCGACGGGCAGATCCGCGGTGCGCGGCTGGAAGCAGCGCTGGAATCATTACGCCACACTTGCGCACGGCATAGCGTCGGCGACCTGGAACTGGCGCAGGCAATTCTCGTCCAATAACTACACCCGACTCCCTGTATTTTTCGGAGATGCTCCATGCGTAAACCGCTGATTGCCGCTACCCTCGGCATGCTGCTACTGGCCGACCTGGCCCAGGCACAGACCCTGGTGGCCACCAGCAACATCATCGTGCGGGCCTTTGGCCGTTCGATCGATTTCACCTCTGACACCACCACTTCGATCCGTGATTCCAAAGTGGTCCGCGAAGCCCACGATGACGCCGCCAGTTTCGTCGCCAGTAACGGTGACATCCGCGGCGCCCAGCTCGAGGCAGCGTTCACCACCCTGCGCGAGCGCGTACCGCAAGCGCGCGACGCCAGCGATCAGGTACTGGCCGAAGCCATCCTCGCACTGTGAACCGCGTGCGCGCCTGGCTGCTCGGCTGCGCCCTGACGCTGCTCGGCACGCCTGCCTTGGCCGACCTGCAGCTCGAACTGCAGGCATCCGGCCTTGACGGGCAACAGGCCCAAGCTACCCAGGCCTTGCTTGACGAGGCCCTGGGCAAGCTGCCCCCCCGCTTCAAGCAACAGCTGAACCGCCGCGTACGGGTCAGCTGGAGCGACAGCATGCCGGCCGACGCCTATGGCCAGGCATCGCTGGTGTCCACCCTCGAGCTCAACCGCCGGCTGCTGCCCAGCCTCACCGATGGCAGCGCCGCTACCGAGCGCACCCAGCGCCCGCATGGCACGGTACGTGAAGAACTGCTTGCCACCGTGCTGCACGAGCTTACCCATATTTACGACCGCGCCCGGCTTTGGCCGAGCGCCGAAAACGCATTGATTGCCCGCTGCAAGCGCCAGCAAGGCACGTTGGGCAAGGTGGGGCTCCCGGAGGCATGCCGTGGCCAGGCCGAGCGTCGCTTCACCCTCAGCGACGACCCGCGCCTGCTCGACCTGGCCGGCTGGCCACAGTACGTGGGCCGGCGCGGCGAGCGCGAGCAGCACAACCGCCAGTTCGTGCGCAGCCCCGACAGCTATGAACTCAGCAGCCCGAAGGAGTACATCGCGGTCAACATGGAGTATTTCCTCCTGGACCCAAGCTACGGTTGCCGCCGCCCGGCGCTGAACCAGTATCTGCGTGAGCACTTCGGCTGGGCGCCGCAGCAGGACAGATGCGCCAACGGCCTGCCATTCATCAATGCTGGCAGCGACTTCGCCCGCCAGCCGCTCGGCGAAATCGACCCCGAGCGGGTCTATGAAGTGGATTACCTGTTGGCCGAAGCCAACCAGAACCTGGTCAGCCGCTGGGGCCACAGCATGCTGCGCCTGGTGATCTGCAAGCCGGGCCGCCCACGCGGGCCGGATTGCCGGCTGGACCTAGACCAGAGCCTGGTGCTGTCCTACCGCGCCTTCGTCAACGACGTTCAGCTTTCCAGCTGGGACGGCCTGGTCGGTGCTTACCCGTCGAGGCTGTTCGTACTGCCACTGGGCCAGGTAATCGACGAATACACCAAGACCGAGCTGCGCAGCCTGGCCTCGGTGCCCTTGCGGCTCAGCCGCGAGGAAATCGAGAACCTGGTGCGCCAGGCCGTGGAAATGCACTGGAGTTACGATGGCAATTACTGGTTCCTGTCCAACAACTGCGCAGTGGAATCGTTGAAACTGCTGCGCAGCGGTACCGCCAACCCGCACCTGAACGACCTCGACAGCATCATGCCCAATGGGCTGCTGGCAGTGCTCAAGGGCAGGGGGCTGGCTGATACCAGCGTGCTCGACGACCCAAAGGAGGCGCTGCGCCTCGGTTATCGCTTCGACTCCTACCGCGACCGCTACCAGGCCATGTTCGAAGTGTTAAGGAAACAGCTGCCGATCAAGCAGGACAAGGTCGAAGACTGGCTGGCGCTGGACGCCGAGCAGCGGCGCGGCTGGTTCGCCCAGGCCGACCTGCGCACCAGCGCTGCCTTGCTGCTGCTGGAGCAGGCCAGCTTGCGCCGGCAACTGTTGCTGGCCCAGGATGAAGTCAAGCAGCGCTACCTGAACGCCGCCGCCCTGAACGATGGCAGCGTCAGCAAGGCCGATGCCACGCTCAGGCAGATGCTCGCCAACAGCGGTTTCCTCAGCCGCCCGGCCGAGTTGCTCGATGCCAAGGGCTACGGGCTGCCGCAGCCGCAGGAGCGCAAGCACCTGGAGCAGGTGAGCAGTGAGCGCCAGGCGCAACTGTTGCGCTTGAGCACCAGCCTGGACAAAGAGGTGAGGGCGCTGCTGGAACCCTCGCGGGCCAGGGAAATCGCTGCCGTCGAGGCCAATGTGAAGCAGATCGGCGAGCATTTGCGTGCGCTGCACAAGGCTGCCGGTGGTCTGCAGTTGTGATGCTGGCTGCACCGGCCCTATCGCCAGCAAGCCAGCTCCCACAGGTATCCCCCCACCTTCAAGCCTGTGGTGATCCTGTGGGAGCTGGCTTGCCGGCGATAGGGCCAGCAGCGCCAACAGTCCCCTACAGGCTTTCCCCATCCTCTTCTGGCAAATCCTCATCCAGATGCAACCAGGGCAACCGGCTGCCTACCCAGATATGCCGGTCGGCCCGCACCTGCTCCGGGTGGTCCAGCGTCGCCACTGTCACATCCACTGTGTCGGGGCTGTGCGTGGTCACCAGCGCCACATGCGCCCCACAATGCCCGCAGAAGTACCGGCTGCAACTGCTCGGCGCCACATAGCAGCGCGGCTCGCCCGCCAGCCAGCGAAACCCAGCGCGCGGCAGGGTGAGCCAGGTCACCACCAGCCCGCCGCTGACCCGCCGGCAGATCGAACAATGGCAGTGCGCAACGTCGCCAAGGTCGCCCACCAGTTGATAACGCAAGGCGCCGCAATGGCAGCCGCCTTCGGTCACATCCTGCATCACCTACCTCTCGTCGCCTTTGCTTCGGCGAAAGCTGGCTGAAAGCTTGCCCTCATAGGATAGCCCCCACTACCGGCACAAGACCGGTCAGCCAGGGCACCCGGTTACCACCGCGCCCGGCCCAATCAACAACAACAATGGTGATTCTGATGTATTCCTGTGCCCGCCTTTTCGTAACCCCACTCCGCATGCTCCCCGCGCAGCGCCAAACGCGCTGATCCGCCCGAATCGACTTTCCTTTCGCCGCGCCACGCCTGGAGTATTGCCATGCTGACCTTCCTCGGCTTTGCCATGGTCATCACCTTCATGTACCTGATCATGACCAAGCGCCTGTCGGCCTTGATCGCGCTGATCCTGGTACCGATCCTGTTCGCCCTGTTCGGCGGTTTTTCCGCCAAGATCGGCCCGATGATGCTCGAGGGCATCAGCAAGCTCGCGCCTACCGGCGTGATGCTGATGTTCGCCATCCTCTACTTCGCCCTGATGATCGACTCCGGCCTGTTCGACCCGGCCGTGCGCAAGATCCTCAAGCTGGTCAAGGGCGACCCGCTGAAAGTCTCCGTCGGCACCGCAGTACTGGCCCTGGTGGTTTCGCTCGACGGTGACGGCGCCACCACCTACATGATCTGCTGCGCGGCCATGCTGCCGATGTACAGCCGCCTGGGCATGAGCCCGCGGATCATGGCCGGCCTGATCATCCTCGCCGGCGGGGTGATGAACATGACCCCTTGGGGCGGCCCGACCGCCCGCGCCGCCAGCGCCCTGCATGTGGACCCGTCGGACATCTTCGTGCCGATGATCCCGGCCATGCTGTTCGGCGTGCTGGCGATCCTGGCCATCGCCTATCTGTACGGCAAGCGCGAGCGTGCCCGCCTGGGCGAGCTGCACCTGCCGACCGACGACATCGACCACAGCGAAATCACTGTTTCGCAGTACCCGGACGCCCGCCGGCCAAAGCTGCTGTACTTCAACGGCGCCCTGACCGCTGCCTTGATGGCCGCGCTGATTGCCGGGGTTCTGCCGCTGCCGGTGCTGTTCATGATCGCCTTCAGCATCGCCATGATCGTCAACTACCCATGCCTGCAACAGCAGAAGGACCGCATCGCCGCCCACGCCGGCAGCGTGCTGGCGGTAACGGGGCTGATCTTCGCCGCCGGCATCTTCACCGGCATCCTGTCGGGCACCGGCATGGTCGACGCCATGTCCAAGAGCCTGCTGGCGGTCATCCCCGAGGCGCTGGGCCCGTACCTGGCGGTGATCACCGCGATCGTGAGCATGCCGTTCACCTTCTTCATGTCCAACGACGCCTTCTACTACGGGGTCCTGCCGGTGCTGGCCGAGGCTGCCAGCCACTACGGCATCAGCCCGGTGGAAATGGCCCGGGCGTCGATCGTCGGGCAGCCGATACACCTGCTCAGCCCCTTGGTACCCTCCACCTACCTGCTGGTGGCCCTGGCCGGCATCGAGTTCGGCGATCATCAGCGCTTCACCTTGAAGTGGGCAGTGCTGGTGTGCCTGTGCATAATGCTCGCCGCACTGCTGATGGGCATTTTCCCGCTGTTCAGTAGTCTTTAATTTACGCGTGTTAACAACGCGACGCGCCCAACCCAGGGCGCGTCGCCTTTACCGTTCGAAGGAAAACACATGGAATGGCTGACCAGCCCGGAAATCTGGGTTGCCTTTTTTACCCTCACTGCGCTTGAGATCGTTCTCGGTATCGACAACATCATCATGATCTCGATTCTGGTCAGCCGCATGCCCAAGCACATGCAGCCGCGCACCCGGATCTTCGGCCTAGCCCTGGCCATGGTCACCCGTATCATGCTGTTGCTGTCGATCACATGGGTCATGCGCCTGACCGCCGACCTGTTCGTGGTGCTCGGCCAGGGCATCTCCGGGCGTGACCTGATCCTGTTCTTCGGTGGCCTGTTCCTGTTGTGGAAAAGCTCGCAGGAGATCTACCACGGCCTGGAAGGCGAGGACGAAAACGCCGATGAGCCGAAAGGTGCCGGGGGCAAGTTCTTCTACACCATCATCCAGATCGCCATCATCGACATCGTGTTCTCGCTGGATTCGGTGATCACCGCGGTGGGCATGGTTTCCCACGTGCCGGTGATGATCGCCGCCATCGTCGTGGCCGTGCTGGTGATGATGCTGTGCGCCGGCGCCATCAGCAATTTCATCGACAAGCACCCGTCGCTGAAGATGCTTGCGCTGTCGTTCCTGATCGTGGTCGGTACCGTGCTGATCGCCGAATCCTTCGATGTGCATGTGCCGAAGGGCTACGTCTACTTCGCCATGGCGTTCTCGCTGGCGGTGGAAGCCATCAACATCCGCATGCGCACGGCGCTGGCCCGCAAGGAAGGCAAAGAGCATGAGCCGGTGAAACTGCGCAAGGATATTCCGGGTCAATAAGATCAGGAAGTGCAGGACACCAAGGGCCCTTCGCAGGGCCCTTTTTCATTTTTGAATGACTGGAATGCAGCTTTTACTGTGCCTGCCTCTTCGCGGGTAAACCCGCTTCCCGCAGCTCCTGAGGCTGTAGTGATCCTGTGGGAGCGGGTTTACCCGCGAAAAGGCCAGCACAGAAATCATTCATTTCCGATGTGTTTCAAATAAATGGCAGCCATGCGAAGCTGGCGACAGCTGCGCAAAACAACTAAAGCTTTGAGTGAGCACTGAAAATTCTTCGAACGCTCACGCTTCGTCTCTTGGTCCGCTGGGGCCACTGCAACAGGGGGCCGTCACCATGCTGACCCTGCTCAACCTGCTCTCGGCCGTTACGCTTCTGGTCTGGGGCACCCACATCGTACGTACCGGCATCCTCCGCGTATTCGGCTCGAGCCTGCGGCGTATCATCGGCCAGAACATGAACAAGCGGCCGTTGGCGTTCGTCGCCGGCATTCTGGTCACGGCCATGGTGCAAAGCAGCAACGCCACCGCCATGCTGGTCACTTCGTTCGTCGGCCAGGGCCTGATGGCCATGACCCCGGCACTGGCGATCATGCTCGGCGCCGATGTGGGTACGGCGCTGATGGCCCGGGTACTGACCCTGGACCTGTCCTGGCTATCGCCGCTGCTGATCTTCCTCGGTGTGATCTTCTTCCTTTCGCGCAAACAGACGCGGGCCGGTCAGCTGGGCAGGGTAGGCATCGGGCTTGGCCTGATCATCCTGGCACTTGAGCTGATCGTGCAGGCAGCTACGCCGATCACCCACGCCCAAGGCGTGAAAGTGCTGTTTGCTTCGCTGACCGGCGACATCCTGCTCGACGCCCTGGTCGGTGCGTTGTTCGCCATGATTTCCTATTCCAGCCTGGCCGCCGTACTGCTCACCGCGACACTGGCCGGGGCCGAAGTGATCAGCCTGCCGGTGGCCATCGGCCTGGTGGTTGGCGCCAATATCGGCAGCGGGCTGCTGGCTTTCATCAGCACCAGCATGCAGAACGCCGCCGGGCGTCGGGTGGCCCTGGGCAGCCTGCTGTACAAGCTGATCGGCCTGTTGCTGATCATCCCGGTATTGCACCCGCTGGTGGGCTGGATGGACTCGCTGAGCTTCAGCGCCCAGGAACTGGTCATCGGCTTCCACCTGCTTTACAACACGCTGCGTTGCCTGATCATGCTGCCCACGGTCAAACCGATGGGCCGGCTATGCAACACGCTGTTGCCCGAACGGGAAAACGGCAACGGCCAGATACGCCCACGCCACCTCGACACCTCGGCGCTGGAAACCCCCAGCCTGGCGCTGGCCAACGCATCGCGCGAGACCTTGCGCCTGGGCGATATCGTCGACAGTTTGCTCGAAGCCATGCTCGCAGCCCTGCGCGGCACCCAGGCCGCCCTGCCGCAGCAGGTGCGCGCCTTGGGCGAGGACGCCGAAGCCCTGTATAGCGCGATCAAGCTGTACCTGGCGCAGATGACGCGCGAAGACCTCAGCGAACAGGACAACCGCCGCTGGGCAGAAATCATCGAACTGGCGATCAACCTGAAGCTGGCCTGCGACCTGATCGAGCGCATGCTGCGCAAGGTCCAGCAGCAAAAGACCAGCCAGCGCCGGGAGTTTTCCCAGGTGGGCCTGGACGAGCTGACCGGCCTGCAGGAGCAGCTGCTGGCCAACCTGCGCCTTGGCCTGTCGGTGTTTCTCAGTGCCGACCCGCAAAGCGCGCGCTTGCTACTGCGGGAAAAACGCCGCTTCCGCGCCCAGGAACGGCGCCTTGCCCACGCCCATGTCAGCCGCCTGCAGCGCAAGGTGGTGCAAAGTATCGAGACCAGTTCGCTACACTTGGAGCTGATCGCCGACATGAAACGGTTGAACTCTTTGTTCTGTAGCAGTGCCTATGTGGTACTGGGCGGCTCGGACACCGGCGGGCTGATGCTCGACAGCGTGCCGGACGAAGCCCGTCTGCCGTGATTTAGCCTATCTGAGGACCCAAGCTCGCCCATGCGTTGCCTGATGTTCGTTTGCCTGCTGATCTGCAGCCTGCCCTCATTCGCCCTCGACCGCTCGCGGGTTGAAGGTTACCTGTTGCCCAATGGTCTGCAGGTCATCCTGAAAAACGGCTATGAGCGTGACCATGTGGCCATTCGCCTGGTGGTCGGCGTCGGCCTGGATGACTTCGATTGCGAGCAGAAAGAACTGCCGCACCTGCTTGAACACCTGCTGTTCAGCGGTATCGACGAAACCGGCGAGGGCGGCCTCGAGGAGCGCCTGCAATCGCTGGGCGGCGAGTGGAATGCCTACACCAGCAGTGCCGACACCACCTTCGTCATCGAAGCGCCGGCGCGCAACCAGCGCAAGATCCTCGACCTGTTGCTGGCAGTGATCCGCGATACCCCCATCGATGCCAAAGCCCTGGCCACCGCCAAGCGCATCATCGAGCGCGAGGATGGCGGCCACTATGGCCACCTGCAGCGCTGGCTGGACCGCCAGGACATCGGCCACCCCGCCAGCGACCAGCTGGCCACCGAACTGGGCCTGAAGTGCCCCGAGCGCTCCAACCTCGACGACATGACGCTGGAGCAGGTGCAAACCTTGCGTGACAAATGGTACGCGGCCAACAACATGACCCTGATCGCGGTCGGCGGGCTCGACCGCCTGTTGCCGGCCTATCTGGAGCGCACCTTCGGTGAATTGCCCGCCACGGAACCGGAAGAACGGCGCAACCTGGCCAGTATCAGCCAGCCTGCCGAGCAGCGTCGCGACCTGACCCGCGGCTGGCTGGGCGATAGTGTCAAACTGCACTGGCTGTTCGTCGAGCCCGTGCTCGACAACGACCACCAGGCCACCCTCGACCTGCTTTCACACTATCTGGACTGGGCGCTGTACGACCAGCTGCGCCTGCGCAACGGGCTGTCCTACGGGCCTTCGGTGCAACGCGAAAGCTTTGGCGACACCGGCCTGCTCAGCCTCAACGCCGACCTCGAGCGCGAAGACATCGATCAGGCGGTCGAGGTGATGCAAGCGCTGTTCGACCACCTGCGCAAGGAAGGCCTCGACCCGGACACCTTCGAACGTATCAAGTACGCCAGCGTTGCCAAGGAAAGCTGGAGCACCCAGGGCAACAGCGCCTTGGCCGACTACTATTGGGGTGCACTCAACGATTACAGCGACGGGCGTTTTGCCAACCCGGTGCGCAAGCTGCGCCAGGTCAGCCTGGCCCAGGCCAACGGGGCGCTCAAGCAGTTGCTCAAGGAACAGGGTTACCTGCGCATCGAGAAGCCATTGCTTGGCTATGATGAGCTCTACGGGCTGGCGGCCTTGCTGTTGGGGCTGATCCTGGCGGCAGGGCTGTTGCGCTGGCGTCGGCATGGGCCGAAAAAACCGGGCAGTGCTACACGCTAGCGGTAGATCGGCGGTATCCTTTTGCCAGTACCGGCCCTTTCGCGGGCAGGCCCGCTCCCACAGGATTAGCGCAATGTCTGAAAATTGCCCTCCATCCTATTACTCCCTGTTGTAGCCCCCATGCCCCACATCCCGCATATCGTTCAGCGCATCATCGAACTGCTAAAACGCTACCCCGGCATCATCGCGCTCGGCGGTTTCCTCTCCGGCATCGGCAGCTTCATCCTGGTCGATCGCCAGGCTGGCCTGGCCAGTTGGGTTGCCGTGCTCATGCTGGTCAGCTGGATCTGGCTGATGCTGGAAAACACCCTCACCGGCCTGTTTGCGCGCACCTTCAACCGTGAAATCCCGCAACCGCTGTTGCGCTACGCGACGCAGATGATCCACCAGGAATCGCTGTTCTTCGTGTTGCCGTTCTTCTTCATCACCACCACCTGGAACAGCGGCCAACTGGTGTTCACCGGCCTGCTCGCTGCCGCCGGCCTGATTTCGATCATCGATCCGCTGTATTACCGATGGCTGGCGCCGCGACGCTGGCTGTTCCTGGCCTTGCATACCCTGACCCTGTTCGCCGCACTGCTGACCGCACTGCCGATCATCCTGCACCTGACCACCGCGCAAAGCTTCAAACTGGCGCTGATCATCGCCATGGCCCTGTCATTCCCCAGCCTGGCCAGCAGCTTCCCGATCAACAACTGGCGCCGCGCCGTCGCTCTGGTGCTGGTCACCCTGTCGGTCGGCGGCGGCGGTTGGCTGGTGCGCTCATGGGTGCCGCCGGCGACCTTGTGGATGACCGACGTCGCCGTCAGCACTGAAGTGCAGAATCGCCAGCCAGGTGCTTCGCTGAAGGAAATCGCAGCCAGCCGTATCAGCAGCAGTGGCCTCTACGCCTACACCGCAATCAATGCCCCACGCGGCCTGAACGAGCGGATCTACCATGTGTGGCAGAAGGACGGCCAGGAGGTCGACCGCATTGCCCTGGATATCCATGGCGGGCGCAAGGAAGGCTACCGGGCCTGGACCCACAAGCAGAACTTCCCGCCGAATCCGGTGGGCAAGTGGCAGGTGCGCGTGCTGACCGAGGATGGGCAGATGATCGGCGTGCTGCGCTTCGAGGTGGTCGACGATACAGCGAAGTGAAAGGGCAGGGCAGCAAGGCGGCCGCCGCCCTTACAGACAGCACATAATGACCAAACAGCCCATGCCCGCTGCGCTATGATCAGCGCCTAAGCCTTAGCGCCGAGTCAGTAGCATGGAGCCGATGACCACCCCCAGTGCCACCCTGGACACCAGTAGCCAACCGGCTTGCCTGCGCATCACCGGTGACTGGACCCTGGCGCACTACGCCAGCCTCAAGCGTGAAAGCGAGCGCCTGCGCGCGCAGTACGCCAGCGACACCGTCGCTGATCTCAGCCAGCTGGGCCGCCTGGACACTGCCGGCGCCTCGCTGCTGGCAGAACTGCTCGGCTCCGAACGCCTGTCGCACTGCACCCAGGATCTGCCCGAAGCCAGCCGCGCACTGCTGAAGAACGTGTATTGCTCGGTGCAGGACTATTGCATCCCGGTCAAGGAACCCGAGCGCAACGTGCTGCTGTTGCTGCTGGAGCGCATCGGCTGCGCTGTCGGCACGTTGTGGCAAGACAGCCTGCAGTTGCTCGGCTTTGTCGGCGTAATCCTCGAAACCCTGCTGCGACGCGCCCTGCAACCGCACCGCTGGCGTTTTACCCCGGTCGTGGCGCACATCGAACAGACCGGCCTGGACGCGGCGCCCATCGTCGCCTTGCTGACCTTCCTGGTGGGCGCGGTGGTGGCTTTTCTCGGCGCCACGGTGCTGGCTGATTTCGGCGCGACCATCTTTACCGTCGACCTGGTGGCCTTCTCGTTCCTGCGCGAATTCGCCGTGCTGCTGACGGCCATTCTCATGGCAGGTCGCACTGCCAGCGCGTTCACCGCGCAAATCGGCTCGATGAAGGCCAACGAGGAAATCGACGCCATCCGCACCCTTGGCCTGAACCCCATGGAACTGCTGGTGCTGCCACGCGTCCTGGCGCTGCTGATTTCGCTGCCCTTGCTGACCTTCATCGCGATGATCTGTGGCATCGTCGGCGGCGCGGTGGTGTGTGCGCTGTCGCTGGGCATCTCGCCCGCCATGTTCCTGTCGCTGCTGCAAAGCGACATCGGCGTGCAGCACTTTCTGGTCGGCCTGGCCAAGGCACCGTTCTTCGCCTTCCTGATCGCTGCCATCGGCTGCCTGGAAGGCTTCAAGGTCAGCGGCAGCGCCGAATCGGTGGGCGCCCACACCACCTCGGCGGTGGTGCAATCGATATTCGTGGTCATCGTGCTGGACGCGGTGGCCGCCCTGTTCTTCATGGAGATGGGCTGGTGAGTGGCCAGGAACGCGTCATCGAGGCTCGCGGCATCTGCAACCGCTTCGGCCGCCAGAGCGTGCACGAAAACCTCGACCTCGACTTATACCGCGGCGAGATCCTCGCCGTGGTCGGTGGCTCGGGCAGCGGCAAGTCGGTGCTGTTGCGCAGCATCATCGGCCTGCGCCGGCCCAACGAAGGGCAGATCAAGGTGTTCGGCCAGGACCTGGCCGGCCTGCGCGAAGAGCAGCGCTCGCTGGTCGAGCGACGCTTCGGCGTACTGTTCCAGAAGGGCGCGCTGTTCTCTTCGCTGACCGTCACCGAAAATGTGGCGTTGCCGCTGATCGAGCACGCCGGCCTATCCCGTGCCGACGCCGAGCACCTGGCGGGGGTGAAGCTGGCCTTGGCCGGGCTGCCGATCTCCGCCGCCGACAAGTATCCGGCCTCGCTGTCCGGGGGCATGATCAAGCGCGCGGCGCTGGCCCGGGCCCTGGCGCTGGACCCGGACATCCTGTTCCTCGATGAACCCACCGCCGGCCTGGACCCGATCGGCGCTGCCGCCTTCGACCAGTTGATCCTGACCCTGCGTGACGCCCTGGGCCTGTCGGTGTTCCTCATCACCCACGATCTCGACACCCTGTACACCATCACCGACCGCATCGCCGTGCTGTCGCAGAAGAAAGTCCTGGTGGCCGGCCCGCTGGCGGAGGTCGAACAGACCAACGACGCCTGGATTCAAGAATATTTTCACGGCCCACGTGGGCGCGCCGCCGAACAGGCGGCCACCCGTATCGGCCAGGAGCGCTGAGCAATGGAAACCCGAGCCCATCACGTTCTTATCGGCCTGGTCACCGTCCTGGTGGTGGCCGGCGCCATGCTGTTCGGCCTGTGGCTGACCAAGTCCAGCGTCGACGATGCCTTCAAGGACTACGAAGTGATCTTCAACGAAGCCGTTTCCGGCCTGTCGCGCGGCAGCCCGGTGCAGTACAACGGCATCAAGGTGGGCGATGTGTCCACCCTGCGCCTGGACCCGAAAGACCCACGCCGAGTGCTGGCACGGGTACGCCTGAGTGCCGACACCCCGGTCAAGGAGGATACCCAGGCCAAGCTGACCCTGGCCGGGGTAACCGGCAACTCGTTCATCCAGCTCAGCGGCGGTACCCCGCAAAGCCCCGAACTGAAAGGCAAGGATGGCAAGCTGCCGGTGATCATCGCCTCACCGTCGCCAATCTCGCGCCTGCTCAATGACAGCAGCGACCTGGTGACCAACATCAACCTGCTGCTGCACAACGCCAACCAGATGTTCTCCGATGACAACATCGGCCACCTCAGCAACACCCTGGCCAACCTCGACAAGACCACGGGCGCCTTCGCCGGCCAGCACGGCAGCATCGCCCAGGCCATCGAGCAGCTGGTGCAGGTGGGCAAGCAGGCCAGCGCCACCCTGGCCGAAACCCAGGCGCTGATGCGCAATGCCAACGGCCTGCTGGGCAGCGAGGGCAAGCAGGCGATCGGCAGCGCCGAACAGGCCATGCAGTCGCTGGCCGAGAGCACTGCCACCATCAACCGCCTGCTCGAAGACAACCATGAAGCCATCGGCGATGGCGCCCAGGGCCTGAACCAGCTGACCCCGGCCATTCGCGAGCTGCGCGAAACCCTCAATGCGCTCAAAGGCATTTCCCGGCAACTGGAGGCCGACCCCAGCGGCTACCTGCTCGGCCGCGACAACAACAAGGAGTTCCAGCCATGAAACCGTCGCTGCGCCTGTTGGCCCTGGTGGCCGCGCTGAGCCTGGCCAGTGCCTGCTCGATCCTGCCGCAGAGCGAACCCGTCGACCTCTACCGCCTGCCGGTGAGCCAACAAAGCCGCACGGTGCCGGCGCTGGACTGGTCGTTGCGCCTGAACAAGCCGCTGGCCAGCGAAGTGCTGGCAGGGCCACGGATTGCCGTCATCCCCCAAGGTAATGTGGTCAGCAGCTACAAGGGCGCGCGCTGGAGCGATGCCGTACCGGTGCTGGTCCGCAACCGCTTGCTCGATGGTTTCCAGCGTGACGGCCAGGTTCAGCGCCTGAGCGCCGATGACAGCAACCTGCAGGCCGACTACGAGCTGGCAGGCGAGCTGCAGGCTTTCCAGACGGAGTACCGCGCAGACGGGACGGCGGAAGTGGTGATTCGCTATGACGCGCGCCTGGTCCAGGGGCGCACGCAACGCATCCTTGCCAGCAAACGCTTCGAGGCCCGCCAGCCGCTGGCTGACAAACAGGTGTCGGCGGTAGTCGCCGGGTTTGGTCAGGCTTGCGATCAGCTGACGGGGCAGGTGGTGGCCTGGACGATTGCCCAGGCTGGCAGAGCTACCCCCCTTGAACGCCTGCCCGCCGCAGTAGGAGCGCGTCAGGCGAAGAACCAGTAGCAGACGAAAATCGCCGCGACCACACCGGAGAACTCAGCCAGCAGGGCACACCCCACCGCATGACGCACACGCTGGATGCCCACCGCGCCAAAGTACACCGCCAGCACGTAGAACGTGGTTTCGGTACTGCCCTGAATCGTCGCCGCCACCAGCGCCGGGAAGCTGTCCACCCCTTGGCTCTGCATGGTCTCGATCAGCATCGCCCGCGCCGCACTGCCGGAGAACGGCTTGACCAGTGCCGTGGGCAGCCCCTCGACGAAGCGGGTGTCCAGGCCCAGCCAGGTCACCGCATGGCGGATACCATCCAGCGCCAGCTCCAAGGCGCCTGAAGCCCGCAGTACACCGACCGCCACCAGCATCGCCACCAGGTAAGGCAACAGGCCCTTGGCCACATCGAAGCCTTCCTTGGCACCGTCGACAAAGGCTTCATACACCTTCACCCGCTTCAGGGCGCCGATTACCAGGAACAGGATGATCACACCAAACAACGTGAGGTTGCCCAGGATCGACGACAGGCTGGCCAGCGCGGCCGCCGACAAGGTCCCGAGAAACGCCATGAAGCCACCCAGCAGCAAGGCACCCGGGATCAGGTAAGCGAGCACCACAGGGTCCCACAGGCGCAAGCGCTGCATCACCGCCACCGACAGCAGGCCGACCAGGGTCGAGACGCTGGTGGCCAGCAAAATCGGCAAAAACACCATGGTCGGGTCCGGCGCACCTTGCTGTGCCCGGTACATGAAGATGGTCACCGGCAGCAGGGTCAGCGACGAAGCGTTGAGCACCAGAAACAGGATCTGCGCATTGCTTGCCGTGGTGCTGCTGGGGTTCAGTTCCTGCAGCGCACGCATGGCTTTCAGGCCGATCGGCGTGGCGGCGTTGTCCAGGCCCAGGCCGTTGGCGGCGAAGTTCATGGTGATCAGGCCCAGGGCAGGGTGGCCTGGCGGTACTTCCGGCATCAGGCGGGCGAACAGCGGGCCGAGCATTCTGGCCAGCCATTCGACGATGCCAGCCTGCTCGGCGATCTTGAGAAAGCCCAGCCACAGGGTCAGCGTGCCGAACAGCAGCACCATCACCTCGACCGACAGCTTGGCCATGGCGAAGATGCTCTCGACCATCGCCGCGAAGATGGCAGCATTGCCGCCCACCAGCCATTGGGCCAGGGCAGACACCGCCGCCACCAGGAAAAAGCCGAGCCAAAGGCCGTTGAGCATCCGTGTATTCCCCCTGAAAAATGCCCGAATGATAGCGTATCGGGGCGTAAGGCTGGAGACTGCAGACCTGACACAGGCCCCTGTGGGAGCGGGTTCACCCGCGAACACCGGCAAAGCCGGTGCCATACACCGTGTTGCCTGATTCGCGGTGAACCCGCTCCCACAATGGCCACTGCTCGGCCCCCAGGATCTCACAGGCAACAAAAAGCCCCGACAGGTCGGGGCTCTTTGTCATGCAGCGGTCAGGTTCAGCGCTTGGCGGCTTCGCCGACCACTGCGGCTTCCTGCTTGTCGGCCATCAGCGAGGCGTAGTACTTCTCGCCCTTGGCGGCATCGTACATGCCTTCCCAACGCGCGATGACCAGCGCTGCCAGGGCGTTGCCCACCACGTTCAAGGCGGTACGGGCCATGTCCATGATGCGATCGACACCGGCGATGAAGGCCAGGCCTTCCAGCGGGATGCCCACGCTACCCAAGGTAGCCAGCAGGACCACGAAGGAAACGCCCGGTACGCCAGCGATACCTTTGGAGGTGACCATCAGGGTCAGTACCAGCAGCAGCTGCTGGCTCCACGACAGGTCGATACCATACAGCTGGGCAATGAAAATGGCCGCGATGCTCTGGTACAGGGTCGAACCATCAAGGTTGAACGAGTAGCCGGTCGGCACCACGAACGAGCAGATCGACTTCGGCGCGCCGTACTTTTCCATCTTCTCGATTACCCGTGGCAGCACGGTTTCCGAGCTGGAGGTGGAGTAGGCGAGGATCAGTTCATCTTTCATGATGCGCATGATCTTGATCACCGAGAAGCCGAACAGGCGGGCAACCAGGCCCAGCACCATGAAGGCGAAGAAGGCGATGGCGAAGTACACCAGCAGCACCAGCTTGGCCAGCGGCAGCAGCGAGCTGAAACCGAAGTTGGCGACGGTCACGGCGATCAGGGCGAACACGCCGATAGGGGCGTAGTTCATGATCATGTGGGTGACCTTGAACATGGTCTCGGAAACTGCCTGGAAGGTACGCACCAGAGGGTCGCGCAGCTCTGCCTGCAGGCTCGACAGGCCCAGACCGAACATGACCGAGAAGAAGATGATCGGCAGCATTTCGCCACGCATCAGCGCTGCGAAGATGTTCGACGGGATCAGGTTCAGCAGGGTTTCGATGAACGCATGCTCATGCTGCACCTCGGCCGCAGTGGCCTGGTACTTCGAGATATCGACGGTACCCAGGGTGCTCATGTCGATGCCGGCGCCCGGGTGGAACAGGTTGGCCAACACCAGGCCGACGACAATGGCGATGGTGGTCACCACTTCGAAGTAAATGATGGTCTTCAGGCCGATGCTGCCCAGTTTCTTCGCGTCGCCAACCCCGGCGATACCCACGATCAGCGACGAAATCACGATCGGGACGACGATCATCTTGATCAGGCGAATGAAGATGTCACCAGCGGGCTGGAGGACGTTGCTGATCCACCATGCCTTTTCTGCACTGAAATGATTCAGTAGCGCGCCGATTGCAACACCCAGCACCAGACCAATGACGATCTGCCAGGCGAGGCTCAGTTTTGCCTTCTTCATGTCTTTACCCTTTGTTCTAGTGGTCATGGGCACCCAACGGAAACGCGCATAACAGAGCCGTTGGCTAGGTCACGGGCAGTAGATGCTTCCGTCCGGCGACTTCATGTAAGGACACCGCAGGCGAGCGACAGGGCGCTCGGGCCAGCGAAAAGGCGGCAACTATTGCGATGGGAAAGGGGGAAATCTAATGCCGGAAGCGCATGACCCATACCGTTTGCGCATACTGTTTTTGACCAGCACGGGAGGTTCGCAAGTGCTTGATTTACAACGTTCGGAATCCCGAACAAGACCAAAGCGCCATATTTAGGCAGATTTGACTGAGAGAAAAGCGGAGGGACGATGGCGTGTTCGACAAACCGAATGGCTGGAATGCCGCTTGAACCGGCGCCAGGCTGATCGAAAAAAAATGGATGTACGGTCGAGACAAAATGTGTCTCGAGGAACAAAACGCGCAGGAAGGGGTGTTTCCTACATGGCTCCTCGGAAGTCAGGTCTGGCCAAGTGCCCCTGTGGCACCGCCGACCTGATACTTCCGATTTTGCCTTTCCTGACCCGGCCCATTGCTGGAGGCACTCCCTGTACCCCTAGGCCACTCCGATCCTGCAACAATCAGAACGGCCCGGCCCCTTGGTCATGCGCTGCCCCTCCTCGGGGCTGCGCATCATAGAAGGCTGAAATGATAAGGACGTTCAGCTTCTATTACGTGACAGTGCATGACCTTTTCATGCGTACCGGCTGCAACGGCTCAGTACCAGTTCGGGTCACGCTTGAGCTGCTCTTGCAGCATCGCCTTCATGCCGTCGTCCGGTTTGCCCAGCCAGCGGTACTGCGCATGGCGAGTGGGCGACTTGTCCTTCGGCAAACCTTCGGGTACCTCCACGAGCATCCCGTAGGCGTCGTCCTTGTCCCAGCTGAACGCCACGATCAGGCGCTTGTAGGTGCAGTTGTCCTGGCTTTCGCACAACGGGCCGACCAGGTACTGGTCGCCGTCTTCGGTCACGGCAGACATCTGCTGCTGGGCACTGCCGGTCAAATTGACCACCCAATCGGGCAGGCGTTCCTCGCCTTTGATCGCGTCCTGCCAGGTTTCCCGGTATTCAGGGTCCGAGCCGAGCAACTGGTCGACCCGGACCTGGCCGTCATTGGCCGCCATCGCCGCCGCGCTGCCACCCATCAACAGGGCGGCAGCCAGGGCTGTCCAATGCTTCCTGCCCATCTTCAACCTCGTCCACGACCAAAGAAGAAGGAGGCTACGAACAGCACCAGGAAGACAATGAACAGAATCTTCGCGATACCGGTGGCAGCGCCCGCGATACCACCGAAGCCCAGTACGGCGGCGACAATGGCGATGATGAGGAAAGTGATAGCCCAGCTCAGCATGGTGGTTCTCCTTTCTTTTTCGGAATCGGTACGGCCGGCGGGTCAGAACACCCAGCGGTCCTGGGGTACGACAGTTTCCAGCGTGGCCGGCGAGGCAGTGGCCTGGCCGGCTGGCCGTGGAACAGTGGCCTTGACCAAGGTGTTGGCACGGGTTGCCTGAATCTGCGTCAACAGGGCGGTCTGCGCCGCCACTTGCTCGGCTAGGCGCGCGGTCTGCCAGCTGTAGTAGAAGAGGCCAGCGGCCAAGGTCAGCAGCAGCGCCATGCCAAGAAACAGCATCTGGCGCAGGGGCAGTGCGGCGTTCTGCGAGCGTTTGACGGTTTGGCGGTTCATGCCGGCTCCTCCTGCTGTAATTCTTGTTCAACCTGAACAGGTAATTGCAGCCTGCATGCCAGCCTTCAACTACAGAATAAATCCTTATAATTCAGACAGTTACGGATATACCGCATAGGCGACAAGGCAGCATCCTGCACGATAGGGCTACACGGCTCGTGCGAATTGCACGATCAGCCCTCGACCTTGGTCGCCACCTTGAGCAGATCGGCATCCACCCCGCGCACGCCGACGATCTGCCGGGCGATTTCCACGGCAATGGTCTTCTGCTCGCTGCTGACCACTTCGCCCGACAGCCGCACCAGGCCCTCTTCGCTGGCCACTTCAAGGTTCAGGCCATCGAGGTTGCGGCTGAAGCGGTAGCTGTTCTGAATCTTGTCAATGATCCAGCTGTCGCTCGGCTGCGGGCCGCTCGCGGCACCCACCGGGGCTTTGCGGGCCTCGGCCATGGCCGCAGAATCGAGGCTGACCAGGTTGTTGACCAGATACACACCTTCGGTAGTACGCGCCACCACGCCGGCCTGCTCCTTGGCTTCGGCACTGTCGACCTTGCCGCGCAGGGTCACCACGCCTTCGCTGCTCTGTACCTCTATCGGCGCCTTTTCGGTGGTGCGGCTCCATAGCAGCCGCGCGCGGATCACCGCCGCCAAGGTGGCATCTTCCAGGCGCCGGGCGTAGGCACGCAGCTCCAGCGGGCGCTCCACCAGCTGGGCATTGACCCGCAGCTGGTTGTTCACCTGTTCAATGCCACGAGTAGCCAGGGCGACGTCCTCGGCCAGCCGGCGCTCGACCTCGTTCTCTACTTCACCGGAAAGCCGCGCCTGCTTGCCGTCCACCTCGACCTCGATGCGGAACGGGTCGAGCATGCGGTTCAGCGACAGGGCAGTTTGCAAGGCCCCTTCCAGGCGGGCGTCCTGCAGCGGGTCTGCGAATACCGGGCTGAAAACCGGCAGTAAAGTGGCCGCCAACACGGCGGTGCGGAGGGAAAAGGACATGGCAGAGCCTCCTTTTGTAGGCAAAAGCTGAAAATCCTCGCAACCAATGTGCCACCGCCGACCTCTAAGGAAATCATCGGAAAATCGCCGCCTTCAGCTGATGGTTGGCTATTGGCTAGCATGCAAAGGACAGGTTCCTTCACAATTGACCATGCAACTTGCCCGATTTTTCCCACACTAAATGAAGATCTTTCTTTAAGGAGCGCAGGACATGGAATCAGCCCAGGACAACCAAGGCCGCATTCTGCTGGTGGATGACGAGTCTGCGATCCTGCGCACCTTCCGCTACTGCCTGGAGGACGAAGGCTACAGCGTGGCCACGGCCAACAGCGCTGCCCAGGCCGAAACCCTGTTGCAACGCCAGGTATTCGACCTGTGCTTCCTCGATCTGCGTCTTGGCGAAGACAACGGCCTCGATGTGCTGGCGCAGATGCGTATCCAGGCCCCCTGGATGCGGGTGGTGATCGTCACCGCGCACTCGGCGATCGACACGGCGGTGGACGCGATCCAGGCCGGTGCCGCCGATTACCTGGTCAAACCGTGCAGCCCTGACCAGCTGCGCCTGGCCACCGCCAAACAGCTGGAGGTGCGCCAGCTGTCTGCACGCCTGGAAGCCCTGGAAGGCGAGGTGCGCAAACCCAAGGATGGCCTCGACTCGCACAGCCCGGCCATGATGGCGGTACTGGAAACCGCCCGCCAGGTCGCCACCACCGATGCCAACATCCTCATCCTGGGCGAGTCGGGGACGGGTAAAGGCGAGCTGGCCCGGGCCATCCACGGCTGGAGCAAGCGCGCGCGCAAGGCCTGCGTGACCATCAACTGCCCGTCGCTGAACGCCGAGCTGATGGAAAGCGAGTTGTTCGGCCACACCCGCGGCGCCTTCACCGGCGCCAGCGAAAGCACCCTGGGGCGGGTCAGCCAGGCTGATGGCGGCACCCTGTTCCTCGACGAGATCGGCGATTTCCCACTGACATTGCAGCCGAAATTGCTGCGTTTCATTCAGGACAAGGAATACGAGCGCGTCGGCGACCCGGTCACCCGCCGCGCCGATGTGCGCATCCTCGCCGCCACCAACCTCAACCTCGAAGAGATGGTGCGCGAAAGCCGCTTCCGCGAAGACCTGCTGTACCGCCTGAATGTCATCACCCTGCACCTGCCGCCCCTGCGCGAGCGCAGCGAAGACATCCTGACCCTGGCCGACCGCTTCCTCGCCCGCTTCGTCAAGGAATACTCCCGCCCGGCCCGTGGCTTCAGTGACGAAGCCCGCGCGGCGCTGCTCAACTACCGCTGGCCCGGCAACATTCGCGAACTGCGCAACGTGGTCGAACGGGCCAGCATCATCTGCCCGCAGGAACGGGTGGAAATCAGCCACTTGGGCATGGGCGAGCAGCCCACCGGCAACGCCCCGCGCATTGGTGCCGCACTGAGCCTGGATGAACTGGAACGTGCGCACATCGGCGCAGTACTGGCCGCCAGCGACACCCTGGACCAGGCCGCCAAGACCTTGGGCATCGATGCTTCCACCCTGTACCGCAAACGCAAGCAGTACAACCTATGAAGTGGCCGCCCATGAAGCTGCGCACGCGGCTTTTCCTCAGCATCTCGGCGCTGGTCACCGTGGCCCTGCTCGGGTTGCTGCTCGGCCTGGTCAGCGTGCTGCAGATGGCCACAGTGCAGCAGCGGCTGGTTCGCGACACCACGCATACCCTGGAGGTAGGGCTCAAGCTGCGCCAGAACCTGGGTGAACAGTTGACCCTGATCCTCGATGAAGAGACCGCTCCAGAGAGCCTGCGGTTGCTGCAGGAGAACTTCCAGAGCCTGCTCAATCAGGGGCTGGAGCTGGGCGGCGAGCGCACGGGCTTCAGCAAGGCCAGCAGCAACTACCAGGCATTCCTCCAGGCCTACCGGGACAGCCCGCTGCCCGCACGCAGCATGGGCGTGGATCAACCACTGGGCGCCGCCTTCAACCAGGTCCGCACCGACCTGATCGATTCGCACAAACAGGCCCTCGAGCACATCACCCGCAGCGAGGAACACACCCGCGACCACGCCCTGCTGGTCAGCGGCGCACTGGGCCTGATGGGCCTGATCGTGCTGGTATTGGGCTTCGTTACCGCGCACAACATCGCCCGCCGCTTCGGCCAGCCGATCGAAGCCTTGGCCAAGGCAGCCGACCAGCTCGGCGAGGGCAATTTCGACGTCACCTTGCCGGTCACCCAGGCCACCGAGCTGAACCTGCTCACCCGCCGCTTCGGCCTGATGGCAGATGCCTTGCGCAAGCACCAGGCCACCAACGTCGATGAGCTGCTGGCCGGCCAACAACGCTTGCAGGCGGTACTGGACAGCATTGACGATGGCCTGCTGATCATCGACCGCCAGGGCTGCCTGGAGCACCTCAACCCGGTGGCGCAGCGCCAGCTGGGCTGGACCGACAGCCGCGTGGGCAGCAGCCTGGCCGAAGCCCTGCAGCGCCCGGAGCTGGAGCAGCAACTGCGCCAGGTGCTGCGCGGCGGCAGCCTCGACCGCCCGCCGGACGACCTGAACATCGACGTCGATGACGAAACACGCCTGCTCGCCTACAGCCTGACCCCGGTCAGCCACCCGCAAGGGCCGATCCTGGGTGCGGTGATGGTGCTGCACGACGTAACCGAGCAGCGGGCTTTCGAACGGGTGCGCAGCGAGTTCGTGCTGCGCGCCTCCCATGAGCTGCGCACACCGGTGACCGGCATGCACATGGCCTTCGGCCTGTTGCGCGAGCGGCTCAAGTTCCCGCCCGAAGCACGCGAGCACGATCTGCTGGAAACCATCGGCGAAGAAATGCAGCGCCTGACCCAGCTGATCAATGACCTGCTCAACTTTTCCCGTTATCAGAGCGGGATGCAGAAGCTCGACCTGGCGCCGTGCGCCATCGACGAACTGCTGGAACGTGCACAGGCACGCTTTGCCGAGCCGGCGGCGCGCAAGCAGATCGAGTTGGTCAAGGCGCTGGAGCCACCGCTACCGCGCATCCACGCCGACGCTGCACAGCTCGACCGGGTGCTGGACAACCTGCTGCACAACGCCATCCGCCATACCGCCAGCGGCGGGCGTATCCGCCTGCATGCGCGACGGCATGCCGAGCGGGTGATCATCAGTGTCGAGGATAACGGCGAGGGCATTGCCTATGGGCAGCAGGGGCGCATCTTCGAACCCTTCGTGCAGGTAGGGCGCAAGAAAGGCGGCGCGGGGCTGGGGCTGGCCTTGTGCAAAGAGATCGTGCAGCTGCACGGCGGGCGCATGGGCGTGTTTTCCCGGCCCGGCCAAGGCACCCAGTTCTACATGGCGCTGCCAGTCTGAGCATCGCCGCTACCGGCTCACTCATTGCTCGACCCGACGCGGCAACCGCCCGCGGGTCACCAGTTCGGCAAAATGGCGGGCATTCAGCGGCCGGGCAAACAGCCAACCCTGCCCATAGTTGACGCCCTCGCTGTTCAGCAGCACGGCCTGGTCTTCACACTCGATGCCTTCGGCAATCACCCGCAGGTGCAGGTCATGGGCCATGCGGATGATATGCGGCGCCACACCACTGCTGGCAGCGTCATGCCCCAGGGCGTCGATGAACGCCTTGTCGATCTTCAGGCAGTCCACCGGCAGGGTCTGCAGATAGGCCAGGCTGCAATAGCCTGTACCAAAGTCATCGATCAGCACCTGATGGCCCACCGCGCGCAGCGCCTGCAGGTTATCGCGGGCCACCACCACGTCGATCAGGCCACGCTCGGTCACCTCGAAGGCAATCTGCCTGGCCGCCACCCGGTGCAGGGCCAGCAGGCGTGCCGCCACCCGGCCAATGCGCGGCACCATCACATCGCAGGCTGCCAGGTTCACGGAGATGTACAAGTTGGGGTGCGAGCGCAGCAGTTGCCCCAACTGTTCCAGCACACGCTGCAGGACAAAGTCGGTGATCTGGCGAATCTGCCCGGTGTTTTCCGCCAGCGGGATGAACAGGTCCGGGCTGGTCAGGCTGCCGTCCGGGCGACGCCAGCGCACCAGGGCCTCGGCGCCCACACAGCGCCGGCTGTCGAGTTCGAAGATCGGCTGGTAAAGCACCTGCAGCTCGCCACGGCGCAAGGCATGCTGCAATTCCGAGCTCATCGACCGCCGTTGCAGAATCAGCTGCAGCACCAGCCAGCCGATGCAGCAGGCTGCCAGCACACTGCCGGGGAACAGCAGCCAGAGCATGCCGTTCATCCTCAGCGGCAAGCTTGCCCGCGGGGCAATCAGCACCAGTTGGTAGTCCGGCGACTTGGTCGGCATGCGGTAGATCAGCCGGTCGCTGAGTTCGAGCAACGACTTGTGGCTGGTCTGCCAGGCCGAGGGCGGAGGCCATACCTGCGGCGGGCCCAGTACCGGTATGGCCCGTGCGCCGTTGTCCAGCACCACCACCAGGCTGCCGCCGGGGGGCAGGTCGACCACATCGGTCAGGTGCCCACGGGAGGTGGAAACCACGAACTTGCCGCGCCCCAGCATCAGCGCGGCCAGGTTCTCGTTCGGCTCGGTCGTGGTGTTCAGCCAGTAGCTGTAGGTCGGCCCCTGGATGTCGGGTGCCCGCAAGGGTTCGAACGCCCGCTCATCACCGCGGTTCGAGCAGGCGACATCGCCATCGACGTAGGCAGCTTCATAAATGAAGCGTGAACTGAGGCCGACCTGCTGCAACGCGGCCAGCATCGCCGGGCTGCAGCCGCGCAAGGGCTGCGCCTGCAGCAGATCGACCCCCTCGCGCAACTGGCCGAACACCTGCTCGAGACGCTCCAGAAAGCGCTCACCCTGGGCGTTCATCTGGGCGCTCTCGCTTTGCTTCATCTGTTGCAGGGCGATACCGATACTGGCAGAGAGCAACAGTGCGGCGCTGGCCAGCGCTGCCAAAGTGGCCAGCATCCAGGGACGGTAAAAAATTTGGCGCAGCAAGGCGATGAGCGCTGACATCGACGGCATCCAGTTGATAACTAAGGTATAGCAACTGAATCGAGAATCACCCTCGCCGTTGGGCGCTTCGCCGGAACTTGCGCAGGCTGTTTGCCGACGCGGCTCAACGCATGCGGTTGAGCACCTGCAGCATCGCCGCCGTCTGCGCATCCGGCATGCCATCGAAGCGCTGCGGACGGAAGCGCATCTGGAACGCGGCGATGGTGTGGCGGGTGGCGACATCCAGTACCCCGGTCTGCTCGATGGCATAGCCGAACCGCGCCAGTTCCTGCTGATACCAACCGATGCTCGGCGGGTTGACGCTGAAATAGGCCTGCTGGCGGGCCACGGCATTAGCCTCCGGCCAGATACCCAACCCGGCGTCGGCCAAGCGCTTCCATGGGAACAACGGCCCCGGGTCGAGCTTGCGCAGCGGCGCAATATCGCTGTGCCCGATGATGTGCCGTGGTTCGATGTTGTTACGTTTGACGATGTCCTTGAGCAGCGCGATCAGCGCTTGCACCTGCGCTTCGCTGTAAGGGTGCCAGACCCGGCCGTTCGGCGTGTCGGTGAAGCCCGGGTTGACGATTTCGATACCAATCGACGAAGAGTTCAGCCACGTTCGCCCCTGCCACTGACTGTCGCCGGCATGCCAGGCGCGACGGTTTTCATCCACCAGCTGGTACACCGTGGCCGGGCCATCCCCGATCAGGTAATGGCTGCTGACTTCGCCATGGGTCAGCAGCGCCAGGGAGCGCTCCAGCGAAGCATTGGTGTAGTGCAGGACAACGAACTGGATGCGGTTGTCCTGATTGACCGAAGGGTGGCTACGATCGATGCGCAGGCCTGTCGAGCACCCGGCGGCAGACAACAGCAGCAAGCAGATCAGGGTTTTTCTAAGCGTGGAAAGCACGTCAGTGGCCTCAGCATATGAGCGCTACAGTATAACGTGCTCCCCACGGGCCGTGCTTGCCGCGAGTCAGCGGTTGCCCGCTACGCCTGCTCGACGCGGTTGCGCCCCAACTCCTTGGCCCGGTACAGCGCCGCGTCGGCGCGCTTGAGCACCTGGTCGCCGCGTTCGCCGGGGCGAAATGCACCCAGTCCGATGGAAGTGGTGATCACTACCCGTTCGCCTTTGAAGTGGAAGGGGCACGCCTCTACCGTGGCCCGCAGCAGTTCGGCCATCTGGCTGGCGGCTGCCGGTGAAGTCTGCGGCAGCAGCAGGACAAACTCCTCGCCGCCGAAACGGGCAATGAAGTCATGGCCGCGCAGGCGCTTGCGCAATTGATCGGCGACGATTTTCAGCACCTTGTCGCCGGCCAGATGCCCGTAGCTGTCGTTGATGCGCTTGAAATGGTCCAGGTCGAGGATCGCCATCGCCAGATGGCCGCCGCTTTCCTGCCACTCGATCAGTTCGCGCTCGACTCGCTCGCTCCAGGCTGCACGGTTGGGCAGCCCGGTAAGCGGGTCGAGCAAAGCCTTTTGCCGCTGCTCCTCGAGGTGCTCGCGGTAGCCAAGCGCCTCCTGCTCCATGCTGGCCACGCGCTCCGACAGGCCCAGCAGGCGCCCCGCCAGCTCCTGCTCACGCCGATCGCGTTCGTGCTTGTGTTCGTCCATGGTCACCAGCAGGCCTTCCAGGCGGTTATCCAGGATGTGCTTGAGGCTGTCGACATCGGCGGCCCCTTGCATACTGTTCTGCAGCCCATCGACATGCTCACGCAGCTGGGTATCCAGGTCCCGGGCGGCGGAGCTGTTGTCGGCGTGGCCGGCACTGGCCTCGTGCAGATGGCTCTGGAAGCTTTCCAGCCGCTCGTTGAGTTGCTGCAGGTAGGTTTCGAATTCGTGCTGGCCGCTGTCGGTGATCGCCAGCATGAGCACCGCCAGGTCATCCAGCACCGGGATCAGCTCATACCAGTTCAAGCCGCGGGCAACCCGCTCACGCATTTCCAGTGCCTGGGCCTTGTGCCGTTCGGGCAGGCTGAGGTCATCGAGCAGGCCGATCAGGGTTTGCTCGATGTGCGCCGCCACCTGGCTGTAGGGGGGCTCCACTGCGTCGGGCAGGGCATACGGGCCTTCTTCGCCGAAGCTGTCCTCCAGCGGCTGTAGCGGTTCCACGACAACGCTTGGCTCGCTGGCCGCTGCTTGCGGTACGGGCACATCGTCCGCCTGCGGCAGCGGGGCTGGCAGAACTTCGGCGGTCTCGATCAGCGCCGGGCCAGCCACCTCAAGCTCGGGTTCAGGGGCCAGGGGCGTCTCGGCCACAGGATCGGCAGGGCTTGCCAGCGGCTGCAACGCGTCCACATCGTCGGGCTGCGCGGCCTCGACACCGCCCGGTCCCGGCCGTGGGTGGGGCTGGGGCTGGGCAACTGGCAGCGCCACCGACGCAGGCGTCGGCTCGTCGTGCATGTCGTCATCGCGGCTGCCGAACAGACGCTGCAGGAACCCGGGCCGGGTATCTTCCCCGGGCTTGCTCAGGGCGGATAACGCACGGTCTTGCAGGCCGCTCAACTCACCCAGCAATGGCGGCAAGTCACGCGACTGGGCAATGCCGCCATCCAGCTTCTTCGCCAGTTTTTTCAACGGCCGCGACACATCGCTTGGCAGCGGCAGGCCTTGCAGCTGGGTGACCAGCGCAGTCAGTGCATCGCTGACCTGGTTCATGCGCGTTTCCCGGCGCTGTTCGGAATCCAGCACCGCTTTCTCAAGGCGCGGGATCAGCCCGGCCAGGCCCGCGTCCATGTTGTCGCTGCGGATGACCTCGCGCATTTCCTTCATGCACTGGTCCACCACCTTGTCACTGCCTTCGGCAGCCAGCGAGCTACGGACCAGGCCGCGGCGCAGCAGGTCGAGACGGGCATTCCAGCGGCGCTCGAGCTTTTCCTGCTGCTCGATGCTTTTCAGGTATTTTTCTTTCCAGCGCTCAGCGTCTTCAGTCATGCCCGGGTCCGCAAACGGTGATGGCAATTAGCTCAGGACCGGCAGCGTATCCACAGTCAATGCATCAGGCAATCGAATCTCGACAGCAACGGGAAGGTGATCGGAAATTGGCTGCGCCAGCACCTCGACACGCTCCAGTGTCAGGCTCGAACTCAGCAGGATGTGATCCAGGCAACGCTTGGGGCGCCAGCTGGGGAAGGTGGCCTCGACTTGCGGGGCAACCAGGCCCAGGTCGCGCAGCGGCGAATGCTCCAGCAGGTCGGTGGCATGGGTATTCATGTCGCCCATCAGCACCTGGTGGCGGTAGCCGCCAATCAATTCGCGGATATAGCCCAGCTGCAGGGCGCGGGTCTTGGCCCCCAGGGCCAGGTGCATCATGACCACGATCAGCGCGTCTGCGCCCTCGCCAAAACGCACCAGGATCGCACCACGCCCGGCTGGGCCAGGCAACGGGTGATCCTCGAGCAATTGCGGCTTCAGCCGGCTGAGCACGCCGTTGCTGTGCTGGGCAAAGCGCCCGAGGTTGCGGTTGAGCTGCTGGTACCAGTAGGGGAAGGCGCCCAGGTGCGCCAGGTGCTCGACCTGGTTGACGTAGCCCGAGCGCAGGCTGCCGCCATCGACCTCCTGCAAGGCCACCAGGTCGAAGTCGCCGAGCAACTGGCCGATCTTCTGCAAGTTGCCGGCGCGCCCGTTGTGCGGCAGCAGGTGCTGCCAGCTACGGGTCAGGTAATGCCGGTAGCGCTCAGTGCTGATGCCTACCTGAATGTTGAAACTGAGCAGCCGCAGGCGACCATCCTCAGGCAGGCCTGGGGCCTGCAAGTGATGCTCGTTGACCTGCGGCTGGTGCAGGCCAATGCCACGCGCGGGTCCGGAGCGGCGCATGGATTACACCGCCTACTTGGCGGCGCGCTCCTTGGCGATCAGCTGGTCGGCAACGTTCAGCACGCCTTCCGGCCCGCCAGCAGTACCCAGGTCGAAGCGGTACTTGCCGTTGACCACCATGCTCGGTACGCCGGTGATTTCATACTTCTTCGCCAGCTCCTTGGCCTGGTTGACCTGGCCCTTGATGGCGAACGAGTCGAAGGTGGCGAGGAACTTGTCCTTGTCGACGCCCTGAGTGGCGAGGAAATCGGCCATGTCGTTCTTGTCGGTCAGGCGCTTGCGCTGGTTCTGGATGGCATCGAATACCGCAGCATGCACCTTCTGCTCGACGCCCATGGCTTCGAGGGTGAGGAACATCTGGCCGTGCGCATCCCACGCGCCGCCGAACATGGCCGGTACGCGCTTGAAGTTGACGTCCTTCGGCAGTTTTTCGACCCATGGGTTGATGGTTGGCTCGAAGTGGTAGCAGTGGGGGCAGCCGTACCAGAACAGCTCGACCACCTCGATCTTGCCGGGCACGGAAACCGGAACAGGGTTGCTCAGCTCGAGGTATTCCTTGCCGACGACCGGCTCGGCGGCCTGGACGGCGGTCATACCAAATACGCTGGCGGCGACCAGCGCAGCGCTGAGAATCAGTTTACGCATGCTTTACTCCTGAGCATTCATGGGTCGCCACGACGCGACCTGGATTGAGACAGGCCGGGAAGGGCTCGAGTTCTGTAGTGTAACGGCAGCGAACAGAAAAAAGGGCGGTCCGGCCGCCCTTTCATCATTGGCTTGCAACATTAACCGAAAGTTAATGCCCCACCTGGAAGGGTCTCAGTGCAGACCCTGGATGTAGCTGGCCAACGCCTCGATGTCGTGGTTGCTCAGCTTGCCGGCGATGGTACGCATGGTCATGGCATCGCCATCGTTGGTGCGGTTGCCCTCGCGGAAATCGGTGAGCTGCTTGGTCACGTACTGCGCATGCTGGCCGCCCAGATGCGGGAAGCCGGCCAGGGCGATGCCCGCGCCGTTAGGCGAGTGGCAGCCGGTGCAGGCCGGCATGCCTTTTTCCAGGTCGCCGCCGTTGAACAGCGCACGGCCACGTTCGACCAGCTTCGGATCGGCGGCACCCACGCTGCCTTTCTGACTGGCGAAATAGGCGGCGATGTCGGCCAGGTCCTGGTCGCTGAACGCAGTCAGCATGCCGGTCATCTCCAGCACGGTGCGCTTGCCCGATTTGATATCGTGCAGCTGTTTTTCGAGGTAGCGCTGGCCTTGGCCGGCCAGTTTCGGGAAGTTCGGTGCCAGGCTGTTGCCGTCGGGGTTGTGGCAAGCACCACAGACGGCCGTCTTGGCCTGGCCAGCAGCGGCATCGCCTTTGACGGGTTGTGCAGCAGTGGCCGCACCAGCGACACCCAGGGTCAACAGCAGACTCACGACTAGTTTGTTCATCAGCTAATCCAACACGGCTAAGGGTGAAATGTTATGTATCGGGACTGCCACTCATCCAAAGGATGACCAAACGGTAGTCCTCGGCACTGCAGTCCATGCACAATCCACGCGGCGGCATAGCCTTGAAACCCTGGGTCACGTGCTTCACCAGTACCTCCATGCCTTGCGCCAGCCTGGGCTCCCACGCTGCCCGGTCACCCTGTCTGGGTGCCTGTGGCAACTGCCCGGTGTGACAGGCCGCACACGTGCGGTTGTACAACACCTCGGGATCCTGTGTAGCCTGTGCGCTGAAAAACGGCAGGAACATACCGACAGCAAGCAGCCATTTCGCCATGCGGAACGACCTTCAGGGTTGGGGGCCGCGCTGCGTTCTGTTGCGCGAGCTATTGTTCGACACCCCATGCCCGTTCTCCTTCGCCGGGAGAATGAGCACACAAAAACTGGGGCATTATATACTTCCGCCATCCAAACGGAAACGACACCGCTTGCCAGGCTCGAGCCTAAAGAGTCAGGCAACACCCACATCGGATATCCCATGCAAGTCAAGAACCCCATCCTCGGCCTCTGCCAGAAAGCCAAATTCGCCCTCAGCGCTGCCAAGGTCGAACAATGCCCGGACGACCAGGGTTACGAGGTGGCTTTTGCCGGCCGCTCCAACGCCGGCAAGTCCAGCGCCCTCAACACCCTGACTCATGCCAGCCTGGCGCGCACCTCGAAGACCCCCGGGCGCACCCAGCTGTTGAATTTCTTCAGTCTGGACGATGAACGGCGTTTGGTCGACCTGCCGGGCTACGGTTATGCAAAAGTGCCGATTCCGCTCAAGCAGCACTGGCAAAAACACCTGGAAGCCTACTTGGGCAGCCGTGAGTGCCTGCGTGGCGTGATCCTGATGATGGATGTGCGCCACCCGATGACCGACTTCGACAAGATGATGCTCGACTGGGCCAAGGCCAGCAGCATGCCGATGCACATCCTGCTGACCAAGGCCGACAAGCTGACCCATGGCGCGGGCAAGAACACCCTGCTCAAGGTGCAGTCGGAAATCCGCAAGGGCTGGGGCGATGGCGTGACCATCCAGCTGTTCTCGGCGCCCAAGCGGCTGGGCGTGGAAGACGCCTACCGGGTGCTGGCGGACTGGATGGAGCTGGAAGACCGCCCGGTGGCCTGAAGGCAAGAGAGCACCCTGTGGGAGCGGGCGTGCCCGCGAAGCATCCTGCGCCGAGCATGGCCTGGGCGTCGCCCAGGTTCGCGGGCGCGCTCGCTCCAACAGGGTTTCTCATCAGGCTCAGGTCAAATTCCGGGCAAAAAAAACCCCGGACTTCGTATGGGGAGGGGGAAGTTCGGGGTCCAAGTCCGGACCGCTAGGGCGGGGTCCAGATATCTGCCAACACTTAACACAACATAGGAGCATCGAAAGGCTTCACCAGCCATTCAGGTACTCTGAGTTCCGCTTCACCGGTTTAGTTCCGAGGCCCTGAAAACTATTTGCGATAGTTTCATGAACGCTCAGTACCGACGGCGCTGAGCGCCGCCGCGATCCGCGTCCCTACGTCACCGATCCTACACAGCTTTGCCTGCCCGATCAGTGAGCTTCATCCCAATTCGCACCAATTCCTGCCTCGACCAGCAGCGGCACATCCAGCTGCGCGGCCTGGCTCATGTGCTGGCGAATTTCATCTTTCACCTGCTCCACCAGGTCCTCGCGCACTTCCAGCACCAGTTCATCGTGTACCTGCAGGATCACCCGCGCATCCAGCCCGCTCCCGCCGAGCCAGTTGTCCACATTGACCATGGCCCGCTTGATGATGTCGGCCGCGGTGCCCTGCATGGGGGCGTTGATCGCCGTACGCTCGGCGCCTTTGCGCAGGGCCGGGTTCTTGGCGTTGATGTCCGGCAGGTACAGGCGGCGACCGAACAGGGTTTCGACGAAGCCTTGCTCCGCCGCCTGGGCGCGGGTGCGCTCCATGTAGGCGAGCACGCCCGGGTAACGCGCGAAGTAGCGGTCGATGTAGTCCTGCGACTGCTTGCGGTCGACACCGATCTGCTTGGCCAGGCCAAAGGCGCTCATGCCGTAGATCAGCCCGAAGTTGATGGCCTTGGCTTTGCGCCGCTGGTCGTTGCTGACATCTTCCAGGGCCACGCCGAACACCTCGGCCGCCGTGGCGCGGTGCACATCCAGGTCGTTGCGGAAGGCATGCAGCAAGCCCTCGTCCTTGGCCAGATGGGCCATGATGCGCAACTCGATCTGCGAGTAGTCCGCCGCCAGCAGCTTGTAGCCGGGGCTGGCAATGAAGGCCTGGCGGATGCGCCGCCCTTCGGCGGTACGGATCGGAATGTTCTGCAGGTTCGGGTCGCTCGACGACAGCCGGCCGGTGGCCGCCACCGCCTGCTGGTACGAGGTGTGGATACGCCCGGTACGCGGGTTGATCTGCCCCGGCAGCTTGTCGGTGTAGGTGCTCTTGAGCTTGCTCAGGCTGCGGTACTGCATCAGTACCTCGGGCAGCGGGTAGCCTTGCTCGGCCAGTTCGTCGAGCACCGCCTCGGCGGTGGAAGGCTGGCCCTTGGTGGTCTTGCTCAGCACCGGCATGCCCAGCTTGTCATAGAGGATCGCCCCCAGCTGCTTGGGCGAGCCCAGGTTGAATGCTTCGCCTGCCAGCTCATAGGCGCGCTGCTCCAGCTCGGCCATCTTCAACCCAAGCTCGCCACTCTGCACCTGCAGCAGCGCGGCATCGACCAGCGCGCCCTGGCGCTCGATCCGGGCCAGCACCGGCACCAACGGCATCTCGATGCCCATCAGCACCGGCTGCACGCTTGGCGTCTGGGCCAGACGCGCCTGCAGCGCCTGGTGCAGGCGCAGGGTGATGTCGGCATCTTCGGCGGCGTAGGGGCCGGCCTTGTCCAGGTGGATCTGGTTGAAGGTGAGCTGCTTGGCACCCTTGCCGGCGATGTCCTCGAAGGCGATGGTGGTGTGGTCGAGGTACTTCTGCGCCAGGCTGTCCATGTCGTGCCGGGTGGCAGTGGAGTTCAGCACGTACGATTCGAGCATGGTGTCGTAGGCCACGCCACGCATGTCGATGGCGGGCGAGCTGTTGGCGAGGATGTTGATGTCGTACTTGGCGTTCTGCCCGACCTTGGCCTTGGCCGGGTCTTCCAGCAGCGGCTTCAGCGCCAGCAGTACGGCCTCGCGGTCCAGCTGGGCCGGTGCGCCTTCGTAGTCGTGAGCCAGCGGCACATAGGCGGCTTCATGCGGCTCGACCGCGAACGACAGGCCGACCAGCTGCGCCTGTTGGGCATCCAGGCTGGTGGTTTCGGTGTCGAAGGCGAACAGCGGGGCCTGGCGCAGCTTCTCCAGCCAGTAATCGAAACGGGCCTGGTCGAGGATGGTTTCGTAGGTGGGTTCGACCTTGGCTGCCGGCTCCGCAATCGGCGCGATGTCGTCACCGGCCTTGGCCGCGTCACGCTGCACCTCGGCGACCCAGCTCTTGAACTCCATCTCGGTGTACAGCGCCAGCAACGCTTCGCGGTCAGGCTCGCCGCAGACCAGGGCATCGACTTCGATATCCAGCGGCACATCGACCTTGATGGTGGCCAGCTCGTAGGACAGGAATGCCGCGTCGCGGTGCTCTTGCAGCTTGGCCGGCAGGGTCTTGGCGCCGCGAATGGCCAGGGCCGGGACCTTGTCCAGGTTGGCATACAGGTCGGCGAGGCCGCCGCCGATGCCGGTCAGCAGGCCCACCGCCGTTTTTTCGCCCACGCCCGGCACGCCAGGGATGTTGTCGACCTTGTCGCCCATCAGCGCCAGGAAGTCGATGATATGTTCCGGGCCGACGCCGAATTTCTCGTGCACGCCAGCCACATCCAGCACGCTACCGGTCATGGTGTTGACCAAGGTAATGTGCCCGTCGACCAGTTGCGCCATGTCCTTGTCACCGGTCGAGATGATTACCGGGCGGCCCAGCGCGGCACTGCTGCGTGCCAGGGTACCGATCACATCGTCCGCTTCGACCCCCTCCACGCACAGCAGCGGGTAGCCCAACGCCTTGACGCTGGCATGCAGCGGCTCGATCTGCACCCTCAGGTCGTCCGGCATGCTCGGGCGGTTGGCCTTGTATTCAGCGAACATGGCATCGCGGAAGGTGCCGCCCTTGGCGTCGAACACCACCGCGAACAGGCTGTCGGGGTATTGCTTGCGCAGGCTCTTGAGCATGTTCAGCACACCCTTCACCGCACCGGTCGGCATGCCCTTGGAGGTGGTCAGCGGCGGCAGCGCGTGGAAGGCGCGGTACAGGTAGGAGGAACCGTCCACCAGGACGAGGGGCGCTTGGCTCATGAGCAGAATCAACCTTTTCGACGGGTCCGGCGCTAGAATAGCCAGAATCAATGACGACAAAGGGACAAGGTTATCATGCGTACACTCAATCGCCTGTTACTGCTCGGTCTGTTGGCAACCATGCCTGTCGTCACCCTGGCGGCGGACGACGCCCCCTCGGCCGATCCCGAGGTGACCATTCGCACGGAAGGCGACAAGACCATCCAGGAGTACCGCCAGAACGGCTTCCTGTATGCAATCAAGATCACGCCGAAAAACGGCAAGCCTTATTTCCTGGTACGCGCCGATGGCTCTGATGGCAATTTCATTCGATCCGACCAGCCGGACATGCTGATTCCGTCCTGGAAGATCTTCGAGTGGTAATCTGACGCGCACCGTTCACATCAACCCGGCACTTCCCGGCGGAAGTGCCCGTATGGGCAATCTTTCATCATGTCAGTCTTCACCCCCGTGACCCGGCCTGAGCTGGAAACCTTTCTGGCGCCGTACGAGCTGGGTCGTCTGCTCGATTTCCAGGGCATCGCCGCCGGCACCGAGAACAGCAATTTCTTCGTCAGCCTCGAACAGGGGGAGTTCGTCCTGACGCTGATCGAGCGCGGGCCCAGCGAGGACATGCCGTTCTTCATCGAACTGCTCGACACCCTGCACGCCGCCGACATGCCGGTGCCCTATGCGGTCCGCGACCGCGACGGCAACGGCCTGCGCGAACTGTGCGGCAAGCCGGCCCTGCTGCAGCCAAGGCTGTCAGGCAAGCACATCAAGGCACCCAACGCTCAGCACTGCGCCCAGGTAGGCGAGTTGCTGGCGCACATTCACCTGGCCACCCGCGAGCACATCATCGAGCGCCGCACCGACCGTGGCCTGGACTGGATGCTGGCCTCGGGCGCCGAACTGCTGCCGCGCCTGAGCGCCGAACAAGCCGCGCTGCTGCAGCCGGCACTGGCTGAAATCAGCGCGCACAAGGCGCAGATCCTAGCGCTGCCACGCGCCAACCTGCATGCCGACCTGTTCCGCGACAACGTGATGTTCGAAGGCACCCACCTGACCGGCGTGATCGACTTCTACAACGCCTGTTCCGGGCCGATGCTGTATGACATCGCCATCACCGTGAACGACTGGTGCCTGGACGAGCACGGCGCGATCGACGTGCCGCGCGCCCAGGCGCTGCTGGCCGCCTATGCGGCATTGCGGCCCTTCACGGCGGCCGAGGCCGAGCTGTGGCCGGAGATGCTGCGGGTCGGCTGCGTCCGCTTCTGGCTGTCGCGCCTGATCGCTGCGGAATCGTTTGCCGGTATGGATGTGATGATCCATGACCCGAGCGAGTTCGAAGTGCGTCTGGCGCAGCGTCAGCAGGTGGCTTTGCACCTGCCTTTCGCCCTGTAGACCGCGTCTGCTTCTTCGCGGGTAAACCCGCTCCCACAGGTATGGTGACAGGCTCGAAATTTGTGCTGTCCTTGTGGGAGCGGGTTCACCCGCGAAGAGGCCGGCACAGGCTTACAGCTGTTCCAGGCACCCCGCCAGGTCGCCACCCAGTTTCTCCAGCAAGCGTTCATAGCCCTTGCCATCCACCGCGTCGGTACCGCCCAGCGCATCCAGCTCGGCCAGGCGCACCGGCAGCCCGGCCGTCAGGGTCTCGGCCAGGCGCGGTCGCAGTGGCGGTTCGCTGAACACGCAGGTCTTGCCCACTTCCTGCAGGCGCTTGCGCATCGCCGCCACATGCTGCGCCCCCGGCTGCACCTCGGCTGCGACACTGAACACCCCAGTGTGCTTGAGGCCATACTCGGCCTCGAAATAGTCGAACGCTTCGTGGAACACGAAATACGGCTTGCCGGCAATGCCGGCCACCCGCGCCTTGATCCGCCCGTCCAGTGCATCCAGGCGGCCCTCGAAAGCTTTCAGGTTGCTTTGGTAGCGGGCCGCATTGGCCGGGTCGACCTGAGCCAGGTCAGCGGCCATTTTGCCTGCAATTACCCGCGCGTTGACCGACGATAACCACAGATGCGCATCGAGGCTGCCTGGCCGGTGGTCATGATCATGGTCATCGTGGTCCGCTTCCTCGTGGGAATGGCTGTCCTCGCCGAAGTGGCGCAGCTTCATGCCCGGCAGCGACTGCACCGACACCGTAGCCTTGCTGCGGCTACCCAGCACCCGGGGCAGGAAGCCCTCCATGTCCGGGCCGATCCAGTACAGCAGGTCGGCATCAGCCACCCGCCGTACGTCGGACGGGCGCAGCGCGTAGTGGTGCGGCGAAGCCCCCGGCGGCAGCAATACCTCCGGGCTGCCGACACCGTCCTGCACGGCGGCGGCAATCTGCTGCAAGGGTTTGATACTGGTCAGCACCCGTACATCGGCCTGAGCGGAACATGCGATGAAAGCGACAAAAAGGGCTAGGAATCGGGACACGGTGAATACTCGGGTCGTGAGAAACAGGTAACATAATAACGTCTCCATCCAGAACCGTCGCTGCCCATGTCCATCACGCCGCTGGCTAACCGTCCTCACGATCACTCCCATTGCGTACACAGCGCACTGGCCGAAGCCGACGCCTTGTGCACCCGCCAGGGCCTGCGCCTGACTGCGCTGCGCCGCCGTGTGCTGGAGCTGGTCTGGCAAAGCCACAAGCCGTTGGGTGCCTACGACATCCTCGCCGTGCTCAGCGAGCAGGACGGCCGCCGCGCCGCGCCGCCCACGGTGTATCGCGCGCTGGATTTCCTGCTGGAAAACGGCCTGGTGCACCGCATCGCCTCGCTCAATGCTTTCATCGGCTGCAGCCACCCGGAGCATGTGCATCAGGGCCAGTTCCTGATCTGCCGCGCCTGCCACGTGGCGGTCGAGCTGGAGCAGGACAGCATCAGCGAAGCCATCATCAGCAGCGCCAGAAACGTCGGTTTCACGGTCGAAACGCAGACCGTGGAAGTGGTCGGGCTGTGCGGCAACTGCCGGGGCGCAGCATGAGCGATGCACTGATCCGCCTGGAGCAGGTCGGTGTCAGCTTTGGCGGCGAGGCGGTGCTGGACAGCATCGACCTGTCGGTAGCACCCGGCCAGATCGTCACCCTGATCGGCCCGAACGGGGCAGGCAAGACCACTTTGGTGCGCGCCGTGCTCGGCCTGCTCAAGCCGCACCGCGGCAAGGTCTGGCGCAAACCGAAACTGCGTATTGGTTACATGCCGCAAAAAATTCAGGTCGATGCCACGCTGCCGCTGTCGGTGCTGCGCTTCTTGCGCCTGGTGCCGGGCGTAGACCGCGCGGCAGCCCTGTCAGCGCTGCAGGAAGTGGGCGCCGAGCAGGTCATCGACAGCCCGATCCAGACCATTTCCGGCGGTGAAATGCAGCGCGTGCTGCTGGCCCGCGCCCTGCTGCGCGAACCCCAGTTGCTGGTGCTCGACGAGCCGGTGCAGGGCGTCGATGTGGTCGGCCAGAGCGAGCTGTACAACCTCATTACCCGCCTGCGCGACCGCCACGGCTGCGGCGTGCTGATGGTTTCCCACGACCTGCACCTGGTCATGAGCGCCACCGACCAGGTGGTGTGCCTGAACCGCCATGTATGCTGCTCCGGCCATCCCGAGCAAGTCAGCGGCGACCCGGCGTTCGTCGAGCTGTTCGGCCAGGCCGCCGCACCCAGCCTGGCTGTCTACCATCACCATCACGACCACAGCCACGACCTGCACGGCTCGGTGGTAACCCCTGGCCCCCATGTTCACGGAGCGCACTGCAAGCATGGCTGATTTTCTTCTCTACGCCCTGCTTGCCGGTTTGTCCCTGGCGCTGGTGGCCGGCCCGCTGGGCTCCTTCGTGGTGTGGCGGCGCATGGCCTATTTTGGCGACACCCTGTCTCACGCCGCCCTGCTCGGCGTGGCCCTGGGCTTTGCTCTGGACGTCAGCCCGACGCTGGCGGTAACCGTGGGCTGCCTGCTGCTGGCGCTGCTGCTGGTGACCCTGCAGCAACGCCAGGCGCTGGCCTCGGACACACTGCTGGGCATCCTCGCGCCCAGTACCTTGTCCCTGGGCCTGGTGGTGCTGAGCTTCATGCACGATGTGCGCATCGACCTGATGGCCTACCTGTTCGGTGACCTGCTGGCCATCAGCACCACCGATCTCGCGTGGATCCTCGGCGGCAGCGCGCTGGTCCTGCTATTGCTCGCTGCGCTGTGGCGGCCGTTGCTGGCAGTGACCGTGCACGAAGAGCTGGCGATGGTCGAAGGCCTGCCGGTGGCGGGCTTGCGCCTGGCGCTGATGCTGCTGATCGCGGTGGTGATTGCCGTGGCCATGAAGATCGTGGGAGTCCTGCTGATCACCTCGCTGTTGATCATTCCTGCTGCTGCGGCGCAGCGTCACGCCCGCTCGCCCGAGCAGATGGCCGTGGGCGCCAGCCTGCTCGGCGTGACCGCGGTTTGCGGCGGCCTGGCCCTGTCCTGGTTCAAGGACACCCCGGCCGGCCCGTCGATCGTGGTATGCGCGGCGGTGCTATTCTTGCTGAGCCTGGCCCTGCCGAAACGCTGAAAAACCGGGCGTGCGAAGGCGCGCCCTGCAACCTTTTCGCACGTAAAGGGTCTGTAAGACTTGTTTTCGAGCGTGCGCACCTGGGTGTAGACTTGCTCGCTTTTTGCGCAAATAGAGAGTCGCAGGAATGAAGCCGTTCGCCTCCCGTTGTCTGCTTGTTGCCGTGTTTTCCCTGTTCCTGGCTGGCTGTTCCAGCGCGCCGGTCGAACAGGCGGCCGCACCTGCCCAAGCCGATGCCTGGCAGCAGTTGCAACAGAACATCGCCAGCAACGAGCTGGCCACCGCCGAAGACCAGCTGGCGACCCTGCAGGCGCAGGCGCCCGATGACGCACGCCTGGAGCAATTCCAGCGCCAGCTCGCCGAAGCCTACCTGCAGCGCAGCCAGATCTACCTGCAAAAGGGTGATGTGAACGCGGCGGCCACCGCCCTGGCCCGTGCCCGCGCGCTGATGCCGCAGGCCCCGGCGGTTACCGGTGGCGATGCCGTGACCCAGGCGCGCAAGGCCGAACTGGAAAAGGCCGAAGCAGCCTTGAAAGCCGCCGAAGCCAAGCCGAAGGCGCGCATCATCGACCCGGCCGCGCCGAGCACTGTGGTGGCCTTGAAAACCACTGACAGCCGCGCCATGCGCCGCCAGCTGGATGACATTGCCGCCGATGTGGTGAGTTACCAGTGTGAAGTGGTGTTCCAGGTGCCGCGCACCGAGGATGCACCCTGGCTGAAGAGCCTGCTGGAAAAGCGCGTGCGCAAGATCGACAGCGGGTTTGAGCTGAAGCAGAAGCATGAAATTCAGCGTTCGCTTCCGGCGCAGGTGGTATTAGTACCGCACCAGCAGTAAAAAGCTTCGAGGCTAAACCCTGCGCAGTACCTCTGGGAGCGGGCGCGCCCGCTCCCACAATGGCCGCGTTATCGCTGCCCTCTGTGGGAGCGGGTTTACCCGCGAAGCGGCCCTGTCAGGCGGGAACAGATTCCGCAGCAGCCTCCCGCTCCCAAACCCGATGCCCCTCGACCGCTTTGACAAAGGCATCTACCGCCTGTTGGTCATCACCCAGCAGCAATCCTTTGTCTTCCTTCAGCCCCAGCGTGCCCAATAGTTCCTGAGTCAACACCAGCGCCTTGAGGTGCTTGTAGCCCTCCAGCAAGAAGTGCTTGGCCAAGCCGCTGGCCGCAAGCGCATCGGTCGCAGCCTTGCCAGCCGGCACGACGATCCCGTCGAACATGATCGAAGGCATACCCTCCATCGAAGCTGCCACCGGCAACTGCGTGCCATCCGCCGCTTTCACCGGCGCCGAGGTCGGCCCCAGCAGCAGCGGCCGGGCACTGTGCGCCTCGAGTGCCTTGACCAGCTTGTCTACGCTCGCCGCTTCCACGCCGTCCGCCACCAGCACAGCGATCTTGCGCCCCTTGATGCCTACCACGCCTGGGTGATTCATCTGGCTCAGGGCGGGCGATTGCTGCAACTGGCTGCCTTTGACCTGCACGGTGCCCGCCGTAGGCGCAGGCAAGCCCAGGTTGGTAGCCACCGCAGCGGCCAGCTTGAGGTCGATGTTGGCGAGAATCTCGTTCACTTCCCGCACCCGAATCGCCTCCCGTTCCACCTTGCCCAGCTCGAAGCTGTAAGCCTTGATGATGTGCTGTTGCTCGGTCGGGCTCATGCTCTGGAAGAACAGCCGCGCCTGCGAGAAGTGGTCACCGAACGACTCGCTGCGCTGGCGAATCTTGTGCGCGTCGATGCGCTCCTGGTAACTCTCGAAACCGCCGTCCTGCGCGGCAGGCGGGGTTTCTTTCGGCCAGCCGCCATCGATCGAGTTGGGCTCGTAGGAAGCGCGGCCTTTATGCACCAGGTGCTGGTGCAGGGCGTCGCGCTGGTTGTTATGGTTCGGCGCCACCGGCCGGTTGATCGGGATCTGGTGGAAGTTCGGCCCACCCAGGCGACTTAGCTGGGTATCGGTATACGAGAACAGCCGGCCCTGCAGCAGCGGGTCGTTGCTGAAGTCGATACCCGGCACGATATGGCCTGGGCAGAACGCCACCTGTTCCACTTCGGCAAAGAAGTTGTCCGGGTTGCGGTTGAGCACCATCTTGCCCAGCGGCGTGACCGGCACCAGTTCTTCCGGGATGATCTTGGTCGGGTCCAGCAGGTCGAAGTCGAACTTGTGCTCGTCGGCTTCCGGCACGATCTGCACGCCCAGTTCCCATTCCGGGTAATCACCCGTCTCGATGGCTTCCCACAAGTCGCGACGCTGGAAGTCGGTGTCCTTGCCGGCCAGCTTCTGCGCTTCGTCCCACAGCAGGGAATGCACGCCCTGGCGCGGCTTCCAGTGGAACTTGACGAAACTGGCCACACCCTGGGCGTTGATCAGGCGGAAGGTGTGCACGCCGAAGCCTTCCATCATGCGCAGGCTGCGCGGGATGGCGCGGTCCGACATCGCCCACATGACCATGTGCGCCGACTCCGGTACCAGCGAGACGAAATCCCAGAAGGTGTCATGGGCCGAAGCGCCAGTCGGAATCTCGTTGTGCGGCTCGGGCTTCACGGCATGAACGAAATCGGGAAACTTGATCGCATCCTGGATGAAGAACACCGGCATGTTGTTGCCGACCAGGTCGAAGTTGCCTTCATCGGTATAGAACTTGACCGCGAAGCCGCGAACGTCGCGCACGGTATCCGCCGAACCCCGGGGGCCCTGAACAGTAGAAAAGCGCACGAACACCGGGGTGATCTTCTCCGGGTCCTGCAGGAAGCCGGCCTTGGTCAGCTCGGCGTGGTTGCCGTAGCTCTGGAAGTAGCCATGCGCGCCCGTGCCCCGGGCATGCACGATGCGCTCGGGAATACGCTCGTGGTCGAAGTGGGTGATCTTCTCGCGCATGATGAAGTCTTCGAGCAGCGAGGGGCCCCGATCGCCCGCCTTCAAGGTGTTCTGATTATCGGCGATGCGTACGCCCTGGTTGGTGCGCAATGCCTGGCCGGTGGCATCGCTGCGTACGCTTTCCAGGCTTTGAATCTTGGCGTTGGTATTCGCCCGATCAGGCGTGTCGGTACCGGCGAGCTGGCTCTGCTTTGGCGAATCCGGCTTCTTGCTGGGCATCGGGGCTCTCCTCATCAGTCTTCAGGCTGCCCTTGGGGGCATGTTCAAGTAGTGACCGGAGGCGGCTTCGTTGCGTTCAATTCACTTTACCGGTTGTCGCGATATGCCCGATGGATTGGTGCAATACGAAATAAATGCTAAGAACAGCTAAGGGAAAAGGCTAAAATACGCGACCCCAGCTAACCGCTGACCCAAATTCCATGCGCCCCACAAGGTTCGCTACGTGATCGAGTTCCAACAGGTACATAAAACCTACCGCGTTGCCGGTAGGGAAATCCCCGCACTGAATCCGACCAGCCTGACCATCGAAGATGGCCAGGTGTTCGGCCTGATCGGCCATTCCGGCGCCGGCAAGAGCACCATGCTGCGCCTGATCAACCGCCTCGAAGAGCCTTCCGGCGGCACGATCATCGTCGATGGTGAAGACGTCACCGCGTTCAACGCCAGCCAGCTGCGCGGCTTCCGCCAGCAGGTCGGGATGATTTTCCAGCATTTCAACCTGCTGGCCTCCAAGACCGTCGCCGACAACGTCGCCCTGCCGCTGACCCTGGCCGGCGAGCTGTCGCGCAGCGAAATCGACAAGCGCGTCACCGAGCTGCTGGCCCGCGTGGGCCTGTCCGACCATGCCCGCAAGTACCCGGCGCAATTGTCCGGCGGCCAGAAGCAGCGCGTCGGCATTGCCCGCGCCCTGTCCACCAACCCGAAAATCCTGCTGTGCGACGAGGCCACCAGCGCGCTCGACCCGCAGACCACGGCCTCGGTCCTGCAATTGCTGGCCGAGATCAACCGTGAGCTGAAGCTGACCATCGTGCTGATCACCCACGAAATGGACGTGATCCGCCGGGTCTGCGACCGCGTGGCGGTGATGGACGCGGGCCGGATCGTCGAGCAGGGCTCGGTGGCCGAGGTGTTCCTGCACCCGCAGCACCCCACCACCAAGCGCTTCGTCCAGGAAGACGAGCAGGTCGACGAAGGCGAGCAGCGCGACGACTTCGCCCACGTGCCAGGGCGCATTGTGCGCCTGACCTTCCAGGGCGACGCTACCTATGCGCCGCTGCTGGGCACCGTGGCCCGCGAAACCGGTGTGGACTACAGCATCCTCGCCGGGCGTATCGACCGCATCAAGGATGTTCCGTATGGCCAGCTCACCCTCGCCCTGATCGGCGGTGACATGGAAGCGGCGTTCACCCGCTTCAAGGCAGCTGACGTACATATGGAGGTACTGCGTTGATGGACGCCCTGAATTTCTTCGCCAACGTCGACTGGGCCGAAATCTGGCTGGCCAGCGTCGATACCATGATCATGCTGTTCGGCTCGTTGTTCTTCACCGTGCTGCTGGGCCTGCCGCTGGGCGTGCTGCTATTCCTTTGCGGGCCGAAGCAGATGTTCGAGCAGAAAGGCGTGTACGCGCTGCTGTCGCTGGTGGTCAACATCCTGCGCTCGCTGCCGTTCATCATCCTGCTGATCGTGATGATCCCGTTCACCGTGCTTATCACCGGCACCTCGCTGGGCGTCGCCGGGGCCATTCCGCCATTGGTGGTGGGTGCCACGCCGTTCTTCGCGCGCCTGGTGGAAACCGCCCTGCGTGAAGTGGACCGCGGCATCATCGAAGCCACCCAGTCGATGGGCGCAACCACGCGCCAGATCATCACCAGCGCATTGCTGCCGGAAGCCCGCCCAGGCATCTTCGCGGCCATCACCGTCACCGCCATCACCCTGGTCTCGTACACTGCAATGGCCGGTGTGGTCGGCGCCGGCGGCCTTGGCGACCTGGCCATCCGCTTCGGCTACCAGCGTTTCCAGACCGATGTGATGGTGGTCACCGTGGTGCTGTTGCTGGTACTGGTTCAAGTCCTGCAGAGCGTGGGCGACAAACTGGTCGTGCATTTTTCCCGTAAGTAACCCCAATGGGGTCGGCCTGGCCGACCCGTTCGGGGGCCGTCGCGGCCCTCACAAGGAGTGATCAATGAAGAAGCTGCTTGCTGTTGTCGCCGCTGTCGCGGCCTTCTCGGCCCACGCCGAATCCTTGACTGTCGCTGCCACCCCGGTGCCACACGCCGAGATCCTCAACTTCGTCAAACCTGCACTGGCGAAACAGGGCGTGGAGCTGAAGGTCAAGGAATTCACCGACTACATCCAGCCGAACGTACAGGTGGCGGAAAAGCGCCTGGACGCCAACTTCTTCCAGCACCAGCCTTACCTGGATGAGTTCAACAAGGCCAAGGGCACCCAGCTGGTGAGCGTCACCGGCGTGCACATCGAGCCATTGGGCGTGTACTCGACCAAGATCAAGAAGCTGGACGAGCTGTCCTCCGGCGCCACCGTGGTCATCCCCAACGACGCCACCAACGGCGGCCGCGCCTTGCTGCTGCTGGACAAGGCCGGTGTGATCAAGCTGAAGGACAACAAGAACATCCTGTCCACCGTGAAGGATGTTGCCGAGAACCCGAAAAGCCTGAAATTCCGTGAGCTGGAAGCGGCCACCATCCCGCGCGTGCTGACCCAGGTCGATGCGGCCCTGATCAACACCAACTACGCGCTGGAAGCCAAGCTGAACCCGGAAAAAGACGCCCTGGCCATCGAAGGCAGCGACTCGCCGTACGTGAACATTCTGGTTGCCCGCCCGGACAACAAGGATGCGGATGCGATGAAGAAACTGGCCGCAGCACTGCACTCGCCTGAGGTGAAGCAGTTCATCAACGAGAAGTACAAAGGCGCTGTGGTTCCGGCGTTTTAAGTAAACCTATCGCGCTGGATTCTTCGCGGGTAAACCCGCTCCCACAGATACATCGCTAGCCTCAGGCCTTGTGATATCTCTGTGGGAGCGGGTTTACCCGCGAAGCTTTTGCGGCCTATTCAGTCCCGCTTCACCAGCCCCGGCAATTGCGCCACCAGCTTCTGGTTATTGAACGGCGCCCGAATGAACCCCCGCTGACGCCCATCCGGCCCCACAACCGCCAGGTTGCCGCTGTGATCCACGGTATACCCCGGCTTGCTGATATCGGCCGGAATGAACGGAATGCTCAAGGCATTGGCCAGCTTCTGGGTATCTTCGATCGACCCCGCCACGCCGACGAAATCCTTGTCGAAATAACCCAGGTACTGCTTCAGCTGGTTCGGCGTATCGCGGTTCGGGTCCACGCTCACCAGCACCACCTGCAGGCGGTCGAGGGCTTCCCTGGGCAGCTCACTCTTCACCTGGCGCAGCTGGGCCAGGGTGGTCGGGCAGATGTCCGGGCAATAGGTGTAGCCAAAGAACAGCAGCGACCATTTGCCCTTCAGGTCATCCATTTGCACCGGCTGGCCGTCCTGGTTGGTCATGGTCACATCGGCCACGGTACGGCTCTGCGGCAACAGGATGATGCCGGCATCGATCAGCTCGGTGGGGTTGGGCTGGTCGCGGCCACTGAGCACCTTGTTGACGGTCAGGCCCAGGATCAAGGCGACCAGGGCAACGAGGATGAAGACGGTTTTCTGGGTTCGGGTCATAAGCTCGGCAGCAGGTAGTGGTCGAGGAGCAACGCGATGAACAGCGCGAACAGGTAGCCGATAGAGTACTTGAAGGTACCGATCGCCGCGTGCGGCCGGCTGCCACGGTACAACACCCAGGCCCATTGCAGGAAGCGCAGGCCCAGCACGACGGCACAAGCCAGGTACAGCAGGCCACTCATGTGGATGACATAGGGCAGCAGGGTGATCGCCAGCAATATCAGCGTGTAGAGCAGGATGTGCAGCTTGGTGTAGCGCTCGCCGTGGGTGACCGGCAGCATCGGGATGTCGGCCTTGGCATATTCGGCTTTGCGGTGAATGGCCAAGGCCCAGAAGTGCGGCGGGGTCCAGGCGAAGATGATCAGCACCAGCAACAAGGGTTCGGCGCTGATGTGCCCGGTGACCGCTACCCAGCCAAGCAGCGGCGGGGCAGCCCCGGCCAGGCCGCCGATGACAATGTTCTGCGGCGTGGCACGCTTGAGAAAGCCGGTATAGATCACGGCGTAACCGATCAGCGAGGCGAGGGTCAGCCAGGCGGTGAGGGCGTTGGTGAATAGCAGCAGCACCGCCATGCCCGACAGCGCCAGGCCGAGGGCGAACAGCAAGGCCGGCAGCGGTTCGACACGGCCCTGAGCGAGTGGGCGCTTGTGGGTGCGAGCCATCAGCGCATCGATACGACGATCGACCACGTGGTTGACCACCGCCGCCCCGCCGGCACACAGGCCGATGCCCAGGTTGCCGAACACCAGCACCTGCCACGCCACCCCCGCGCGCGAGGCCAGCAACATGCCCACCAGCGAGGTGATCAACATCAGCACCACCACTTTGGGCTTGGTCAGTTCCAGGTAGTCGCGCCAGCCGGCACGCTGTCCCTGTGCTTTCAGAAGCGTCGCCACAGTGCATTCCTCGGGTGTGGGGCGACGCCCGCGCCGGCCATCGGCGTCAGGCGCCAGCCTTGGCTGATATGAATTTGGTCAGCCACCCGAATGCGGTAGTTCAGGAAAACCATGGTCAGCAACAACAGAGCACCGCCGGCATTGTGTGCCACCGCCACGGCCAACGGCAGATGCAACAGCACGTTGGCCAGCCCCAGGCTTACTTGCACAGCCAGCGCCAACAGTACCAGCCGCGCCAGGCCATCGAGGCGGTTGCGGTGCAGCTTCCAGCTGAGCAGCAACAGCACCAGTGTCACCGCCAGCGCGCCCAGCCGATGGCTGATATGAATGGCCGTGCGCGCATCGCTGTCGAGCTGGCCGCCCAGGTAGTTCGGGCCGACGTGCTGGGTCAGATGAAAACCGTTGCTGAAGTCCGCTGCCGGCCACCACTCGCCGTGGCAGGTTGGCAGGTCGATGCAGGCCACGGCGGCGTAATTGGCGCTGACCCAACCACCCAGGGCGATCTGGCCGACCACCACCAGCAGGGCCAGCGCGGCGATCCGGCGCAGGCTCAGCGGCAATTTCGGCAAGGGCGCAAAGGCGCGGGACAGACGCAGGGACAACAGGAACAGCAGGCTCACCGTGGTGAAGCCGCCCAGCAGGTGCGCAGTGACCACCTGCGGCCAGAGTTGAAGCGTGACGGTCCACATGCCGAACGCGGCCTGGGCCAGTACCACGCCCAGCAGCAGCACCGGCAGGCGATACGGTTGGCCATCGCGGGCATGCCGGCGCACGGCCTGCAGGGCGAGCAGGGCAATCACCACGGCCAGGCTCCCGGCGAAATAGCGGTGGACCATCTCGGCCCAGCCTTTGGCGGCTTCTACCGGGTGTTCGGGGAAATGCAGCTCGGCATGGGCCAGCTGTGCTTCGCTCTTGGGCACGCTGATGAAGCCGTAACAGCCAGGCCAGTCGGGGCAACCCAGGCCGGCGTGGGTCAGGCGGGTATAGGCACCGAGCAGGACGACCAGCAATGCCAACAGGGTGGCGAACACAGCAAGGCGGAATCCGGGTCTGGCCATGGCAGGCTCCTAGCCGATGTTGGACAGCTTGAGCAGGTGGCGCAGGTCGTCCAGCACATGCTTGCCGTTGACCTTGGCGTCGTAGCGCAGCACCAGGTTGCCGTGCGGGTCGACGATCCATAGCTGCGGGCCGGCCTCGCCAACCTTTTCCAGGTAGCGTTGCGTATCCAGCGGGTACCGCTGCAGCTGCGGATATTCACGGCCGAGCAGCACCTGGTAGTCGGCACTCAGCGGTTGCGCGGCCGCCAGCGCGTGGCTGGCACGGCTGGCATCGCGCCCCAGGCCAACCTGAATCTGCCGGGCCAGGTACACCAGCCGCTGGCAATCCTCGGCACAGGCCTGGGGTGCGCTGACCAACAGCTGCCAGCGCTGATCCTGGCCGGCCACGCCAAGGTCGGCCCGGCTCTCGCCGTTGCCGATCATCATGCCGTGGTAGCTGCGGCCTTCCGGCACCCAGAACTTGAGCTTGTACATGCTGGTGGCGAGGATCATCGGCCCAAGCACTACCAGCAGGATCAAGAGCAGCTGCAAACGCCCGCGAACCCTGGGTTTGCTGTGTTCAGGCACTTCCAGTGGAGTGGCGGTGGCCATGGCGTTTCTCCTTGTTTTGGTGCCAACCGAAATAGAGGTAGAGCAGTACCAAAGCGCTGGCCAGGGCAAACCACTGCACGGCGTACCCCAGGTGTTTTTCCGGGCCCATGGCGACGATTGGCCAGTCCAGGCGATAGGCTGCCGGGCCGGGTTCCAGGCGCAGCTCCTGGGCGAAGCCTTCGCGCTCGAGCCGTTGCCAGAGGCGTACGGTATCCACGGCAGTGAGCAGCTGCGGCCATTCGCCGCCGGCAGGGTCGGGATGCAGCTGGAATGTGTTGCCGGGCGCGACATAGACCGAAGCGTCCAGCGCCAACGCCTGGGCCGGGGTGTCGAAATGCACCGGCACACGGCGATCCGGCCAAGGCAGCCAGCCACGGTTGACCAGCAGCCACAGGCCGCTGGCCTGGTCATGGAAGGGTTGCAGCAGCTCGACACCGGCCCGGCCATCGCGCATGCGGTTGTCCAGCAGCAGGCTGTGCGCGGCATCGAAGCGGCCATAGAGGTGCACGCGGCGGAAGGCATTGTCTTCGTGGGCCAGAAGCTGGACCGTGGCCAGTGGCGCCTCGGCCCGTCGTTCGGCATAGGTCGCCAGCAACACGCGCTTCTCTGCGGCGCGGCCGAGTTGCCAGCAGCCAAGCGCGATCAACCCCGGCAGCAGCGCAAGCACCACCAGGGTAGGTATCCAGCCCGGGCGAAACGCCTTCATCGCCGCCTCGCCAGGCCGATCGCTATACTTATCCACATCACCGCATCCCCCCGGAGTAGCGCCATGCTCAAGGCCGCGATTGTCCTGATGCTGTTGGCCACGATTGCCAGCCTGTTCAGTGGCCTGGTGTTTCTGGTCAAGGACGATGAAAACTCGACCCGTTTGCTGAAAGCGCTGACCGTGCGGGTGACCCTCGCGGCGCTGACCATCGGCCTGGTCGCCTGGGGCTTCATCAGTGGTCAGCTCGTATCTCACGCCCCTTTCTGAAGTTTTCACCTGACCCTGTGGGAGCGGGCATGCCCGCGAATGCGATGTTGAATGTACCGACGCATTCGCGGGCGCGCCCGCTCCCACAGGGTTCTCTATTCACAGCACATAGACAAAGATGAACAACCCCACCCACACCACATCGACGAAGTGCCAGTACCAGCTGGCCGCCTCGAAGCCGAAGTGTTTCTCCGGGTTGAAATGCCCGCGCAGAATGCGCACGAACATCACGATCAGGATGATCGTGCCCAAGGTCACGTGCGCACCGTGGAAGCCGGTGAGCATGAAGAACGTCGCGCCATAGATCCCCGATCCCAGCGTCAGCCCCAGCTTGGTGTAGGCCTCGTGATACTCGAACGCCTGCAGCGCGATAAAGCTGATGCCAAGGGCAATGGTCACGGCCATCCACAGCTTCAGCGGACCACGGTGATCACGGCGCAGGGCATGGTGGGCGAGGGTAATGGTCACGCTGGAACTGACCAGCAAGATGGTGTTGATCAGCGGCAGGTGCCACGGGTCGATCACTTCCTTGGGCGGCGGGAACAGTTTCGGGTCGGGAGTGTGCAGCAAAGGCCAGGTGAACTCGAAGGTCGGCCACAGCATGTGCGCCACCCCTTTGGCCCCTTCACCGCCCAGCCACGGCCCGGCCAGCACACGCACGTAGAACAGCGCACCGAAGAACGCCAGGAAGAACATCACCTCGGAGAAGATGAACCAGCTCATGCCCCAGCGGAACGAGCGATCCAGCTGCGCGCTGTACAGCCCCGCGCGGCTCTCGCGCACCACCGCACCGAACCAGCCGAACAGCATGTAGGCCAGGAACAACGCACCAACGAAGAAAATCAGCGGCCCGTGCGACTCCGGGTGGCCGGCCTTCAGGTCGTTGAACCACGTGCCCAGGCCGAACACCGTGATGAACATGCCGATGGTGGCGATGATCGGCCACTTGCTCTGCGCCGGGACGTAGTAGTGCTCATGACTTGCCATTGCTGTTCTCCTTCCCTCAACGGGCGCCCTGGACGCCCTGGGCCGCGACATGTGCGACCGGCGGGTGGCGAGCGGTGATGTCGAACAAGGTGTAAGCCAGTGTCAGGTGCTTCACGCTGGCCGGCAGGTCGCGGTCGACGATGAAGCGCACCGGCATCTCGATGCGTTCGCCGGGCTGCAGCACCTGCTGGGTAAAGCAGAAGCACTCGGTCTTGTGGAAATACGCCGCCGCCTCGGCCGGGGTAATGCTGGGGATGGCTTGCGCGCTCATCGGCCGGTCGGTCGGGTTGTGGGCAATGAAGATCATCTGGTTGACTGCCCCCGGGTTGACCTCCAGCTGGTCGGCGGTGGAGTAGAAGTCCCAGACCATGTCGCTGGCGTTGGTCGACATGAACTGCACCCGCACCGACCGCGTCGGGTCGCTGACCTGGCTGCCTGCGTACTGCCCGCCAGTCTTGCCATTGATACCGAAGGCCTTGCACATCACGTCGTAGATCGGCACCAGGGCGAAGCCGAAGGCGAACATCACCACCGTCAGCATCAGCAGGCGCAGCACCAGGCGTTTCAGCGACAGGCCGTTCATGGCAGGGTCCCTATTTCACTTCCGGTGGGGTCTGGAAGGTGTGGTAGGGCGCCGGCGAAGGGATCGACCATTCCAGGCCCTCGGCGCCATCCCAGGGCTTGGCCGGTGCCGGCGCGCCGCCGCGGATACACTTGATGACGATGAACAGGAAGAAGATCTGCGTGGCACCGAACATGAACGCGCCGATCGACGAGACCATGTTGAAGTCGGCGAATTGCAGGTTGTAGTCGGGAATCCGCCGCGGCATGCCAGCCAGCCCCACGAAGTGCATGGGGAAGAAGGCCATGTTCATGCCGACGAACGACAGCCAGAAGTGCAGCTTGCCGAGGGTTTCGTCGTACATGTGGCCGGTCCATTTCGGTAACCAGTAGTAGGCCGAAGCGAAGATGCCGAAGATGGCCCCCGGCACCAGCACATAGTGGAAGTGCGCGACCACGAAATAGGTGTCGTGGTACTGGAAGTCGGCCGGCGCAATGGCCAGCATCAACCCGCTGAAGCCGCCGATGGTGAACAGGATGACGAAGGCGATGGCGAACAGCATCGGTGTCTCGAAGGTGAGCGAGCCTTCCCACATGGTGCTGACCCAGTTGAACACCTTCACCCCGGTGGGCACGGCGATCAGCATGGTGGCGTACATGAAGAACAGCTCGCCGACCACCGGGATGCCGACCACGAACATGTGGTGGGCCCAGACGATGAAGGACAGGAAGGCGATGGCACCGGTGGCGTAGACCATGGAGGTGTAGCCGAACAGCGGCTTGCGCGAGAACGCCGGGATGATCGAACTGACCGCACCGAAAGCCGGCAGGATCATGATGTACACCTCGGGGTGGCCGAAGAACCAGAACACGTGCTGGAACAGCACCGGGTCACCGCCACCGGCGGCACTGAAGAAGCTGGTGCCGAAATGGATGTCCATCAGCATCATGGTCACCACGCCGGCCAGCACCGGCATTACCGCGATCAGCAGAAACGCGGTGATCAGCCAGGTCCAGACGAACAGGGGCATTTTCATCAGGGTCATGCCCGGGGCACGCAGGTTGAGGATGGTGGCGATCACGTTGATCGCACCCATGATCGAGCTGACACCCATCAGGTGGATGGCGAAGATGAAGAAGGTGACGCTGGCCGGGGCGTAGGTGGTGGACAGCGGGGCGTAGAAGGTCCAGCCGAAATTCGGCCCGCCACCCGGGCTGAACAAGGTCGAGACCAGCAGCAGGAAGGCCGCCGGTAGCAGCCAGAAGCTGAAGTTGTTCATCCGCGGCAGGGCCATGTCGGGGGCGCCGATCATCAGCGGGATCATCCAGTTGGCCAGGCCGACGAAGGCCGGCATCACCGCGCCGAACACCATGATCAGGCCGTGCATGGTGGTCATCTGGTTGAAGAACGCCGGCTCGACGATCTGCAGCCCGGGCTGGAACAGCTCGGCACGGATGACCATGGCGAACGAGCCGCCGAGCAGGAACATGATGAAGCTGAACCACAGGTACATCGTGCCGATGTCCTTGTGGTTGGTGGTCAGCACCCAGCGCATCAAGCCCTTGGCCGGCCCGTGTGCATGCTCATGGCCGTGGGCGTGGTCGTCGATCACTGCACTCATGTCCTGTCTCCTGCAATCTGCTGATTGCCGCGAGTAACCCGGTTCATTGCGCTTCTGCCTGCTTCAGCGCCAGCACGTCCTTCGGCGTGACCATGTCACCCTTGTTGTTGCCCCAGGCGTTGCGCTCGTAGGTCACCACGGCGGCGATATCCACTTCCGAAAGTTGCTTGCCGAACGCGGCCATGGCTGTGCCGGGCTTGCCGTGGAAGACGATGCCCAGGTGGGCTTCCTTGGGCCCGGTGGCAATCTTCGAGCCCTTGAGCGCCGGGAACATCGGTGGCAGCCCTTGGCCCTCGGCCTGGTGACAGGCGACGCAGGTGGTGTGGTAGACCTTGTCGCCACGCGCCACCAGCTCTTCCAGGGTCCATTCCTTGCTGGTCAGCTCCTTGAGCTTGGCCGCTTCCGCCTTGCGTTCGCCGAGCCAGGTGTCGTAATCGGCCTTCGACTTGACCTCGACCACCACCGGCATGAAGCCGTGGTCCTTGCCGCACAATTCGGTGCACTGGCCGCGGTAGATGCCGGGCTTGTCGATACGGGTCCAGGCTTCGTTGACGAAGCCGGGGATGGCGTCACGCTTGACCGCGAACGCCGGCACCCACCAGGAGTGGATGACGTCGGCGGCGGTGACCAGGAAGCGCACCTTGGCGCCAACCGGCAGCACCAGCGGCTGATCGACTTCGAGCAGGTAGTGCTCGTCCTTGGGTGCCTTGTTGTGGATCTGGTCGGCGGGGGTGGCCAGGTTGCTGAAGAACTCCACATCCTGGCCCAGGTATTTGTAATGCCATTTCCACTGGTAACCGGTCACCTGGATGTCGATGTCCGACTCGCTGGCATCGTAGATGTCGATCAGGGTCTTGGTGGCCGGGATGGCCATCGCCACCAGAATCAGGAAGGGCACCACCGTCCAGAGGATTTCCACCCAGGTATGTTCGTGGAAATGCGCAGCCTGTTGGCCGGTGGAGCGGCGGTGGATCACCATCGACCAGAACATCGCAGCAAACACGACGACGCCGATGATCACGCAGATCCAGAAGATGGTCATGTGCAGGTCGAAGACGGCGTTGGAGACTTCCGTCGCCCCCGGGTGCATGTTCACGGTCCAGGCGGCGTTGGCCTGACCAAAAACCGACCACAACAGGAGGCCCATCCAGACATGTGGATGTCGCATCATTGCGGGTTCCCCTTCTCGTTCTTGTAGTCCCGGAGGCGTGGCCTGCGGCAAGAGGGAACGGCGGTCAAGACTGCCTGGCTTCGACGACCGAGCCCCTGCTAAAAGCAGTCGGGCCTCATCAGCGAATCACGTTCACCGGGAGTATAGCCAGCGACCAACGGCACGCAACGAAGGCCGTGAAATGAACTGAATGAATTGGCTGAAAGCGTTGAAACCCGCGTGTTTGACAGGGAATGGCATAATAATGTCATTTCGATATGCCCGAGCCTGCACACGTTTGCGCGACTTATAACAAATACGTCTTAGGTATTCTGTATACCGAGCTAATTTAGTGTCTTCCGTTTGAAACGTAATGTCCCTGGAGTTGTCATGAACATCGCTGCTGTACGCGAGCAGGTAAGCCAAGCCCATCAACACGAAGGCCAGACCGGCCAATTGAAAGCGCGTCTCGAGCTGCAACTGCCCCATCTGCACCCCTCGATCCAACTGCCTGAGCAGGACGCCCAGGGTACTTTGGTGCGTTTCGTCAGCGCCTACATCGACCAGGTTCCGGAATTGCTCGAGGCCGCTCACGAAGCCGCCCGCGAGGCCGGGATCGAATCCCAGATCAAACCGGTACTGAAAATCGCCGAGGCCTACTTCCTGCAGCCGCCCAGCGTGATGCAAGGGCATGTCGGCCTGGACTGTCTGCTGGATGAAGCCTACCTGGCGCACCGCCTGGTGGAAGAGGTGAACGACCTGTACATCCGCCACTTCCAGCAGCCGCTGATCCCGGTCGACACCACCGTTGCCAACCTGATTGCCCACCAGTTGATTGGCGAGAGCTTTGCCAACCAGCTGGACGAAGTGGTGCATCACTCGGTGGACGAGATGCTCAATGATGAGAGCTTTGCGGTGGAATCGGTGGAAGCCTACCGCGAAAAGCTGAGCAGCCCGGAAACCGGCGCGGCCTGGAAGCGCTGGCCGTGCCTGTCGCGGCAGCTGGGGGTCGAGCTGGGGCAGCCGGCCTGACCCATTTGTTGTTCCGGCCTCTTCGCGGGTAAACCCGCTCCCACAGGTACTGCACAGGGTTCAAAGCCTGCGCAGTACCTGTGGGAGCGGGTTTACCCGCGAAGAGGCCAGTTCAGGCGATACAGGCTTTCAGCTTCAGACTCCGACCCCCGCCGTAGTCCGCAACCGCCCCTCGATCCGCCGTTTCAACCGCCGCTGCTCGATCAACAACCGCGACCCATTGGCCGAATTGCTGCGGCTCCAGTCTTCAAGCAACTCAAGGCAGGAGTGGTCGATATAGCTGAGGTTGCCGAGCGGCACATGCAGGGTGGTCCCCGCCGGCACGGTGCCGAGCACCTGGGTCAGCGCCGGCACCTTGAGGAAGGTGGCCGCGCCGCTCAGCCGCAGTTCCATGTGCCCAGCCTGCTCCAGGCTGACCAGGTTGATCTTCAACCGCGCCGCCTTGAACGCCAGCTTCAGCAAGGTCAGGGCAAAGCCCAGCAGCACGCCGGTCAGCAGGTCGGTAAAGATGATCGCCAAGGCCGTCGCGGCGTAGGTGAACATCGGCATCCGGCCATAGCGGCCCAGGCCGCGAAATGCCTTGAAGTCCACCAGCTTGATCCCGGTGAACACCAGCACACCCGCCAGGCTGGCCACCGGGATCTGCTGCAGCACGCTGCTCAGCGCCACCACGAACGCCAGCAGCCACAAGCCATGGAAGATCGCCGAAGCCCGGGTCTGCGCGCCGGCCTGGACGTTGGCCGAGCTACGCACGATCACCCCGGTCATCGGCAACGCGCCCAGTATCCCGCACAGCATGTTGCCGATGCCCTGGGCCGACAGCTCGCGGTCGAAATCCGAGCGCTGGCCGCTGTGCATGCGGTCAACCGCTGCCGCTGACAACAAGGTTTCGGCACTGGCGATGAAAGCCAGGGCAAACGCGGCGACCAGCAGGGCAGGGTCGGCCAGTTGCATCAGGTCAGCCGGGCGAATCCAGTCGATCGCCTCGGACAGGTCCGCCGGCACCTGCACGCGGTTTACCGGCAAGGCCAGCCACATGCTCACAGCCGTCATCGTCGCCACCCCCAGCAGGGCGCCCGGGACGAAACGCAAGCGCTGCGGGCGCAGGCGCTCCCAAAGCCACATGATGGCAATGGTGCCCAGGCCCAGCGCACCCGCCTGCCAACCCGAACCCGTGCTTTCCTGCGGCAGGGCCGCCATCACCGTGCCGGGGAATTCCAGCAGGTTCTGCAGGCCGGACGGCTGCGGCGCGGTGTCGAACATCACGTGCACCTGGGACAACACGATCAAAACACCTATCCCCGCCAGCATGCCGTACACCACTGCCGGCGCGGTAACCCGGAACCAGCAGCCCAGGCGCATGCGCCCGGCCAACAACTGCAGCAGGCCGGCCAACAGCAGGATCGGCCCGAGCATGGCCATGCCATGCTGGCGCACCAGTTCGAACACCAGTACCGCCAGGCCGGCGGCCGGGCCGCTGACCTGCAACGGCGAACCGGCGAGGAAACCCACGACGACGCCGCCGATAATGCCGGTAATCAGGCCTTTGGCCGGCGGCATGCCCGAGGCGATCGCAATGCCCATGCACAACGGCAGGGCCACCAGAAAGACCACTACCGACGCCAGCAACTCGCGCGGCAGGGCCGCTTTCAACTGTGTAATGTTCACCGTGTTTCTCCTTTCTTAGTCACACAGCCATTCCTCTGGCCATGGGCACGTTTGACCCCGACGAGCGCGCAGGCGCGGGCCGCCAGCGGGCGCGCCGGCAGGCAGTCAGGGAATTCAGGGCAGCCGAAGGCCGCGCCACACCCCTACAGGGTGCAGCCGGCTATCAAGGTTTCAGCGGGTGGACGGGTCGCTTAGTAGCGGCCTCTCGGAGTGGCGCAGGGAACGGGTTCGCCAGCGGCCAGGGGCAGGAAGCTGTCGCTGGCGGCGTCGTAGGCTTCGATCTTGCTGGTCTCGATGTCGTAGACCCAGCCATGAATGAACAGCTCACCGGCTGCCAGGCGCGAAGCCACCGAAGGGTGGGTGCGCAAGTGATGCAGCTGGGCGATGACGTTTTCCTTGGTCAGCACCTGCATCGTTTCGTGCTCGCTACCGCACGAGCAGTTGTTCTCGACCACCGTGCGGGCCACTTCGGCGTGGCGCAACCAGGCGGAAACGGTCGGCATCTTGGTCAGCGATTGCGGGTTGAGCACCGCACGCATGGCGCCGCAGTCGGAGTGGCCGCAGACGATGATGTGATGCACTTTCAACGCCAGCACGGCGTACTCGATGGCGCTGGAAACGCCGCCGTTCATCTGGCCATACGGCGGTACCACGTTACCGACGTTACGGGTGACGAACAGGTCGCCCGGCGAGCTCTGGGTGATCAGCTCGGGGACGATGCGCGAGTCGGCGCAGGTAATGAACATGGCACGCGGGGTTTGCGCGGTGGCGAGCTTCTTGAACAGCTGTTGCTGCTCGGGGAAAACGTCATGGTGAAAACGCAGGAAGCCGTCGACGATGTGCTTCAGGGCGGCATCGGCGCTCTCCGCGGGGACCTGCGGTACGACCTTGGATGGGTCCTTGACGGGCATGATTCATCCTCTTGACGGTGTGTTGGTAAATCCATTTTACCGGTGAAAGATTCTGGCTATGCAGGGTTTTAGATGACGCGCACGGGCCATAGATCACAGTCTTCGTGGACTGGTTGCCTACGCTAGCGGGGAAAACTTAACTGAAACTTAATTCGAAGGCTCTAGAACGCATGTTCCAGATGGGGAAGGCGGGAACTGGATAATAGCAAAAAAACATCAATTGCCAATATGTATTAGCGTGATTATTGGCTGTCATTAGTTGTGTTGTTAGCAGAGCATAGCCCCGTGGGAGCGGGCATGCCCGCTCCCACAAGAGCCGCGTCACCATTACGCGATCAGAACAACGCCATCTGCCCACCCGGTGGGCAGAATGCCGAGCAATCCAGCGCCTGCGCTTCCCTTCCTTCGAAGTCCAGCCGCTTCATGGCCTTGGCAAACCGCTGCGCCAGCAACTCGGCAAACACCCCTTCACCGCGCATGCGCGCGCCGAAGCGGCTGTCATACAGTTCACCACCGCGGCTCTGGCGGATCAGGCTCAACACATGCGCGGCCCGCTGCGGGTAATGGTCGTGCAGCCATTGCTCGAACAACGGCGCCACTTCCAGCGGCAGGCGCAGCATCATGTAGGCCGCGCTTTGCGCACCCGCCTCCCTGGCCGCCTGCAGCAGGTGCTCCAGTTCACTGTCGTTGATCATCGGAATCATCGGCGCACACAACACCCCGACCGGCACCCCTGCCTCGCGCAGCACGCGGATCGCCCGCAAGCGCGCCTTGGGCGACGCCGCACGCGGCTCCAGCACCCGTTTCAGGTCATCGTCCAGCGTGGTCAGGCTGATCATCACCCGCGCCAGGCGCTGGCGCGCCATTTCGGCCAGCAGGTCGAGGTCGCGCAACACCAGCGAGCCCTTGGTGACGATGGTCACCGGGTGGCGAAAGCGCAGCAGCACTTCAAGCAGGCGCCGGGTCAGCAGTTGCTCACGCTCGATCGGCTGGTAAGGGTCGGTATTGGCGCCGAGATTGATCGGCGCGCAGACGTAGCCGGGTTTGCTCAGTTGCTCAGCCAGCACTTCGGCGGCGTTGGTCTTGGCGATCAGTTTGGTCTCGAAGTCCAGGCCTGGGGAAAGGTCCCAGTAGGCGTGGGATGGCCGGGCGTAGCAGTAGATGCAGCCATGCTCGCAGCCACGGTAGGGGTTGATCGAACGGTCGAAGGGCAGGTCGGGCGAGGTGTTGCGGCTGATCACCGACTTGGCCGTCTCGGCCCGCACCTCGGTGCCCTGGGTTTGCGGCACTTCCTGGTACCAGCCGTCATCCTCGGCCAGCGAATGGTTGGCGGCGAAGCGATTGTGCGGATTGTGCGCCGTGCCACGGCCCTTTTGCGGTGCTGGAGGAATCATGAGCCACCCGTATACTGTATTCATATACAGTATCGCGCGTTCGATGATCTTTCCAGCACCTCCGGTCAGCGTGCCTTCACTTCAAGCCATGCCAGTGCAGGTAGGGCGCCTGGCTCGGCTGCCGGCCAAGGAACGCTTCCATGCCTTGGTGCAACGGGCGCGATGCCCCTGGGGCAAACAACGTTTCTTGCAACGCCCGGCCAGTGCCCCGGTTCAACAAGCCTTCAGCCGCGAAGCGGGTGAACAGGTCGAAGGCGTATACATCCGACCACAGGTAGGCGTAATAGCCGGCATCGTATCCGTTCACCAGGTGGTCGAAGGCATGCGCCGGGTGCTCGAAATCGGCCAGCGGCCAGTAGCCACAGCGCTCACGGGCATCACTCAGGCGCTGCTCCAGGGACCGGCCATCGTCCGGCGAGCCATGCAGGTCGAGGTCGAACAACGCCAGGCTCAGATCGCGCGCGGCTTCCTCTACGCTTTGCTGGCGCAAGCGGCGCAGGCACTCATCGGCCCGTGCCCGGGTCAGCTGGCTGCCATCGCGCTGCTGCGCCGAAATCGCCACCAGGTAATCTGCGTCCCAGACCCAACGTTCGAACAGCTTACCGACCAATTCCACGCCATCGGTGCCCAGCTCGGTAACGTTGGACGCCACATGGTTGGTGGTGCGCACCAGCAAATGGTGCAGGGCATGGCCAAACTCATGAAACAGTTTGCGCAGTGCCAGGTGGTCCAGTAACGGCTGGTCACCTGGCAGCACTGGCGGCACATCGCTGTAAATCACCACCGAAGCAGCCTGGTAGATCCCTTCGGCATCGACCCGGCGGTTGCGCATGTAGGTGGTGAACACCGACTCAGGCTGTTTGCCGTCATGCTGGACCGCGTCCAGGTACAGAAAACCAATGAAGGCATTGTCCTGCCACACTTCGAAAGGCTGCACGCTCGCGTGCCAGACAGGCAGCGGCCTGGCCCGCAACTCCAGCCCCAGCAGCTGTTCCGCCAACTGCTGCAACGCGATGACCACAGCATTCAGCGGGAAGTACTCGCGCAACGCTTCGGTGGAAATCCCGGTGCTCGTTGCCGCCTGCAGATAGGCGATATCCCAGGGTTGCACCTTGCCCAGGCCGGCGGCACTGGCCTGCCGCTCGACCTGGGCGCGCCACTGCAGCATGGCAGGGCGCAGCTGGTCAGCCAGGTCGTGAAGAAAACTGCGCACCTGGGCAACCGAGCCTGCACTCTTGGTATGCAGGCTCTGCTCCAGATGGCTGGCAAAGCCGAGCAGTCGGGCTTTTTCTTCAAGCCATTTCGCCAACTGCTGCAAGTGCACGCGATTGTCCTGGGTTGGGTCGTCACTGACACCGCGGGCGTGATAGGCGCGATACACGCGCTCACGTAGCGGCCGGCTCGCGGCATGTTTGAGCACATCTTCGGTGGCAACGCTTTCACAGGCGATCAGCCACCCCGAGGCGCCTGCTTCCTGAGCTCGTGCCGCCCATTCGTCGCGCACCCGCTGAGGAATGCCGCTCAGCTCGGCTTCGTCGGTGACGCTCAGCCCTGGCCGGCTGACGTTGTGGCGGAAGGCATCGCGGGCCTTGCCGATCTGCGCCTGCAGCTCTGCCAGGCGCAGCTTGCCGGCGGCGTCGAGCAACGCCCCGTTGGCGTTGAACTTGTCCAGGTGCCAACGCAGGGTGGCGCGCTTCTGGGCATCCAGTTGCTTGCCGATCGCGCTGTTGGCCAGCCGCTCGTAAAGGGCCTGCAAGGCGGAGTTGGCGAACTTGCGGTCGAAGCGTTCCGTGGCCTTGCCGAAGAAATCGATGATGGCATTGGCCCAGCTATCATCCCGGCCAAGCAATGGCGAAGCAGCGTACAACACCGCCAGCAGCTGGGCATCCAGCCCGTCCACTGCCAGCACCATGTCATCCCAGGTCGGCATGGCCTGCTGGTCGCGGATGATGCGCAGGATGCCTTGTTCATGCGCCAACAGCGCGTGATCGAAGGCAGCTTGCATGTTTTGAAGGGTGATCGATGGGTAATCGACGGGGGTATGGCTATTTTGCAGAAGCGGGTTGTCCATGGCGCAACACCTTGCTCTTGGGAAAGAGCGGGCGAGCTTGCATGGCCCACTGGCAGAGCGTGGCCTGACTATCTACCACCCGGGCACCGCGCCCGGGTAGCACAACGGCTTTACTCAGCCGGTTTCTTCAGCTTCGGGTTAGGAAAGAACTGCACGGTCTGCACCTGGGCCGGCGCGGCCTTCGCTGCCGGCTGGTTGACCCGGGTACCGAGTTCCTTGGGCACCGACAAGCCTTGCTCGTTGAGGGTATCGGTAAACCCGCAGGCCACGCACTCGCGGTGCGGTACACCGTCTTCGTTCCACATCATCAGCTTGTCGGTTTCGCTGCATGCCGGGCATACCGCCCCGGCAATGAAGCGTTTCTTGGTCTTGTTCACGGCTCCCTCACTCATGCCGCAGCGGCCTCGCTCAGGCCACTGTGGCGCAGCAACGCATCGATGGAAGGTTCACGGCCACGGAAGTCGACGAACAGCTCCATCGGCTCGCGCGAACCACCCCGGGCCAGGATCGCTTCACGGAAGGCGCGCCCGGTCTCGGCATTGAGCACGCCTTCTTCCTCGAAGCGCGAGAAGGCGTCGGCCGACAGCACTTCGGCCCATTTGTAGCTGTAGTAGCCCGCGGCGTAACCGCCCGCAAAGATGTGCGCGAAGCTGTTGGGGAAGCGGTTGTACGCCGGTGGACGCATGACCGAAACCTCGTCACGCACGCTTTCGAGTACCTGCAGCACGCTGCGCCCGTCGCCATGGCTGGCGTGCAGCTCGAAGTCGAACAGCGAGAACTCCAGCTGACGCACCATCATCATGCCCGATTGGAAGTTCTTCGCCGCCAGCATCTTGTCCAGCAGGTCCTGGGGCAGGGCCGCACCGGTTTCGTAATGGCCGGATATCAGGGCCAGGCCTTCCGGCTCCCAGCACCAGTTTTCCATGAACTGGCTGGGCAGTTCGACCGCGTCCCAGGCCACGCCGTTGATGCCGGAAACCCCGGCATGCTCGATACGGGTCAGCATGTGGTGCAGGCCGTGACCGAACTCGTGGAACAGCGTGGTCACCTCATCATGGGTCAGCAGCGCCGGCTTGCCGGGCGCGGCCGGGGTGAAATTGCACACCAGGTTGGCCACCGGGCTCTGCAGCTGGCCGGCGGCGGTGCGGCGACGGTCGCGTGCGCCATCCATCCAGGCGCCGCCACGCTTGTTGGCGCGGGCATACAGGTCGAAGAAAAAGCGCCCGATGTGCTGGCCGTTTTCCTTGATTTCGAACAGGCGTACATCCGGATGCCAGCTGTCGAAGCCCTTGAGTTCGGCGATTTCGATGCCGTACAGGCGCTGCACGATGGTGAACAGGCCGCCGAGCACCTTGTCGATCGGGAAATAGGCGCGCAAGGCTTCCTGCGACACGCTGTAGCGCTGCTCGCGCAGCTTCTCGCCGAAGTAGCCGGCGTCCCAGCTGGCCAGCTCGGGGCAGCCCTGCTCGGCGGCATAAGCCTTGAGCTGCTGCAGGTCCTGGGCGGCGAACGGCCTGGAACGCTTGGCCAGATCACGCAGGAAGCTCAGCACCTGGTCGCTGGACTCGGCCATCTTGGTGGCCAGGCTCAGCTCGGCGTAGTTCTTGTAACCCAGCAGCTCGGCCAGTTCCTGGCGCAAGCCGAGGATTTCCTGCATCACCGGGCCGTTGTCGAACTGGCCGGCATTCGGGCCCTGGTCCGAGGCACGGGTGCAGTAGGCTGCGTACAGCTCCTCGCGCAGGGCGCGGTCGCTGGCATAGGTCATGACCGCGTAGTAGCTGGGGAACTCGAGGGTGATCAGCCAGCCGTCGAGGCCCTTGGCCTGGGCAGCGGCGGCCATCTGCGTCTTGGCCGAATCGGTCAGGCCGGCCAGCGCGGCTTCGTCGGTAACGTGCTTGGTCCAGGCCTGGGTGGCGTCGAGCAGCTGGTTGGAGAAGCGGCTGCCCAGTTCGCTGAGCTTGCTTTGCACTTCGGCGTAGCGTTGCTGTTTATCTGCCGGCAGGTCGATACCCGACAGGCGGAAGTCACGCAGGGCGTGCTCGAGGATAGTCTTTTGCGCCACATCGAAGCCGGCGGCCTCCGGGCTGTCGATCAGCGCCTGGTAGGCTTCGAACAGCGCACGGTTCTGGCCCAGTTCGGTAGAGTAGGCGCTCAGCGCCGGCAGGCATGACTCGTAGGCCTCGCGCAGCTCCGGGCTGTTGCACACCGCATTGAGGTGGCTGACCGGGCTCCAGGCTGCGCCCAGGCGATCGTTCAGTTCGTCCATGGCCAGCACCAGGCTGGCCCAGGTCGGGTTCTTGCCGTGCTTTTCAAGGATCTCGGCAATGGCTTTACGGTTGTCGGCCAGGATCGCTTCGATCGCCGGCAACACGTGTTCAGCACGGATTTGCGAGAAGGGCGGCAGATCGTAGGGCTGCAGAAGCGGGTTGTTCGCACTCACGGTTTGGATACCTTGGCAGAAGAAACACTGCCCCATCTTAATTACAATCGACGCCGACCGCAGCAGGCAGCCTGCCTATCGGCACAGATGAGAGACGCTATCATGGCCATTCGAAGCTTCCAGCAACACACTCCGAAAGTTGGCCCCAGGGCGTTCGTCGACCGTTCGGCGGTGGTCCTGGGAGATGTGGAAATTGGCGAAGACAGCTCGGTCTGGCCGTTGACCGTGGTACGCGGCGACATGCACCGCATCCGCATCGGCGCACGCACCAGCGTGCAGGATGGCAGCGTGCTGCACATCACCCATGCAGGTCCGTTCAACCCGGACGGCTTCCCGCTGATCATCGGCGACGAGGTAACCATCGGCCACAAGGTGATGCTGCATGGCTGCACCCTGGGCAACCGCATCCTGGTCGGCATGGGCAGCACCATCATGGACGGCGCGATCGTCGAGGATGAAGTGATCATTGGCGCCGGCAGCCTGGTACCGCCGGGCAAGCGCCTGGTCAGTGGCTACCTGTACATGGGCAGCCCGGTGAAACAGGCCCGGTTGCTCAACGACCAGGAACGCGCGTTCTTTTCCTACAGCGCCGGCAACTATGTGAAGCTCAAGGACCAGCATCTGGCCGAAGGCTACGATCAACCTGAATGACCGTATTCGCGGGTAAAACCGCTCCCACAGGTACGGCGCCAGCTCCAGGCCCGGTGATATCCCCTTGGGAGCGGGCGAGCCCGCGAAGAAGACCACGCAACACTCATGTGGAACCCCGTACATGCACCAGCAAAACATCCTGTTCGACCTCGACGGCACCCTGACCGACCCCCGCCTGGGCATTACCCGCTCGATCCAGTACGCCCTGGGCAAGCTGGGCATCGACGAACCGGACCTGGCCCGCCTCGAGCACTTCATCGGCCCGCCGCTGCTGCAGGCCTTCATGCAGTTCTACAGCTTCGATGAAGCCAAGGCCTGGGAAGCGGTGAACTTCTACCGGGAGCGCTTCCGCGTCACCGGCCTGTACGAAAACCTGCTGTTCGATGGTGTGCCGGAGCTGCTCGCTGCCCTGAACGGGCAAGGTCGCACGCTGTACATTGCCACTTCCAAGCCTTGGGAGTTCGCCCGCGAGATTGCCCGGCACTTTGCCTTCGACCACCATTTCAAGGTGATCTACGGCAGCGAACTGGACGGCACGCGCACCAACAAGGTCGAGCTTATTCGCCACCTGCTGGGAGAAGAAGGGCTGGACCCGGCGCAGACGCTGATGATCGGTGACCGCAAGCATGACCTGATCGGGGCGCGCAGCAACGGGGTGCAGGCAGTGGCGGTAGGGTATGGCTTTGGGAGCCAGGAAGAATTGCTGGCGGAAGAGCCGGCCTACCACTTTGCTACCTTGGCCGAGCTGCATCAGGCATTTCTCAAGGCTTGATGGCCATTGGGGCTGCTTTGCAGCCCATCGCCGGCAAGCCAGCTCCCACAGGTACCGCACATGACTTGAAATCGGGGCGGTCGGGGTGGGAGTTGGCTTGCCGACGATGGGCCGCAAAGCGGCCCCAAAATCTCACTGGCTGTCCATCAACCGCTGCAACGCCGCCTTCCTTTCTTCGATCGGCAACCGCCCCAGCTGCTCGACCCGCTCATAAAACCGCGCCCAGTCCCCAGCAACCTCCCGGAACAATGCCGCAAATGCCGGTACCCACTGGTCATACAGCCCGAACGGCAACAACTTGGCATTGTTCATCGGCCCGTACATCCAGGCGTCGTATCGCTTGTCGCCCTGCCACTGGCCATCGCGCAGTTGCCGGTATTCCCGTCTCAAACGCTCGAACTCCGCCTGCTTGGCCATCCGCTTGTGCGCATCGTCCAGCGGCCCGGCATAAATCGCCTGCAACCGCTCACGGCTGGTCAGCACCAGCCGGATGAACTGGTCACGCTGCGGCCCCTGGCCCCCACCGGCCGCAGCAAGCCCGCGCGCCACGCGCCATTGCCGTGTACCTTCCTGCTCGACGAAGGAGGCAAACGATTCGTTGAACTCGGTGTCATCCTGCACATAGCAGCGCTGATGGGCCAGCTCATGGAAGATCAACGTGGCCAGGCGCTCATCGCCCCAGCCAACCATCGACGACAGGATCGGGTCGTCGAACCAGCCCAGCGTCGAATAGGCCTCCACGCCACCCACGTACACATCCATACCCTGCTGACGCATCACCGCCGCCGCACCACGCGCTGCGCCTTGCCGGTAATAGCCGCGATAGGCCACGCACCCGGCAATCGGGAAGCAGTGGGTCACCGGCTGCAACGACAGCTCGGGGGTGGCGAATACATTCCAGACCACGTAGGGCCGGCCGAGGTTGGCGTATACCCGATAGCTGCGGTTGTCCGGCAGCTTCAGCTGTTGGCTGGCAAATACCCGGGCCTGCTCGGCATGTTGCAGGCGCGCGCGCAGTTGCGCGGACGTGGCCGGGTCAGCCATTACCTGCGCCACCGGCTGGCGCGCACGCAGCAGCTGCCACTGGCCCTCGGCCAGCTGCCCGTAATAGGCCGCGCTGCTACAACCGTTCAGCAGGAGCACCGCCAGCAGGGGAACCAACCGAGTGAAAACGCGGTCGAGTGGCCCAGGGCCTGAGCGCTGAAAAAGAATAAGTCGAAGCATCCGGGACTGTCTGACTCGCTCAAAGGCCGATTCACTCCAAGACTATCTCGCCAAGGGGACGTTTCGCCATGCGTGCACTGTTGGTCACCAGCTCACTGTTGCTGATATCCGCCTGTTCGACCTTGCCGGACCCAGACCCGAACCAGGCCTGGATCGACCTCACGCCCTATGACAACACCTCGCTGCACGCCATGCAGGTAGACGAACGCGACTGGGCCGACAGCCGCTATTTCGAAGTACAGCCCGGCAGCCACGAGTTGACGGTGCGTTATCAGTTCCCGGTTACCCCCAGCAACATCGGCCCGGTCGATGAGCCGCTGTGGCGTGATTGCCAGGTCAAGCTGACCTTCAAGGATTTCAGCGCCGGGCAGCGCTACCAGTTGCAGGCCGGCAGCATTGGTTTCCGCCCCTGGATCAAACTCTATGACTACCAGCAGAAACTCGTTGGCCAAGGCCTGCCAGCAGGCTGCCAACGCACCTGAACGGCACAAACGGCGCTATGCTTGTAGCGTGTAGATTGCAAGCGGGAGTCTTGCCATGCGCCAACCCATGATGCTGATCGCCCTCAGTACACTGGGGGCCTGCGCCAGCCCCTTGCCGCCGGTCGACCCCAAGCAGGCCTGGGTCGATCTGTACACCATGACCCCGGGCCGGGTGATCATGGCCGACCGCCTCGACGGCAAGCGCCTGGATGATGGCCGCTACTTCCAGGTGACCCCTGGCAAGCACGAACTGGTCGTGCGTTTCGATTATGAAATCTATTCGGGCGGCATGGCCATCAACCCCAGGGACCGAACCTGCTACCTGACCGTACGCTTCGACGACTTCAAGGCCGGTGAACGCTATCGCCTGGAAGCACGGGCCCCGGTGATGGAGCCGCAGGTGCTGCTGTACGACAGCAGCCGCAAGGTAGTGGTCAACGAGCCTAGCGAAGTGTTCTGCATTCCATGAGCCGGGGCCGCAAAGCGGCCCCGGGCGCTACCGATCATTTTTCTGGTAAATGATCTTCCTGGTCCCACCATCGCAGGTCCCGACCACCATGTTGGGGTCCTTGACCTCGCTGTTGGGCACGATCTCCAGGGTGTAGGAGGTAACCCCCTGAGCCTGGATCTTGGCCTCGATCTCGGTCTTGAGCTCCTCGCACGGCTTGACTGCCGCCAGCGCAGAGGTGGCGACCAGGGAAGCCAGCACGGCGATTGCTACGCGAATCATGAAACGGCTCCTGAAGGGGCAGCATGCTGCCGACGCTGTTCAGACTACAGCAAACTACCCTCGTTGCACGGCTTCAACCTACCAGCGCGGCATCCAGGCTGATCTTCGCGTTCAGCACCTTGGACACCGGGCACCCGGCCTTGGCCTTGTTGGCGATCTCCAGGAACTGCGCCTCGCTTGCCCCGGGTACCTTGGCCCTGAGCACCAGGTGCACGGCGGTAATGGCAAAGCCGTCAGGCTGTTTGTCGAGGGTGACTTCGGCAGCCGTGTCGATCCGGTCCGGGGTGAGCCCCGCCTCGCCCAGCATCATCGACAGCGCCATCGAGAAGCAGCCGGCGTGCGCTGCGCCAATCAGCTCTTCCGGGTTGGTTCCGGGCGAACCCTCGAAACGGGTATTGAAGCCGTAGGGGTTCTGCTTGAGCGCGCCGCTTTCCGTGGAAAGCAGGCCTTTGCCGTCCTTCAGCCCGCCTTGCCAGATCGCCGATGCTGTCTTTTTCATGATGCCTCCTGGTCACTGAGTTGCTTACCTACGGTTCAGAGGCCCACTTCGTACAGCAAGTTCAGCGCAATCCGACCGCGAGCATTGAATCCAACGAATGCGCCCATACAGAGTCATAAAGGCCTCTGGCCAACCACTTTTGCGGAGGCTCCATGACCCAGCTGCGTGATCTGAAAATTTCCACCCTCGACCTGGTGCCGGTGCGCGCCGACGCCGGCCCTGCGCAGTCGCTGCGCAACTCGCTGGACCTGGCGCAGCATGTCGAGCGCTTTGGTTACAACCGCTTCTGGGTGGCCGAGCACCACAACATGGACGGCATCGCCAGTTCGGCAACCTCGGTGCTGATCGGCTACCTGGCCGGTGGTACCTCGAGCATTCGCGTGGGCTCTGGCGGGGTCATGCTGCCCAACCATGCGCCGCTGGTGATCGCCGAACAGTTCGGCACCCTCGCCAGCCTGTACCCGGGGCGCATCGACCTGGGCCTGGGCCGCGCCCCGGGTTCCGACCAGATGACCGCCTATGCCTTGCGCCGTGACCGTGCCGGCGGCCCGGACGATTTCCCGGATGACGTCGAGGAATTGTCACGCTATCTCGGCCCGCGTACCGATGATCAAAAAGTGATCGCCGTGCCTGGCCACGACACCGAGGTGCCGATGTGGCTGCTCGGTTCCAGCCTGTTCAGTGCCCAGCTGGCCGGGATGCGCGGCATGCCCTACGCCTTCGCCTCGCACTTCGCGCCGCGCCTGATGCACGAGGCGATCCGCGTGTATCGCAACCACTTCAAGCCCTCGACCACGCTGGACAAACCGTATGTGATGCTCGGCATCCCGATGGTGGTGGCGGATAGCGATGAACAGGCCGAGTACCTGGCCACATCGGTGTACCAGCGCATCCTCGCGCTGATTCGCGGGCAGAGCCTGATGCAAAAGCCGCCGGTGGAAAGCATGGATGGGCTGTGGCTGCCCCATGAGCGGGACGCGGTAGGCAGCTTCCTCGGCCTGGCGATGATCGGCAGCCCGCAGAAGGTGCGGGCCAAGGTGGAAGTGCTGCTGGAGCAGACCGGGGCAGATGAGCTGATGTTCACCTGTGATTTGTATGAGCATGCGGACCGGATTCGGTCCTATGAACTGCTGGCGCAGGCGCTCAAGACCGCGTGACCTTCTTCGCGGGCTTGCCCGCTCCCACAGGTACTCCACAGGTTTCAGCGTCTGTGCAGTCCCTGTGGGAGCGGGCGAGCCCGCGAAGACGCCAACACATCAACCGCGACGGTAGACAATCTCCTTGGTCCCACCTTCGCAGCTGCCAATCACCTTCCCGGCCGGGTCGCCCTTGTCGACGATCTCCAGTTTGTAGCCGGTGACCCCCTTGGCCTCCAGCTTGGCCGCAATCTCCGCCTTCAGTTCCTCGCACGGCTTGCCTGCTGCCAGCGCACCACCGGCCAGGGTCATCAGGCCCAGCGCCAGAATCAGTCTGTTCATCACTCGCTTTCCTTGTGCAGATGAAATCGGAAAGGGCGCCCGCCAAGGCGCCCCATCCCTGGATACCCCATCATGCCGGGCTCATCCAGCTCGGCAGTGTTTCAGCTGTTGGCGATGCGGAAGCCAACCTTCAGCGTGACCTGGAAGTGCGCCGCCTTGTTGTCGCGGATATGGCCCCGGGTGTCGATCACCTCGAACCACTCCAGGTGCTTGATGCTTTTGCCCGCTTCGGCCAGGGCGTTGTTGATGGCCTCCTCGATGCTGGTGGTCGACGACCCCACCAGTTCGATCTTCTTGTAGGTGTGATGATCGGTCATGAGCGCTCTCCTTGGATAACGGTGAGATTCAGCCTAGCAGCGCAGGCAGGGTTTACCTGCGAACCGTCACCGTTGGTAAAAGTTCGATCGCACTTTCGCTTCGCTTGGCAGTCGCAACCTCTACAGTCCACAACGCGAAGGAGAGTCAACATGCACCGCAATTCGCTGCGTAAAACGTCCCTGGAAAGTATGGAAGCCGAAATCGAGAGCCTTCTGAAGAGCCTGGAGAACCTCAAACATGACGCGTCGGAAGAATCTCAGAAGTCGGTGAAGGCCATCCGCAGCAACGCCGAGAGCGCCCTTCGGCATTCCCGCAGCCTGCTGAGCGATGCCTACGAGGAAGTGAAGCAGCGGACCCGCCAGACCGGCATCGCCACCCGTGATTACGCCCAGGAACACCCGTACACCACGGCGGGTGTTGCCATCGGCGCACTGGGCCTGCTGGCGGCCTACCTGCTGTGCAAGCGCAACTAAGCGCTCTGGCGCGCCAGTTCCGCACGTAACCACTGCGCCAACTGCTCGGCGCGCCCGTCCGCGGCGCGCCGGGGCACCCACAGTGCCAGCGCTGCAGCGGTAGGCGAAAAGCCCCACGGCGCTATCAGGCGGCCCGCCCGCAGGTCATCGGCGACCAGCGGCTGCGGCGCGATCGCCACGCCCAACCCGGCCACGGCAGCCTCCAGCAAATAGTACAAATGCTCGAAGGCCTGCCCGTAATGCAAGGCCGCTACGTCCAACCCCTGCTCCAGGGCCCAGCTCGGCCACGCCTGCGGGCGCGAAGTGGTGTGCAGCAAGGCCTCGCCCAGCAAGGCCTTGGCCGGTGCGCCCTGCAAGCGCTCACAACCGGCGAAATGCGGGCTGAGGACCGGCCCGATGCGTTCCTCGGCCAGCACATGCACCTGCATGTCCGCCGGCCACGGTGGCTCGGCATACACCAGCAAGGCATCCAGCCCCGGGCGGCGAGGGTCGAGGTCGCCTTCACCGGCCGACAGGTGCAGGCGCAGCTCAGGCAAATCGGCCTGCAGCCGCCCCAATCGCGGGATGAACCAGCGCGCCAGCAGGCTGCCCGAGCAGCCCAGCACGAACGGCGCCTCGCTGACATCACGGCTGAGCTCGGCACAGACACTGCGCAGGCGGTCGAAGGCTTCGCCACTGGCATCGCGCAGGCGCACGCCGGCATCTGTGAGTTTGATGCCACGCCCGTCCTTGACGAACAGCGCCACGCCCAAGTGCGCTTCAAGCACTTTGATCTGCCGGCTGACGGCGCCATGGGTAACGTGCAGCGCTTCAGCCGCCTGGCTGACGCTGTTGAGCCGGGCGGTAGCCTCGAAGGCTCGCAGGGCGTTGAGGGGAGGGAGGTCGTGGGCCATGGTAGCTGTGAGTTTTTCTGACAAGTTTGCGCAATCTTATCGGTTTTCAGCCGGGCTTGCCGTGGTTACAGTAAAGCCCATCACTCATTCATCACGCCCTGGAGCGCCCCATGACCCAGTCCCAATACCGCCCCGGCCCCGACGCCAACGGCCTGTTCGGCTCGTTCGGCGGCCGCTACGTGGCCGAAACCCTCATGCCACTGGTGCTGGACCTGGCCCGTGAGTACGAAGCGGCCAAGGCCGACCCGAAATTCCTCGAAGAACTGGCCTACTTCCAGCGCGACTACATCGGCCGCCCCAACCCGCTGTACTTCGCCGAGCGCCTGACCGAGCACTGCGGTGGCGCGAAGATCTTCTTCAAGCGTGAAGAGCTCAACCACACCGGCGCGCACAAGGTAAACAACTGCATCGGCCAGGTATTGCTGGCCAAGCGCATGGGCAAGAAGCGCCTGATCGCCGAAACCGGCGCCGGCATGCACGGCGTGGCCACCGCCACCGTGGCCGCACGCTTCGGGTTGCCTTGCGTGATCTACATGGGCGCCACCGACATCGAGCGCCAGCAGGCCAACGTGTTCCGCATGAAACTGCTGGGCGCCGAGATCGTCCCGGTGACTGCCGGCACCGGCACCCTGAAAGACGCCATGAACGAGGCCCTGCGCGACTGGGTCACCAACGTCGAAGACACCTTCTACCTGATCGGCACCGTGGCCGGCCCACACCCGTATCCGGCCATGGTTCGCGACTTCCAGTCGATCATCGGCAAGGAAACCCGCGCCCAGCTGCACGAGAAGGAAGGCCGCCTGCCAGACAGCCTGGTTGCCTGCGTCGGTGGCGGCTCCAACGCTATGGGCCTGTTCCATGAATTCCTCGAAGAACCCAGCGTACAGATCATCGGCGTCGAAGCCGGCGGCCACGGCGTGCACACCGACAAGCACGCCGCCAGCCTGAACGGTGGCGTCCCCGGCGTGCTGCACGGCAACCGCACCTACCTGCTGCAGGACGAAGACGGCCAGATCACCGACGCCCATTCGATTTCCGCCGGCCTGGACTACCCGGGTATCGGCCCGGAGCATGCCTACCTGCATGAAGTGAAGCGCGTGGAGTACGTCAGCATTACCGACGACGAAGCGCTGGACGCGTTCCACGCCACCTGCCGCCTGGAAGGCATCATCCCGGCCCTGGAAAGCTCCCACGCCCTGGCCGAGGCGATCAAGCGCGCACCGAAGCTGCCCAAGGACCACCTGATGGTCGTGTGCCTGTCGGGCCGCGGTGACAAAGACATGCAAACCGTCATGAACCACATGGCCGCCCAGGAGAAACAGGCATGAGCCGTCTTGAACAACGCTTCGCCGAGCTGAAGGCCGAGGGCCGCTCGGCACTGGTCACCTTCGTCACCGCAGGCGACCCCGGCTATGACGCCTCGCTGCAGATCCTCAAGGGCCTGCCGGCAGCCGGTGCCGACGTGATCGAACTGGGCATGCCGTTCACCGACCCGATGGCCGACGGCGTAGCCATCCAGCTGGCAACCCTGCGTGCCCTCGAAGCTGGCCAGACGCTGGCCAAGACCTTGCAGATGGTTCGCGAATTCCGTGTGGATAACCAGGCCACGCCGATCGTGCTGATGGGCTACTACAACCCGATCCACCGCTTTGGCGTGGAAGCGTTCGTGGCTGAAGCCAAAGAGGCGGGCGTCGATGGCCTGATCATCGTCGACTTGCCGCCGGAGCACGACGCCGAACTGGCCACCCCGGCCCAGGCTGCAGGCATCGACTTCATCCGCCTGACCACCCCGACCACCGACGACGCGCGCCTGCCGCGGGTGCTGGAGCGTAGCTCCGGGTTCGTCTACTACGTGTCGGTGGCCGGCGTGACCGGTGCCGGCTCGGCGACCACCGAGCATGTCACCGAGGCCATTGCCCGCCTGCGTCGGCATACCGATCTGCCGATCAGCGTGGGTTTCGGCATTCGCACGCCAGAGCAGGCGGCCGCCATTGCCCGCCTGGCAGACGGCGTGGTGGTGGGCTCGGCGCTGGTCGACAAGATCGCCCAGGCCAAGGGTGCCGAGCAGGCGGTGAACGACGTCCTGAGCCTGTGCTCGGCACTGGCTGAAGGGGTGCGCGGCGCTCGGCGCTGAACCGCGTCGCCTGCTTCGCGGGTAAACCCGCTCCCACAGGTTTTTCACAGCTTTCAGTATCTGTGTGGTCCCTGTGGGAGCGGGTTCACCCGCGAAGAGGCCGGCACAGGCTACACAACTCTAGCCCCCAAAAATCGAAAGATCCAAAGGCCTCACAGCCCCCATCCAGATCGCATGATCGCGGTGGTCGGCCAGTTCATCCCCGGTCAGCGGGTGCATGAACACCACCAGCCCCTTGCGATACAGCGCCAACCAGGGCAACACCACCCCCACCACCTCTGGCCCGAACGCCAACTGGCAGCTCCAGTCCGGGTGTGGCCCCACCGGCTTCTGGTGCATGCGCCCCATGCTCACCGGAAACAACCGCGCCGCCTCTTCGCACAGTTCACGCGCCTGCTCGATGGTCGCTGCGTCGTAGTAAACGTGGGCGTGATAGCCCTTGATCCTCTGCACGATAACTCCTGATTGCGGTCCAACCATCACCACCTGCAAAGGGAGTGATGCAGTGAAAAACGCCGAAACCCCAGTGTTCAAACTGGTCCTGTTCGGGCCTGAAAGCAGCTTGGGCAGTGCCCTGATGGTCGAGCTGCTGGCGCGCCAGCATGAGGTTACCGCCGTGGTCGATGACCTCAACCGCCATGCGCCACGCCCGGGTCTGCATTTCAAGATAGGCGGGCTGGGCGATGCCGACCAGGCGGAGCAGGGCGCAGCAGGCGGCTCGGCAGTGATTGCGCTGCTGTCGACACTGGCGCCGGGCGACCTGCCGCGGCAGGCGAGCATGAGCGAGGCGCTGCTGGCAGGGCTCAAGCGCACGACTATACGCCGGCTGTTGCTGGTGGGCGATTTCGACGTGCTGGATGAACCGGGCAAGTACAGCGCAGTGCAGCGGGCATGTGTGGATCAGGTGGTCGATGGGCTGCAACGCAGTGAGTTGCACTGGACGCTGATCAATGCGCCCGCAGAACTGGCTGGCTTGGGGATGGAGCATTTTCGCAGTACCGAGGGCACCCTGGAGCCGGGGTTGGCCGAGCCGTTGCGGCGCTTGGCCAGGGTCGCGGCGGGGATGGTGGACATGCTGGAGCTGGACTTGCACCGGGGCGAGCATCTGAACTTCGTGGTCTAGATTGCCAGGGCTGTGCAGCCCATCGCCGGCAAGCCAGCTCCCACACGGACAGCGCCATGTTCCAGGCTTGTACAGCACCTGTGGGAGCTGGCTTGCCGACGATGGGCCGCAAAGCGGCCCCGGGTATGTCACAGGCTACGCTCCTGCTCCAGCCAATCCACAAACCGCTCGATCAACGCCCCACGCCGCTTGCGCGGCGGCAACACCGCGTAATAGCCCCGCGCCGACCGCAAACTCCCCGCCAATGGCCGGCACAGCAAGCCTTGCTCCACCAGCCCATCCACCAGGTGCCCCCAGCCAATCGCCACGCCCTGCCCGGCAATCGCCGCCTGAATCAACAACGTGTAGTTATCGAACCGCAACTGCCCAGCCGGCGGCGGGCTGGCGACGCCAAACCCGCGAAAGACCCCAGCCCAATCAAACCAGCGGCTGGCCTGCTCGCCCTTCAGATGGAGCAGGGGCAATCGTTGCAAACCCTCGGCTGACAAGGGTTTGCCATGAACCAGCCGAGGGCTGCACACCGGGAACACTTCCTCATCGAACAACCAGCGGCTCTCGCCCTGGTGAAAGCGCCCGTCACCAAACAACACCGCCACATCGATGTCCGGGCGCAACATGCCCTGGCTGCGTTCACCGGTCACCAGGCTCACATCCACCTGTGGATAAGCCTCGTGAAAGCGCTGTAGCCGGGGCATCAGCCAGAACGCCGCAAAGGCGAAGTCAGTTGCCACCTGCAACACCTCGCGCTGGCCACGCCCGCTGGCTTGGGCAACGCCGTCTTCCATGGCCTGCAGGCCTTGATGCACTTGTTCGAACAGCAGCTGGCCAGCCTCGGTCAGCTCGATGCCCCGGTAGATGCGGTCGAACAAGCGTGTGCCCAACTGTGCCTCCAGCCGTTTGACCTGCTGGCTGACCGCCGGCTGGGTAGTGCCCAGTTCCAGCGCTGCGGCGGTAAAGCCACGCAGGCGCGCAGCAGCCTCGAACACGCGCAAGGTATCCAGCGACAGCTCGGTGAGGTGCTCGAACATAAGCTTGGCTAATCCCAGTCATTGCCCGCCGTGGGCTTTACCCATGTTAGCCGCAGTCGCATCTTGGTAGGCAAGCGGTTCGCATAACCCTCGACGATGGAAGCCACCATGACGCGTCCGAATATCCTGTTCATCATGGCCGACCAGATGGCCGCACCGTTGCTGCCGATCTACGCCCCTTCGCCCATCCAGATGCCGCACCTGAGCCGCCTTGCCGAGCAGGCCGTGGTGTTCGATTCGGCCTACTGCAACAGCCCGCTGTGCGCGCCGTCGCGCTTCACCCTGGTCAGTGGCCAGTTGCCCAGCCACATCGGTGCCTACGACAACGCTGCCGATTTCCCCGCTGATGTGCCCACTTACGCCCATTACCTGCGTCGCCTGGGCTACCGCACAGCGCTGTCGGGCAAGATGCACTTTTGTGGCCCCGACCAGCTGCACGGCTACGAAGAGCGACTGACCAGCGATATCTACCCGGCTGACTACGGTTGGGCGGTGAACTGGGACGAACCGGATGTGCGCCCCAGCTGGTACCACAACATGTCCTCGGTGCTGCAGGCCGGCCCCTGTGTGCGTACCAACCAGCTGGATTTCGACGAGGAAGTGCTGTTCAAGGCGCGTCAGTACCTTTACGACCATGTGCGGGAAAACGACGGCCGACCGTTCTGCCTGACCGTGTCGATGACCCACCCGCACGACCCGTACACCATTCCCAAACGCTACTGGGACCGTTACGAGGGTGTGGATATCCCCATGCCCCGCGCCGAGTTCGCTCAGGAGCAACTCGACCTACACTCGCAGCGCCTGCTCAAGGTTTACGACCTGTGGAACAAGCCGCTGCCGGTGGACAAGATCCGCGACGCCCGCCGTGCCTACTTCGGCGCCTGCAGCTACATCGACGACAACATCGGCCAGCTGCTGCAGACGCTGGACGAATGCAACCTGGCCGAAAACACCCTGATCGTGTTCTCTGGCGACCACGGCGACATGCTTGGCGAACGCGGCCTCTGGTACAAGATGCACTGGTTCGAGATGTCGGCCCGGGTACCGCTGCTGGTGCACGCCCCACAGCGCTTCGCGCCCGCTCGGGTCACCGCCTCGGTGTCCACCTGCGACCTGCTGCCGACCCTGGTCGAACTGGCCGGCGGCGCTGTGGATAACCAGCTGCACCTGGACGGCCGCTCGCTGCTCGGCCACCTGCAAGGGCAGGGCGGCCACGACGAAGTGATTGGCGAGTACATGGCCGAAGGTACTGTCGGCCCGCTGATGATGATCCGCCGTGGGCCTTACAAGTTCGTGTACAGCGAAGACGACCCATGCCTACTCTATGACCTGAGCCGCGACCCGCACGAGCGGGAGAACCTCACCGGCAGCCCGGACCACCAGGCGCTGCTGCAGGCATTTGTCGATGAAGCACGCCAGCGCTGGGACATCCCCACGCTGCGCCAGCAAGTGCTGGCCAGCCAGCGCCGCCGCCGCCTGGTGGCCGAAGCACTGGCCATCGGCAAGCTGAAAAGCTGGGACCACCAACCCATGGTGGACGCCAGCCAACAGTACATGCGCAACCATATCGATCTCGACGACCTCGAGCGCAAGGCACGTTATCCACAGCCCGCACCCTTGGAAAGAGTATAGAGAGGCCGCCATGCAGAAGTTCTCCGCCGCTGTGTTCGCCCTGGCCATGAGCCTGGGCGCAGGCACCGCCGACGCCGCCGACAGCGATGCACAATGTACCACCGTGAAAATGGCCGACCCCGGCTGGAGCGATATCGCCTCGACCAATGCCGTGGCCAGGTTGCTGCTGGAAAGCCTCGGTTATCAGGTAAAGATCGACAGCCTGGCTGTACCGATCATCTACGGCGGCCTCAAGGATGGCCGGGTCGATGCCTTCCTCGGCAACTGGATGCCGGCGCAGCAGGGTTTCCATGACAAGTTCATCGCCAACGGCGATGTACAGCAACTGTCGCGCAACCTGGAGGGAACCGAATTCACCCTGGCAGTGCCCGATTATGTGTGGAATGCCGGGGTGAAGGATTTCGCCGACCTGCAGAAACACGCCGGCGAATTCGACAAGAAGCTGTACGGGATTGGCTCCGGCGCCCCGGCCAACCTGTCGCTGAAGGAGATCATCGACAACAATGAATTCAACCTCGGCCAGTGGAAGCTGGTGGAGTCCAGCGAGCAGGCGATGCTGGCGCAGGTCGACCGGGCGGTGAAAAAACGGCAGTTCATCACCTTCCTGGGCTGGACCCCGCACCCGATGAACGTGAAGCTGAAGATGCATTACCTGAGTGGCGGGGAAAAGTGGTTTGGCAGCAAGGGCGAGGTGTATACCCTGGCTCGCAAAGGTTATCCACAAGCCTGCCCCAACGCCGCCAAGCTGCTGGCTAACCTGAAGTTCACGCTGGACATGGAAAACGCCATCATGGCCGAGGTTGTGGACAAGAAAGTCAGCTTCGATGCTGCGGCCAAGGGCTGGGTGAAGGCCCATCCCGAAGTGCTGGACGGGTGGTTGACCGGGGTGACGAGCAAAGCTGATGGCAATGCGCTGGAGGCTGTCAAAGCCAGGCTGTAGTCTCCGGCACGACGCGCGCTCTGTGGAGCGGGTTCACCCGCGAATGCTGCATCGAATGTACCGCCGCATTCGCGGGTAAACCCGCTCCCACAGAGGACAGTGAACCTTCGGAACTGTAGAAATCTCATGCATCGCATCATCCACCTGCTGCCCTTTATCTCCTGGCTGCCCCACCAATCGGGCCGCAGCCTGCGCCAGGACCTGCTGGTGGGCCTGAGCGGTGCCATCCTCGCCCTGCCACAATCCATAGCCTATGCCCTGATCGCCGGTCTCCCCGCCGAGTACGGGCTGTATGCCGCCATCGTGCCGGTGCTGATCGCTTGCCTGTGGGGCTCGTCCTGGCACCTGATCTGCGGCCCGACCGCCGCCATTTCCATCGTTCTCTACGCCAGCATCAGCCCGCTGGCCGTGGCCGGCAGCGCCGACTACGTCACCCTGGTGCTGTTGCTGACCTTTCTCGGCGGCCTGTTCCAATTGCTGCTCGGGCTTTTGCGCTTCGGCGCACTGGTCAATTTCGTCTCCCACTCCGTGGTGCTCGGCTTCACCCTGGGCGCCGCCATCGTCATTGCCCTGGGCCAACTGCCCAACCTGCTGGGCATGGACCTGCCCAGCCAGCCCACGGCACTGAAAACCGTGCAGGACCTGGCCAGCCATGCCGGCGAGGTTGACCTGCCTTCCTTGCTCCTGGGCTTGGCCACCGTGATGGTCGGCGTGGCCTTCAAGCTCTGGCGCCCACGTTGGCCGAGCCTGTTGATAAGTCTGATCCTGGTCAGCCTGCTGGCTTGGCTGCTGCCCGGCTTCTTTGGCCATGTACCGCGCGTGCCGGCGTTCACCGGCCAGTTGCCGCCCTTCAGCCCGCTGCCTTTGCTGGATGTGGAGTTGATCCTGCGCCTGCTGCCCAGCGCCGTGGCAGTGGGCATGCTCGGGTTGGTCACAAGCCTGTCGATTGCCCGCTCGTTGTCAGCACGTTCGGAGCAGTTGATTAACGCTGATCAGGAAATTCGCGCGCAGGGCCTGTCGAACATCTTCGGTGCGTTGTTCTCCGGTTACCTGTCTTCCGGCTCGTTCACCCGCTCCGGGTTGAGTTACGACGCCGGCGCCCGCTCGCCCATGGCCGGTGTGTTCTCGGCGTTGTGGGTGGCGTTGTTCGCGGTTGCCGGCGCCGGGCTGATCGCCCACCTGCCGATCCCGGCGATGGCTGGCAGCATTCTGCTGATCTGCTGGGGATTGGTGGACCACCGGGGGATTCGCGCGCTATTCCGGGTCAGCCGCTCGGAGTTCCTGGTCATGGCGCTGACGGCTGCCGCGACCTTGTTGCTGGAATTGCAGACAGCCATCTACGCGGGGGTGCTGGCGTCGCTGTTCTTCTACCTGAAGCGCACGTCACGGCCACGGGTGCAGCAAAGCCGCGAAGGGGAGGCGGATGTGCTGCGGGTGGGCGGGTCGATCTTCTTCGGTGCGGCGCATTACCTGCAGGTGCGCCTGCAGCGCTGCCAGGGGCCGCATGTGGTGATCGATGCGCGGCAGGTGAACTTCATCGACTACTCGGGTGTGGATATGTTGCACCGTGAAGCGCGGCGGTTGCGGCGGGCGGGGGGGAGCCTGACCTTGCACCGGGCCAGGCCGCAGGTGATCGAGGAATTGCAGAAGCTGGAAGGGGTGGAGTTGTGCCCGATCCGGTTTGAGGAATGAGGTCGGGTTGAGATTCTGGGGCTGCTGCGCAGCCCATCGCGACACAAGGCCGCTCCCACAGGGAGTATGGTGTACACCGAACCCATGTGGGAGCGGCCTTGTGTCGCGATGGGCCGCGAAGCGGCCCCGCAATCTCAGCCCCGTGCCAGCTGCCGGCGCAACTCAGCCAAAACCGGCGCGGTATCCGGCCGAACCCCACGCCAGATGAAGAACGCCTCAGCCGCCTGCTCGGCCAGCATCCCCAACCCGTCCAGCACCTTGGCCGCCCCCAGTTTCTCGGCCCACTGGCAAAACGGCGTCGGCTCCTTGCCATACATCATGTCGTAGCAAACCGTACGCCCGGCCTCGACCAGGCTGTCGGCGATCGGCGGCAATTCCCCGGCCAGGCTCGCCGAAGTGGCGTTGATGATCACATCCACCGGCTCCTGCAACCAGGCAAACCCGCTGGCCACCACCGGCCCCAGCTCATCGAACTCACGCGCCAGCTGCTCGGCCTTTTCCACGGTACGGTTGGCAATTACCAGCGACTGCGGGTGGTGCGCCAGGATCGGCTCCAGTACGCCACGCACTGCACCGCCAGCACCGAGGATGAGAATGCGCTTGCCCGCCAGCGCTACCCCGGCATTCACCGTCAGGTCGCGCACCAGGCCCGCGCCATCGGTGTTGTCGCCCTGCAAAGTGCCGTCGGCCAGTTTGCTCAGCGTGTTCACCGCGCCAGCGCGGCGGGCACGCGGGGTCAGGCTGTCGCACAGGCGGTAGGCCTCTTCCTTGAACGGCACAGTGACGTTGCCGCCACTGCCTTGCTTGAAGAACCCGCGCGCGCAGTCGCTGAATTCGTCCAGCGGCGCCAGCAGCGTGGCGTACTCCAGGTCCTGACCGGTCTGCTCGGCGAACAGGCGGTGGATCAACGGCGATTTGCTGTGGCCGATGGGGTTACCAAAAACAACGTACTGGTCCATGACGGCTCCTTGGTTATCCACAGAGTTATTGGGCGAGCCAGTCGCGGTCCTGCAGGAAGTACTCGGTCAGGCGCGCCTCTTCGCTGCCAGCCGCGGCCTTCCAGTCGTAACCCCAGCGCACCTGCGGCGGCAGCGACATGAGGATAGACTCGGTGCGGCCGCCAGACTGCAGGCCGAACAGGGTGCCACGGTCGTAGACCAGGTTGAATTCCACGTAGCGGCCGCGACGGTACTCCTGAAACTCGCGCTGCTGCGGGGTGTAGGGCGTGTCCTTGCGGCGTTGGACGATCGGCAGGTAAGCGTTGACGTAGGCATCACCGATGGCGCGGATGAAGGCGAAGCAGGTGTCGAAGCCCCACTCGTTCAGGTCATCGAAGAACAGGCCGCCGATGCCGCGTGGCTCGCCACGGTGCTTGAGGTGGAAATAGCGGTCGCACCAGGCCTTGTAGCGCGGGTACACATCGGCGCCGAACGGCGCGCAGGCCTGCTCGGCCACGCGGTGCCAGTGGATGCAGTCTTCTTCGTTGCCATAGTACGGGGTCAGGTCGAAGCCGCCCCCGAACCACCACACCGCTTCTTCACCTTCCTTTTCGGCGATGAAGAAACGCACATTGGCGTGGGAAGTCGGCACATGCGGGTTGTGCGGGTGAATCACCAGCGACACGCCCAGCGCCTCGAAGCCACGGCCCGCCAGTTCCGGGCGGTGGGCGCTGGCCGACGGTGGCAGGCCGGCGCCGAATACGTGGGAGAAGTTGACCCCGCCTTTCTCGATCACCTTGCCATCGCCGATCACCCGCGTGCGGCCCCCGCCACCGGCTTCGCGCACCCAAGCGTCCTCGACGAAGCGGGCGCCGCCGTCTTCGCTTTCGAGGGCAGAGCAGATGCGGTCTTGCAGGTCGAGCAGGTAGGCTTTCACGGCCTCGGTGCGGCTAGTCATCGGGTCACCAGGAACGGGCAGGGAAGAATTCGCCGCGTAGCATACCACCGCCAGCCCACGCGCCGCAGTTGACGGCGATCAAGCAAAGGCGTCCGATAGAAGGCCTTTCCCGATCCCGACAACAGGAGTGCGAGATGGCCAAGCGTATCCAGTTCAGCCAGCATGGCGGCCCGGAAGTGTTGCAACTGGTGGAGTTCGAACCCGCTCCGCCAGGGCCGCAGCAGGTGCGTGTGCGTAACCACGCAATCGGCCTGAACTTCATCGATACCTACTTCCGCAGCGGGCTGTATGCGCCGCCTTCCCTGCCTTCGGGCCTGGGTACCGAGGCGGCGGGGGTGGTCGAGGCGGTAGGCGAAGGCGTGACGCGGCTGAAGGTTGGAGACCGCGTTGCCCATGCCGGCGGCCCGCTGGGGGCGTACAGCGAGGTGCATACGCTGCCGGAGGCCAACCTGGTCAAGCTGCCCGACAACATCAGCTTCGAGCAGGCAGCGGCGGTGATGCTCAAGGGTTTGACCGTGCAGTACCTGCTGAAGCAGACCTACCAGGTCAAGCCAGGCGATGTGATCCTGTTCCACGCGGCGGCCGGTGGCGTGGGTTCGCTGGCATGCCAGTGGGCCAAGGCCCTCGGCGCCAGGCTGATCGGCACCGTGAGTTCTGCCGAGAAGGCCGAGCGGGCCAAGGCGCTGGGGGCCTGGGCGACCATCGACTACAGCCGCGAAGATGTGGCCAAGCGGGTGCTGGAACTGACCGACGGCAAGAAATGCCCGGTGGTGTATGACGGCGTCGGCGCCGACACCTGGCTGACCTCGCTCGACTGCCTGCAACCGCGTGGGTTGATGGTGAGCTTTGGCAATGCCTCGGGTGCGGTGAGCGGGGTGAACCTGGGGATTCTGGCGCAGAAGGGCTCGCTGTATGTGACCCGGCCGACCTTGGCCAGCTATGCCAACAATGCCGAGAACACCCAGGCCATGGCCGATGACCTGTTTGCCATGATTGGCAGCGGCAAATTGGTTGTGGATATCCAGCAGCGGTATCCGCTGAGTGAGGCGGCCAAGGCGCAGGCGGAGCTGTCGGCGCGGCGGACTGTGGGTTCCACAATTCTGCTTCCTTGACTTCCTCGCACAGGTACTGCACCGATCTTGAGTGCAGTGCCATCCCTGTGGGAGCGGGCATGCCCGCGAAGCAAGCACCGCGGTGCATGGCACCGGCACCGCCGGTGTTCGCGGGCGCGCCCGCTCCCACAGGTACTGCATCAACCTTGAGTACGGTGCTAGCCCTCTGGGAGCAGGCTTACCGGCGATGGCGCCACTACAAGCACTGAAGACTCAAAAGGTCGTGCCCACAGTATCCTTTGACCACCGTACTTAAGCTGTTCAAGAGAATCGCGAAGCCGCTTCGCATTCCGTTCACTGGCAAGCAAGTGCTCGGTCTGGTCAAGGTTAGAATTCGGATAATCTTGGATCGTCATCTTTGGATTATTTCCTCGGTGGTGACGACTCGATGCCATCGAGAATCGCCTCTACCAATCCCTCAGCCAGTTCAATGGAATGCAAGCTCGACCAATACATGCCACGGCCCTCTTCGCGCAGGTATTCGAGGGCTTTGGAGCCCGTCTCATACGCACCGCGCAGGTACAGGGCTACATGGACCAAGGCGTCTTCGGCGGAAATGTTCGGGTTTACGGTGAACAGCGGTTCGTGGCCGGCATCGCAGCGACCGAAGGGGCGGGTGGAGGTGCAGGGCAGGGGTGGATCGGGGACAATTTTCTTCATCATTGGAAAATGCTCCTAACGCCGCCAACCATCACTACCACGTGAATGGGTGGCGACTGTACGCGAGGTGGTAGACCCGGGCATTTTCCAATCCAGGCAGGCTCGAAAGCCTCCCACGCACAGCCGCCATAGACTGCCATGGAAAAAATGCATCCGGGCTACCACACCCGATCGCCAAGTTATTCGGCGATGGATAAAGCCTAGGGGCACTGGTTCCCACTGAGAAGGTGATGACAAGGGACGTGGCTCGTAGGATATTTCCCAAGCCGCAGGCTGGACAGCCCTTCGAGAGAAAATCAGAAAAATCTGCGTGGGCTTGGCGCTGACCTGTGGGAGCGGGCATGCCCGCGAACACGGGCGAAGCCCGTGCCAGGCGCCGCGTTGGATTCTTCGCGGGCTCGCCCGCTCCCACAGCGGATCGGGGCCGGCCTGTGGATATGTGTCAGCCCGGGCGAACGACTTCGCCAGTGGCCAGGTTGCGAATCACACTTGGGTTCTTCCTTCCGCCCAAGGCCCCGCCCAACACCAGGTCCAGCTGGCCATGGAAGTACTGCTCCACGCGCAACCGGGTCTTCGCCGCCGGGCGCCCACCGGGGTTGCACGAGGTGGAAATCAACGGCCCGACCAGCGCGCACAGCTCACGCACCACCGGGTGGTCACTGACCCGCAGCGCCACGGTGTCATGCTGCCCGGTCACCCACTCGGGCAACAGGTCCTGGTGCGGCACCAGCCAGGTGTTTGGCCCCGGCCAGGTGCTGCCCATGCGGTCGATCCAGTCTTCGGGGAAATCCTCGAACAAGAAGTCGAACTGGCGGATGTTGTCAGCGACCAGAATCAGCCCTTTATCCACAGGCCGCGACTTCAGCGCCAACAGGCGATACACCGCGTCCTCGTTCCACGGGTCACAGCCCAGGCCCCAGACCGCTTCCGTCGGGTAGGCGATCACCGCGCCCGCCCGGATCTCACGTGCGGCTTGTTGCACACGAAAACTGCTCACCATTTCTGTCACTCCGCCTAGATACCTTGCTTGTGCGCAGTGTACTTAGCCCGCGCGGGCAAACCAACGCCCGGCTTCATTGCTGACCCGGCCTTGCAGCTCCAGCTCGGTAAGCTGCGCCAGCACCTCGGCCAGCGGCTGCTCGCTACAGTGGGCCAGGCTTTCGCTGGTTTGCGGCGCGGCATGCAGCAGGGCAAGCAGGGGATGGTCGAATTTATCCACAACCGCAGGCGGCAGGTTCTGCCAGCCCTGCAGGCTTTCCAGGATCTGCTCCACGCTCTCCACCAACAGCGCGCCGTCACGGATCAACTGGTGGCAACCCTTGGCCCCCGGGTGATGAATGGAGCCCGGTATCGCATACACCTCGCGACCTTGCTCGGCCGCCAGGCGCGCAGTGATCAGCGAACCACTGGCCAGGCTGGCCTCGACCACCAGCACACCCAGCGACAGGCCACTGATGATGCGATTGCGCCGGGGGAAGTTGCCCGGCAGCGGGCCGGCATCCAGCGGGTACTCGGAAACCAGCGCGCCGCCCTGCTCGAACATGGCCTGCGCAAGCGCCTTGTGCCGCTGTGGATAAAGTTTTTGCAAGCCCGTACCGAGCACACCGATCGTGCCCCCGCCAGCCTGCAAAGCGGCCCGATGAGCGGCACCGTCAATGCCCACGGCCAAGCCACTGGTGATGGTAAAACCGGCCTGCGCCAGGTAGCGGGAAAATGCCGCAGCGGTATCCAGTGCCGGCGGTGAAGCACGCCTGCTACCCACGATGGCCAGCTGCGGGCGCTCGAGCAACGCCGGGTCACCGGCGACGAAAAGCAGCGGTGGAGCATCATCGATTTCCGCCAACAATGGCGGGTAGCCGGGGCCGTCGAACATCAGTAAATGCTGGCCCGGGCGCTCTAGCCAGGCCATTGCGGCCAAGGCCCCGTCACGTACTTCGGCACTGCGCCGGGCATCGATACTGGCCTGGGGTATGCCCAATGCGCGCCAGGCGCCGGCCGGTGCGCACAGCGCAGAAGAGGCACTGCCGAATGCTTCCAGCAAGGCGCGAAAGCGGCGCAGCCCTGTGTCGGGCAGGCGGTGCAGGCGCAATCGCGCCTCCAGTTCGGCAGGCGAAACAGACGACGAATGGTAAGCGGGCATGAGGATCATCCTTGATCGAAACGGGGCCATCGGCGTGGCACAAGCTGTGGATAACTGTGTTGATAACGCTTTGACAACCTGTCCATCGAATGGGCTATAAGCTGGCCCTGAAAACCCTAGACCAGCTTTCACAGGTGCTGAAACCGACGTTTCCCTTTATTATGTGTGCTCAGTTTTCAACCGAACGCACAGTGACTGCCTGACCTTATGGCCATCTTGAACATTCTCGAATTCCCGGACCCGCGCCTGCGCACCATCGCCAAGCCGGTGACGGTGTTCGACGACGCCCTGCGTCAGCTGATCGACGACATGTTTGAAACCATGTACGAAGCCCCTGGCATCGGCCTGGCCGCCACCCAGGTCAACGTGCACCTGCAAGTCGTGGTCATGGACCTCAGCGAAGACCGTAGCGAACCACGGGTGTTCATCAACCCGACGGTCGAAGAGCTGACCCACGACATGGGCCAATACCAGGAAGGCTGCCTGTCGGTACCGGGCTTCTACGAAAACGTCGACCGCCCGCTGCGTGTCCGGGTCAAGGCCCAGGACCGCGACGGCAAGCCGTACGAGCTGGAATGCGAAGGCCTGCTGGCAGTGTGCGTGCAGCACGAATTCGATCACCTCAACGGCAAGCTGTTCGTCGACTACCTGTCGCAGCTCAAGCGCGACCGGATCAAGAAGAAGCTGGAAAAGCAGCACCGCCAGCAAGCCTGACCCCCACCTTGCAGAAGGCTTGCTCCGGCAAGCCTTTTTTCTTTTTGAAGCGAGAACTCCATGCGCATCGTCTTTGCAGGCACTCCAGAGTTTGCCGCCGAACACCTCAAGGCCCTGCTCGACAGCCCCTACCAGGTCGTGGCCGTCTATACCCAGCCCGACCGCCCTGCCGGTCGCGGCCAGAAGCTCATGCCGAGCCCGGTCAAGCAGCTGGCCGTGGCCCATGACATCCCGGTGTTCCAGCCGCCGACCCTGCGCAATGCCGATGCGCAAGCCGAACTGGCGGCGCTGAAGCCGGACCTGATGGTGGTGGTCGCCTATGGCCTGATCCTGCCGCAGGCGGTACTGGATATTCCGCGCCTGGGTTGCATCAACAGCCACGCCTCCCTGCTGCCACGCTGGCGCGGTGCGGCACCGATCCAGCGCGCCGTGGAAGCCGGCGATGCCGCGAGCGGTGTGACCGTGATGCGCATGGAAGCAGGCCTGGACACCGGCCCGATGCTGCTCAAGGTGGTCACCCCGATCAGCGCCGACGACACCGGCGGCAGCCTGCACGACCGCTTGGCCAAGATGGGGCCGCCGGCAGTAGTGCAAGCCATCGCCGGCCTCGCCGACGGTTCGTTGCAGGGTGAAGTCCAGGACGATGCCCTGGCCACTTATGCACACAAGCTGAACAGGGACGAAGCGCGCATCGACTGGAGCCGACCGGCCGTCGAGCTGGAGCGCCTGATTCGTGCCTTCAACCCATGGCCGGTGTGCCACAGCACCCTGGATGGCGAGAGCGTGAAGGTGCTGGCCGCCAACTTGTCCACAGGCAAGGGCGCCCCCGGCGAGATCCTCTCCGCCAGCAAGGACGGCTTGGTAGTCGCCTGCGGTGACCAGGCGCTGAGCCTGACCCGCCTGCAACTGCCTGGCGGCAAGGCACTGAACTTCAGTGACCTGTTCAACAGCCGCCGCGAGAAGTTCGCCGCCGCCAAGGTGCTGGGCCAATGAACCCACGCCTCGCCGCCGCCCGTGCCCTTGCTGCTGTGCTCAGCGGCAAGGCCTCGCTGAACAGTTCACTGCCAGCCCAGCTGGACAAGGTCGAGGAGCGCGACCGTGGCCTGACCCAGGACCTGGCGTTCGGCACCGCACGCTGGCAGCCACGCCTCGACCTGCTGGCCGCACAGTTGCTGCAGAAGCCGTTCAAGGCCGCCGATGCCGATGTGCAGGCGCTGCTGCTGGTCGGCCTGTACCAGCTGTTCTACACCCGTATTCCGGCCCACGCCGCCATCGGCGAGACCGTCGGCTGTGCCGACAAACTGAAGAAGCCGTGGGCCAAAGGCTTGCTCAACGCCGTGCTGCGCCGCGCCCAGCGCGAAGGCGAGGCACTGCTGGCTGGCATGGAACGCGACCCGGTGGTCCGCACCGCCCACCCGCGCTGGCTGCAGAAAGCCCTGAAGGCCTTCTGGCCGGAACAGTGGGAAGCCATCTGTGCCGCCAACAATGCCCATCCGCCGATGATCCTGCGGGTCAACCGCCGTCACCACAGCCGCGACGCCTACCTGGCGCTGCTGGCCGAGGCGGGCGTCAGCGCCAGCGCCTGCCCGTTTAGCCGTGACGGCATCATTCTGGCCGAAGCCTGCGATGTACGCGGCCTGCCAGGCTTCGCCGAAGGTTGGGTCAGCGTGCAGGACGAAGCCGCGCAGCTGTCCGCCGACCTGCTGGAACTGGCCCCCGGCCAACGCGTGCTCGATGCCTGCTGCGCACCCGGCGGCAAGACCTGCCACCTGCTGGAAGCCGAAGCAGGTCTGGCCCACGTGGTGGCCATCGACCTCGAAGCCAAGCGCCTGACCCGGGTGCGCGAAAACCTCGACCGCCTGCAACTGGACGCCGAGCTGATCGCCTGCGACGCCCGCGAAACTGCCAGCTGGTGGGATGGCAAACCGTTCCAGCGTATCCTCCTCGATGCGCCGTGCTCGGCCACTGGCGTGATCCGCCGACACCCGGACATCAAGCTGACCCGCCAGGCCGACGACATCCCGGCCTTGGCCGCGCTGCAGGGCGAGCTGCTGGACGCCCTGTGGCCGACCCTGGAAGTGGGCGGCATGCTGCTGTACGCCACTTGCTCCAGCCTGCCAACCGAGAACACCGAAGTGATCGAAGCCTTCCTCGCCCGCACCCCGGGCGCCCGTGAGCTGGATCTGGCCACCGAAGCCGGCCTGCGCCAGCCCCACGGCCGCCAGCTGCTGGCTCAGGAGGGCGGCCACGACGGCTTCTACTATGCCAAGCTGATCAAGATTGCCGCCTCGCGCGGATAAGAACGAAGGTAGGGAGTAGCGGATGAAGATCATCATCCTCGGCGCAGGGCAGGTAGGCGGTACGCTGGCGGAACACCTGGCTAGCGAAGCCAACGACATCACCGTGGTCGACACCGATGGCGACCGCCTGCGCGACCTCGGCGACCGCCTGGACATCCGCACCGTGCAAGGCCGTGGCTCGCTGCCGACGGTGCTGCGCCAGGCCGGTGCCGACGACGCCGACATGCTGGTGGCGGTGACCAACAGCGACGAAACCAACATGGTCGCCTGCCAGGTGGCCTATTCGCTGTTCCACACCCCGACCAAGATCGCCCGGGTGCGCGAGGCGGCCTACCTGACCCGCGAAGAGCTGTTCGACAACGATCATATTCCGGTCGATGTGCTGATCAGCCCTGAGCAGGTAGTGACCAACTACATCAAGCGCCTGATCGAACACCCTGGCTCGCTGCAGGTGATCGACTTCGCCGACGGCAAGGCCCAGCTGGTGGCGGTGAAGGCGTACTACGGCGGCCCGCTGGTTGGCCAGCAACTGCGCCAGATCCGCGCGCACATGCCCAACGTCGACACCCGCGTGGCCGCCATCTTTCGCCGCGACCGGCCCATTACCCCACGCGGCGACACGGTGATCGAAGCCGACGACGAAGTGTTCTTCATTGCCGCGAAGAAGGACATCCGCGCCGTGATGGGCGAGTTGCGCCGCATCGACGAGACCAACAAGCGTGTGGTCATCGCCGGTGGCGGGCAGATTGGCGAACGCCTGGCCGAGGCCATCGAAAGCCGTTACCAGGTGAAGATCATCGAGATGAGCCCGGCCCGTTGCCGATACCTCTCCGACACCCTGGAAAGCACCGTGGTATTGCAGGGCAGCGCCTCCGACAAGGACCTGATGCTCGAAGAGAACATCGCCGACGCCGACATTTTCCTGGCCCTGACCAACGACGACGAGGCCAACATCATGTCGTCGCTGCTGGCCAAGCGCCTGGGGGCGCGCAAGGTGATGACCATCATCAACAACCCGGCCTATGTCGACCTGGTGCAGGGCGGTGAAATTGATATCGCCATCAGCCCGCAGCTGGCTACCATCGGCACCCTGCTGGCGCACGTACGCCGTGGCGACATCGTCAGCGTGCATTCACTGCGCCGCGGCGCGGCCGAGGCCATCGAGGCGGTGGCGCACGGCGACGCGAAGTCGAGCAAGGTGGTGGGCAAGGCCATCGAAGACATTGCCTTGCCGCCGGGCACCACCATCGGCGCGATCATTCGTGACGAAGAGGTGATGATTGCCCACGACGACACCATGATCGCGTCGGGCGACCACGTGATCCTGTTCGTTGTGGATAAAAAGCATATTCGCGATGTGGAGAAGCTGTTCCACGTCGGCTTGAGTTTCTTCTAGGAGAACAGGGTATGCGCGAATCGTTGGAGAAGATGCTGGCCAAGGGTGTGGATAACCCGTTGCTGAGGTTCGGGCTGGGCAAGGCTTGGCTGGATGAGGGCAATGGCGCTGAAGCCGCGCTGCACCTGGCGCGCTGCGTGGAGCAGGACCCGAAGTATTCGGCGGCATGGAAGCTGCTGGGCAAGGCGTATCAGTTGCAGGGTGACCTGGCGGCGGCGCGCAAAGCCTGGGAGGACGGGATCGTCGCGGCACAGGCGCATGGGGACAAGCAGGCCGAGAAAGAGATGGCCGTGTTCCTGAAGAAGCTCAACAAGACATTAGGTTAACGCGGTCCCTGTGGGAGCGGGTTCACCCGCGAATGCGATGTTGAATTCACCGACGCATTCGCGGGTAAACCCGCTCCCACAGGGGGATAGTGAAAATCTCAGTACCAGCGCGCTTCGCCAGCGGGGCGCTTCTTGAAGCGCTTCATGCTCCACATGTACTGGCTCGGGTACTCGCGCACATAGCGCTCGACCACCTTGCTCATCGCCGCCGCCGACACGGCCACATCGGTGCTGTACATTTCTTCCGGCGCGGCCTCGAGGAACACCTTGAAGCCCGAGCCATCCGGCAACCGCAGGGCATGGAGGAACACCCCGACCGCCTTGCCCCCCGCCAGCATGTTCGGCACGAACTTGCTGGTCAGCGCCTGGGTGCCAAGGAACGGCACGAACACGCCTGCCGACTCCGCCGGCTCCGGGTCGGCAGGGATACCCACCTGGCCACCACGGCGCACTTCCTTGATCACGCTGAGAATGCCTTCCTTGGTCGAAGGCGCCACGCGGTTACCCATCTGCACCCGCTGCTCGCGCAGCAAGTCATCCACAGCCTTGAGCTTCGGCGGGCGGTAGAAAATGATCGGTTTGCACTGGTTGCAGTAAAAGTGGTTCAGCACTTCCCAGTTGCCCAGGTGGCTGGTAATGCCGACCACGCCCTTGCCCGAGGCCAGGGCCTGTTCCAGCACTTCCAGCCCATGCACTTCCTTGACCAGCTCCAGCGAGCGCTGCGGCGGCCAGATCCAGGCACAGGCGCTTTCGACGAACGACTTGCCGATATCCCGCAAGGCCTGTCCCACCAGCTGCTCGCGGGCAACCGGGTCCATCTCGGGGAAGCACTTGGCCAGGTTGATCCGGACCACATCGCGCGAACCGTTGGGGATCTTCCACATCAGCCAGCCGATACCGGCGCCGACGCGCTGCACAGCGCCCCAGGGCAGCTTGGCAAACAGACGCAGCACCCCGACCATCAGGGCGCCCTTGAACTTTTCCACAGGCGAATTCCTTATTTCAGCAAGGCGCGCATTGTAACCCCTTCAGCGCGCCAAGGCGGCGTAGCGATCGCAGTCGGTGGTGTGGTCCATGACCATGCCGGTGGCCTGCATGAAGGCGTAGCAAATGGTCGGGCCGACGAAGGTGAAGCCGGCCTTTTGCAGGGCCTTGCTCATGGCCCTGGCTTCATCGGTAACCGCCGGCACCTCGCTGCGAGCGCTGAAGTGGTTGATCTTCGGCGCGCCACCGACGAACGACCAGAGCCAGTCGGCCGGGTTATCCACAGCCAGCCAGGCTTGCGCATTGCGCCGTGCAGCCTTGAGCTTGAGGCGGTTGCGGATGATGCCGGCATCCTGCATCAGCTCCTCGATGCGTTCGTCGCTGATGACCGCCAGTTGCTGCGGATCGAAGCCGTGCATCACCTGGCGATAACGCTCGCGTTTGCGCAAAACGGTGATCCACGAAAGCCCCGCCTGGAACCCTTCGAGCAAAAGCATCTCGAACAGCAACGCCGGGTCACGCTGCGGCGTTCCCCATTCCTGGTCGTGGTAGGCCTGGTACAACGGATCGTCGGTACACCAAAAGCAGCGTGGCATAAGGCTCCAATGAGTAGAGGGCGAGGCGAATCAGGTTATACTCCCGCTCTTTACATCCGCATCCCCAGATACAGGTGAATTTCGTGAGCCAGCCTACGCCAGCCGTGCGTACCTTCCAAGACCTGATCCTCGCCCTGCAAAACTACTGGGCAGCTCAAGGTTGTGTGGTGCTTCAGCCCTACGATATGGAAGTAGGCGCCGGCACTTTCCACACCGCTACGTTCCTGCGCGCAGTGGGCCCAGAAACCTGGAACGCCGCCTATGTGCAGCCTAGCCGTCGCCCTGCCGACGGGCGGTATGGCGAAAACCCCAACCGCCTGCAGCACTACTACCAGTTCCAGGTCGTGCTCAAGCCAAACCCGGCCAACTTCCAGGAGCTGTACCTCGGCTCGCTGAAAGCCATCGGCCTGGACCCGCTGGTCCACGACATTCGCTTCGTCGAAGACAACTGGGAATCGCCAACCCTCGGCGCCTGGGGCCTGGGCTGGGAAATCTGGCTGAACGGCATGGAAGTCACCCAGTTCACCTACTTCCAGCAGGTAGGCGGCATCGAGTGCTACCCGGTCACCGGTGAAATCACCTATGGCCTGGAGCGCCTGGCCATGTACATCCAGGGCGTCGACTCGGTGTACGACCTGGTTTGGGCCGACGGCCCGTTCGGCAAGGTCACCTACGGTGACGTGTTCCACCAGAACGAGGTGGAGCAGTCGACCTACAACTTCGAACACGCCAACGTCGACAAGCTGTTCGAACTGTTCGATTTCTACGAAAGCGAAGCCAACCGCCTGATCAAGCTGGAGCTGCCGCTGCCGACCTATGAAATGGTCCTGAAGGCCTCGCACACCTTCAACCTGCTGGACGCCCGCCGCGCCATCTCGGTAACCGAGCGCCAGCGCTACATCCTGCGCGTACGTACCCTGGCCCGGGACGTGGCGCAAAGCTATCTGCAAGCCCGCGCACGCCTGGGCTTCCCGATGGCCACCCCTGAACTGCGTGACGAAGTGTTGGCGAAGCTGGAGGCTGCACAATGAGTGCTCAAGATTTCCTGGTAGAACTGGGCACCGAAGAGCTGCCACCCAAGGCCCTGGCAAGCCTCGGCGACGCTTTCCTGGCCGGTATCGAGAAAGGCCTGCAGGCCGCTGGCCTGAACTACACCGGCAAGCAGGTGTACGCTGCGCCGCGTCGCCTGGCCGTGCTGATCCGCCAGCTGGATGTGCAGCAGCCTGACCGCAGCATCAACATCGATGGCCCGCCCATGCAGGCGGCCTTCAAAGACGGCGAGCCGACCCAGGCTGCCCTGGGCTTTGCCAAGAAGTGCGGCGTAGAGCTGGCCGAAATCGACCAGAGCGGCGCCAAGCTGCGCTTCTCCCAGCACATCCCGGGCAAGGCCACTGCCGGCCTGCTGCCGACCATCGTCGAGGACTCGCTCAACGACCTGCCGATTCCCAAACGCATGCGCTGGGCGGCCAGCCGTGAAGAGTTCGTGCGCCCGACCCAATGGCTGGTGATGCTGCTGGGCGACCAGGTGGTCGATTGCACCATCCTGTCGCAGAAAGCTGGCCGTGAATCCCGCGGCCACCGCTTCCACCACCCGGAAAACGTGCTCATCAGCACCCCGGCCAACTACGTCGAAGACCTGCGCAAAGCCTACGTGCTGGCCGACTTCGCCGAGCGCCGCGAGCTAATCAGCAAGCGTACCGCCGAACTGGCCATGCAGCAGGAAGGCACTGCCATCGTGCCGCCGGCGCTGCTGGACGAGGTGACCGCCCTGGTCGAATGGCCGGTGCCGCTGGTGTGCTCGTTCGAGGAACGTTTCCTTGAAGTGCCGCAGGAAGCCCTGATCACCACCATGCAGGACAACCAGAAGTACTTCTGCCTGCTGGACAGCGAAGGCAAACTGCTGCCGCGCTTCATCACCGTGGCCAACGTCGAAAGCCGCGACCCGAAGCAGATCGTGCAAGGCAACGAGAAGGTCGTGCGCCCACGCCTGACCGACGCCGAGTTCTTCTTCAAGCAGGACAAGAAGCAGCCGCTGGAAACCTTCAACGAGCGCCTCAGGAACGTGGTCTTCCAGGCTCAGCTGGGCACCGTGTACGACAAGGCCGAGCGCGTATCCAGGCTGGCCGCCTTCATCGCCCCGCTGATTGGCGGCGACGCCCAGCGCGCCGGCCGTGCCGGCCTGCTGTCGAAGTGCGACCTGGCCACCGAAATGGTTGGCGAATTCCCTGAGATGCAGGGTGTTGCCGGTTACTACTACGCGCTCAACGACGGCGAGCCGGAAGACGTTGCCCTGGCCCTGAACGAGCAGTACATGCCGCGCGGTGCTGGCGCCGAGCTGCCACAGACCCTCACCGGTGCTGCAGTGGCCATCGCCGACAAGCTCGACACTCTGGTCGGCATCTTTGGCATCGGCATGCTGCCCACCGGCAGCAAGGACCCGTACGCCCTGCGCCGCGCCGCCCTGGGCGTGCTGCGCATCCTGATCGAGAAGCAGCTGGACCTGGACCTGACCGGCGCGGTCGAGTTCGCGGTCAAGCAGTTCGGCACCAAGGTCAAGGCCGCCGGCCTGGCCGAACAGGTGCTGGAGTTCATCTTCGACCGCCTGCGTGCGCGTTACGAAGACGAAGGCGTCGATGTGGCCGTTTACCTGTCGGTACGTGCCCTGCAGCCGGGTTCCGCCCTGGACTTCGACCAGCGCGTGCAGGCCGTGCAGGCGTTCCGCAAGTTGCCGGAAGCCGAGGCGCTGGCCGCGGTGAACAAGCGTGTGTCGAACCTGCTGAGCAAGGCCGAAGGTGCAATCGCCGACCATGTCGAGCCGAAGTACTTCGACAACGCCAACGAGTTCTCCCTGTACTCGGCCATCCAGCAGGCCGACCAGGCCGTGCAACCGATGGCAGCTGCACGCCAGTACAGCGAATCGCTGGCGCGCCTGGCGGCCCTGCGTGACCCGGTCGACGCCTTCTTCGAGGCGGTAATGGTCAACGCCGAGGACGCCAAGGTACGTGCCAACCGTTATGCCCTGCTCAGCCGCCTGCGTGGCCTGTTCCTGGGCGTGGCTGACATTTCGCTGCTGGGGTAAACCTTGAAACTGCTGATTCTCGACCGTGACGGGGTGATCAACTACGACTCCGACGCCTACATCAAGACGCTGGAAGAGTGGGTTCCGATCCCTGGCTCGGTTGCAGCGATCGCGCAGTTGAGCAAGGCGGGCTGGACGGTGGCGGTAGCCACCAACCAGTCCGGTATTGCCCGTGGCTATTACCCGTTGGCAACCCTGGATGCCATGCACGCGCGCTTGCGCGCGCTGGTGGCCGAACAGGGCGGCGAGGTGGGCCACATCGTGTATTGCCCGCACGGGCCGGACGAAGGCTGCGATTGCCGCAAGCCCAAGCCCGGCATGCTGCGGGCGATCGCCGAGCATTACCAGATAAGCCTTGAAGGCGTCTGGTTCGTCGGCGACAGCAGAGGTGACCTGGAGGCCGCGTTGGCCGTCGGTGCACAACCGGTACTGGTGAAAACCGGCAAGGGCGAGCGGACCCTGGAAAAAGGCGTCCCGGAAACTACACTGATTTTCGACGATCTGGCTGCTATCGCCAGAGAACTAATTTAAACAATGCGCCTTCGGGCGCATTTTTCTCAGGCGGGCATGCCCCGCAATGGTACAAGCCACTATGTCGATCCTGCAGGCGATCAGAATCTTTCTTTTTTACCTGCTGCTGGGCACCAGTTCGCTGCTGTGGTGCTCGCTGAGCTTCTTTGTCGCGCCATTCCTGTCGTTCCCCAAGCGCTACAAGTTCATCAACGTGTACTGGTGCCGCTGCGCGCTGTTCCTGGTGCGCACCGTTCTGGGTATCGACTACAAGATCACGGGCGCCGAAAACGTGCCTGCCGAGCCTTGCGTGATCCTGGCCAACCACCAAAGCACCTGGGAAACCTTTTTCCTTTCCCAGTACTTCTCGCCGCTGAGCCAGGTGCTCAAGCGTGAGCTGCTGTACGTGCCGTTCTTCGGTTGGGCCATGGCCATGCTGCGGCCGATCGCGATCAACCGCGACAACCCCAAGGAAGCCCTGCGCCAGGTGGCCAGCAAGGGTGACGAGCTGCTCAAGCAGAAGACCTGGGTGCTGATCTTCCCTGAAGGTACCCGTGTGCCGTTCGGCACCATCGGTAAATTCTCCCGTGGCGGCACCGCACTGGCGGTGAATGCCGGGCTGCCGGTACTGCCGATCGCGCACAACGCCGGCAAGTTCTGGCCGAAGACGGGCTGGGGCAAGCGCGCTGGCACCATCGAGGTAGTGATTGGCGAGCCGATGTACGCCAACGGTACCGGGCCACGGGCCATCGCCGAACTCAACGACCGCGCCGCGGCGTGGAACGAAGCCACCCAGCGGGCCATGGGTTCGCTGCCACCGGTAGAGGAAAAACCACAGGGGCAGCTGGCCTGACCATCTGTGGATAACTTGTGTGCAATTTCTGGATGAAATGCGCTGAATCCACTCTAAGTATTTGAATTAGCTGTTTATTTCTGTGTATGACATTTTTCTGAAAGTCGTGCATAAGTTTTTCGGGGCATAAGAAAACCGGCTTTTACAGCCGGTTTTTTTATGGGTCGACCTGTGTGCATCAGTGGTCGTGTCAGACCTTGTCGATATCCACATCCTTGGTTTCTTTAAGGCAGAAAATCCCCACCACCAGGCTGACCCCGGTCACCAGCACCGGGTACCAAAGCCCGTAGAAAATATCCCCGGTATACACCACCAGCGCGAACGATACCGTCGGCAGGAAGCCACCAAACCAGCCGTTACCAATGTGATAGGGCAGCGACATCGAGGTGTAGCGGATGCGGGTCGGGAACAGCTCGACCATCACCGCCGCAAGTGGGCCGTAAGTCATCGTCGCGATCAGGATCATGGCCACGATCAGCACCACCACCATCACCTGGTTGACCTGTGCCGGGTCGGCCTTGGCCGGGTAGCCGGCCTGTTCCACCGCGGCACGCATGGCCGCTTCGTCGAAGCCGTTGATGGTTTTGTCGCCAATGTTCACCACTACATCGCTGCCGGCGACATCCACCGAGCTGTACGGCAAGCCTTGCTTGACCAGGAAAGTCTTGACCTTGTCACACGGGCTGTCGAAACGCGCCTTGCCCACCGGGTCGAACTGGAAGGTGCAGCCTTGCGGGTCGGCGGTGACCACGATCGGCGCCTGGCGGCTGGCCGCGTCGATCTGGGGGTTGGCGTAATGGCTCAGGGCCTTGAACAGCGGGAAGTACAGCACGGTGGCCAATAACAGGCCGAGCATCAGAATCGGCTTGCGGCCGATACGGTCCGACAACCAGCCGAAGAACACGAAGAACGGCGCACCGATGACCACGCTGATGATCAGCAGGGTGTTGGCCTGGGCCGCATCCATCTTCAGCATCTGGGTCATGAAGAACAGCACGTAGAACTGCGCCGTGTAAAAGGTTACGGCCTGCCCGGCGTTGATGCTGAACAGGGCGGTGAGCACCACCTTCAGGTTCGGCCAGGAGGTGAACGACTCACGGATCGGGGATTTGCTGACCTTGCCCTGGGCCTTCATTTTCACGAAGGCCGGCGACTCGTGCATGCTCATGCGGATCCACGTGGAAATCGCCAGCAGCACGATCGACAGCAGGAACGGCAGGCGCCAGCCCCAGGTCTCGAACTGGTCGCCACTGACATAGCGGCTGCCCAGCACCACCAGCAGCGACAGCAGCAAGCCCAAGGTCGCGGTGGACTGGATGAAACCGGTGTGGAAGCCGCGTTTGCCGGGCGGTGCGTGCTCGGCCACATACGTAGCCGCGCCGCCATATTCACCTCCCAGCGCCAGCCCCTGCAGCATGCGCAGGATCACCAGAATGATCGGTGCCGCGATGCCAATGCTGGCGTAGGTGGGCAACAAGCCGACGGCAAAGGTCGACAGGCCCATCAGTACGATGGTGACCAGGAACGTGTACTTGCGCCCGATCATGTCGCCCAGGCGGCCGAACACCAGCGCGCCGAACGGCCGCACCAGGAAGCCGGCGGCAAACGCCATGAGGGCGAAGATGAAGGCGGTGGTGTCGTTCACACCAGCGAAGAACTGCTTGCTGATGACCGCTGCCAACGCGCCATAGAGAAAAAAGTCATACCACTCGAAAACCGTCCCGAGGGATGACGCGAAAATGATCTTGCGTTCTTCACGGCGGCTAGGGCTGCTGGCCGCCGCAGCCTGCTCTTGGATGTAATCCGACATCGTTGCTGTCCTCGGCCCGCAGGCCACAGTGATTATTGTTGTTGTTCCACTGTCGGCAGCTTCTGACCGCTAGCTGCCGCTACTGCACGCACCCGGGTCAGGGGGTCGGTAACGCGTCTTCGTTCAGGTAGGTCTGGGTAGCCGCTCCTTTGAGGATCAGTTGCGCCGCCTTCTCGGCGATCATCAGGGTGGGTGAACAGGTATTGCCGGAGGTGATCTGCGGCATGATCGAGGCATCCGCCACGCGAAGGCCGGGTATGCCATGCACCCTCAGCTGGTTATCCACAACGTCCAGGCTGCCATTGCCCATACGGCAGGTGCCGACCGGGTGGAAGATGGTGGTGCCGATCCTGCCGGCGGCTGCGCACAACTCTTCCTCGGTTTGCAGGGCCGGGCCCGGCAGGTATTCCTTTGGCTCGAACGCGGCGAGGGCAGGGGCCTGGACGATGCGCCGGGTTAGGCGAATGGCATCGGCGGCGACGCGCAGGTCCTGGGGGTCGCTGAGGTAGTTGGGGTCGATCAAGGGCGCGCTGTGCATGTCGCTGCTGCGAATATCGATACGCCCACGGCTGGCCGGGCGCAGGTTGCACACCGAGGCGGTAAAGGCCGGGAACTGATGCAGTGGCTCGCCGAAGCGTTCCAGTGACAACGGCTGCACGTGGTACTGCAGGTTGGCGCTGGCCTGATCCGGGCTTGAACGCACGAACGCGCCCAGCTGGCTAGGCGCCATGGCCAGCGGGCCGCTGCGGTCATAGAGGTAACGCAGGCCCATGCCCATCTTGCCCCACAGGCTGTTGGCCATCTGGTTCAGGGTGCGGGTGTTGCGGATTTGGTAGATCAGGCGCAGTTGCAGGTGGTCCTGCAGGTTGCCGCCAACGCCGGGCATGTCGTGACGCACGCCAATTCCCAGGCTTTGCAGCAGCTGGCGCGGGCCAATGCCGGAGCGCTGCAAGATACCAGGCGAACCCACTGCACCCGCACACAGAATGATTTCGCGGCGCGCTGCAAACTCGTGCCAGGCACCTTGCCAGAACGCCTTCACCGCTCGGGCACGGGTGTTATTGAGCAGCACCTGGTCAACCTGCACGCCGGTCAACACGGTGAGGTTGGGGCGGCCCTTGATAGGGCGCAGGAAGGCTTTGGAGGCGTTCCAGCGCACTCCGCTGCGCTGGTTGACCTGAAAGTATCCACAGCCCAGATTGTCGCCGGTGTTGAAGTCGTCGACCTTGCCGATGCCGCTCTGCTCGGCGGCATCGCGAAAGGCATCGAGGATGGGCCAACTGTAGCGCTGGCGCTCGACCCGCCATTCGCCTTCACCCCCGTGGTGCTCGCTGGCGCCGGCAAAGTGGCTTTCACTGGCTTTGAACAGCGGCAGCACGTCCTTCCAGGCCCAACCGTGGTTGCCTTGCTCGGCCCAATGGTCATAGTCGGCGGCCTGGCCGCGCATGTAGATCATGCCGTTGATCGAGGAACAGCCACCCAGCACCTTGCCACGTGGATAACCCAGCGCGCGCCCGCCCAGACCAGGCTGCGCCTCGGTCTTGAAGCACCAGTCGGTACGCGGGTTGCCGATGCAGTAGAGGTAACCGACGGGGATGTGAATCCAGGGGTAGTTGTCGCGGCCGCCTGCTTCCAGCAGCAGCACGCGGCTGGCAGGGTCGGCGGACAAACGATTGGCCAGCAGGCAACCGGCGGGACCGGCCCCTACGACCACGTAATCAAAGACAGAATCGGCTGATGGCATGTGCAACCTCGGGCCTGATTTTTATTCTTGTCCCGAACCATCTTAGTGAGTAATTTCGTGGGCGAAACACGAAATTTCGCGCAGCCGTTGTGCGTTTTAGCACAGCGGTAAGTCTGTACCGGCCTCTTCGCGGGTGAACCCGCTCCCACAGGTTCGGCGCTGCTTCTGAAGCCTGCGCGATCCCTGTGGGAGCGGGTTTACCCGCGAAGAGGCCGGACGAACAGCCACAAGGATCAGCATGTTCGACTGGAACGATCTGCGGTTTTTCCTCGAGTTGCAGCGCAGCGGACGCCTGCTTACCGCCGCCAAGCGCCTCAACACCACCCACAGCACCGTGGCCCGGCACATCGAGAGCATTGAGCAAAGCCTGGGCACCGCGCTGTTCGTGCAGCATGCCCAGGGCTACGAGCTGACGCCCTCGGGCCAGGCCTTGCTCAAGCACGCCGAAGCCATGGAGAACGTCGCCCTGCTGGCGCAGGAAGAAATCACCCAGGCCATCACCCCGCTGGGCAAGATTCGCCTGGGGGTGACCGAAGGCATCGGCATCATGTTCTTCACCCCGCGCATGAATGCGCTGTTCGAGCGCTACCCCGGGCTGGAAGTGGAACTGGTAGCAGTGCCGCGCTTCGTCAGCATTCTCAACCGCGAGGCAGAGATCAGCATCCACCTGGAACGGCCCAACGCCGACCTGTTGATTACCCGCAAGCTGACCGACTATCGCTTGGCGCTGTACGCCAGCCAGGCCTACCTGGACCGCGCGCCGCCGCTGCGTAATCGCGAGGACCTGGCCCGGCACAGCTGGATTGGCTACGTAGACGACTTGCTGTTCAGCCAGGAGCTGCTGTTCCTCAACAGCTTCTGCCGGGCGCCGAACGTGGTGTTCCGCAGTACCAGCGTGATCGCCCAGCAAGCCGCCGCCCGCGCCGGGTTGGGCATCGCCGTACTGCCCAACTACATGGCCCGTCACGACCCGGCGCTGGTACGTGTGCTGCCTGGCGAAACCATCCAGCGCAGTTACTGGATCTGCACCCGCCGCGAACTGCACAAGTCGGTGCGCCTGCGGGTGGTGTGGGACTACCTGCTGGCGCTGTGCGCAGCGGAACAGGACGAGCTGCTAGCCCAGTAACGCCTTGCCAGCCAGCAGCAGGGCAGCAGCCCAACCGGCCACGGCGAACATCTGTTGCAAACGCGGCCCGGCCAGCCTGGCTGCCAACGGCCGCACCAGCAGTAGGCCGAGCACCGCGCCGACGGCGAACGGCGCGCCGACCTGCCAGTGCATGATGCCCGCCAGGCTGGCGCTGACCACGCTGCCGGTAGACACCAGGGCGATCACCGCCAGCGAAGTGGAGACGATGCTGGCCATGCGCAGGTTGGTATAGCGGTTCAGCGCCGGGATGATGACGAAGCCACCACCCACGCCGAGCAAGCCGGACAACAGCCCGGACACCACCCCGGTGAACGCCAGGGCACGTGCGCAGGGCAGGGTCCAGCGCAAGCGGCCCTGCAACGGGTTCAGCACACAGGGTTCGATGTAACGATGAGCGTCATTGGCTTCGCCGCGCAGCTCCTTGGCTGCCTTGCGCCAGATGCGCAGGCAGGCGTACACCAGCACCCCGGCGAACACCAGCTGCAACGGCGCGTTCGGCAAGCGGTGCGCCAGCATCAGCCCGAACGGCGCGGCTGCCACACCGATCAGTGCGATGAACAGCGCGGCCCGGTAGCGCACCAGGCCCTGACGCAAACCGAGCACCGCACCCACCGCCGCTGCCATGCCTACGGCCAGCAAGCCGACCGGTGCCGCCTCGACCATTGACAGCCCCAGGCCGAACACCAGCAAAGGCACGGCGAGGATGCCACCGCCTGCGCCAGTCAGCGCCAGCACGGCACCGATGATCGCACCCAGGCCCGCACCCGATAATTGATGTTCAATCACTGCCCGACCTCGGCTACCAGCTGCGGGCCAGCCAGCCACTCGCGGCCCTTGAGCATGCCCTGCCAGTACAAGGGTGGCAGCGCCTGCGCCTTGAGCAACCAGGCCAGGCGTGTCGGTTTGCGGCCATCCAGCAGCCAGTTGGGGAAGCTCGGTGCCAGCTTGCCGCCATAGGTGAACTCGGCCAACACGATCTTGCCACGCTCGACGGTGAGCGGGCACGAACCGTAGCCGTCGTAGCGGGCCAGGGTCGGCAACCTGCCCAGCGCCACCAACACATTGTTGGCCACCACCGGTGCCTGCTTACGGGCGGCCGCGGCGGTCTTGGCATTGCTGGTGTTGGTCACATCACCCAGGGCATGGACATTACTGAACTGTCGATGACGCAGGGTGTGCGGGTCGACATCAACCCAGCCAGCGTTGTCAGCCAACGGGCTTTCACGGATGAAATCCGGTGCTACCTGCGGCGGCACCACATGCAGCATGTCGAACGCCTCGATGCGCGTTTCACTGCTGCCATCGGCCAGGGTACGTACGAAGGTGGCGCGCTTGTTCGGGCCATCCACGGCTACCAGGCGGTGCGAGAAATGCAAGTCCACGGCATATTTGTCGATGTACTTCATCAGCGCGGGCACATAGTCCGCCACACCGAACAACACCGCGCCGGCGTTGAAGAAACTGGCCTTCACCGCCCCCAGCTGACCGTGCCGCAGCCAATGGTCGCAGGACAGGTACAGTGCTTTCTGCGGCGCTCCCGCGCACTTGATCGGCATGGGCGGCTGGCTGAACACGGCACGGCCTTGCTTGAGCTTTTGCACCAGCTCCCAGGTATAAGGCGCCAGGTCGTAGCGGTAATTGGACGTTACGCCGTTGCGGCCGAGGGTCTCGCTGAGGCCCTCGATGGCCGCCCAATCCAGCTTGAGACCCGGGCAAACCACCAGCTGTTCATAGCGGACACTGCCGCCGCCTTCGAGCAGCACTTGCTGGCCGAGCGGGTCGAACCCCTGCACCCGTGCCTTGACCCAGCGCACACCGCGCGGAATGGTCGAAGCCATGGTGCGGGCAGTGCTCGGCGCCTTGAACACCCCGGCGCCGACCATGGTCCAGCCGGGCTGGTAGTAATGCACCTCGGCTGGGTCGATGAGCGTCACCTGCAGCGACGGGTCACGCCGGATCAGGCTTGAGGCAGTGGCGATACCGGCAGCACCGGCACCGACGATGACCACCTGGTGGTGGTCGCTATTGGCAGGGGACAACAAGGCAGGCATGGCGGTGAATCCTGGATTTCTGGTTATGGGGCAGGGCGGTCACAGCGTGTTCAGCGGTATCTTCAGGTAGCTCACGCCGTTTTCTTCAGGGGCGGGAAACTGGCCGCTGCGCATGTTCACCTGCACCGAAGGCAGGATCAGCACGGGCATGTCGAGGGTCTTGTCGCGGGCTTCACGCATGCTGACGAAGCTGTCCTCGTCGACGCCCTGGTGGATGTGGATATTGCTGGCGCGCTGCTCGGCCACGGTGGTGACGTACTGCATGTCGCGGCCACCTGGCAGGTAGTCGTGGCACATGAACAGCCGGGTCTGGTCGGGGAACGCCAGCAGGCGACGGATCGAGCGGTACAGGGTGCGGGCATCGGCCCCCGGGAAATCGCAGCGGGCGGTGCCGTAGTCGGGCATGAACAGGGTGTCGCCGACGAACACGGCGATCTCGCCGGCGTCCTCGATCATGAAGCTCACGCATGCCGGCGTGTGCCCCGGGGTGTGCAGCGCGCGGGCATGCAGGTTGCCAATGCGGAACCCTTCCTCGTCTTCGAACAGCACATCGAACTGGCTGCCATCGCGGGCAAAGCCGGGCTCGGCATTGAACAAGGCACCGAAGGTTTTCTGCACCTGGGTGATGTGCGCGCCGATGGCGGTATGGCCGCCGAGCTTTTCCTTCAGATAGGCCGCAGCGGAAAGGTGGTCGGCATGCACGTGGGTTTCCAGCACCCATTGCACGCTGGCTTCAAGCTCGATCACGCGTTGAATCAGGCGGTCTGCCGAAGTGGTGCAGGTGCGCCCGGACTTTGGGTCGTAATCCAGCACGCTGTCGATCAACGCGCACTGGCGGGTTTCACGGTCCATGACCAGGTAGCTGATGGTCGAGGTCGCCGGGTCGTAAAAGGCGTCCACCTGCAGGTTGTTGCCGATGATCATCATGTTCTCCAATTTTTCCGCCAAGCCTTGTACAGGCGAAGGCAGTGCCAGGAGGTCTATCAAGATGTATGCCAGGCATTTTCCGGCACGCGGGCTAATGAAACCGGCCCGTGGCTGGCAGCCGCCGCCAACGCTGGCAGCGCCGATGGCAGTCGACTGTCAGCCAATGGCAGTGAATGGCAGTCCTTGTTACCCTGCGCGGGTAACCCAATCGGTGCCGTCATGCCTGAACCTCATGCTCTCATCCTAGCCCTGGTTTCCTATCTTGAGCACGATGCCCTGCCAACCATCGTGCTGGACACCGACTACAACATCCTCGCCGCCAACGCTGCCTATCGCCGCCAGTTCGGCCATCGGGATCAGGCGCCGCTGGGCGAAAAATGCCACAAGGTCTCGCACCACTACGCCGTGCCTTGCGACCAGGCCGGCGAGCATTGCCCGATGCGCAAGGCCTGGCACAGCAAAGTGCCGGAGCGGGTGCTGCACATTCATCACACGCCACGCGGCCCTGAGCATGTGGACGTCGAACTGCGGCCGATCCTGGATGAACAAGGCAAGGTGGTGGCCTTTGTCGAACGCTTGACCAGCATCACGCTCGCTTCGGCACAGCCGCAGGAACAGGGCCTGGTCGGCCGGGCGCCTGCGTTCAAGGCTGCATTGGCCAGCCTGCAGCGCGCAGCACCGGCGCAGATCCCCGTGTTGCTGCAGGGGGAGTCGGGTACCGGCAAGGAGCTGTTCGCCCGCGCGCTGCACATGGGCAGCCCGAGGGCAAATGGGCCGTTGGTGGTGGTCGATTGCACCGGCCTGACCGAGTCGTTGTTCGAGAGCGAGTTGTTCGGCTACGAGAAGGGCGCGTTCACCGGCGCCAACCAGCGCAAGATCGGCCTCGCCGAAGCGGCCCATGGCGGCACGCTGTTCCTTGATGAAATTGGCGAAGTACCGTTGGCGATGCAGGTGAAGCTGCTGCGCCTGATCGAATCCGGCAGCTTCCGCCCGGTGGGTAGCCTGCGCACGGTGCATGCGGATTTCCGCCTGGTTTCGGCAACCCACAAGCCACTCAGGCAAATGGTGGCCGATGGCAGTTTCCGAGAAGACCTGTACTACCGCATCAGCGGCTTCCCCATCCGTCTGCCGGCACTGCGCGAGCGGGTTGAAGATCTGCCTTTGCTCGCACAGAGCCTGCTGCAGCGCATGGCCGGCTCGCCGACACCCAGGCTGAGCGACGATGCCTTGCAGCGGCTTGAGCTGCATCCATTCCCTGGCAACATTCGTGAACTGCGCAACATTCTGGAAAGGGCGCGGTTGTTTGCCGATGACGGGTTGATCCGGCCGGAGCATCTACCTGAGGACATTGCGCCGACGGGGGCGCACAGTGTAGGTGGTCGGCGTAATCACTTGGGTGAACTGGCGCAGGCGCTGCAGCAGTTCAAGGGCTCACGCAGTGAACTGGCTCAGCACCTTGGGCTTAGTGAGAGGACGTTGTATCGAAGGTTGAAGGAGCTTGGCCTGAACTGATGCGTTGTTTGTGCTGGCCCTATTGCCGGCATCCAGCCAGTCCTGCAGCCACAAGAAAGCCCGCATAAGCGGGCTTTCTTGTGGCTGGCAAATCTACACCTGATCAGAAGTCCAGGTTCGATACCGACAGCGCGTTGCTTTCGATGAAGTCGCGACGCGGCTCGACTGCATCACCCATCAGGGTGTTGAAGATCTGGTCGGCAGCGATAGCATCCTCGATGGTGACCTTGAGCATGCGGCGAACGGTCGGGTCCATGGTGGTTTCCCACAGCTGATCCGGGTTCATCTCACCCAGCCCTTTGTATCGCTGGATGGTGTGGCGCTTGGTGGTCTCGTTCATCAGCCAGTCCAGGCCTTCCTTGAACTCGACGATCGCCTTGCGGCGCTCACCGCGCTGAACATAGGCGCCTTCACCCAACAGACTCGACAGCTTGGCACCAATGTTGACCACGGTCCGGTAGTCGTTGCTGCCGAAGAAGTCGCGGTTGAAGGTAACGTAGCTGGCCAAGCCGTGCGAGGTGATTTCTACCTCCGGCAGCCAGACATTGCGTTCCTTGTCCTCGCGCAGGCTGGCTTTGTAAACCAGGCCCGATTTCTGGCTGTTGTTCAGACGCGCCTGGAACTGAGCCAGCCAGGCCTGCATCACGGCATGGTCACCCAACTGCTCCAGCGTCACCTCCGGCAAGTAGATGAAGTGCTCGGTCAGCTCTTCCGGGTACAAGCGCGACAGACGCTTGAGCGTCTTCATGACGCTACGGAACTCATTCACCAGTGCTTCCAGCTGCACACCAGAAACCGCTGGTGCCGACTCGTCCAGGTGGAGGCTGGCATCTTCCAGGGCCGATTGGGTCATGTACTCTTCCATGGCCTCGTCGTCCTTGATGTACTGCTCCTGCTTGCCTTTCTTCACCTTGTACAACGGCGGCTGGGCAATATAGATGTAGCCGCGCTCGACCAGCTCCGGCAGCTGACGGAAGAAGAAGGTCAGCAGCAGGGTACGGATGTGCGAACCGTCAACGTCAGCATCGGTCATGATGATGATGTTGTGATAACGCAGCTTGTCGATGTTGTACTCTTCGCGGCCGATACCGCAGCCCAGTGCAGTGATCAACGTGCCCACTTCCTGGGACGAAATCATCTTGTCGAAGCGTGCTTTCTCGACGTTGAGGATTTTACCCTTCAGCGGCAGGATCGCCTGGGTACGGCGGTTGCGACCTTGCTTGGCCGAGCCACCTGCGGAGTCACCCTCCACCAGGTACAGTTCGGAAAGAGCAGGGTCCTTCTCCTGGCAGTCCGCCAGCTTGCCGGGCAGGCCGGCGATATCCAGCGCACCTTTACGACGAGTCATCTCACGGGCTTTACGCGCTGCTTCCCGGGCACGGGCAGCATCGATCATCTTGCCGACGACAGCCTTGGCCTCGTTCGGGTTTTCCAGCAGGAAGTCGGCGAAGTATTTGTTCATCTCCTGCTCCACGGCGGTTTTAACCTCCGAGGAGACCAGCTTGTCCTTGGTCTGCGAGCTGAACTTCGGGTCCGGTACCTTCACCGAGATGATGGCGGTCAGGCCTTCACGGGCGTCGTCGCCAGTGGTCGCCACCTTGTTCTTCTTGGCCAGGCCTTCCTGCTCGATGTAACTGTTCAGGCTGCGGGTCAGCGAGGAGCGGAAGCCCACCAGGTGGGTACCGCCATCGCGCTGCGGAATGTTGTTGGTGAAGCACAGCAGGTTTTCGTTGAAGCTGTCGTTCCACTGCAGCGCGACTTCAACACCCACTCCATCGTCACGCTGGACGTTGAAGTGGAACACCTGAGAGTTGACCGGGGTCTTGTTGGTGTTCAGGTACTCGACGAACGCGCGCAGGCCGCCTTCGTACTTGAAGAACTCTTCCTTACCGCTGCGCTCATCCTTCAGCAGAATGCCAACGCCCGAGTTGAGGAACGACAACTCGCGGATACGCTTGGCCAGGATGTCCCAGCTGAAGTGAATGTTCTTGAAGGTTTCAGCCGAAGGCTTGAAGTGGATGTGGGTACCGGTGGTTTCGCTGTCACCAACAACCGCCATCGGCGCTTGTGGAACACCGTGGACGTAGGTCTGTTCCCAGATCTTGCCGCTACGGCGAACGGTGAGTACCAGCTTTTCGGAGAGGGCGTTAACGACAGAAACACCTACGCCGTGCAGACCGCCGGATACCTTGTAGGAGTTGTCATCGAACTTACCGCCGGCGTGCAGCACGGTCATGATGACCTCGGCGGCGGAAACGCCTTCTTCCTTATGCACATCGACCGGAATGCCGCGGCCGTTGTCACGCACGCTGATGGATTCGTCCGGGTGGATGATGACGGTGATGTCATCGCAATGACCGGCGAGGGCTTCGTCGATCGAGTTGTCGACCACCTCGAAGACCATGTGGTGCAGGCCGCTACCATCATCGGTGTCGCCAATGTACATGCCGGGACGCTTGCGTACGGCATCCAAACCTTTCAGCACCTTGATGCTGGAGGAGTCGTACGTTTGATTTTCGCTCATGCCTTCACTCCCGATGGTCGTGGGTCTGGGTGATACGGCCTTGTTCCACGTGGAACAAAGCAACTGGCGTTTCCGTCTGCCAGCCTTCCCTCAGTAATTCGTGATCTACACAGGTGATAAACACCTGGCAGCGTAATTCTTCCAGCAAGCGGCATAGTGCGCGGCGATGCTGATCGTCCAGTTCGGACGGCAGGTCATCCACGAGATAAATACAGTGACCGCGACGCGCCTGACTAACGAGATGGCCTTGGGCTATGCGCAATGCGCACACCACCAGCTTTTGCTGACCACGCGACAGGATGTCTGCTGCGTTGTTGGCAGCCAGACGAAGACGCAGATCAGCGCGCTGCGGACCGGCCTGAGTGTGGCCCATCTGCTGATCGCGAAGGAGAGAGGAAGCGAGTACTTCTTGCAGTTCCCGGTCCTTGTCCCAGCCTCGGTAGTAGCTCAGGGTCAACCCGTCCAGCTCGACCAGTTCGCTCAGGGTTCGCTCGAAGACGGGCTTCAAGGCCTTGATGTAGTTGCGACGGTATTCATCTATCTCCGCGCTGGCCAGGCACAATTCCCGGTCCCAGGCGGCTTGCGAAGCTGGGTCAAGTGTACCATGCCGCAACCATGAGTTCCGCTGCCGCAGTGCCTTCTGCAGCCGTTGCCAAGCTGGGAGAAAACGAGGTTCCACGTGGAACACTCCCCAGTCGAGGAACTGCCGGCGTATTTTCGGGGCACCTTCCAACAGCCGAAAACTGTCTGGATTGATGAGCTGAAGCGGCAGTAACTCTGCCAGCTGCGCCGCACTGCGCGCATTCTGCCCGTCGATGCGAATGGTGAATTCTCCCTGCCGCTCTCGTGAAACACCCAGGTTGCTGGTGCCACCCTCGGCCAGTTGCACTTCGCCAAACACCGTACAGGCCGGCTGTTCGTACTGGATGACCGGGTTCAGGCGGGTGCTACGGAACGAGCGCGCAAGCCCAAGCAGGTGCACCGCTTCAAGCACGCTGGTCTTGCCACTGCCGTTGGCGCCGTAAAGGATGTTGATGCGGGGGGAGGGTAAGAGTGTCACCGGGTGCAAGTTGCGCACCGCGGTGACCATGATACGTCGAAGGGACATTTCGCCTGCTACGGGTTACAGGCGCATCGGCATGACAACGTAAGAAGAATCGTCGTTGCCAGCTTCCTGCAGCAGGGCACTGCTGTTGGAATCGGACAGGATCAGACGAACTTGCTCGGTAGTCATCACGCCCAACACGTCCAGCAGGTAGCTGACGTTGAAGCCGATCTCCAGCGAGCTACCGTCGTAGTCCACGCTGATTTCTTCTTCCGCTTCTTCCTGCTCAGGGTTGTTGGCCTGGATCTTCAGTTGGCCGGCAGCCAGTTGCAGGCGGATACCACGGTACTTTTCGTTGGAAAGGATCGCAGTACGGCTGAAGGCTTCGCGCAGCGCCTGACGGTCGCCGACCACCAGCTTGTCGCCGCCCTTGGGCAGAACACGCTCGTAGTCCGGGAACTTGCCGTCCACCAGCTTGGAGGTGAAGGTGAATTCACCGGTGGTGGCACGGATGTGGTGCTGGCCCAGGACGATGCTGACCATGCCTTCCGGGTCGGTCAGCAGCCGTGCCAGTTCGAGAATACCTTTACGTGGCACGATGACCTGGTGCCGATCATCCTGCTCGATTGGCGCGCTCATGGAGCACAGCGCCAGGCGGTGGCCGTCGGTGGAAACCGCACGCAGGGTATTGCGGGAAACCTCCAGCAGCATGCCATTGAGGTAATAACGCACATCCTGCTGGGCCATGGCGAAGCTGGTGCGCTCGATCAGGCGGCGCAGCTTGCTCTGTTCCAGGTTGCAGGTCAGCGAGCCCGGGCCTTCTTCCACAGTCGGGAAGTCATTGGCTGGCAGGGTCGACAGGGTAAAGCGGCTGCGGCCGGCCTTGACCAACAGTTTCTGCTCGTCGACCTTGATATCGATCAGGGCGTCGTTCGGCAGGCTTTTGCAAATGTCCATCAGCTTGCGCGCCGGGACAGTGATTTCGCCAGGCTCGGCCGGCTCTTCCAGTTGCACGCGGCCTACCAGTTCGACTTCCAGGTCGGTACCGGTCAACGACAGTTGCTGGCCTTGCACGACCAGCAATACGTTCGACAGGACCGGCAAGGTCTGACGGCGCTCGACGACACCGGCGACCAGTTGCAGGGGTTTCAACAGGGCTTCGCGTTGAATGGTGAAATGCATGGTCTAGTCCCTTGCCTTCAATTAGCTGCGCAGACGGCCATCAGGTCGTCAGCGTCCGCAGCAGGTTCTTGTAGTCCTCGCGGATGTCCGCGTCGGATTCCTTCAGTTCGTTGATCTTGCGGCAGGCGTGCAACACGGTCGTGTGGTCGCGACCACCAAACATGTCGCCGATCTCCGGCAGGCTGTGGTTGGTCAGTTCCTTGGACAAGGCCATGGCCACCTGGCGTGGCCGCGCCACAGAGCGCGAACGCCGCTTGGACAACAGATCGGAGATCTTGATCTTGTAGTATTCGGCGACGGTGCGCTGAATGTTATCCACACTGACCAGCTTGTCTTGCAGCGCCAGCAGGTCCTTGAGCGATTCACGGATCAGCTCGATGGTGATGTCGCGGCCCATGAAGTGCGAGTGAGCGATCACCCGTTTCAATGCGCCTTCCAGTTCACGGACGTTGGAGCGGATGCGCTGGGCAATGAAGAAGGCTGCATCGTGTGGCAGCTCGACCTTGGCCTGGTCGGCCTTCTTCATCAGGATCGCCACGCGGGTTTCCAGCTCCGGCGGCTCCACGGCCACCGTCAGGCCCCAACCGAAGCGCGACTTCAGGCGCTCTTCCAGGCCTTCGATCTCCTTGGGGTAGCGGTCCGAGGTAAGAATTACCTGTTGGCCGCCTTCCAGCAAGGCGTTGAAGGTGTGGAAAAACTCTTCCTGCGAGCGTTCTTTACGGGCGAAGAACTGGATGTCGTCGATCAGCAGCGCATCCACGGAGCGGTAGAAGCGCTTGAATTCGTTGATGGCGTTGAGCTGCAGGGCCTTGACCATGTCCGCGACGAAACGCTCCGAATGCAGGTACACGACCTTGGCGTTCGGGTTCTTCTTCAACAGATGGTTACCCACAGCGTGCATGAGGTGGGTCTTACCCAGGCCCACACCACCATAAAGGAAGAGCGGGTTGTAACCATGCTTGGGGTTGTCGGCCACCTGCCAGGCCGCCGCGCGGGCCAGCTGGTTCGACTTGCCCTCGACGAAGGTGTCGAAGGTGAAGGTGCGGTTCAGGTAGCTGGTGTGCTTGAGCGCACCTTCAACCTGCACGGTGCGCTGTTCGGTCCGTGCGCTGCTGGCAGCCGGTGAAACCGGCTCGGCCATGGCATCGAAGCTGTCACGCGAGGACGGCTCGGCCAGTTCATCGACCAGCACAGGTTCGGCCGCCGTCACGGCAACCGGTTCGACTGCGGCCGGCGCTGCCTTCTGTGTCTGGCTTTGCGCCTGGGTGTGCGCCAGCGAAGCGGCCACAGCGGCGCTCACCGGCGCGTTGGGCGCAGCACGTGGCGCCGAGCTGCGGCGGCTGCCGATCAACAAGGAAAGGGCAGGTGCAATGCCACTACCGTTCTCGCCCAACAGCTCGAGCAAACGCCCCAGGTACTTTTCATTGACCCAATCGAGAACGAAACGGTTAGGCGCATAGACGCGCAACTCGTCGCCTTCGGCTTCGACCTGTAGCGGACGGATCCAGGTGTTGAATTGCTGGGCAGGCAGTTCATCGCGCAGAAGCTCCACGCACTGCTGCCAAAGTTCCACTGACACGGATATCCCCTGAGTTTGAAAGCCGGATGAGGCAAAAACAAACCGCCATTGTACCGGTCGAGCGTCCAGTTATCCACATGTGGACACGTTAGGAGTCATGACAAAACAGCCATTTATCGACCAAAACGGCTTTATCGTACTGTGCATAAGGTCTGTGGATAACTAGCCATGAGGGCTATGCACAACCCTGACCTCAAGCCTGTTGATAACTCACCTGTGGATAATCGCCCTTTTCATCCACAGCTTCTGCGCATGAAGAAAACAGCCGCAGCACCGGTTCGAAACAGGGTTATGAATTCCTGAACACCGCGGTTTTTCTGGCCTTTAGCGTGTTATCCACAGAAGGTTATCCACTTAAGATTTATAGATTCTTCAGAAAAGCTTTTTATATGTCTCTTCTTTTTTTTCATGTTGTCCCCAATTCGTGTGTCCGATCAAGCACCCTCCGGGGATGGGTAAGCAGGCACCGTCCATCACATGCTCTATAGGGAAAGACTGGTTGGAAATTGACCTACGGGCTTGCTTTCTCTAGAATCGCCGGTCTCTTAAAAAGGGGGCCATCCCGGCCCGTCGTCGACAAACCAGGTAACACGCCATGAAACGTACTTTCCAACCAAGCACCATCAAGCGCGCGCGCACCCACGGCTTCCGTGCCCGTATGGCTACCAAGAACGGCCGCGCTGTTCTGTCGCGTCGTCGTGCCAAAGGCCGTAAGCGTCTGGCCATTTGATTTTTCGGCACAGGTGGTGAGTCAGGACTTCAGTCGGGAAAAGCGACTGCTTACACCCCGACATTTCAAAGCGGTCTTCGACTCCCCAACCGGCAAGGTTCCAGGGAAAAACCTGCTGATCCTTGCTCGCGAGAACGGCCTCGATCACCCACGCCTCGGCCTGGTGATTGGCAAGAAGAGCGTCAAGCTCGCCGTTCAACGCAATCGCCTCAAGCGCTTGATGCGCGATTCCTTTCGTCTTAACCAGCAATTGCTTGCCGGGCTGGACATCGTGATCGTCGCGCGCAAGGGATTGGGTGAGGTAGAAAACCCGGAATTGCACCAACACTTTGGCAAGCTCTGGAAACGCCTGGCGCGCAGCCGGCCCGCTCCAGCAGTGACCGCCAATTCCGCAGGGGTAGACAGCCAAGATGCGTAAACTGGCACTCGTTCCGATCCAGTTTTACCGTTATGCCATTAGTCCTCTGATGGCCAGTCACTGTCGTTTTTTCCCCAGTTGCTCCTGTTACGCCTATGAAGCCATCGAAAACCACGGCCTCTGGCGTGGTGGGTGGCTAGCCGTTCGTCGCCTGGGACGTTGTCATCCGTGGAACGACGGCGGTTTCGATCCCGTTCCTCCCGCTCCTTCCTCCCGAACTTCTTCGATAGCCGAGTAATCATGGATATTAAACGCACGATCCTGATCGTCGCCCTGGCAATCGTGTCCTACGTCATGGTCCTCAAGTGGAACCAGGACTACGGCCAGGCTGCCCTGCCGACTCAGAATACTGCTGCCAGCACTGTTGCCCCGGGCCTGCCGGACGGCGTACCGGCCGGTAACGCCGGCGCCAGCGCCGATGTGCCGAGCGCCAACGCCGAAACCAGCGCAGCCGAATTGGCGCCGGTCGCGGTCAGCAAGGACCTGATCCGGGTCAAGACCGATGTCCTGGACCTGGCTATCGATCCGGTCGGTGGTGACATCGTCCAGTTGAACCTGCCGCAATACCCACGTCGCCAGGACCACCCGGACATTCCGTTCCAGCTGTTCGACAACGGTGGCGAACGTGTCTACCTGGCACAAAGCGGCCTGACCGGGGTCAACGGTCCCGACGCCCGTCCTGCAGGCCGTCCGCTGTACGCTGCCGACAAGAAGGGTTACCAGCTGGCCGATGGCCAGGACCAACTGGTGGTAGACCTGAAGTTCAGCGACAACGGCGTCAACTACATCAAGCGCTTCAGCTTCAAGCGTGGTGAGTACGACCTGACCGTCAGCTACCTGATCGACAACCAGAGCGGCCAGGCCTGGAGCGGCAACATGTTTGCCCAGCTCAAGCGCGACGCCAGCTCCGATCCATCGTCGAGCACTGCCACCGGCACCGCTACCTATCTGGGTGCAGCCCTGTGGACAGCTTCCGAGCCCTACAAAAAGGTCTCGATGAAGGACATCGACAAAGGCAGTTTGAAAGAAAATGTGTCCGGCGGTTGGGTTGCCTGGCTGCAGCACTACTTCGTGACTGCCTGGATTCCGGCCAAGTCGGACAACAACGTTGTCCAGACCCGCAAGGACAGCCAGGGCAACTACATCATCGGCTACACCGGCCCGGCGATCAGCGTGCCTGCTGGCGGCAAGGTCGAAACCAGCGCCATGCTGTATGCCGGCCCGAAGATCCAGTCCAAGCTCAAAGAGTTGTCCCCAGGCCTGGAACTGACCGTCGACTACGGCTTCCTGTGGTTCATCGCACAGCCGATCTTCTGGCTGCTGCAACATATCCACAGCCTGCTGGGTAACTGGGGCTGGTCGATCATCGTGCTGACCATGCTGATCAAAGGCCTGTTCTTCCCGCTGTCGGCTGCCAGCTACCGTTCGATGGCGCGTATGCGTGCCGTTGCGCCTAAGCTTGCCGCGCTGAAGGAACGCTTCGGTGATGATCGCCAGAAGATGTCCCAGGCGATGATGGAGCTGTACAAGAAAGAGAAGATCAACCCATTGGGCGGCTGCCTGCCGATCCTGGTGCAGATGCCGGTGTTCCTGGCCCTATACTGGGTACTGCTGGAAAGCGTGGAAATGCGCCAGGCCCCATGGATGCTGTGGATCACCGACCTGTCGATCAAGGATCCGTTCTTCATCCTGCCGATCATCATGGGCGCCACCATGTTCATCCAGCAGCGTCTGAACCCGACCCCGCCAGATCCGATGCAGGCCAAGGTGATGAAAATGATGCCGATCATCTTCACCTTCTTCTTCCTGTGGTTCCCGGCTGGTCTGGTGCTGTACTGGGTTGTGAACAACTGCCTGTCGATCGCACAGCAGTGGTACATCACCCGCAGCATCGAAGCAGCCAGCAAAAAAGCTGCTGCTTGACGGGCTACTGCGCTAGCCTGTGAATAAAAACGCCCCCTATGGGGCGTTTTTGCTATCCGTCGTTTTTGTCGTAGAGGCTTTCGAGCATGAACACTGTGCGTGAAACCATCGCCGCCATCGCCACCGCCCAGGGCCGCGGCGGTGTGGGTATTGTCCGGTTGTCCGGCCCACTGGCTGCCAAGGCCGGCCAGCTGATCACCGGCCGTATGCTTACCCCGCGCCACGCCCATTACGGCCCGTTCCGCGACGAGGACGGGCTGGTGCTGGACGAAGGGATCGCGCTGTTCTTCCCTGGGCCGAATTCGTTCACTGGCGAAGATGTGCTCGAGCTGCAGGGCCACGGTGGCCCGGTGGTGCTGGATATGCTGCTGCAGCGCTGTGTACAAGTGGGTTGTCGCTTGGCCCGGCCCGGTGAATTCAGCGAGCGCGCATTCCTCAATGACAAGCTCGACCTGGCCCAGGCCGAAGCCATCGCCGACCTGATCGAGGCCAGCTCCAGCCAGGCGGCGCGCAATGCCTTGCGTTCGCTGCAAGGGGAATTCTCGAAGCGCGTGCAGTTTCTGACCGAGGCGCTGATTGCGCTGCGCATCTACGTCGAAGCAGCAATCGACTTCCCGGAGGAGGAGATCGACTTCCTCGCCGACGGCCATGTGCTGTCGATGCTCGATGTGGTGCGCGACGAGCTGGCCAAGGTCCAGCGTGAAGCCGGGCAGGGTGCCTTGCTGCGCGACGGCATGACCGTGGTCATCGCCGGTCGGCCGAACGCCGGCAAGTCGAGCCTGTTGAATCAGCTGGCCGGGCGCGAAGCGGCCATCGTCACCGATATCGCCGGCACCACGCGGGACATTTTGCGCGAACATATCCACATCGATGGCATGCCGCTGCACGTGGTCGACACCGCCGGCCTGCGTGATACCGATGACCATGTGGAAAAGATTGGCGTGGAACGCGCCCTGAAGGCCATTGGCGAGGCCGACCGGGTGCTGCTGGTGGTGGATTCTACTGCGCCCGAGGCCAGCGACCCGTTCGCCCTGTGGCCAGAGTTTCTCGACCAGCGGCCAGACCCGGCCAAGGTCACGCTGATTCGCAACAAGGCCGACCTCAGTGGTGAGCGGGTCGCGCTGGAGCAGTGCGATGATGGTCACGTCACGATCACCCTCAGTGCCAAAGGCGACGACACAGGGCTGCAGTTGCTGCGAGATCACCTGAAGGCCTGCATGGGTTATGAACAGACGGCCGAGAGTGGTTTCAGCGCCCGCCGGCGTCATCTGGATGCGCTGCGTCAGGCTAGCGAGCACCTGGAACACGGCCGTGCGCAACTGACACTGGCCGGCGCGGGTGAGCTGTTGGCGGAAGACCTGCGCCAGGCGCAGCAGGCGCTTGGGGAAATTACCGGGGCATTCAGCTCGGACGACCTGCTGGGGCGGATTTTCTCAAGCTTCTGCATCGGCAAATAATCCACAGCCAGATAAGGCCACGGGCCGCTCCTTCGGGAGCGGCTTTTTTTTGCCCAAAAAACGGCTGCTTCCAGAGAAATTGTGCTGCCCTCAACGGCTGAGCCAGACCGTTTAGCAGCGGCTTCACCCGCGAAGAGGCCGGTGCAGGGTCGATATTTTTCATTCACAGTCATCCATTTTTCTTCAGGAGCCCTGTGGAAAACCCGCCTTCAGCTCCGTTGATAAGCAGGCTTTTTTTCTGAGGACAAACCCGCCTGTGGGTAAACAGGCAATTAATCCACAGGCTAAATCGTGTTATCCATAGCCCTCATGGTACTCAAGCCACAGGGTTTAATTTCTCTGTATGCTTCATGGATAAAGGCTTGTAGAACCTTATCCACAGATAAGCTTGTGCATAAGAATAAACATAAAAACAAAGCTTTTTTAAATTTTTCCTCTTTGATTTCTGTTGTCTGCCATTCATCCACAGACTGGTCAAAATTTGCTCAGACGGTTTCTTTAAAGGGGGTTAAGTCCCTATACTTGTCGGCTTACCTTCTCTATTCGCAAAACAGGCACGAGGTGCGTGGTGGATTTCCCTTCCCGTTTTGAAGTGATCGTCATCGGCGGCGGCCATGCCGGTACCGAGGCTGCGCTTGCGTCTGCACGCATGGGTGTGAAAACCCTGCTGCTGACCCATAACGTGGAAACCCTCGGTCACATGAGCTGCAACCCCGCCATCGGCGGTATTGGCAAAAGCCATCTGGTCAAAGAGATCGATGCGCTCGGCGGCGCCATGGCGCTGGCCACCGACAAGAGCGGCATCCAGTTCCGCGTACTGAACAACCGCAAGGGCCCGGCCGTACGCGCCACCCGTGCCCAGGCCGACCGCGCCATCTACAAGGCAGTGGTACGTGAAATCCTGGAAAACCAGCCGAACCTGTGGATATTCCAGCAGTCCTGCGACGACCTGATCGTCGAGCAAGACCAGGTCAAAGGCGTGGTGACCCAGATGGGCCTGCGTTTCTTTGCCGAATCGGTGGTGCTGACTACCGGTACCTTTCTTGGCGGGCTTATCCACATCGGTCTGCAAAACCATTCCGGTGGTCGCGCCGGTGATCCGCCTTCGATTGCCCTGGCCCACCGCATGCGTGAACTGCCGCTGCGCGTCGGCCGCCTGAAGACCGGCACCCCGCCGCGCATCGACGGCCGTTCGGTAGACTTTTCGGTGATGACCGAACAACCAGGCGATACGCCGATCCCGGTAATGTCGTTCATGGGCAATGCCCAGATGCACCCGCGCCAGGTGAGCTGCTGGATTACCCACACCAATGCGCGTACCCACGAGATCATCGCCTCGAACCTCGACCGTTCGCCGATGTACTCAGGTGTGATCGAAGGTGTCGGTCCACGCTACTGCCCGTCGATAGAAGACAAGATCCACCGCTTCGCCGACAAGGAAAGCCACCAGGTGTTCATCGAGCCGGAAGGCCTGACCACCCATGAGTTGTACCCCAACGGTATTTCCACTTCGCTGCCGTTCGATGTGCAGCTGGAACTGGTGCGTTCGATCCGCGGCATGGAAAACGCCCACATCGTGCGCCCCGGCTATGCCATCGAGTACGACTACTTCGACCCGCGTGACCTGAAGTACAGCCTCGAAACCAAGGTCATCGGTGGTTTGTTCTTCGCCGGCCAGATCAATGGCACCACGGGCTACGAAGAAGCCGGTGCCCAGGGCCTGCTCGCCGGGACCAACGCCGCACTGCGGGCGCAGGGCCGAGACAGCTGGTGCCCGCGGCGCGACGAGGCGTACATCGGCGTACTGGTCGACGACCTGATCACCCTGGGTACCCAGGAGCCGTACCGCATGTTCACCTCGCGTGCCGAGTACCGCCTGATCCTGCGCGAAGACAACGCCGACCTTCGCCTGACCGAGAAGGGCCGCGAACTCGGCCTGATCGACGACCAGCGCTGGGCCGCCTTCTGCGCCAAGCGCGACGGCATCGAGCGTGAGGAACAGCGCCTGAAGTCGACTTGGGTACGCCCGAACACCGAGCAAGGCCAGGCCGTTGTGGATAAGTTCGGTACGCCGCTCAGCCATGAGTACAGCCTGCTCAACCTGCTGGCGCGTCCGGAAATCGACTACGCCGGGCTGATCGAGGCCACTGGCGGCGAGGCAATCGATCCACAGGTCGCCGAGCAGGTCGAGATCCGTACCAAGTACGCCGGTTACATCGACCGCCAGCAGGATGAAATCGCCCGTCTGCGCGCCAGCGAAGACACCCGCCTGCCTGTGGATATCGATTACGCGACGATTTCCGGCCTGTCCAAGGAAATTCAGGGCAAGCTGGGCCAGACCCGCCCGGAGACCCTGGGCCAGGCTTCGCGCATCCCGGGCGTGACCCCGGCGGCGATTTCCCTGTTGCTGATTCACTTGAAAAAACGCGGCGCTGGCCGCGAATTGGAGCAAAGCGCTTGAGTTCCCTGGTCACCCCGCAACACGCTGAAGAGTTGTCCACAGGTGCGCGCCAGCTCGGTGTCGAGCTGAGCACCGAGCATCACGAGAAACTGCTCGGTTACCTGGCCCTGTTGATCAAATGGAACAAAGCCTACAACCTGACTGCCGTGCGCGACCCCAACGAAATGGTGTCGCGCCATCTGCTCGACAGCCTCAGCGTCATGCCGTTTATCCACAGTGCCCGTGATAACTGGCTGGATGTCGGCAGCGGCGGTGGCATGCCTGGCGTCCCGTTGGCTATCCTGCATCCGCACAAGCGCGTGACGGTGCTGGACGCCAATGGCAAGAAGACCCGCTTCCTGACCCAGGTGAAAATGGAACTCAAGCTGGACAACCTCACGGTTATCCACAGCCGGGTCGAAGCTTTCCAGCCGGCACAACCGTTCGACGGAATCATCTCCCGCGCCTTCAGCAGCATGGAGAACTTCACCAACTGGACCCGCCATCTGGGCGACACCGGGACGCAATGGCTTGCAATGAAGGGGCTGCATCCTGCCGATGAACTGGTAGCATTGCCCGCAGACTTCACAGTGGAAAGCGAGCAGGCCCTGACCGTTCCGGGTTGCCAGGGCCAGCGCCATCTGCTGATACTGCGCCGCAAGGCATGACTGGGAACACACGCAACAATGGCTAAGGTATTCGCGATCGCGAACCAGAAAGGTGGTGTGGGCAAGACCACCACCTGTATCAATCTCGCCGCCTCGCTGGCTGCGACCAAGCGTCGTGTGCTGCTGATCGACCTCGATCCGCAGGGCAACGCCACCATGGGCAGCGGTGTCGACAAGCACGAGCTCGAGCACTCGGTGTACGACCTGTTGATCGGGGAATGCGACCTGGCCCAGGCCATGCATTACTCCGAACACGGTGGTTTCCAGTTGCTGCCGGCCAACCGTGACCTGACCGCTGCCGAAGTGGTACTGCTGGAAATGCAGGTCAAAGAAAGCCGCCTGCGCAATGCCTTGGCGCCGATCCGTGACAACTACGATTTCATCCTCATCGACTGCCCACCTTCGCTGTCGATGCTTACGCTCAATGCTTTGGTCGCCTCCGATGGCGTGATCATCCCGATGCAGTGCGAATACTACGCACTGGAAGGTCTCAGCGACCTTGTGGATAACATCAAGCGGATTGCCGCGCGGCTGAACCCGGAGCTGAAGATCGAAGGCCTGTTGCGGACCATGTACGACCCGCGCCTGAGCCTGAACAACGATGTTTCGGCGCAGTTGAAGGAGCACTTCGGCCCGCAGCTGTACGACACGGTCATTCCGCGCAACATTCGCCTGGCCGAGGCGCCAAGCTTCGGCATGCCGGCGCTGGCTTACGACAAGCAATCGCGCGGTGCGCTGGCTTATCTGGCCCTGGCCGGTGAGCTGGTACGCCGCCAACGCCGTCAATCACGCACTGCACAAACAACTTAAGGAATCCGTATGGCCGTCAAGAAACGGGGTCTCGGACGTGGGTTGGATGCACTGCTCAGTGGTCCTTCCGTCAGCGCGCTCGAAGAGCAGGCTGTGAAGATCGACCAGAAAGAATTGCAACACCTGCCGGTCGAACTGATCCAGCGTGGCAAGTACCAGCCGCGCCGGGACATGGACCCGCAGGCGCTGGAAGAGCTCGCGCACTCGATTCGCAACCATGGCGTGATGCAACCGATCGTGGTGCGCCCGATCGATGGCAACCGCTACGAGATCATCGCCGGTGAACGCCGCTGGCGCGCCACCCAGCAGGCGGGCCTGGACAAGATCCCGGCCATGGTCCGCGTAGTGCCCGATGAAGCCGCCATTGCCATGGCGCTGATCGAGAACATCCAGCGCGAAGACCTCAACCCGCTGGAAGAGGCCCTGGCCTTGCAGCGCCTGCAGCAGGAATTCGAACTCACCCAGCAACAGGTGGCCGATGCCGTGGGCAAGTCGCGGGTGACCGTGGCCAACCTGCTGCGCCTGATCACCCTGCCCGATGCGATCAAGACCATGCTCGCTCATGGCGATCTGGAGATGGGCCATGCCCGCGCATTGCTCGGCCTGGAAGAACACCGTCAGGAGGAGGGGGCGCGTCATGTTGTCGCACGTGGCCTCACCGTGCGCCAAACCGAGGCACTGGTACGCCAGTGGCTCAGCGACAAACCTGATCCGGTCGAACCGGGCAAACCTGATCCGGATATCGCACGCCTTGAACAGCGGCTCGCAGAGCGCCTGGGCTCGGCTGTGCAGATCCGTCATGGCAACAAGGGCAAGGGCCAGCTGGTTATTCGCTACAACTCGCTTGACGAGTTGCAAGGTGTGCTTGCCCACATCCGCTGAAACAATTCCCGTTGTAGCGTGCAGTCGGAAATCACTACGAAGAGTTGAATAGGGGTTAATCCACCCCTATACTCTGCGCGCATTTTGTCGGCACAAATTATGCCAAGTCATTGCTGACTTGTTGGTCGACTTCCGAGGAGCAGTTGTGATGGAAATCCGCACGCCAAACCGCCTGCCTTTCCATCGCTGGGCGGTTTTCCCGGTACTGCTGGCTCAATTTGTCGTACTGCTGCTGGCAACCTTGGTGTTGTGGCAGTGGAAAGGGGGAGTCGTTGGATATTCTGGCCTTTGCGGAGGCTTGATTGCCTGGCTACCCAATGTGTACTTCGCCTGGAAGGCTTTTCGCTTCAGCGGAGCCCGGGCGGCACAAGCCATCGTCAAGTCGTTTTACGCTGGCGAGGCAGGCAAGATGATTTTGACGGCAGTGCTTTTTGCACTGACCTTCGCAGGAGTGAAGCCACTGGCGCCGTTAGCAGTATTCGGCGTCTTCGTGCTGACCCTTTTGGTCAGCTGGTTCGCGCCCCTGCTGATGAATAAAAGACTTTCGAGACCTTAGGGCGTTTGAGGCAACCATGGCAGCAGAAACCGCTTCGGGCTATATCCAGCACCACTTGCAGAACCTGACCTACGGTCAACTACCAGACGGCAGCTGGGGCTTCGCCCATTCGGCTGCAGAAGCCAAGGCAATGGGCTTCTGGGCGTTCCACCTGGACACCCTGGGTTGGTCCGTCGCACTGGGTCTGATCTTCCTGTTCATCTTCCGCATGGCGGCCAGCAAGGCGACTTCCGGCCAACCCGGCGGTCTGCAGAACTTCGTTGAAGTGCTGGTGGACTTCGTCAACGGCAGCGTGAAGGACTCCTTCCACGGCCGTAGCCCGGTAATCGCCCCGCTGGCGCTGACCATTTTCGTCTGGGTGTTCCTGATGAACGCCATCGACCTGGTACCGGTCGACTGGATTCCTCAGCTGGCCATCCTGATCTCCGGTGACCCGCACATTCCGTTCCGCGCCGTGTCGACCACCGACCCGAACGCGACGCTGGCCATGGCCTTCTGCGTGTTCGCCCTGATCATTTTCTACAGCATCAAGGTCAAGGGCCTGGGCGGCTTCCTCGGTGAGCTGACCCTGCACCCGTTCGGCAGCAAGAACATCTTCGTGCAGATCCTGCTGATTCCAGTCAACTTCCTGCTGGAATTCGTCACCCTGATCGCCAAGCCGATCTCGCTGGCACTGCGTCTGTTCGGCAACATGTACGCCGGCGAGCTGGTGTTCATCCTGATCGCCGTGATGTTCGGTGCCGGCATCCTCTGGCTCAGCGGCCTGGGTGTGGTGCTGCAGTGGGCGTGGGCTGTGTTCCACATCCTGATCATCACCCTGCAAGCCTTCATCTTCATGATGCTTACCATCGTCTACCTGTCGATGGCTCACGAAGATAACCATTAAGACCGCCTGGCGTGTCTGATAGCCTTCCCCGCTCGTTTGGGGGGAGGGCTTAAAAAGTCCGCAAGGGCATGCTGTACCAAACGATTTGTTTTACCGCTTCAAACTAAAAACCTAACCAATACGACGTAAAAGTCGGGAGGAAAGATGGAAACTGTAGTTGGTCTGACCGCTATCGCTGTTGCTCTGCTGATCGGCCTGGGTGCTCTGGGTACCGCCATTGGTTTCGGCCTGCTGGGCGGCAAATTCCTAGAAGGCGCTGCTCGCCAGCCAGAAATGGTTCCAATGCTGCAGGTTAAAATGTTCATCGTTGCAGGTCTGCTCGACGCCGTAACCATGATCGGTGTTGGTATCGCTCTGTTCTTCACCTTCGCGAATCCGTTCGTTGGTCAAATCGCCGGCTAATCACTCGTTAACCACGAGTTGATAGCTGTGATGAACCAAAGACCGAGCGAGGTGTTGGCGTGAATATTAATGCAACCCTGATTGGCCAATCCGTTGCCTTCCTGATTTTTGTACTCTTCTGCATGAAGTACGTATGGCCTCCGGTCATCGCTGCCCTGCAAGAGCGTCAAAAGAAGATTGCCGACGGCTTGGACGCTGCCAACCGCGCAGCTCGCGACCTGGAGCTGGCCCAAGAAAAAGTGGGTCAGCAACTGCGTGAAGCTAAAGCACAGGCAGCCGAAATCATTGAGCAAAGCAAGAAGCGCGCTGCTCAGCTTGTCGAGGAAGCCCGTGATCAGGCCCGCGTCGAAGCTGACCGTGTGAAAGCTCAGGCTCTGGCCGAGATCGAACAGGAACTGAACAGCGCTAAAGACGCCCTGCGTGCCCAAGTGGGTGCCCTGGCTGTTGGCGGTGCTGAAAAGATCCTTGGCGCCACAATCGATCAAAACGCGCATGCGGAGCTGGTTAACAAACTGGCCGCTGAAATTTAAGCGAGGGCGATCATGGCAGAACTGACCACGTTGGCCCGACCTTACGCTAAGGCTGCCTTCGAGCATGCCCAGGCCCATCAGCAACTGGCCAATTGGTCAGCCATGCTCGGCCTGGCTGCTGCGGTGTCGCAAGACGACACCATGCAGCGCCTGCTCAAGGCCCCGCGACTGACGAGCGCAGAAAAGGCCGCCACGTTCATTGACGTGTGCGGTGACAAGTTCAATGCACAGGCACAGAATTTCATTCATGTTGCCGCGGAAAACGACCGTCTCCTGCTTCTGCCGGAGATTGCCAATCTGTTCGAGCTGTACAAGGCCGAGCAAGAAAAATCCGTGGACGTGGAAGTCACCAGTGCCTTCGCGTTGAACCAAGAACAGCAAGACAAACTCGCCAAGGTTCTCAGTGCACGGTTAGGCCAGGAAGTGCGCCTGCACGCGTCGGAGGATGCCAGCCTGATTGGCGGCGTCGTCATCCGCGCTGGTGACCTGGTAATCGATGGCTCTGTTCGCGGCAAGATCGCGAAACTGGCCGAAGCCTTGAAATCTTGAGTTTGAAGGGGCAGCAGAGCAATGCAGCAACTCAATCCTTCCGAAATTAGTGAAATCATCAAGGGCCGCATCGACAACCTCGATGTGAGCTCCCAAGCCCGTAACGAAGGTACCGTTGTTTCGGTATCCGACGGTATCGTGCGGATCCACGGTCTGGCCGACGTCATGTACGGCGAAATGATCGAGTTCCCTGGCAGCGTCTACGGCATGGCCCTGAACCTGGAGCAAGACTCCGTAGGTGCAGTGATCCTGGGTGCCTATGACACCCTCGCCGAAGGCATGAGCGCCAAGTGCACCGGCCGCATCCTGGAAGTTCCGGTTGGTAAGGAACTGCTGGGTCGCGTCGTTGACGCACTGGGTAACCCGATCGATGGCAAAGGTCCTCTGGGCAACACCCAGACCGACGCGGTCGAGAAAGTGGCCCCAGGCGTGATCTGGCGTAAGTCGGTAGACCAGCCTGTACAGACTGGCTACAAGTCCGTCGACGCCATGATCCCTGTCGGCCGTGGCCAGCGTGAGCTGATCATCGGTGACCGTCAGATCGGCAAGACCGCCATGGCCATCGACGCCATCATCAACCAGAAAGACTCCGGTATTTTCTGTGTTTATGTTGCAGTCGGCCAGAAGCGTTCGACCGTTGCCAACATCGTTCGCAAGCTGGAAGAAGCCGGCGCCCTGGCCAACACCATCGTGGTCGTTGCCAGTGCTTCGGAATCCGCCGCACTGCAGTTCCTGGCACCATACGCCGGCTGCACCATGGGCGAGTTCTTCCGTGACCGCGGTGAAGACGCCCTGATCGTTTACGATGACCTGTCCAAGCAGGCCGTTGCCTACCGTCAGATCTCCCTGCTGCTGCGCCGTCCACCAGGACGTGAAGCGTACCCAGGTGACGTGTTCTATCTCCACTCCCGTCTGCTGGAGCGCGCATCGCGCGTTTCCGAAGAGTACGTCGAGAAGTTCACCAACGGCGCAGTCACTGGCAAGACCGGTTCCCTGACCGCCCTGCCGATCATCGAAACCCAGGCTGGCGACGTTTCCGCGTTCGTTCCGACCAACGTGATTTCCATCACCGACGGTCAGATCTTCCTGGAATCGGCCATGTTCAACTCGGGCATCCGCCCTGCAGTGAACGCCGGTGTTTCGGTATCCCGCGTAGGTGGTGCCGCTCAGACCAAGATCATCAAGAAGCTGTCCGGTGGTATTCGTACCGCTCTGGCTCAGTACCGTGAACTGGCTGCATTCGCCCAGTTCGCTTCCGATCTGGACGAAGCGACCCGCAAGCAGCTGGAGCATGGTCAGCGCGTAACCGAGCTGATGAAGCAGAAGCAGTACGCGCCAATGTCCATCGCGGACATGGCCCTGTCGCTGTACGCCGCTGAGCGTGGTTTCCTGACTGACGTAGAAGTCTCCAAGGTCGGCAGCTTCGAGCAAGCACTGATCGCCTTCTTCAACCGTGATCACGCCGAACTGATGGCGAAGATCAACGTGAAGGGTGACTTCAACGACGAAATCGACGCTGGCCTGAAAGCCGGTATCGAGAAGTTCAAGGCCACCCAGACCTGGTAAGCCGCAGCGGGGGCCGCGGCCCCCGCTTGCTAACCTGATAGGTGATACATGGCAGGCGCAAAAGAGATTCGCAGTAAGATTGCGAGCATCAAAAGCACGCAAAAAATTACCAGCGCCATGGAGAAAGTGGCGGTCAGCAAGATGCGCAAGGCACAAATGCGCATGGCTGCTAGCCGTCCTTACGCGGAGCGTATCCGCCAGGTAATCGGTCATCTGGCCAACGCCAACCCGGAATACCGCCATCCGTTCATGATCGAGCGCCCTGTAAAGCGCGCCGGTTATATCGTGGTGAGCAGTGACCGTGGTCTGTGCGGTGGCTTGAACACCAACCTGTTCAAGGCCCTGGTCAAGGACATGAACGAAAACCGCGAACAGGGCGTGGAAATCGACCTGTGCGTGATCGGCAGCAAGGGTGCGACTTTCTTCCGCATCTTTGGCGGCAACGTCGTAGCCGCGATCAGCCACCTGGGCGAAGAGCCATCGATCAATGACCTGATCGGCTCCGTCAAAGTGATGCTGGACGCCTACCTGGACGGCCGTATCGATCGCCTCTCGGTGGTTTCGAACAAGTTCATCAACACCATGACCCAAAAACCGACGGTAGAGCAATTGGTACCGTTGGTGGCAACCCCGGATCAGGAACTCAAGCATCACTGGGATTACCTGTACGAACCCGACGCAAAAGAGCTGCTGGACGGCTTGATGGTGCGTTACGTGGAGTCGCAGGTTTACCAGGCGGTGGTCGAGAACAACGCTGCTGAACAAGCGGCCCGGATGATCGCCATGAAAAACGCCACAGACAACGCCGGTGATTTGATCAAAGAGCTGCAATTGATCTACAACAAGGCGCGTCAGGCTGCGATCACCCAGGAGATCTCGGAAATCGTCGGCGGCGCTGCCGCGGTTTAACGGTTCAAAAATTCAGAGGATCCAGCTATGAGTAGCGGACGTATCGTTCAAATCATCGGCGCCGTCATCGACGTGGAATTCCCACGTGACGTCGTGCCGAGTGTTTACAACGCGCTGAAAGTACAAGGCGCGGAAACCACCCTGGAAGTTCAGCAGCAGCTGGGCGACGGCGTGGTTCGTACCATTGCGATGGGCTCGACCGAAGGCCTGAAGCGCGGTCTGGATGTCGTCGACACCGGCGCTGCCATTTCCGTTCCTGTTGGTAAGGCCACTCTGGGCCGTATCATGGACGTACTGGGCAACCCGATCGACGAAGCCGGCCCGATCGGCGAAGAAGAGCGTCGCGGTATCCACCAGCCAGCGCCTTCGTTCGCTGACCAGGCAGGCGGCAACGACCTGCTGGAAACCGGCATCAAGGTTATCGACCTGGTTTGCCCGTTCGCCAAGGGTGGTAAGGTTGGTCTGTTCGGTGGTGCCGGTGTCGGCAAGACCGTGAACATGATGGAACTGATCCGTAACATCGCCATGGAACACAGCGGTTACTCCGTGTTCGCTGGTGTGGGCGAGCGTACTCGTGAGGGTAACGACTTCTACCACGAGATGAAGGACTCCAACGTTCTCGACAAGGTAGCGCTGGTCTACGGTCAGATGAACGAGCCACCAGGAAACCGTCTGCGCGTAGCGCTGACCGGCCTGACCATGGCTGAGAAATTCCGTGACGAAGGTAACGACGTTCTGCTGTTCGTCGACAACATCTATCGTTACACCCTGGCCGGTACCGAAGTATCTGCTCTGCTGGGCCGTATGCCTTCGGCAGTAGGTTACCAGCCGACCCTGGCTGAAGAGATGGGCGTTCTGCAAGAGCGCATCACCTCCACCAAGGAAGGTTCGATCACCTCCGTTCAGGCCGTATACGTACCTGCGGACGACTTGACCGACCCGTCGCCAGCGACCACCTTCGCCCACTTGGACGCCACCGTCGTTCTGTCCCGTGACATCGCTTCCCTGGGTATCTACCCGGCGGTTGACCCACTGGACTCGACTTCGCGCCAGCTGGACCCGAACGTGATCGGCAACGAGCACTACGACACCGCGCGTGGCGTTCAGTATGTTCTGCAGCGCTACAAAGAGCTGAAGGACATCATCGCCATCCTGGGTATGGACGAACTGTCCGAAGCCGACAAGCAACTGGTAGCCCGCGCTCGTAAGATCCAGCGCTTCCTGTCGCAGCCGTTCTTCGTGGCCGAAGTGTTCACCGGTTCGCCAGGCAAGTACGTTTCCCTGAAAGACACCATCGCTGGCTTCAGCGGCATCCTCAAAGGTGACTACGACCATCTGCCAGAACAAGCGTTCTACATGGTCGGCAGCATCGACGAAGCGATCGAGAAAGCCAAGAAACTGTAATCCCGGCGCCCCGAAAGGGGCGCTAATCAGGTTGAGGCAAGCAGATGGCTATGACAGTCCATTGCGATATCGTCAGCGCGGAAGGAGAGATCTTCTCCGGCCTGGTCGAGATGGTAGTAGCGCACGGCAACCTGGGCGATCTCGGTATCGCTCCAGGCCACGCGCCGCTGATCACCAATCTCAAGCCAGGTCCGATCACGCTGACCAAGCAGGGTGGCACTCAAGAGGTGTTCTACATCTCCGGTGGCTTCCTCGAAGTGCAGCCAAACATGGTGAAGGTTCTTGCCGACACCGTGCAACGTGCTGCCGACCTGGACGAAGCTCAGGCTCAGGAAGCCCTCAAGGCTGCCGAGAACGCGCTGAACACTAAAGGCTCGGACTTCGACTACGGCGCTGCTGCCGCACGTCTGGCCGAGGCTGCAGCTCAGCTGCGTACTGTCCAGCAATTGCGCAAAGGCAGGTAATCCGGCTTAGGCCAGGTACTTCCGTTGCGATTGAGTTAAAGGGTAGCCTCGGCTACCCTTTTTCTTTTTGTGAATTTCTATTTTGGTCACGTAGCTGACCGCCCAGGATTGGTAGCCAGTAATGTCACTCGATATCGTAATTCTTGCCGCCGGCCAAGGTACCCGCATGCGCTCGGCGCTGCCCAAGGTGCTGCATCCGGTCGCCGGCAACTCCATGCTTGGCCACGTTATCCACAGCGCGCGCCAGCTGCAGCCGCAAGGTATTCACGTGGTCATTGGCCATGGCGCCGAGCTGGTTCGCGAGCGCCTGGCCGCTGAAGACCTGAACTTCGTCATGCAGGACAAGCAGCTGGGTACTGGTCATGCGGTGGCTCAGGCACTGCCGGCCCTGACCGCCGATACGGTGCTGGTGCTGTACGGCGATGTGCCGTTGATCGAAGTGGAGACCCTGCAGCGTCTGTTGGCCAAGGCCAATGACCAGCAGCTGGGCCTGCTCACGGTGACCCTCGACGACCCGACTGGCTATGGCCGCATCGTGCGTGACGAGCAGGGCAAGGTGACCGCCATCGTTGAGCACAAGGACGCCAGCGATGCGCAGAAAGCGATCAAGGAAGGCAACACCGGTATTCTGGCCCTGCCAGCTGCGCGCCTGGCCGACTGGATGGGCCGCCTGTCGAACAACAATGCCCAAGGCGAGTATTACCTGACCGATGTGATCGCCATGGCGGTGGCCGATGGCCTAGTGGTGGCTACCGAGCAGCCGCACGACCCGATGGAAGTGCAAGGTGCCAACGACCGTCGCCAGCTGTCCGAGCTGGAGCGCCACTACCAGTTGCGCGAAGGCCGTCGCCTGATGGCCCAGGGTGTGACCCTGCGCGACCCGGCGCGCTTCGATGTTCGCGGTGAAGTGACCGTGGGCCGTGACGTGCTGATCGATATCAACGTGATTCTCGAAGGCAAGGTGGTCATTGAGGACGATGTGCAGATCGGCCCCAACTGCGTGATCAAGAACAGCACCTTGCGCAAAGGTGTAGTGGTCAAGGCCAACAGCCACCTTGAAGGCGCCGTTATGGGCGAGGGCAGCGATGCCGGCCCGTTCGCCCGCCTGCGCTCGGGCAGCGTGCTGGAGGCCAAGGCCCATGTGGGTAACTTTGTCGAACTGAAAAACGCCCACCTGGGCGAAGGCGCCAAGGCCGGTCACCTGACTTACTTGGGCGATGCCGAAATCGGTGCACGTACCAACATCGGCGCCGGCACCATCACCTGCAACTACGATGGCGCCAACAAGTTCAAGACCGTGATGGGCGAAGATGTGTTCATCGGCTCGAACAACTCCTTGGTAGCGCCTGTGGAAATCAAGGCGGGTGCGACCACCGCAGCCGGTTCGACCGTCACCCAGACCGTAGAGCCAGGCGACCTGGCAGTGGCCCGGGCACGCCAGCGCAACATCTCGGGCTGGAAGCGACCGGAAAAGATCAAGAAAAGCTGAGTTATACACAGCTGTTTCGATCGAAAGCCGACTTATGTGAATAAGTCGGCTTGTTTATTGGCTGAACACATACCCGCACTAATGAAGGCGCGATCCCCTGTGGGAGCGGGCAAGCCCGCGAACACCTGCGCAGCCGGTGCCATTCACCGCGTTGGATTTTTCGCGGGCGCGCCCGCTCCCACAAGGTCCAGGTTATCCCATAGATTTATCCACAGCTTGACGAATCGCTCATCTTAGGTTTTGATTGCCACCTATATCTTTCGAATCGAAACTTAAGCGCTCATGTCGAAACGAAACACTCCACAGCGGCGGCACAACATTCTGGCTTTGCTCAGCGAGCAGGGCGAGGTGAGTGTGGACGCGCTGGCCAAGCGTTTCGCAACCTCGGAAGTCACCATCCGCAAAGACCTCGCCGCGCTGGAAAGCAATGGCCTGTTGCTTCGCCGCTACGGTGGCGCGGTGCCGGTGCCGCAAGAGCTGCTCACTGAGCCCGCCCAGCCGGTGTCGTCCTACAAGAAGGCCATCGCCCGCGCCGCAGTCGCGCGTATCCGCGAACATGCGCGCATCATCATCGACAGCGGCAGCACCACGGCGGCCATGATCCCCGAACTGGGGCGCCAGCCTGGCCTGGTCGTGATGACCAATTCGATGAATGTGGCCCGCGCCATCTGTGACCTCGAACACGAACCGGTGCTACTGATGACCGGTGGCACCTGGGACCCGCATTCCGAGTCGTTCCAGGGCCAGGTGGCCGAACAGGTGTTGCGCTCCTACGATTTCGATCAGCTGTTCATTGGCGCCGACGGCATCGACCTCGGCCGCGGCACCACTACCTTCAACGAGCTCCTCGGGCTGAGCCGGGTCATGGCCGAAGTCGCCCGGGAAGTGATCGTGATGGTCGAATCGGACAAGGTGGGGCGCAAGATCCCTAACCTCGAGCTGCCTTGGGGCAGCGTGCACACCCTTATTACTGACGAACGCTTGCCCGCAGCGGCACGCGAACAAATTCAAGCCCGCGGCATCAACCTGATCTGCGCCGCGATCAGCCAGGAGCAATAAACATGTGTGGAATCGTTGGTGCCGTCGCCGAGCGCAACATCACAGCCATCCTGATCGAAGGCCTCAAGCGTCTTGAGTACCGTGGCTACGACAGCGCGGGTCTGGCCGTCCTCACCCAGAATGGCGAGCTACAGCGCCGCCGCCGTATCGGCAAGGTGAGCGAACTGGAAGCCGCAGTTGCCGCCGAGCCACTGGCCGGCCAGTTGGGCATCGCCCACACCCGTTGGGCCACCCACGGCGCACCGACCGAAGGCAACGCCCACCCGCACTTCTCGGGCAATGAAGTGGCCGTGGTGCACAACGGTATCATCGAGAACCACGAAGAACTGCGCGAAGAGCTCAAGGGCCTTGGCTACGTCTTCACTTCGCAGACCGACACCGAAGTCATCGTGCACCTGATCCACCACACCCTGAAGAGCATCCCGGACCTGGCCGATGCGCTGAAGGCGGCAGTGAAGCGCCTGCACGGTGCCTATGGCCTGGCGCTGATCAGCACCAGCCAGCCGGATCGCCTGGTTGCTGCACGCAGCGGCAGCCCGCTGGTCATCGGCCTGGGCCTGGGCGAGAATTTCCTGGCGTCCGACCAGCTGGCGCTGCGCCAGGTCACCGACCGCTTCATGTACCTGGAAGAAGGCGACATCGCCGAAATCCGCCGTGATCAGGTCGCCATCTGGGACCAGCACGGCAACAAGGTTCAGCGTGAAACCGTGCAGTACCACGAAGGCGCCGAAGCCGCTGACAAGGGTACCTACCGCCACTTCATGCTCAAGGAAATCCACGAGCAGCCAAGCGTAGTGCAGCGCACGCTGGAAGGCCGCCTGGGCAAGGACAACGTGCTGGTCCAGGCCTTCGGCCCGCAGGCTGCCGAACTGTTCGCCAAGGTGCGCAACGTGCAGATCGTTGCCTGTGGTACCAGCTACCACGCGGGTATGGTCGCGCGTTACTGGCTGGAAAGCCTGGCCGGCATCCCGTGCCAGGTGGAGGTGGCCAGCGAGTTCCGTTACCGCAAGGTGGTGGTGCAGCCGGACACCCTGTTCGTTTCCATCTCGCAGTCTGGCGAAACCGCCGACACCCTGGCAGCGCTGCGCAACGCCAAGGAACTGGGCTTCCTCGGCAGCCTGGCGATCTGCAACGTCGGTATCAGTTCGCTGGTGCGTGAGTCGGACCTGACCCTGCTGACCCTGGCCGGCCCGGAAATCGGCGTGGCTTCGACCAAAGCCTTCACCACCCAGTTGGTTTCGCTGATGCTGCTGACCCTGGCCCTGGGCCAGGTGCGCGGAACCCTGGAAGCCGGTGTCGAAGCCGAGTTGGTCGAAGAGCTGCGCCGCCTGCCGACGCGCCTGGGCGAAGCCCTGGCCATGGACGCCACCGTCGAGAAAATCGCCGAGTTGTTCGCCGACAAGCACCACACCCTGTTCCTCGGCCGTGGCGCGCAGTACCCGGTGGCGATGGAAGGTGCGCTCAAGCTCAAGGAAATCTCCTACATCCACGCCGAAGCCTACCCGGCAGGCGAGCTGAAGCACGGCCCGCTGGCGTTGGTGGACAATGACATGCCGGTGGTCACTGTGGCGCCGAACAACGAACTGTTGGAGAAGCTCAAGTCCAACCTGCAGGAAGTGCGCGCCCGTGGTGGCGAGCTGGTGGTGTTCGCCGACGAGCAGGCCGGCATGAGCAATGGCGAAGGTACCCATGTGGTCAAGGTGCCGCACATCGCCGACGCCCTGGCGCCGATCCTGTACACCATTCCGCTGCAGCTGCTGTCGTACTACGTGGCCGTGCTCAAGGGGACGGATGTGGACCAGCCGCGTAACCTGGCCAAGTCGGTGACAGTCGAGTAAGCGAGCAGGTGAGAAAGGCTTCGTGTTTTTGAATAATAAAGGTTGTCACAAAACAATAAAGGTTGTCACAACGTAATAAAGGTTGTCACAAGGCAGGCTCTGACCGCACATCGGGCCGGAGCCAGGCCTTGGAGATTCGGGTGACAATCCTCTACCCAACGCTGTGACTGTTGTCCTGGCTTAGCCCGCTCTCTGGGGTGTCCCCTGTGCACGACACCTGTCCTCGTCCCGGTCGAGCGGGTCGCCCAATTTTGAGCGACTCGAACAATGGCATCCATGCCCATAGCTCCGGTCAAGGCTGCACATCGCAAGCTGATGACCCAGGCAAAAATAGATAAGAAAATTCAATCGGGTCGTGGGTGTGGAGTCAGAGATTCCTATAAGCCATGGATCAAAGTGTGGGAGATCAAATCAAAGGGTGTCTCTCATATGATCGCGGGAGTTAAAATTCACCGCACACACCACCTGCTGTCCAATGCAGAGCGAGATTACTTAACTGTACTTGAGCACGATGCCTCGATCATCGATATCCGAGAGCAGTATCCTCTGCTGACACAGGCTGAGACCCAAGCAATTGCCTCAAGTATTAACTGTCGCCACCCTGTATATCCTGGCACGCAAATACCTGTCGTTATGACGACGGACTTTCTCGTTACCTTCTTAGATTCCTCTGGCGAAACAAGGCTAGCTGCTCGATCAGTGAAATACCGAAAAGAGTTTGAGCAAGCTGATCTTCAGGCGCGTAATCGAATAGCAGAAAAGCTAGCCATCGAAGAAAAATACTGGGCAATGAGGGGGGTGGACTGGAAGCTGGTCCTGCATGAAAACCTCTCAAAGATAAAATTAGCGAACCTCAAGATTCTCAGGACATACGCCAGTATTCATCCCTCGTTACCGACGGAGAAGAACATCGGCAATTTGCTTGGATACATTGAGGAGGCAAAGACGGATCAAATACCGTTAAAAATTCTTTTGGATAAAGCGTCTCGTGACCTTTACATTGAATATATGGGGGTAAAGCGCCTCTTCCATCACCTGCTATGGAACGGTCGTTTAGAGTCAGATCTTACCTCGAAAATAATAAGCATGTCGCAGCCGTTGCACGTATGGCCGAATCAAAGGTCAGCGGCTTTGTCTCTGCCAAACGAGGTTTCCCATCATGCTTGATCTTAAAATCAACAGCATTGTCACTCCTGGCGAAGAACCTAGCCTACTAAAAAAAGCGGTTCGGATTTTAGGCATAGATGATGCTTCTGTAATTGTGATTGAGCTGAGTACGAATCCCAGCAAGCCGTGGCAGATCGAGCGGTCCGTTTTGATTGACGATATTGACGCAGGGCGCGCAATCTTAAGTCGAGAAATGGTGCCCTTACATCTGCTCAGAAGTGATGATGAAATTAGTGAAAATGAAAAATCGAGCCGAAATCGTAACTGGAGCCTTATAAGAGGGTTAGTAGAAGATCGCTCCGCCTTGGAAATTCTTGGACCGGGTTTTGGAAAGCTGGTTGCTAGGCATGCCCTAGAGGCAGGAGTAGAGCGTAAACAGATATACCGGCTTCTATACCGCTACTGGAGCATGGGGCAGACACCTAACGCGTTTCTATGGAACACTAGTGCTTGCGGTGGTCGGGGAAAGAAAAAGGATCGATCCTCAGGCATTATCCCCGGTAGGCCGCGTAAGTATCGTGGTGTCGTTGTCAATGATGGTGGTGCTATCACGCTCGAACCGCGCCATCTCTCTCATATCCGTTTGGCTTACGGGCGGGTTGCTAGCGGCAAATGCGGCACCCTGAAAGATGCACATAAGTGGATGTTAAACAAATTTTATAGAGAGACTCTGCCAGACGGCTCGAAAGGGAATATTGTACGCGGCAGTTACCCGACTACTACCCAGCTCAGATATCACGGTAAGCTTTTTTTCGATGATCTTTATAAACTTAAGGTGCGTGGCGGTTCTGTTCGATACAACAAAGATCATCGTGCTATCGTTGGCGCAGCTTCCCAAGGCCTGATGGGTGCGACCCATCGATATGAGATAGATTCCACCATCGCTGATGTATATTTAGTGCATCGCGTTAACAGGCTATGGCTCATAGGACGCCCCATACTTTATGTGGTCGTCGATACCTTTACTAGAATGATTGTAGGGATTCACGTGGGCCTTGAGGGTCCCAGTTGGAATGGGGCTCGACACGCGATATACAATGCTTGCACCCCAAAGGTCGATTTTTGCAAGCGATACAATGTTGAAATAGATGAGGCTGACTGGCCGTGCTCGCACTTGCCAGTCGAAATTGTTGCTGACCGGGCCGAACTTCTAAGTGAGGCTGGGGCAACGCTGTCGCAAAGCTTGGGACTAGCGGTGCAAATTTTGCCCCCCTTTAGGCCTGATTGGAAAGGGATCATCGAAAGCCGCTTCCGTCTGATCAATGAACACCTGGACTTGAAATTTGTTCCAGGCGGAGTAGATGCTCGTAAAATGGAGCGTGGTGATAGGGACTACCAACTCGATGCGATTTTGGATATCGACGAGTTCACAGAAATGGTTATTGTAGGGGTCTTGGCGCACAATAAGAGCCTACGCATACCACACCTATTAAGTCGCGAGATGATTGCCGACGGTATAGAAGCGACGCCTATAGCAGTTTGGAATTGGTCTAAAGCTAATAGTCCTATCAATTCTAAAGTGGTTTCTCCGGCTGAGTTGAAAATTGCTTTACTGCCCTCTCAAGAGTGTCGTATCAGTCGAGGCGGTATTGTTTTCCAAGGCGTCCAATATACATGTCAAACAGCCTTGCGTGAGGAGTGGTTGGAGCGCTCACACAATCTGCGGACGAAGTATGTTCGAGTATTCTACGATCCTAACTCTATTGAAAATTGTTGGATCAAGTCCGAAGCAGGTTTTGAGGCTTTAACTATTGTACCGCAGCAACGGCAGAAATATGGTGGACTCCGTATGGAGGAGGTTCTTGATATGGTCCATGTCTTGAACCAAGTATCGCCGGATGCCCGTTATGACAGTGACAATACTGCGGCGCTGGTAAGGGGGCGGCAAGAGGAAATCCTTGACCGGGCCAAAGCCAAACGTGCCGCACAGGGTGACCCGAAATCGAATGCAGATTTCAAGCGGGACAAACGTGCCAAGCGTGCGACCGAAGCTCAGACCGAGCGCGATTCCCATACCGCTGATCTGAATCAGCTACGCGTTGTGGATCACACGCCCCTTGCGGGAGAAAATTCTAGGCCAGTCACCGGCAGGCCCAGTTCCACAAGAAGCGCGGCGTTTCTGAAACTGGTAGTCAGCGAGGGTAGCGAGACAGAGACATGAACGATTTGACCTTCTCCCCCGCAGAATATATTCCTACAGGCATGCCTCAATATGATGGCAACCCGCTGATTGAATGCTTGCCTAGAATTCTCTCGGATGTTGATGTGGTGAGGCGTGTTGGGAACCTTCCGCCGAAGCCCGACGAGGCCGAACGAGCGTTGCCACCGAAGCTTCGCGGCCATGGGATCAACCGGCTCAAAGATGTTGTGGTTCCATTCGAAATCCACTTGCGCCTCGAAGACCTATTCAGCCAGCTGATCCGCTACGGCTATTCGGGCCGCAATCCGCTGTTGGCCTCATCTGTTAGGCATCGATTGCCTTCCTCAGCAGATGCCAAGCGCCATGGATTCATGTCCACCGCTGAGACGATGACCCTGATTGGCTTGAGTGGTATGGGCAAGACCACAGCGCTTAATTCCATAGCAAGGCTTTATCCGCAGGTGATCAGTCACAGCAGATATAAAGACGCGATTCTCATCGAAACCCAGGTTGTGTGGCTAAAGATTGAGTGCCCTCACGATGGCTCGTTGCGCGGTTTTTGCGCAGCATTCTTCTCTGCACTGGACGCTGCGTTAGGTGTCGAAAAATACTCTCGCAGGGGCGGTGCCGCCAACAGCATCAGCGTAATGCTCCAGCACATCAGTCAGCTGTGCAAAACCTTTTTTATCGGTGCTTTGATAATTGATGAAATGCAGCATCTTTGCTCGTCGCGAGGGGGGCAGGATCGGGAAAAGTTACTGAATTTCTTCGTAACTTTATCCAATGATGCGGGCGTTCCGCTTGTCTATGTAGGGACCAACGCAATGCTTCCGCTTTTTTCTGGTGTGTTGCGTAATGCCCGAAGAGCGGCGGGGATGGGACCAATCGCCTTTGACCGTTTCAGCGAAGACGATCCGTTTTGGCATCACTTGGTGTCCCAACTCTGGGCCTATGACTGGACGGAATCTTGCGCTCCCCTGACGAGTGACCTCCTGTCCAAGATCTATGATCTCACCCAGGGCAATACAGATTTCCTAGCGAAACTGCTTATGCTTGCGCAGCGTCATGTTATTTGGGAAGGAATCGACGCCATTACGCCAGCCGTGCTTCAGCAGGTGTATGACAATCAAATGAGGCTTTTGCACAAGCCCATCGAGGCCCTTCGAAGCGGTGATCCTCTTCAGATTGCTGATTTCGAGGACATGATGCCTACAAAAGACCAAATCGCTCAGATGATGAGCTACGACTTGGCTCGCCGGGCGGACCGGGCTCATCTTTCGCTACTTACACAGACCGCAATAGCACCTTCACCTCTAGCAAAGGAAAAATCGGTGCCGAAGGCTCCGAGTCGTACGGTCGTACCGGTTGCTGACGGCGCGTTAACTAACGTGCATTTTTCGAAGGACGAAGACCTTCAGGCTCAGCTCGAACAGCGCGGCTGGGTGGATAGGGATTCTTCCTGGTAATTTGACGCAGGGGAGCTCAGGGCAGTGGCTAACCTTCTGTTCTTCCCCCAGCCGTTTCCGGATGAGTCGCTCTATAGCCTGGCCGTGCGCTATCACAAGCTAGCAGCGAATCAGGGATACCGAGCGACCAGCCAAGAGCTGTTCGGTAGCTACTCGCGTACCTGCGGTTCCATCCTGCCGTGCTGCTTAGAGGCTCTGTCTGAACGTCTCAGAGGCGCCTTCTCTGTAGGAGAGCTGATCGAGCGCTTCACGCTTTTACCGCTTTATCTGCCTTTTTTGGACGACGAGAAGGGCCGCGATGCTGCCGTTCTAATGGGAGGTAATCGAGGTACAGGCCTCAAGATGGCCTTGGGCATTACAGCATCGCGTTTCCTCCAACACGCCTCGTTTAGGTATTGCGAGAGCTGCGTCAGAGAGGACATTCTGGAGTGCGGCTCAGCTTATTGGCATCGTATTCACCAAGCATCGGGCACTTGCATTTGTCCACGCCACAGCGAAGTACTACAGGCGATTAGATTCCCCGGATGGTCAGATTGGCGTTGTATGTTGCTTCCGGGGGAATCTGCTGGAACGCCGGTTATGGACTGTGGTGACCACAGCGGGGCCGTTGCCATTGCCCACATGCAGCTGTGGGGGCTAGACCATCCCAATGAGATGAAAACGATTCTGGCTGGAAATTTGCTCAGGAACCGTTTGGACGAGATGGGTTTTATCAGGTCTGGACGAATTAGAGAGCAGATGCTGAGAGATTTTTTAACCAGGCGACTTCGGTGCAGTCCTAGCGCCGCCGAATTCGAAGAAATGGTTCGATCCGCTGAGTGGGTCTTTCAGATATTGCGGCGACAAGGTCGAACCGTGCAGCCTTTCAAGTTCTATTTTCTCTGCTGGCTCCTTGATCTAGAGCTGGAGCACCTGAAGACCTACCGTCTAGAGGACGTTAATCGCGCTGGTATTGTGGTCCGGCCTGATGAACCGAATAACCTCATCCCTGACGATGACCTTCACGCCCGGCGAATAGCGTTTGCGAAGAGTACGAATCTCAAATGTCATGACAAGCCGGGCTATCAGTGGTTGTACCGCCACGACAGGGAATGGTTGGCCCGTTATGTTGCTGGGAACCCCTACCACAGAGACCGAAGAATTTTGATCGATTGGCAATCCAGGGACTCGGCCCTTGCGTTGGAGCTCGCTAAAGCGAAGACGATGATTCTTTCTGTAGACGGAAAGCCTCAGCAGGTCACCCGCGCTGCTCTATGTAGGCGTGTCCTAAACGCTCATGCTTTCCTCAAGATGCCGGACCACTTTCCGATGAGCACTAGGTTGATGGCGGGTTTACTTGAGTCTACTCATGACCATCAGCTACGTAAAATCCGGTGGGCAATTCGAGAATACTCGCTGACTGAAAACTGTGCGATGAGTGTTTTATACCGTTATGCAGGAATAAGAATATCTCGCGTATCCGAAGATGAAGTCTTTACGCAGATACGTGACGATATGGATTAGTTTTCATGGCTTCGTGCAAAAGTTTATTGAATATGACTGTTTTCTTCTCCCGCAGCACGTCTTGCTCATCCTTATTATTTAGCAAGTTGAAATAATTTTCAGCGGTGTGGCATCCAAGAAACACATAGATAGGATATTTGTCGCTGGTAGAGATACTGACATGGGTGAGTCTCGAAGTTATGCCCATTTCTTCGTTGATCAGTTTGGAAATATTCAGCTGGGTTTTTTCGAATGCGCTAGTTCGATTTATCATGAGGCTTGCATATGCGACAAAGTCTGCCATTCCATCCTTGATCATAGGGCCGCTATAGTCCAAAAGGTCTGCGACAAATTTGGCATACATATGACGGTTTGATCCGAATTCTCGCTTTTGACGTTTTGACCATGTGTTAAGCTTGCTGCACTTGGCTAGGTGATTAATCTCGTGCTTTTTCATTGGTATTGAGCAGGTCGGACATGTCTCGATTAGAGCGCAGGCATGAGTACTGCACACCTGTACGGAACCCAATACGTGCCTGCGATGAATATAGGGGCTTCCGCAATTATCCAAGTCTTCGCGAACACAATCTGGACAAACCTTTTCCCAAGTTTTCGGTGTGACGATTGCGGTCGCTCGATGACGCCCGAGGGCAGCTATCATAGGATACAAAGTGTGATCGCTTAAGGCTAGGTCCGAAATCTTGTGCTCGTCTAGCAGCTTTGGGTAATAGAATTCTTGATGCGGCCGCCACTCTGTTTGCAACTTCCCCAAAGTCTTATTAATTCCGAACCCAATACGAGGTTTCGCTTTTATATAGAAATCTTCAGTTTTCAACGATTTAATGCCTAGGAGCTCATTGCCGCGCTTAAGCGCAGATGCGATATATTCTCCAGGTAATGGTGTGAAAATTTTCATGCAATGATGTTCTGGAAGACGAGTGGTATGGCATTTTAGTTAGAAGACACCGGTACTGCATACACATTAGTGATCGTTTTGGGCTAAGGTGTGAAGGTTAAAGGGCGTCGGGCGTGCTTGGGAATCAAATTCGATCTAGTCTGACAGCCAACGCACAAGAGGAGGTCGATGCAATGAATCCTACAAGCACGCCCCCACCTGTTGAATCGCAGGCTTTTGCACCAACGTTCCACTTGGTTCATACCGACCTTGATGAGTTGAGCCAGCTGGAGCTCCTGCGTCTTGTCCAAACAGGATTTTTTTTCAGCGACGTGAAATGCATGGTCGAGTCCTCAAGCCTATTCAAGGCTCGTAACCTCGTCAGGCGAATCACAGGAATATCGACCAGAAGCGTTCACCGTCTGAGCCATTCCGTTCAGGCCCATCGCCTGGATGCCCAGCAGAGCGCGGTGGCGTTTCAATATGCGAAAGGACTGGAGCTTGCGTCGAAGGTATTTGGCTCTCAGATGCTCGCGGAGCAGTGGCTTTGTCGGCCGTGCGGCCGTTTGATGGGGTTTGTACCCTTCGAGATGCTCGACACGTCGCTCGGATTCAGCGTGGTAGCGGACTATCTTGAGCGTCTTCGCCTGGGTGTCTATCAGTAGTGTGCCTGAGGGGAATTGGTATGCCGTGTAGACGCAACGCTACCTCCATCTGCAAGCCGGACTTACAACCTTGTAATCCCCGTATCACTCAATTGACAGCGACAAAATCCTAATCTTCAGTCACGTCTATTGGAGTGATTGAAATGAAAGTCATCAAAAGCATCGCGGCCATCCTGGCCATAGTGGCCTCCTCAACCGCGCTCGCCGAAGGAGGATCCGACCGTCTATACGGGAAGATGATTCAGGCCAATGAGCAAGCTATGCGAGCTTATGCGGCCGTCAATGATATGAAGCCACCGGAGGTGATCCATTATCGCTACGGGATGCGGCTCGACGTGGCGAGAGTAATCAGCATGACATCGACCAAGGCGAGCTGTGACGTGATGCCAGCACAGATGAACTACGAGGATTCCAATGGAGACCTGAAAATCCTTGAGTACCGGACCGCTGGTATCGGTTGCCGGGGCCAGAACTGAGCACTGATCGAGCGGGCAGGACTTACGCTGATAAAAAGCCGGGTTGAAGCGTCAATTCCGGCGATTGATCGCCTGGTTACCGGCTTTCATGACTGGTGGAGTACGATGAGAATTGGTAGCTCAGGCAGGACAGCCCAATGACTCAATCAGCGCGCACCACGGTCAAGTGCCTTGATCCCGGCGACGGCTCCGGCGATGTGATTGTGGAACTACCCGACGACATTCTGAGCGAGCTCGGGGTCACGACGGGCGACAGACTCTCCATCGAGCTTATCAACGGCGATATCGTACTCAAGCCAGTCCGCGAGCGCCGTGAATCTGATTAGCTACGCTTTGCAGGCCCTCTGTGTCGTCGTGTTGAGCTGATGAAACTTTCTAGCGGGGATTTATGGGACGGCAGTCAGCCTACTGCCGTCCTTCTGGTCGGTGGGTTATTTGGCTGGATAGTTGGCGACTACTTGGTCCTCGCCGCTTTTGGTCAAACCAATAACCTGGTAGGCATGGCTTACACCATCAACCTCCATGCCTGGGGATCCAGCTGGCATTCCTGGCACGGCGATCCCTACCAGATCGTTCCGCTCCTTGAGTTCTCGAATCTGCTCAGCTGGCACGTGACCTTCAACAAACTTTCCGTCAATCACGGCTGTGTGGCAGGAGGCTAACCGTGGCGCTACGCCCAGCTTCTGTTTCACTGCGCTCATGTCCGTCTCAACATGGTCGGTCACTTTGAAACCATTGGCTTCCAGGTGCGCGATCCACTTCTTGCAGCAACCGCAGTTCGCATCTCGGTGAACGTCGATGGACAATGACTCTGCGGCGTAGGCCGCCGAGGCCACCAGCAGCCCAGCGATTGCGGCTAGCCGAACGAGTATCCGGTTAGTTGGCATGAGTGTGCTCCTTACCGTCTTTGTGAACATGCGTCTTTGTCGACGATTTCGGGTGGGCGTCCGAATGGGCTTCGGCCGCATTGTGGTCACCGTGATGATCTGCCGCTTGGGCGGCGCCTGCGGGTGCAGCTCCATGGTCGTGAGCTGTCTGAGCATGGTCGTCATCTGCCGCTTCGTCGTGATCGCCACGCTCGGCATGACCGCTCCCGCCGTGCTGGCCCTCATGATTATGCATATCGCTTTCACCGCCGCCGTGCTGATGGCCGCCGCTCGTGGCCACCAACGCCTTGTACTGCTCAGAATTCATTTGGGGCAGTTGGTCAAGGAACGCGACTATTCCCCAGATGTACTCATCACCCATGCTCTTGCCCCAGGCGGGCATGCCGGTGGCTTTGATGCCGTGCTTGATCGTCCAGAATGCGGCAGCCGGATCGTCTCCGACACCCACCTTGGTGAGGTCAGGTGGCGACGGGTATAGCGCTTGGCTGAGTTCTGTCTTTCCAACGCCAGGGGCGAGGTGGCACCCAATGCACATGGCGTTGTAGTTGCCTGCGCCTGCCTTGATCAACGCAGCGTTCTTCAGGTCAGGCACTTCAATGTCTCGCGCTCGAACCTCAATCGACCGGTCGCGAGCCATGGCGAGAAACGAATGGACAGCCGGGAAGTGAGGATCATCGGCGCCGACATTCACCAAGCCGAAATACGCGGTGCCCAATACCGCAGCACTTCCGACAGCACCGGCCACAAGCAGCGTTGTAATTGTTCTTTTCATGTTGGAATTCTCAGAACCACATCCTGATACCGGCAACGAAGCGTGCCTCATCAACATCTCCACCCTCGTCTCGGATGAAGTCAGCGGTGTTGCCGTAGGAGCGGCTCCAGGTAACGCCTATGTACGGGGCAAACTGGCGGACGATTTCATACCGTAGACGCAGCCCGACTTCGGTATTGGCCAGACCCGATCCAACACCGCGCTCAGGATCGTTCTTGCCATAGAAGTTCGCCTCAGCCGTGGGCTGCAAAATCAAGCGATTGGTCAGCAGGATGTCGTATTCGCCTTCAAGACGCGCAGCAGTCTGGCCGTTTTCGCCGATGAACGCCGTAGCTTCGGCCTCGAAGTCATACAAGGCCATGCCCTGAATACCAAAGGCTGCCCAGGTCTGCGGTGATTCCGGTTTGAAATCCTGACGGACCCCGGCGACCACGTCCCACCAAGGACTGACCGAGCGCCCGTATAGCAGTTGCAGCTCAGCATCTTCGGTTACCCCGTTGGTGCGCTCGCCTTCCGACCGAACCCAGAGTCGATTGATGTCGCTACCTACCCAGCCAGATGCATCCCAAGCCAGGGTGCTGCCCTCATCGGCGTCCTGGTATTCGAGCTGGTCCAACAGAAAGAAGCTGTTGATTCCGCTGTCGTGCACCTGGTGGCCACCCAAAGGCGGAAAGGCTGCCTCGCGGTCGGCATCAGTGAGCACTGGAATCGGCGTGCGGCTCGTTGTGGTCGGAGAAGTCGCTGAACCAGGATTCATCTGGGAATGGTCCATGCCCTTCATCGAACCGTGATCCATGCCCTTCATGTTTCCATGGCCCATTTTGCTGTGGTCCATCTTGCTATGGTCCACCGGGCTGGATTTGCTCTGGCTTTGAGCATGCCCCATCTGGCTGTGATCAACAGGGGCAGGCTGTTTCTGCTGTTTGCTCATCCCCATCTTGCTGTGATCCATCGCCGGCATCGATTCGGACGGAGCAGCATCCATTTGCATGGAACCGTGCCCCATTTTCGAATGATCCATGCCCGAGTGATCCATTTCTTCAGCGGCGAAGCTGGGCGTTACGCCCAGCATGCCGATTGAAACAGTCAGGGCCAGCAGCGAAGGCCGCCCAAGGCTATTGACCATCTTTCCCTGCCTTAGCTTTGTCGCTGCCATGCGATTCCATCATTTTGTCGTGGTCCATGCCTTCCATCGAGCCATGGTCCATCCCCTTCATCGAGCCATGGTCCATCCCCTTCATCGAGCCGTGGTCCATACCTTCCATGGACCCATGGTCCATGCCTTCATGGTTCATGCCCTGGCCCTGCTTGTCCTGCGAACCTTTGGCTTTACCGGCCTCGGTGGATTTCTGGGAATGCTGATCGTGGTTGTCGCTAGACCACGACGACGGGGCATAAACAGCCAACATGCCGACCATCGCAGCAGAGAGGAAAAAGGCGCTTCGTTTCATTGGTTTGCTCATCTCAAATCTCCAGTTCATTCGTCCACACGGACTTCTCGGAACATGCCCATTTCCATGTGGAACAGTAGGTGACAGTGATAGGCCCAACGTCCCAAGGCATCTGCGGTGACGCGATAGCTTCGTTTTGAGCCAGGTGGCATGTCGATGGTGTGCTTGCGAACCATGAAGTTGCCGTTCTCGTCCTCCAGATCACTCCACATACCGTGGAGATGGATGGGGTGAGTCATCATGGTGTCGTTGACCAAGGTGATGCGAAGACGCTCGCCATATTTCAACCGCAGCGGTTCAGCGTCGGAGAATTTGATACCGTCGAACGACCATGCGAACTTCTCCATTTGGCCGGTAAGGTGCAGTTCGATTGTGCGTCCAGGCTCTCGACCATCGGGATCGATGAAGGTGCTCCGCAAATCGGCGTAGGTCAGCACTCGGCGCCCGTTGTTGCGCAGGCCAATTCCCGGATCGTTCAGCTTCGGGGTCGGCGACATGGTCTGCATATCGACCAACGGGTTGTTGGTCTCGGAAGTCGGATGGCTCTGCATTGCACCGCTCATGCCGGCCATGCCCTCATGACCCATCCCAGCCATCTTGCTGTGATCCATGCCGGCCATGTTGCCGTGGTCCATTCCAGCCATCTTGCTGTGGTCCATGCCGGCCGTGCTGCCATGGTCCATTCCAGCCATCTTGCTGTGGTCCATGCCGGCCATGTTGCCATGGTCCATTCCAGCCATCTTGCTGTGGTCCATGCCGGCCATGTTGCCGTGATCCATTCCAGCCATCTTGCTGTGGTCCATGCCGGCCATGCTGCCATGGTCCATCCCAGCCATCTTGCTGTGATCCATGCCGGCCATGTTCCCTTGGTCCATGCCAGCCATGCCGCCGTGATCCATTCCGCCCATGCTGCCGTGGTCCATGCCCATATCGCTCATGGCGATGATCGGGCGTGGATCTACCTCCGGTACGGGCGCTTGCAAGTCTTCACGAACTGCCAGGGTGCCTCGGGAGTACCCGGTACGGTCCATGGATTGCGCGAAGATCGTATAGGCCTGCTCGTTTTCAGGTTCGACGATGACATCGTAGGTTTCGGCAACGGCGATCCGGAACTCATCGACCGATACGGGTTTGACGTACTGGCCGTCAGCAGCCACAACCGTCATCTTGAGCCCAGGAATCCGGACATCGAAATAGGTCATGGCCGAGCCGTTGATAAAGCGCAGGCGGATCTTCTCGCCGGGCTTGAAGAGTCCCGTCCAGTTGCCGTTCGGAGCCTGGCCGTTCATGAGGTAGGTGTAGGTATACCCGCTCACGTCAGCGAGGTCGGTGGGGCTCATCTTCATTTCAGCCCACATCTTCCGATCCGCTACAGCGGCCGACCAGCCTTTCTCGCTCACATCGTCAACGAAGTCGCTTACAGTGCGCTTGTGGAAGTTGTAGTAGTCAGATTGCTTCTTGAGTTTGGAGAGCACCCGCGCCGGGTCTTCATCCGTCCAATCGCTGAGCATGACGACGTAATCACGGTCGTACACAAACGGCTCCGGATCCTTGGCATCGATCACCAACGCCCCATAGACCCCGGACTGTTCCTGGAGGCCTGAGTGGCTGTGATACCAGTAAGTGCCGTTCTGGTGGACCTTGAACTTGTATTCGTACATGCCATCGGGAGCGATGCCGTGGAAGCTCAAGCCCGGCACACCGTCCATGTTGGCGGGCAGGATGATGCCGTGCCAGTGAATGGAGGTGTCCTGTTTCAGCCGGTTGCGTACGCGCAGCGTCACGGTGTCGCCTTCGCGCCATCGCAGGATCGGCCCTGGCACGGAGCCGTTGATGGCCATGGCCGTACGAGCTGCACCCGTGATGTTGACGGGCAGTTCGCCGATATACAGATCGAAGTCCGTGCCGCTGAGCACGTTCGGTTGGCCAGGGCTGGTCACGGCCCAGACCGGCGCGCGCCACATGCCGAGCCCACCCAGAAGTCCGGTAGCGGCCAGGCCTTTGACGAAAGATCGTCTCGTGGTTTTGCTTTGCATGCCGTTGCGTCCAGTCAGGTAGATCGCTGATATCCAGGCTGCTAGATGGTGCAGCCCTTGGGTTCATTGGAGCTCTCACCAGTCTCGTAGACTTTCGCCACTACGCGAGGCTGATGAGAGGCCGTACTCTGAAACAGCCATAGTTCAGATTCCGGGATGATTACTTTTCTGTAAGCTAGGATCAGCAGCTTTCGTGGCCCGCGTGCTTGCTGGACTGGGCGGCGAATGGCGCCTGCTCTTTCTTCCCCTGCGCAACCTGGGAGGCCTGCATGGAGCTTTGGAGAGCCGCTTCCATCCGTGCAAAGGTCCGGTCCGCGCCGCCCTCTGCCAGGGCAATGCCTGCCATGCCGAAGGTAACGACCATCACAATTGCTTTGACCATGTTCATCTGGAGATCCTCAGTGGGTTCTGCGCCTCATGGCGTCAGGTACAGGGTCAAGTTAGCCTCGCGGTGCTGTCAGAAAACTGATCTCGACATTACTTTTCCGTCAGCTTCTGGTTGGGCTTCTTTTTTCCCGCAAACTGGAAATGCACCCCGCGTGGATGAGAGCAGATGAAATTACTCGTGGCCGAAGATGAGCCGAAAACCGGTGTCTACCTCCAGCAAGGTCTAACAGAAGCTGGCTTCACCGTTGACCGGGTGATGACAGGCACTGACGCCCTGCAACAGGCACAGAGCGAAGCGTATGACTTGCTGATCCTCGACGTGATGATGCCGGGGCTCGATGGCTGGGATGTCCTGCGCAAGATCCGTGCGGCGGGTCAGGATGTGCCGGTCCTTTTCTTGACGGCCCGAGACGGCGTAGACGACCGCGTGAAAGGTTTGGAACTGGGCGCTGATGATTACCTGGTGAAGCCCTTTGCGTTCTCGGAGCTGCTGGCTCGAGTTCGTACGTTGCTGCGCAGAGGCAACGGTGGTTCTGCTCAAACCACTATGAAGATGGCAGACCTTGAGGTGGACCTGCTCAAGCGTCGAGCTACGCGAAACGGCAAGCGGATCGACCTTACTGCCAAGGAGTTTTCCCTGTTGGAGCTGCTCATGCGCCGACGCGGCGAGGTGCTTCCCAAATCGCTGATCGCTTCTCAGGTGTGGGACATGAATTTCGACAGTGACACCAACGTGATCGAGGTCGCGATTCGCCGACTGCGGGCCAAGATTGATGACGACTTCGCGCCAAAGCTAATCCATACCGCCCGAGGCATGGGCTACATGATGGATGTGCCCGAGTGATGCGCCCGCAATCATCGCTCGTCAAGCGGCTGACCCTGATGTTCATGTTCGCGGTGACTGCTGTCCTGGTGGTTGCCGGCGTCGCTTTCTACGGGCTCAGCCAGCACCATTTCCGGATGCTGGATGAGCAGGCGCTTTCTGAAAAGCTGGAGTCAACGCGTCATATCCTTTCCATCTCAGCAGCGCGAGGCGGGCTCGACGATCAGGAGCAGCAGCTGCGGGCATTGCTCGGCGCACATCAGGATCTGTCGGCGAAAATCACCAAGGCTGACGGAACGGTCCTGTTTTCAGACCCCAAAGCCTCCCAGATTCCTCAGCGGTTCGAGCAGGCGCATCGGGGTGCGGTCTGGGAGTGGCAGGATAAAGCGCAGAACTTCCGCGGCATTACCGCCCAGCTGACCATTGCAGGCGAGCCGGAACCGGTGACGGCCGTGCTGATGCTCGATGTCACCACTCACGCCCATTTCTTTGTCACCCTGCAATGGTGGTTCGGAATTGGTCTGGTGATCAGCGCGATTGTGAGCGCAGGCTTGGGCTGGGTCGTGGCCAAAAGCGGGCTTCGGCCTGTTGGGCAAATCACCAAAGTGGCCACCGGGATGTCGGCAAGATCACTTCGCGAACGCATTCCGCTGGAGCCCGTACCGCTAGAGCTTCAGGAGCTCATCCTGTCTTTCAACGGGATGCTGGGACGGTTGGAGGATGCATTCGTTCGGTTGTCCAACTTCTCTGCCGATATCGCTCACGAATTGAGAACGCCAGTCAGCAACCTTCTGACCCATACCGAAGTGGTGCTCACCAAGAAGCGTGACCTGGATGCCTATGAAGAAAACCTCTATTCGAACCTGGAAGACCTCAAGCGCATGTCGCGCATGATCGACGACATGCTGTTCCTGGCCAAGGCGGATAACGGTCTGATCGTGCCCGAGCAGATCGATGTGGAGCTCTCCGAACTCGTATCAAAGCTGTTCGAGTACTACCAATTCCTGGCTGAGGATCAAGGCATCCAACTGACCCTACACGGGCAGGGTAAGGTTCGTGGCGATCGCCTGATGATTGACCGAGCGCTTTCCAACCTTCTATCCAACGCGTTGCGCTACACCCCGGAAGGCAACGAGATATCAGTGCAGATCGAGCAGACGCCTGAAAGCGTGACGCTTTCCGTGCGTAACAGCGGGGTAACCATCGATCCCCAGCACATTGGCAAGATCTTCGACCGATTCTATCGAGCCGATCCAGCCAGACGCGAAGGCGGCCCAAGCAATGCAGGCCTGGGGCTGTCGATAACCCGCTCTATCATCGAGGCTCATAGCGGACGAATCTGGTGTACATCAGCGGAGGGTGTCACAACATTCTTCATCAGTCTCCCAGCCTCCAAGCGGTTGGTTAGTGCAGCCCCAACCCCTTAATGCTGAACTCATCCCGGTAACCTATACTCGCCCATCATGAATCGGCTCATTCGACTACTCACCCTCCTGATGCTAATCGTGGCGCTTCCGCTTAACGGGATGGCGGGCATCGATTCGGCGACTGAACCTTGCCCAATGCAGGCGATGGGCATGGAAATGATGGCGGGCATGGACCATGACTGCTGCCAGGACCAAGACCTGGGTAAGACTGGCGACCATGCCAAATCCTGCAAGGTCGGCCAGGAGTGCAGGACTGCCAGTACCGTACAGATTAGCTTCCTGACGCCTGGGCTGACTTTCGCCAAGCCACGACCTGCCGATACCTACGCTGTAGGCATAGCGACAGGTTCTCCCCCCGATCCGTGGCGTCCTCCCCGCGTCTGATTCCCTCTTAATTTCACACCGTCGTTCCGCCTAGCAGCGGGGCGATGGCACGCGCCTGGGCGCTGATCTTTCGAGGAATCATTTTCATGACTCCCCAACGTTTTCAGGGACGGATAACCACGGCCGTCCTGTTCATACTGCTGCCGGCTGTCTCGGCACAGGCTGCAACGCTGTCGCTGGATGAGGCGCTGCAACTGGCTGAACGTAACGCTCCCTCTCTACAGGCCCGCCAGGAGCAGGCATCAGCTGCGCGCAGCGCAGTCATTCCAGCGGGCGAACTACCCGATCCGCGCCTGAATCTCGGGGTACAAAACCTGCCGATTGAAGGCACCGATCGCTGGAGCATGAACAGAGACTTCATGACCATGCAGGTGGTTGGCCTGTCCCAAGAAGTACCGAACCGGGACAAACGCAAAGCTCGCATAGAGACAGCGCAGGCCACGGTCGAGCGAGCCGATGCCGAGGCGATCTTCGAACGCTTGAAGGTTAGGGCGGCAACCGCACAGGCTTGGGTTACTGCGTACACCGTGCAGCGAAAGCTTGAACAGTTCGACGCCTTCTACAAAGAAAACCAGCTGCTGGCTTCCACGGTGCGGGCCCGCCTGGCCGGAGGCGCAGGCTCCAGCGCCGATACGCTGGCTCCCAAGCAAGAAGCCGCGCAGTTGGACGAGCAGAAAGACGTTCTATTGAGTCAGTCAGCTCAGGCGCGAGCCGCGCTGAAGCGCTGGATTGGGCAGGACGCCGAAGTAGGCGCGCCGACCTTCCCTGTCTGGCCTGTAGACGCAGCTGAATACTTGCACTCCGTCCATGCCCATCCGGAGCTCAATACCTACAACGCCATGACACGCGAGGCTCAAGCCCAGGTACACCAGGCTCAGGCGGAAAAGAAATCGGATTGGTCCTGGGGAGTGGATTATCAGCGCCGTGGTCCGGACTTCAGCAACATGGTCAGCCTGCAAGTCAGCTTCCAATTGCCATTGTTTACCAGCTCACGGCAAGACCCGATGATTGCGGCACGACGCGCACAAGTTCGCCAATTGGAAGATGAGCAGGACGCTGCCCTGCGCGAGCATCAAGCCCAGCTTGAAACAGACCTTGTCGAGTACCAACGCTTGCAACGGGCAGTGCGGCGCAGTCGCGAAACACTTTTGCCCCTGGCCGAGGACCGGGTACGCCTCGCTCTGGCGGATTACCGCGCCGGTAAGTCGCCGTTGAGTGAAGTGCTGTCGGCACGCCGGCAGCGTGTGGAGGCACTACTACAGGATGTGGACCTGCAAGGACAGTTGGCGGCAACAGCAGCGCGTCTGCATTTCGTTTATGGAGAGGTGCGGGCATGAGGAATAGGTCGATTGGTTTCGTCGTGGCTGCTGCCCTTGCTATTGGAATAGGCGCTGGCTTCTGGCTAGGTGGGAGAGGTGCGTATTCGCCATCGCAGCCCTTAGGTCAGGAAAAAAAAGCGCTGTACTGGTACGACCCGATGTATCCCCAGCAGCACTTCCCGGCGCCCGGAAAATCGCCGTTCATGGACATGCCGCTCGTGCCCAAGTATTCGGATGACACGGCTGGCGAGGAGCAGCCTGCGGTTCAGGTCTCGGCTGGGCTCCAGCAAAACCTTGGGATTCGATTGGCAACGGTGACGGCTGGCCGGCTAGAACGGACCCTAAGTGTGAGCGGCGTTCTGACGTTCGACGAACGCGACTTCAGCGTGTTGCAGGCCCGTACTGGCGGTTACGTCGAACGCGTCTATGGTCGAGCGACGGGGGACATCGTTGCCAAAGGGGCTCCTCTAGCCGATGTGCTGACCCCGGAGTGGGCTGGTTTGCAGGAGGAATACCTGGCGTTGCGGCATTCTGGCGACGCTCAGCTGACGGCGGCGGCACGACAGCGGCTCGTGCTCGCCGGCATGCCGGCCGACCTGATCAACCGGGTCGCGAGCACTGGGAAGGTGCAGCTCTCGGTCACACTCTCCGCACCCACTGCCGGTGTAATCCAGGTTCTCGATCTGCGACCCGGCATGACGCTGACGCCGGGCGCTACCTTAGCAAGGATCAATGGAGTGGCCAACGTCTGGCTGGAAGCGGCTGTGCCGGAAGCCCAGGCTCAAGGCCTTCGCGAAGGCCAGCCTGTGCAGGCGCAATTGCCAGCGTTCCCAGGCGATCCCATACCGGGCAAGTTGACTGCGCTATTGGCCGATGCCGATTTGCAGAGCCGCACGTTGCGCCTGCGTATCGAGTTGCCCAACCGAGATGGGCGGCTTCGTCCTGGGATGACCGCTCAAGTGGCTCTCCATCCCGGCGAGTCTGCCAAGCAAAGCCTCTTGGTGCCTGCCGAGGCGGTCATCCGCACCGGCAAGCGAGACCTGGTGATGCTGGCTGAAGACGGTGGTCGCTTCCGGCCGGTGGAAGTCGTGTTGGGCCAGGAGAGCAAAGGCCAAGTTGCGGTGTTGCAGGGTCTTCAGGCAGGACAGCGCATCGTCGCGTCCGGGCAATTCCTGTTGGACTCCGACGCTAATTTGAAAGGCATCGAGGCGGCGACGGTGCAGGATAGTCAGCCTAATGCGGGGCCAGCCCTGCATGAAGCGGATGGCCGTGTCGTGCAGATAGACGGCACACAGCTCACCGTTGCCCACGGTCCTTTCATCACCCTGGGCATGCCAGGGATGACCATGACCTTCCCTGTGGCTGAGCAGTCTCTCCTTGATGGCCTCAAGATCGGTGCGCAGATTCGCTTTGGCATACGCGAACGCGACGAGGGCATGGTCGTTGAGCAGATCAAAGTGTTGGAGGGCCAACCATGATTGCCAAACTGATCCGCTGGTCGGTAGGCAACCGTGTGCTGGTGCTCCTCGCCACGCTGTTTCTGGTGGCATGGGGCTTCGTCTCGGTGCGTAGCCTACCAATCGACGCCTTGCCCGACCTGTCGGACGTGCAGGTGATCATCCGCACGTCCTACCCAGGCCAGGCTCCCCAGATCGTTGAGAATCAGGTGACCTATCCGCTGACCACTACCATGCTCTCGGTTCCGGGGGCCAAAACGGTTCGCGGCTTCTCCGCCTTCGGTGACAGCTTCGTCTATGTGCTGTTCGAGGACGGCACCGATCTGTATTGGGCGCGCTCTCGGGTTCTTGAGTACCTGAGCCAGGCGCAATCGCGATTACCTGCCGCAGCCAAGCCGGTACTGGGCCCGGACGCCACCGGGGTGGGCTGGATTTATCAATATGCGCTGGTCGATCGTAACGGCGGCCATGACCTGTCGCAACTGCGCAGCCTGCAGGACTGGTTCCTGCGCTATGAGCTCAAGACGCTGCCGGATGTCGCTGAAGTGGCCACCATCGGCGGTATGGTCAAGCAGTATCAGGTCGTGCTCGATCCGCTGCGCATGGCCAGCCTCGGTATCACCCAGGCTGAGGTGGTGGAGGCTATAGGCAAGGCCAACCAGGAGACCGGTGGCGGTGTACTGGAGCAAGGCGAAGCGGAATTCATGGTACGTGCGGCCGGCTACCTGCGATCGCTGGATGATTTCAGAGCGATACCCCTGCGACTGGCTACCAAGGGCGTGCCGGTGACATTAGGCGACGTCGCTACGGTGCAGATAGGTCCGGAAGCCCGCAGAGGCATAGGCGAACTGGACGGCCTCGGCGAAGCCGTAGGAGGTGTGGTGATCCTGCGCAGCGGGAAGAATGCTCGTGAGGCCATCGCGGACGTCAAGGCTAAGCTCGAAACCCTGAAGAAAGCCCTGCCAGCCGGGGTGGAACTTGTCACCGTCTACGACCGCAGCCAGTTGATCGACCGTGCCGTGGAGAACCTCAGTCACAAGCTGATCGAGGAGTTCTTGGTAGTGGCGTTGGTATGCGCAGCCTTTCTCTGGCACCTGCGCTCGTCATTGGTGGCTATCGTTTCGCTGCCCGTGGGAATCCTGATAGCGCTGATCGTCATGCGTCATCAGGGCATCAACGCCAACATCATGTCCCTTGGCGGAATCGCTATTGCCATCGGTGCAATGGTGGACGCTGCCGTGGTCATGATCGAGAACGCCCACAAACGTGTTGAGGCCTGGCATATCCGGCATCCTGGTCAACCTTTGCGGGGAGAAGCGCATTGGAGGGTAATGACGGAGGCGGCCGTCGAGGTAGGGCCGGCACTGTTCTTCAGCCTCATGATCATCACGCTTTCGTTCATCCCGGTGTTCACGCTGCAAGCCCAGGAAGGACGCCTCTTTGCACCCTTGGCCTTTACCAAGACCTACGCAATGGCTGCGGCAGCTGCGCTATCGGTGACCCTGATACCGGTGCTGATGGGGTACTGGATCAGAGGGCCACTGCCTGCGGAACAGCGCAACCCGCTCAACCGGGGCCTCATCCGGCTATACCGTCCGGCATTGGAGGTCGTCCTGCGCCGGCCTCTGGTTACCCTCGCTGCAGCATTGGTGATCCTGCTCAGCAGTCTGTGGCCCTTGAATCATCTTGGGGGCGAGTTCCTTCCTCCGCTCGATGAAGGTGATCTGCTCTACATGCCTTCAGCCTTGCCTGGACTCTCGGCGCAGAAAGCTTCAGAGCTGTTGCAGCGAACGGATCGTCTGATTCGAACTGTTCCCGAAGTGGCCAGTGTCTTTGGTAAAGCCGGCCGCGCCGAGTCAGCTACCGACCCGGCACCGCTGGAGATGTTCGAGACCACCGTTCGGCTCAAGCCCAAGAGTGAGTGGCGTCCAGGAATGACCACGGACAAGCTTATCGAGGAGCTTGATCGCACTGTGCGTGTGCCTGGGCTGACCAACATCTGGATCCCGCCCATCCGCAACCGCATCGATATGCTGGCCACCGGCATCAAGAGCCCAATCGGCGTCAAGGTGGCCGGCAGCGACCTAGGCCAGATAGACCGGGCCACTCTCGCTGTGGAGCGGGCCGCGAAAAAGGTGCCTGGAGTGACTTCGGCGCTGGCAGAGCGTTTGACTGGTGGCCGCTACATTGATCTGGATATCGACCGCCATGCCGCTGCCCGTTACGGTCTGAACATCACCGACGTACAGGCCATCGTGGCCGGCGCCATTGGTGGCGAAACCATCGGGGAAACAGTTGAAGGCTTGGCCCGCTATCCCATTAGCGTGCGCTATCCACGCGAATGGCGTGATTCGGTGGAGGCGTTGCGTCAGCTGCCGATCTACACCTCGCAGGGCGGCCAGCTGACGCTCGGCAGCGTGGCCCGCATACGTATTGCTGATGGCCCGCCCATGCTGAAGAGCGAGAATGCTCGCCCCTCGGGCTGGGTGTACATCGACGTGCGCGGCCGGGACCTTTCGTCTGTTGTTGCAGACTTACGTCAGGCGATCGACAGCGAGGTAAAGCTCGATTCAGGCATGAGCTTGAGCTACTCCGGCCAGTTCGAATACCTGGAGCGGGCGAACGCCCGTCTGGCCTGGGTGGTGCCAGCGACGCTGGCCATCATCTTCGTGCTGCTCTACCTGACCTTCGGCCGCCTCGGTGAAGCACTGCTCATCATGGGCACTTTACCTTTTGCCCTGACCGGGGGCGTCTGGCTGCTCTACCTGCTGGGCTACAACCTTTCAGTGGCCACAGGCGTTGGCTTCATTGCCCTGGCCGGCGTAGCGGCGGAGTTCGGAGTGATCATGCTCATCTACCTGAATAACGCTTGGGCTGAGCGTCAGGCCAACGGCGAAACTACACGAGCAGCGCTGCTCGACGCGATCCGTGAGGGCGCGGTGCAACGCATCAGGCCCAAGGCAATGACTGTGGCAGTCATCGTTGCAGGCCTGCTGCCCATCCTCTGGAGCAGCGGTACCGGCAGCGAGGTCATGAGCCGCATCGCGGTGCCCATGGTGGGCGGCATGCTCACCGCCCCCTTGCTTTCACTTTTTGTAATCCCTGCGGCGTACTGGCTGATCCGTCGCCGCGAACTTGCTGTAACTACCCCCAACCTCTCAGGAGAAATCCAATGAAAAAGCTAATTGTCATCGCAGGCCTGGTCACAGCTTTCGCCGCCAGTGTGCATGCCCAGGACATGGATGGTATGGACATGAAGAAAATGCCAGCCTCCGCCGAGGGTGGCCAAGGCAGCCAGGCGGCGCCCACTGCGCATGCGGAAGGGACAATTAAGGCGCTGGATCCTCAAAGCGGGAAAATCACCTTGGCGCACGGCCCGGTAGCAGAGCTCAAATGGCCGGCGATGACCATGGGCTTCCAAGCTGAGCCTGCACAGCTGAAGGGCTTGAACGTAGGAGACAAGGTGAAATTTGGGTTCCGTATGGAGGGAAGTGTCGCGAAAATCGTGAGCATCCAGAAGCAGTGATTGAAAAGCCTTGAATGATCGGGCACGCCTTCATACCGAGATGATTCGGACAAGCTTACAGAAATGTAATCAATCTTCAGGCCCCCGTCAGGTCGAACGCTACATACCGTCATGAGACGGTGCACTGGCATCTCATCGACCCGATACCGGAGATATGATCATGAACAGTAGCTTTGATGAATGCATCTCGGAATGCATGCGCTGCGCGCTGGCCTGTGAAGTCTGCGCGTCAGCCTGCCTGCGAGAGCAGGACGTAAAAATGATGGCTGACTGCATCAAGCTGGACAGGGATTGCGCAGATATGTGCAAGCTGGCGGCTACCTTGATGACACGAGAAAGCATGCTCGCCAAGGAATTTTGTGCGTTGTGCGCAAGGATTTGCCGCGCCTGCGGGGAGGCGTGCGGTAAGCATAAGGCAGACCACTGTCAGCATTGCGCACAGACCTGTTTGGCCTGCGCTGCATCCTGCGAAGCAATGGCTGCGTAAGCGTTTTCGCCCAGTCAGCTTTCCATGCGCCTGACAAAGGATATGGATACGTCGTTAACCGTCTGGCTAGGGAGACGGGTAGACCGCTGATGTTGAGCATGCGCTCTGGCGGAGCCTAGCTTGGGCAGCCATTCACCAAGGCGCTGCCTTACGGATCTGATGACAAAAAAGCCCGCCTCGGCGGCGGGCTATCAGATGTCTCCCAGGGGAGGCTGTAGGCCAACAAGTCTCGGAGCAAGCATTTGTAGGATACGCCTCTTGGCTCACGCCCACCAGCCAGCTTCGGCCGGAGCGAATGGTTCTACGTCGAGGGCATTGGAAACGGCTTATGTAGGCCCCGTCAATTGGCAGGGCAATCCGCAAAGACAAAGCAGGCCGATTATCCCCTGGCGGTATACCCCCAGGCAGAGTCAAAGGCAAAGCTAGGGGGGAAATCTAGCGGGTACCCCGATTTGAGGGCAGAATCACCAGCTTCACCTACGTTGCACTGGGTTGAGGGGCAGTTTGAAACTGCTATCTAGCGCGACAGCGACCATCGCCGCCATGAGCAAGAGCACAGGTGCGCCTTGAGTACTCAGCACAAAGGCCGTAGCAAACGGCCCCGTGGCCTGCGCCAAGACCATTGGGCGAGCTAATGCTCCCATGCGTGCGCGATACCCTTGCCAAACAGCACCAGAGGCAAGATGACTCTGGCAATAGTGAGAATCCCGATGCCGGCGCCCTACAGCGCTGCTGCAGGGAATGCCAGCCAAGGCACGCCAGGAATGAATAAGCAGATGCCGATGAAGCTCACCAACACGCCGGCACGGCCGACCAGGTTGGGTGAAGATGCCGAGCAAGCGAGAACTCCAATACTCTTGCCACCACCTGGGCCGGCCCAAGGACCATCCCCACCGCCAACACCGTGACCGTTGGAAGGCCAAGTTCCTTGAGCGAGGTGAGAAGATGCACAGAGAGGGTGGCCATGACGAAGGCAATGACCGTGAGTAGCCCTGCAACGAACCAGAAAAGCCGGCGGGCGCCATCATCGTTGAGCGGCGACTGAGCCTGCTTGGTGCTGTAGTCGGGAGGTTAACCTCATCGCCGGCGCACAGTATCAGAGGTAAGCCATGGCGCTGTTAAAAACAATGTCCGCTGAGCGTGCGTCAGCTCTGGCATACGCTTGGCCTTCCGTTACCTGTTGATAATCTATGCTATACCTTATGTCCAGCACACCTCATACGTTTAGTGAGGAAACGCGCGCTAAGGGTCAAAAACAGTATGGCTCGACTTACATGCATGATCCCTGGCTCTGTTTTCATGACTAAGTAGCGGGCGATCAACGCTTCTCAAGCACATAGCCCACACCGCGAAGCGTATGGATCAGCTTCGTCTCGAAAGGGTCATCGATCTTGGCTCTAAGTCTTCGAATCGACACTTCTACAACGTTTGTATCGCAGTCGAAGTTCATATCCCAGACCTGTGAGATGATCTGTGTGCGGCTGAGCACCACGCCGGTATTGCGCATTAGGTAGTGCAGAAGTGCAAACTCTTTCGTCGTCAGATCAATACGCTGGCCGTCCCTGAAGGCCCTGTGACGGCTCTGGTCTAGCTCCAGGTCAGCGACACGAATGATCTCCACAGATGCAGGGTGTTCAGACCTGCGCATTAAGGCGCGAACCCGGGCTAGCAGTTCTGGGAACTCAAATGGTTTGATCAGGTAGTCATCTGCACCGTTCTCCAAACCCCGGACCTTATCTGCCAAACGACTTCTCGCCGTGAGCATCATGATGCGGGAGGGGCAATTTTTACGCCTCAAAAGCTCAAGTACCTGCCACCCATCCATTTCTGGCAGATTGATATCAAGAATAATCAACTCGTATTCGTGTTGCTTGGCTAGGAATAGCCCATCTGACCCGGTATGCACGCAATCGACGACATAACCGCATTCTGTAAGGCCTTGACGCACATATTCCGCAGTTTTTACTTCGTCCTCAATTACCAGAATTCGCATGGGATTTTGTCTCGATATCACTGAGCAATTAACCGCGCACGCGCGCCGGCATTATTGAAAGGAATGGTAAATCAAAATGAGCTGGGTGGGGCCTAAATGACGGATTTGTAATTTCCAGGTAATATGATTGATAGTCTGGAGGTATATCTTTTCGCGGTTTGGGTTCGACAGGTGCGGGCCCTCTCTCCAATAGGTAATTTGACCTTATGAAGTATGTGGTTGTTTTCTTCTTTGTGTTGAGTTTGTTCCGTTCAGATGACGGCGAAGTTACTCATGTCGAGGAAACTGGTCATTGGTGCAGCCATGAGTTTCACCGGCATGCAATGCGTACACTCGAACGGTTGATTGAATTTTAGGTAAAAAAAAGGCGCCCAAAGGGCGCCAAATATCCACCTTTTACCAAAGGAGCACTTAAGCCACTCAAGGTGAATTCGTAATGCACATTTTTCTGAAGAGACCAGTTTACGAATAAACTGATCCCCTTAGAGAATCACAGGATCGAAAGCGGGTACTCAATGATCACACGAGTTTCATCCAGATCCGATTCGAATGCAGTGGCACGCGTGGTGGCCTGGCGCAACCGGAAGGACAGGTCTTTTGCTGGACCAGTTTGCACGACATATTTAACCTCTACGTCACGCTCCCAACGTTTCTGATTGGTGAGCGGATCACCGTTGGCGTCGGTGCGCATGTAGAACTGGTTGGCGTTCGAGTAGTCTGCGCCCGAGCCTCTAGCGTAGCGGGTCATGAACGTCAGACCAGGAATGCCGTAGCTGGTGAAGTTCAGGTCGTAGCGCAGCATCCAGGAACGCTCTTTCGGCGAGTTGAAGTCGCTGTACTGGATAGAGTTGTCGACGAAAATCGAGTCTGACTGACGCAGGTAGTCGAAATCATCGTCGCCGTTGTTGCGTTGGTGCGACAGGGCCAGGGTGTGAGCGCCGTAACGGACCCCGACCTTGGCACTCCAGATATCGTTGTCAAACTCGCCTAGGCGCTGCTTCCCTTCATCCACGGCTTTGTAATAGTTGAAGCCGCCAATCAGCGCAAGGTCGTCATTCAGTGGATAGGCGAAGCTGGTGCCAGCGTAGTACTGGTTCCAGACTTCTTTCAACTGACTGGCGTATACGCTCACGGTCCAGTTATCGTTGATCGCGTAATCACCGCCACCGTAGCCTACCCAAGGCGAGTTAACCGGGCCACCGTAGAAAGTTGCGAAGTTATCATTCAGATTGCTGGAGACCGGCTGGCTCATCGCATGCAGTCGGCCACCCTGCAGGGTGAGGCCCTGGATGCTGGTGTTCTCAACGGTCACACCGCGGAAGCTTTCAGGCAACAGGCGCGAGTCGCCTGATGCAACAACTGGCGTCGACGGGAAAACATCACCCACTTTCACGACCGTATCAAACAAGCGAACTTTAGCCGCCCCGCCAACCTTGGTGTATTCGTCGCGAGCTTCGCCTTTGTTATCAACAGGCATGACGTCGAATGAACTACGACCGCCGTTGCGCCCGTCACCAGTATCGAGCTTAAGCCCTATCATGGCAAAGGCATCAACACCAACGCCGACCGTCCCTTGGGTAAAACCAGAGTTGAATTTGGTGATGATCCCGTGCGCCCAGGCCTCGGAGTAGCCATTGGTGTTGCCCTTGCCGCTGTTGTAAGTGGGAGCTGAGCTGTCGCGGTTATCACGATTGAAATAGAAGTTGCGGTTGAGCACTGTAAGGCTGCTACCTTCGATGAAACCTTCGGGCTTATCTTCAGCTTGAGCAGTAACTGCATAGCTTCCAGACAGCGCCGAAACTGCCGCCAAATACAGTGGTACTTTGATTTTCATCCGATGCTCCTTTGATTTACGGCAGTTTTTATTATGTTTCCGGCGCGGGTGTCGTTATAAGTTCTGAGCCGGCGGCGCGCCTCGCGTAGCGCCGAGCTCATATTTGCAGGCGGAAGATAACGGGATGGTGATAGGAAAATTACAATTTCGTCATCTGGTCGTTATTTTGGTCATTGACGCCGCATGCTAGCCATCTCTCGCGTTCGCAATGAAATTCGGTGGTTCGACTGTGTCATCAGCGTTTTCGGGCATTACAAGCTTTTCTTACGAAATTGTAATTTTCTAGCCACCCCTCTGATAGCTACCGCTCTTTAGAGTGCCATCACCTAATCCAGTGGGGCTTGGCAGCTATTTCGGCGTTCTGGCCAAGCTAACGAAGTTTGTGCACGAGGACCAAGAAAGTGCTCCGGTATAACCGCAATGTCTTATCCAAGACCTACGTCTCACCGTGGAAAATTGCCGCTCTCTGTGCGGTGATTTCCGGGTTGCTGGCACCCACCGCATTTGCCCAAAGCATCAGCTTGCCCCAAGCGCTGTCGACGGCAATGGATGCCAACCCAGACCTCGCGGCGGCACGTCAGGAAATCGGCATCGCGGACGGTGCGCGCAAGCAAGCCGGGCTGATTCCAAACCCCGAAATCTCGTATGAGATGGAGGACACACGGCGTAACACCAGCACAACGACCGTTACGCTAAGTCAGACCTTGGAGCTCGGTGGTAAGCGGGGAGCCCGCGTAGATGTCGCCACATACGGCCAGAGTGTTGCACAACTGGAACTGGACCGACGCGTGAATGGTCTGCGTGCAGACGTCGTGCAGGCGTTTTACGCTGCATTACGAGCCCAAACCGGACTCGACCTCGCTAAACAATCCCTTGAACTTACTGAGCGCGGCCTTCGCATTGTCGATGGTCGAGTTCGCGCAGGTAAATCTTCACCTGTGGAGGCTACCCGCGCCCAGGTTCAACTGGCTGAAGCCCGGTTGCAGGTCCGTCGCGCCGAAACGGAAAAAGCGAATGCTTACCAGCAACTCGCCCAAGTCACGGGGAGTTCTGTGACCATATTCGATCGCCTTGAATCACCAACCTTGTCTCCTGGCTTGCCGCCGCGCACTGAAGAGTTGCTGGCAAAGCTCGATCAGACTCCGGAAATGCGGCAGGCAGTGGTGGAGATTGATAAGAGCGATGCCTCGCTTGGCGCAGAAAAAGCTCAGCGTATTCCAAACCTCACGGTAAGCGTGGGTAGCCAGTACGACCGCTCGGTGCGCGAGCGAGTCAATGTCGTTGGTCTGTCCATGCCTTTGCCGCTGTTTGATCGTAACCAAGGCAACATTCTTTCCGCTTCTCGACGTGCCGATCAGGCCCGCGACCTGCGTAACGCTGTCGAGTTGAGATTGCGCGCCCAAACCCAAACCGCGCTGAACCAGTGGTCCACCGCCATGCAAGAAGTTGAGTCCTACGACAAGACCATTCTGCCCTCAGCCCAGCAGGCCGTGGATACCGCAACCCGCGGATTCGAGATGGGGAAATTCGGCTTTATCGAAGTACTGGACGCCCAGCGCACCTTGATCCTTGCTCGTGGCCAGTATCTCGACTCGCTGGCAGCGGCGACCAATGCGCGTGCGCAAGTAGAAAGGGTTTATGGCGAAGTAGGCTCGACCGCCGGCGCACGCTGAACGGGGCATACATTTTTCTCGGCACTCGGCGTTTAAACCTGCCGGTGCCTACGATCAGCAGGAGTAGCAATGGAAAACAAACGCAAGATCGCCCTCGCGGTAGCCGCTGTGGCAATCCTTGGATTTGGCAGCCTCGCCTGGAACAGCAGTTCCGATCAACAAGCGGCGACTAACGCAGAACATGGTGCTGACGATGGTCATGGCCATGACAAGAAGGCCGGATCAGCTAACAAAGAGAACAGTGAAGCGGAGCATAGTGAAGATGGGCACGGTGAAGAAGGTCATGGCGAGGAGGGCCACAGTGAAGAGGGCGGTGAGGAAGAAGGTAAGCTAACCCTTAGTGCTGAACAGATCAAAGCAGCTGGCGTGACTCTGGAATCGGCAGCGCCTCGTGATTTGGGAACCGTCGTGAGCTTCCCGGGTGAGATTCGTTTTGACGAGGACCGCACTGCGCACGTTGTTCCTCGCGTTCCAGGCGTTGTCGAAACAGTCCAGGCGAATTTGGGTGAGTCCGTCAAGAAGGGTCAAGTCCTTGCGGTGATTGCCAGCCAGCAGATCTCTGACCTGCGCAGCGAGCAACAAGCCGCTCAGCGTCGTGTCGAACTTGCGCGCGTGACTTTTAGCCGAGAGAAGCAGCTCTGGCAGGACAAGATTTCTGCGGAGCAGGACTACCTCCAGGCTCGCCAGGCGCTGCAGGAAGCCGAAATCTCTCTGGCCAACGCCAAGCAAAAAGTCAGCGCGATCGGTGCCTCGGTCAATTCGGTAGGCGGTAACCGTTACGAACTCAGGGCTCCCTTTGACGCCGTAGTGGTGGAGAAACACTTGACCGTCGGGGAAGTCGTCAGCGAGGCGACTAACGCCTTTATTCTGTCCGACCTTAACCAAGTTTGGGCCACTTTCGCTGTACCGCCTACCGATTTGGCCAAGGTCACTACCGGCCGCGCCGTGAAGGTTTCCTCACCTGACATGAACGTGGAGGTCGAGGGCAAGGTGGGTTATGTCGGCAGCCTGTTGGGCGAGCAAAACCGAGCAGCGACCGTCCGCGTTACGTTGACCAATCCCAACGGGGCCTGGCGTCCTGGTCTTTTCGTGAACATCGCAGTCACGTCCCAGACTGATCGCGTGGCGGTGGCTGTCCCGGAACACGCCGTGCAGACCGTTGAGGACAAACCATCGGTCTTCGTACGCACCGCCGAGGGCTTCGACACCCGCCCAGTAAAGCTGGGCCGCCGTGACAGTGGGTACGTGGAAATCACGGACGGCATCGAAGCGGGCGCTCAAGTGGCTACCAATGGCAGCTTCACACTCAAGTCTGAGCTCGGCAAAGCCTCTGCCGAGCACAGTCACTGATGCGAACTGACAGGATGATTTCTTATGTTTGAACGTATCATCAGATTTGCCATTGAACAGCGGATCGTTGTAATGATCGCTGTCCTGATCATTGCCGGTATCGGCATCTACAGCTACCAAAAGCTGCCGATCGATGCCGTTCCTGACATTACCAACGTCCAGGTGCAGATCAACACTGCAGCGCCTGGCTATTCCCCATTGGAAACCGAGCAACGGATCACGTTTCCAGTTGAAACGGCCATGGCTGGTCTTCCAGGTCTTCAGCAGACCCGTTCGCTGTCTCGCTCGGGCCTGTCTCAGGTGACCGTGATTTTCAAGGACGGCACCGACATCTTCTTTGCCCGCCAGCTGATCAATGAGCGGCTACAGGTTGCAAAGGAACAGCTGCCAGAGGGCGTAGATGCCGTCATGGGCCCGGTCTCAACCGGCCTCGGCGAAATTTTCCTGTGGACCGTTGAAGCCGAAGAGGGCGCGGTCAAAGAAGACGGTACGCCCTACACGCCCACCGACCTGCGGGTAATCCAGGACTGGATCATCAAGCCTCAGCTGCGCAACGTACCTGGCGTGGCAGAGATCAATACCATCGGTGGCTTTGCCAAGCAGTTCCTGGTTGCGCCGGATCCGAAGCGCCTGGCTACCTACAAGTTGACCCTGAATGATCTGGTAGCCGCGTTGGAAAGCAACAACGCCAACGTAGGCGCCGGTTACATCGAGCGTAATGGTGAGCAGTTGCTCATTCGTGCACCGGGCCAAGTCGGCAACATCGAAGACATCGCCAACATCGTAATCACCAGTGTGGATGGTGCACCGATTCGCATCAGCAACGTCGCCGACGTCAGCATCGGTAAGGAGCTTCGTACTGGTGCTGCCACTGAGAATGGCCGCGAGGTCGTGCTCGGTACAGTATTCATGCTGATCGGTGAGAACAGCCGCACTGTGTCCCAAGCTGTCGCAGCGAAGCTTGCGGACATCAACCGTACTCTGCCAAAGGGCGTGGTTGCGGTCACCGTTTACGATCGTACCAACTTGGTTGAAAAAGCCATTGCGACGGTGAAGAAGAACTTGGTTGAAGGTGCGATCCTGGTTATCGCCATTCTGTTCCTGTTCCTCGGCAACATCCGTGCAGCGTTGATCACCGCGATGGTGATCCCGCTGTCCATGCTGTTCACCTTCACAGGGATGTTCAATAACAAGGTCAGTGCCAACCTAATGAGTTTGGGCGCACTCGACTTCGGCATCATCGTCGACGGGGCCGTGGTCATCGTGGAGAACGCGATCCGTCGATTAGCACATGCGCAGCACAAACATGGCCGTATGCTCACCAAAACCGAACGCTTCCATGAGGTCTTTGCTGCTGCCCGCGAAGCGCGTCGGCCACTGATCTTCGGGCAACTGATCATTATGGTGGTGTACCTGCCTATCTTCGCCCTCACCGGCGTGGAGGGCAAAATGTTCCACCCCATGGCATTCACCGTTGTGATGGCGCTATTGGGTGCAATGATCCTCTCCGTTACCTTCGTGCCGGCAGCGATCGCCATGTTCGTCACTGGCAAGGTCAAGGAGGAAGAGGGCGTTGTTATGCGCACTGCGCGGCTGCGTTATGAGCCTGTGCTGCAGTGGGTGCTTGGGCATCGGAATATCGCTTTCTCCGCAGCAGTAGCACTGGTCGTTCTCAGCGGTGTACTTGCCAGTCGCATGGGGAGCGAGTTCATCCCAAGTCTCAGTGAGGGGGACTTCGCTCTTCAAGCCTTGCGCGTACCTGGTACTAGCCTCAGCCAGTCGGTGGACATGCAGGAGCGTTTGGAAAAAGCAGTCATCGAGCAGGTACCGGAAGTTGAGCGTATGTTCGGCCGAACCGGTACGGCTGAAATCGCCTCTGACCCAATGCCACCGAATATCTCCGATGCTTACGTCATGCTCAAACCAAAGGACCAATGGGCCGATCCCGACAAGTCGCGGGAGGAGCTCATTGCCGAGGTTCAAAAGGCGGCAGCCAGTGTCCCGGGCAGTAACTATGAACTCTCCCAGCCTATCCAGCTTCGTTTCAACGAACTGATCTCCGGGGTGCGCAGCGATGTTGCGGTGAAGGTTTATGGTGACGACATGGATGTGCTCAACAGCACGGCCAATAAGATCGCCGCAGCGCTCAAAGCGGTACCAGGCTCCTCGGAGGTCAAGGTTGAGCAGACCACAGGTCTGCCAGTGCTGACCATTAACATCGACCGGGAAAAAGCAGCACGCTACGGCCTGAACATTGCGGACGTGCAGAATTCGATCGCGATTGCTGTGGGTGGTCGTACAGCGGGAACGTTGTACGAGGGTGATCGCCGATTCGACATGGTGGTGCGCCTGCCTGAGGCTGTACGCACCGACGTCGCGGGTATGTCTAGTTTGCTGATTCCTGTGCCTGCCAATGCGGCTCAGGGCGCTAATCAGATCGGTTTCATTCCACTTTCGCAGGTCGCTAAGCTGGACTTGCAGTTGGGCCCGAACCAGATCAGCCGCGAGAACGGTAAGCGCTTGGTTATTGTAAGCGCCAACGTCCGGGGCCGTGACCTTGGGTCGTTCGTTGATGAGGCGGCATCTACCTTGTCAACGAAGGTGGAAATTCCAGCAGGCTACTGGACCAGTTGGGGCGGCCAGTTCGAGCAGCTGCAGTCGGCAGCCAAGCGCCTGCAGATTGTGGTTCCGGTAGCCTTACTGCTGGTAATGACCTTGCTGTTCTTGATGTTCAACAACCTGAAGGACGGCATGCTGGTCTTCACCGGTATTCCATTCGCTCTCACTGGCGGGGTCGTGGCCCTTTGGCTGCGTGATATCCCGCTCTCGATCTCGGCAGGGGTAGGCTTCATCGCACTCTCCGGCGTCGCGGTACTGAACGGCCTGGTGATGATTGCCTTCATTCGCGGATTGCGAGAAGAGGGACGAACGCTCAGGCAGGCAGTCGATGAAGGCGCACTCACCCGACTGCGACCAGTGTTGATGACAGCCTTGGTGGCGTCCCTGGGCTTCATCCCAATGGCCTTGGCCACCGGTACCGGTGCGGAGGTTCAACGGCCTCTGGCTACAGTGGTAATTGGTGGGATCCTTTCCTCCACCGCGCTGACTTTGCTGGTCCTGCCGGCCCTGTATCATTGGGCACATCGCAAGGATGAAGACGGCGACGAGGCAGAAGCCGTAAGCTGATCCCCCCAGATACAAAAACCCACAACACGCGTTGTGGGTTTTTTGTTTTATATGAAATAGATGCACTTACCTTTCAAAATTGTAAGTTTCTCGTCATGCCGGTGATGCCTCTGCGTTGCTAAAGTTACGCCCGAGATGATTTGAATTTGAGAGGTTCCTATGAAAAAGCTAATTGTTGCTGCTGCACTTGTTATGTTCTCGATGGCTTCGCAGGCTTATACTTACTCTGAAAGCAAGCAGCTGCAATACATCAAGGAGCATCAGACTGCTGTAGCGAACTATGCCGAGAGAAATGGCAAACCGATGCCGGAGATCCAGGACTACAATTACGGCATGAAGATCGATGTTGCGAAATTCGTGCGTCAGTCCCAAGACCCGCGTACCTGCCAAGTTTACCCGCGATTGATGACCTTCGAGGACTCTCAGGGTACGCTTAAGACGGTTCGCTACTCCATGTACTCGCAATGCATCAACAACAAGTAGTAATTGCTGTGAGTAGAATACTTAGAGAATTCATAAATGCCAGGCAGTGCCTGGCATTTTTTATTGAGCTCGATGAACGTCATTTAGGCTAGATGCCTTAATGACTGCCCCTGGGTTAGCTGTGAAATAAATCTCAACTACACAACAGTAATGTCTTTCAACTGCATAGAGCAGTTTATAGTCTTGCCCCCCAGAAGGGACGAGTTATGAAAAGTTCGCTTGAACGCCCAGATGACCAAGCAGAGCATGAAGGGCTGAGCCATGAGCACGACGGCATCTTTGGCATGAACACCGAGCTGGTTTTCGCGCTGATCTGTGGTGCCCTGCTCGGAGCCGGAGCGCTCGCAGGAAAACTAGGGCTGATCGACTGGCTGCCGCTGGTTCTGTACCTGTCTCGGCGTTGCTCCTGTCCGGTCGGATCAATGAGGTTGGCCGAAGGATCACCAGGGCGCCGCCGCGAGCGTTGATACTGCCAATCATCGGCGTCGACATCATCTATGCCGGGGTGTTGATGCAGAGGCCTCAGAACCAGCGAGATGTCGTTCAGGCCTGGTTGAATGTGCTCAATCGGCCCCTCTGATCTACCCTGGTCGCCGCTCGAATTCCTCGGAGTTCTACAGCAGCGGGAAGTCCGAAAACATCCAGTACCCAGCAAAGTGGCCTCGTGACAGCTCATTCTACCTGTCCCGGCGCTTACTCGACAGCAATGCTGAGCTGCCTGCCAACCTGGGCTGTGTCGAGATCACCGAAGCGAACGCCAGTCAGCTGTTGCTGTGCCGTTGGAAAGACGCCAAGCAAGGTACCGAAGGTCTGGTCGGAGACAGTAATGCGGAAACGCCTCGTACAAACGAAGGTAAAATTCCAGACACAAAAAAAACCAGGTTTTACCCTGGCTTTTTTGTCGATTGCTTTCGTCATTTAAAGTCCTATTTAACCGCCGTTTAGTTATCGGCTTGTTCCTTACCATCCTTGCTTTCTTTCTTTTGCTCTTGAGCGACTTGTTGTTTGTTCTGGTCCGAAGAATCGTCGCTCCATAAGCGAGCCTGTTCATTTCGGAAGTTTTCCTGGAACTGTTTCGCTCGTTCGTAACCACCTTCAGCGTAAGCGGTACCCACGAGACCAAGCAGCAGGCTGCCAATAGCGATAGATTTGACAAATTTCATTGTGTGCCTCGGTTCTTACTAGGCCTGCCTGACTGACGGCCTTTGTTGGTTTGTAGTTTAGGAACGCGAAGCTAACGACAAGGTGAGTCAATAATTACAATTCCGTAATTTAGGCGGCTGGCCGGATGCGCCCAATCTGCAAATCTGGAAGGATCATGTCTATCTCGCTTGTGTCGAGGCTGACTTCAAACTGTTCCGTAAATTACATTTTTGATATCTAACAAAATAAAACCGTGCGCCGTCACCGGCCGCTCTAGGAGATAGCCATGAATGACATAGAGCCTTGGTCAGTTGCCATCGGTGACTTCCGCCGAAGCACTGAAAAACTCACTGTTCAGCTCGATGAGCTGGCCTCCCAGACCAGGGCCTGCAACGCTGTTCTGGAAAAGTCGAACGAGCTGGTGGAGGAGGTTGACCTTGTCAGTCGGCAGATTCAGGAGGAGGTACGAAAGGCTGAGAAAGCCTGGTCCAATGCCGAAGAGGTCGTCATCCGCGCTGCGGCAGAGGCATATTCCGCTGCCGCTCGTGGAGTCGAGACCGCCATCCAACCGCTGATTTCGGAGCTTACTGCCGCGACAAAATTAGCGGATGCCTCGATCCTGGAGCTAAAGCGGGCACCGGTGCTGGCCAAACGTTATGTCATGGTGGTGGCGACAGCATTCTTCATCCTGGCACTGATCTGTGTGTACTCGACCATGCAGTTCATTGAGGCCGCCGGCAGTGTGAGCGCTCAGGAAAAAGTGAATGCCCAATACTTCTCCCACCTGTGGAGAAACGCCAACCCAGAAGAGCAAAAGATCATAAAGTCGGTAATTCTGCGGTCACCTATGGACCCTGTGGTGCTTAGGCACTGAGGCATTGCATAGACAAAAGGCCCGTCGATTGACGGGCCTTTTCAAGTGGGCGCGCTTCAAGCAGCGGTCTTTGCCGACTGCTTTAGCTGGGCTTCGGGAAAGTGAAGGTGGAACCAGGTGAAATTTTCCTCGGTCACTTCCACGCTCGCCGAGCCTTGATGCAGGCTCATGATCGACTGCACGATGGCAAGGCCAAGACCGGTCCCCCCTTCGCTTCGTGCTCGGCTCTTATCTACGCGGTAGAACCGTTCAAACAAATGCGCATGGTGTTCCTTGGCGATCCCGCGGCCCGGGTTGCCGACGCTCAAGGTCGTGCCGCTACCACCGCGTTGCACTTTCACGTAGACCGTGCGACCGCGAGGGCAGTAGCGAATCGCATTTGACACCAGGTTCGAGACGGCTCGTTGAATCATCAGGCGGTTACCGCGCACCACGTCATCACTGCCAGAGATCTGCAGCTGGATCTCGCCATCCTCTGCCGAAATGCTGAAGAGATCACACACCCGCTGAACTTCATCGACCAGGGACACAGGTTCGAACTCCACCATGGATGCCGGATGACTGACCTGAGCGAGGAACAGCATGTCGGAAACCATGCGGCTCATGCGGTCCAGCTCTTCTGTGCACGACTCCAGCACTTCCCTGTACTCGGGAAGGGATCGCTCTCTGGTCAGTGCAACTTGGGCTTTACCCATCAGGTTGGATAGCGGCGCTCGCAGTTCGTGAGCAAGATCGTCAGAAAACTGCGAGAGCTGCTGAACCCCGTCATCCAGGCGAGCCAGCATGATGTTGATACCGTCGGCGAGCTCTTTGAGTTCTGCTGGCATTCCATTAGTCGGCAGACGATGGTCAAGACTCTCGGTGGAGATCTTCGAGGCGACTTTCAGGAACTTGGTCAGAGGCAGCAGACCTCTGCGTACGGTCCACCAGCCGATTGCGAGGATCAGCGCGATGATGAGCGGGGAAATCATCAGGGCCCAGGTGAGCAATGCATCAAGCAGCGCTTCATTGGACGACTGGTCCATAGTCATGTACACGCTGACTTCGGTTCCGTCGCCCAAATTCATGGTGCGAGAAGCTGTCAGCAAGGGGCGGTCCTGGGTGTCGCGCCACTCATGTTCCTTCGGCTGTGCGGATGGTTGAAACTTGTGCACCTCCACGTTGACCTGCTTCGAGCCAATCGAGAGCAGGGGCGTTTCACTCTGCGCCGACTCGAAAATGCTGACGTACAGGTTGTTGTGGCCCATCACCAGATCCACAAGCTGATGTGCGTCTGCGTTGACTCCTGAGATGTCGGAAATCATGGACAGGTTGTGAGCCATGCCCGCCATCTTCACTTCCAGGTCACTGCGGGCATTTCGCTCTAGCGCCTGACCCACCATCAGATACCCGAAGGTGGCGAACAGAAGCAGCAACGCTGCGCTCATCAACCCCACCTTTAATCCCAGCTTTGCAGCCAGGCTGAATGGCCTCATGCGCGTTCCTCAAAAACGTACCCTACGCCACGAAGCGTGTGAATGAGCTTGGTTTCAAACGGGTCATCGATCTTTGAGCGAAGGCGCCGGATAGCGACATCGATGACGTTGGTATCGCAGTCAAAATTCATGTCCCAGACCAACGAAATGATCTGAGAACGAGTCAGCGCTTCGCCCGTCCTGCTCATAAGCAGGTGCAGGAGCGTAAATTCCTTTGTGGTGAGATCGATGCGTGTGCCAGCGCGGAAAACCCGATGGCGCACTGAGTCGAGTTCCAAGTCGGCAATTTTCAGCGAACTCTTCTCGACTAATTCATCACCACGCCGCTGCAGCGAACGGATTCGAGCGAGCAGCTCCGGGAATTCGAAGGGTTTGACAAGGTAATCGTCGGCTCCGCCATCCAAGCCTTTGAGCTTGTCGTTGATGCGACCACGAGCGGTCAGCATGATGATGCGGACCCGGCTGGTTTTCCTGATGGTTTCCAAAAGGTCCCAACCGTCGATGCCAGGAAGGTTTACGTCCAGCAGAACCAACGAATAGACGTTAGTATTGAACAAGTGCAGGGCGTCAACACCATTGTGCACGATATCTACGACATACCCGCTTTCGGATAGGCCCTGCTGAAGATATTCGGCAGTTTTAATTTCGTCTTCCACAACTAGAACGCGCATAACTTATCTCAAGGTGTGAGGAAGGAATTGGCCTAATCCGCCAAGACTGTGGTTGCAGGCAGTTTGAAGGTTCGGCTGAGTGCATGACATCTGGTAGTCGCTACCTCTGTCCATACGCCGGGGTCACCTGAGGACGCTTGAATCTTAACGCGAAGACGCTGGCCGCGGCGAAATCCTACAAATTTGTAATGTAGCCGCAAGATTGCTGACAGTCATGACGGCTTTCCCTACTGAGCTTAGCGGATTCTGTGGCTTGCAGCGGTTATCAGTCCTCAGGACTGACAGGAGGATTCGGCCGAGAGGGGTGGCGTTTCTGCCAAGCTGCTCAGCATTTATGGCGTTCAATCCTACAAGCTCAAGCTCCGAGTGGTAGCAAGCCACCGATCGTTCGCCCCTTTGATAACGGGCTTAAACCGGCCAGCATGCATGGCTTTTCATCTTAATTGGGCAAGAATAATTACTTTACAATCTATTACATGTCCAAATTGTAATTTCACAATCATCTTGTCGTTAGCCGCTTTTGCTAGTTTAAGAACAGCACACAGGCAGCGCTGCTTTGGGCCAGTCTCATCTGAAGCAGCATGGCGGGAGTAACGATACCCTGCTCACGCCAATGCATTCACCTTGGAACCATACGCTCCTTTGGTAAGGTGAATTTTAGCGCCCCGCCATGGGCGCTTTTTTATTAATGGACTTCTCATGAAAACAACTATATCGGCTATTGCCGCGTTCATGCTTTTCTCTGCACTGTCGACAAATGCCCAAAGTAGCGTTCAGATCAACGACGATCTTGAGCAGTCTGCCAGGAAGGCTACAGAACGCTATGCACAGAGCGTGAAGAAACCCATGCCCGAGCTTGAAGATTACGCATACGGTATGGATTTGGACGTTGGCAAGTTGGTGTACGTCTCGCCTAGCGTGCGGTACTGCGGGAATGTGAGAAGCATGATGACTTACGAGGATTCCAAGGGCGAACTGCACATGGTTCGCTACCTCGTGAAAGGTGAGTGCATCAACAGCCGGTAAGCGGTGACCGAGTGCTTTCCTCTACACCCGACTCAAAGCAACTCGATGCCCAATCGCCTTAGAAGTAGGGCAAATCCTCCGAAGCTCGCCATGGTGATGAGGATGCTGGAGATAAGTGTTGGCCAGAATCCCAACTTGGGCAGCAGTGCCGGAAACGCGATAAACATCGGCAGCGTTGGAATCACATACCAGAACGTGTACCAGGCATGATTGGAAATCTTCTCCATGCTCTGGTTCTCCAAGTAGAGCCAGATGAGCGTCAAGACGGTGACCAATGGCAGGGCGGCAACCAAGCCGCCCAGCTTGTCACTGCGCTTTGCCAGCTCAGACACGATAATCACTATCGCGGCAGTGACCAGGTACTTCGTAATGATCCAAGCCATCGCTGAACCTACTTGAGCTAGTGGAGTGGATCTCCTGGGATCATTCGCCAGGCACTCACGACGTGCTTGGGGGAACCGCAGAATTCGGAAAAAATCGTACGCTAAGCTAACGGTGTTCTCGTGACAGCTCTTTGACTAGGCTTTCTAAGGGGTCGTCTCAGAAAACGGAAAATAAAGCACGCTAAGGCATAGCCGAACCTGCCAAGCTTGCTCCACCCTGTAGTGACGCGATCAGCGGGCAGGAAACGTTCCCCCTTCGCGCATGGCAGGCGCACACCAACTCAGACAGCACGGCCTCCATGCGCGCCAGGTCAGCCATTTTCTCGCGCACGTCCTTGAGCTTGTGCTCGGCCAGACTGCTGGCTTCCTCGCAATGGGTGCCATCCTCCAGCCGCAGCAGCTCGGCGATCTCATCCAGGCTGAAGCCCAGCCGCTGGGCTGATTTCACGAAGCGCACCCGCGTTACATCCGCCTCGCCATAGCGGCGGATGCTGCCATAGGGCTTGTCAGGCTCCAGCAACAAGCCCTTGCGCTGATAGAAACGGATGGTCTCCACATTGACCCCGGCCGCCTTGGCGAAAACGCCAATGGTCAGGTTCTCCAAATTGTTTTCCATATCGCTTGACTCCGTACATGAGTACGGAAGTAAGGTTACGCTATCCAATTTCAATTCGAAAGGACAAGCGCATGTCTGAACCAAAAACCGGGCGCGGCGCGCTCTTCACTGGAGGGCTTGCCGCCATCCTCGCCTCGGCTTGCTGCCTCGGGCCGTTGGTTCTGATCGCCTTGGGGTTCAGCGGCGCTTGGATCGGCAACTTGGCGGTGTTGGAACCCTATCGCCCCATCTTTATCGGCGTGGCGCTGGTGGCGTTGTTCTTCGCCTGGCGGCGCATCTACCGGCAGGCAGCGGCCTGCAAACCGGGTGAGGTCTGCGCGATTCCCCAAGTGCGAGCTACTTACAAGCTCATTTTCTGGATCGTGGCCGCGCTGGTTCTGGTCGCGCTCGGATTTCCCTACGTCATGCCATTTTTCTACTGATCGGAGTTCACCATGAAGAAACTGTTTGCCTCCCTCGCCCTCGCCGCCGTTGTTGCCCCCGTCTGGGCCGCCACCCAGACCGTCACGCTGTCCGTACCGGGCATGACCTGCTCCGCCTGCCCGATCACTGTCAAGAAGGCGATTTCCAAGGTCGAAGGCGTCAGCAAAGTTGACGTGACTTTCGAGACACGCCAAGCGGTCGTCACCTTCGACGATGCCAAGACCAGCGTGCAGAAGCTGACCAAGGCAACCGCAGACGCGGGCTATCCGTCCAGCGTCAAGCAGTGAGTCACTGAAAACGGCACCGCAGCACAACGGACGTCATTGTCTGGCGCCACAAACGATAAAGGATCTGTTGCATGACCCATCTAAAAATCACCGGCATGACTTGCGACTCGTGCGCGGCGCACGTCAAGGAAGCGCTGGAAAAAGTGCCAGGCGTGCAGTCGGCGCTGGTGTCCTATCCGAAGGGCACAGCGCAACTCGCCATCGTGCCGGGCACATCGCCGGACGCGCTGACTGCCGCCGTGGCCGGACTGGGCTACAAGGCAACGCTAGCCGATGCGCCACTGGCGGACAACCGCGTCGGACTGCTCGACAAGGTGCGGGGATGGATGGCCGCCGCCGAAAAGCACAGTGGCAACGAGCCCCCGGTGCAGGTAGCGGTCATTGGCAGCGGTGGAGCCGCGATGGCGGCGGCGCTGAAGGCCGTCGAGCAAGGCGCGCAGGTCACGCTGATCGAGCGCGGCACCATCGGCGGCACCTGCGTCAATGTCGGCTGTGTGCCGTCCAAGATCATGATCCGCGCCGCCCACATCGCCCATCTGCGCCGGGAAAGCCCGTTCGATGGCGGTATTGCGGCAACTGTGCCTACGATTGACCGCAGTAAGCTGCTGGCCCAGCAGCAGGCCCGCGTCGACGAACTGCGGCACGCCAAGTACGAAGGCATCCTGGGCGGTAATCCGGCCATCACCGTTGTGCACGGTGAGGCGCGCTTCAAGGACGACCAGAGCCTTACCGTCCGTTTGAACGAGGGTGGCGAGCGCGTCGTGATGTTCGACCGCTGCCTGGTCGCCACGGGTGCCAGCCCGGCGGTCCCGCCGATTCCGGGGTTGAAAGAGTCACCCTACTGGACTTCCACCGAGGCCCTGGCGAGCGACACCATTCCCGAACGCCTTGCCGTAATCGGCTCGTCGGTGGTGGCGCTGGAGCTGGCGCAAGCCTTTGCCCGGCTGGGCAGCAAGGTCACGGTCCTGGCGCGCAATACCTTGTTCTTCCGTGAAGACCCGGCCATCGGCGAGGCGGTGACAGCCGCTTTCCGTGCCGAGGGCATCGAGGTGCTGGAGCACACGCAAGCCAGCCAGGTCGCCCATATGGACGGTGAATTCGTGCTGACCACCACGCACGGTGAATTGCGCGCCGACAAACTGCTGGTTGCCACCGGTCGGACACCGAACACGCGCAGCCTCGCGCTGGACGCAGCGGGGGTCACTGTCAATGCGCAAGGTGCCATCGTCATCGACCAAGGCATGCGCACGAGCAACCCGAACATCTACGCGGCCGGCGACTGCACCGACCAGCCGCAGTTCGTCTATGTGGCGGCAGCGGCCGGCACCCGTGCCGCGATCAACATGACCGGCGGCGATGCGGCGCTCGACCTGACCGCAATGCCGGCCGTGGTGTTCACCGATCCGCAAGTGGCGACCGTGGGCTACAGCGAGGCGGAAGCCCACCACGACGGGATCGAGACCGACAGCCGCACCTTGACCTTGGACAACGTGCCGCGTGCGCTCGCCAACTTCGACACACGCGGCTTCATCAAGTTGGTTATCGAGGAAGGCAGCCATCGGCTGATCGGCGTACAGGCGGTCGCGCCGGAAGCGGGTGAACTGATCCAGACGGCGGCTCTGGCCATTCGCAACCGCATGACGGTGCAGGAACTGGCCGACCAGTTGTTCCCCTACCTGACGATGGTCGAGGGGTTGAAGCTCGCGGCGCAGACCTTCAACAAGGATGTGAAGCAGCTTTCCTGCTGCGCCGGGTGAGAAAAAGGAGGTGTTCAATGAACGCCTACACGGTGTCCCGGCTGGCTCTTGATGCCGGGGTGAGCGTGCATATCGTGCGCGACTACCTGCTGCGCGGATTGCTGCGCCCGGTGGCGTGCACACCAGGCGGCTACGGCTTGTTCGATGACGCCGCCTTGCAACGGCTGTGCTTCGTGCGGGCGGCCTTCGAGGCGGGCATCGGCCTCGACGCGCTGGCGCGGCTGTGCCGGGCGCTGGATGCGGCGGACGGCGACGAAGCGGCCGCGCAGCTTGCCCTGCTGCGTCAGTTCGTCGAGCGTCGGCGCGAAGCGTTGGCCGATCTGGAAGTGCAGTTGGCCACCCTGCCGACCGAGCCGGCACAGCACGCGGAGAGTCTGCCATGAACAACCCCGAGCGCTTGCCGTCCGAGACGCACAAACCGATCACCGGCTACCTGTGGGGCGGACTGGCTGTGCTGACTTGCCCCTGCCACCTGCCCATCCTCGCTGTCGTGCTGGCCGGCACAACCGCCGGTGCTTTCCTCGGCGAGCATTGGGTCATCGCGGCGCTCGGTTTGACCGGCCTGTTCCTTCTGTCCCTGTCGCGGGCGTTGCGGGCATTCAGGGAAAGAGAATGAGCGCTTTCCGGCCGGATGGATGGACGACGCCGGAACTGGCCCAAGCGGTCGAGCGCGGGCAGCTTGAACTGCACTACCAGCCCGTCGTCGATCTGCGCAGTGGTGGGATTGTCGGCGCGGAAGCCCTGTTGCGCTGGCGTCATCCGACGCTTGGACTATTGCCACCGGGCCAGTTCCTGCCCGTGGTCGAATCGTCCGGCCTGATGCCTGAAATCGGCGCTTGGGTGCTGGGCGAAGCCTGCCGCCAGATGCGTGACTGGCGAATGCTGGCATGGCGACCGTTCCGGCTGGCCGTCAATGCTTCGGCGAGCCAAGTGGGACCGGACTTCGACGGGTGGGTAAAGGGCGTGCTGGCTGATGCCGAGTTGCCCGCCGAGTATCTCGAAATCGAGCTGACCGAATCGGTCGCGTTTGGTGATCCGGCGATCTTCCCCGCCCTGGACGCCTTGCGGCAGATCGGTGTGCGCTTCGCCGCCGATGACTTCGGGACGGGGTATTCCTGTCTGCAACATCTGAAGTGCTGCCCAATCAGCACGCTCAAGATCGACCAATCGTTTGTCGCCGGGCTCGCCAACGACCGCCGCGACCAAACCATCGTGCACACCGTGATTCAGCTTGCGCACGGGCTGGGCATGGATGTGGTGGCTGAAGGCGTGGAAACATCGGCGAGTCTTGATCTATTGCGACAAGCGGACTGCGACACAGGACAAGGCTTCCTGTTCGCGAAGCCAATGCCGGCGGCGGCATTCGCCGTCTTCGTCAGTCAATGGAGGGGTGCCACCATGAATGCAAGTGACTCGACCACCACCAGTTGCTGCGTGTGCTGCAAGGAAATCCCGCTCGATGCCGCCTTCACCCCGGAAGGCGCGGAATACGTCGAGCACTTCTGCGGGTTGGAGTGTTATCAACGCTTCGAAGCGCGTGCCAAGACAGGGAACGAAACCGATGCCGATCCGAACGCCTGCGACTCGCTACCGTCAGATTGAGGCATACCCTAACTGGATGTCAGGCAGGGCCGCGCCGCTTAGTCAGAATAGAGTCATCTTTCGCATTTTTGACACATGCCTGCGAAGGTCATAGATTTCAGCCTGACAGAAACGGGGTTTGAGGCACAACGGAACAGAAGGAGCACTTAAGCCGCCTTCAACCAAGGAGACATCGTGCAGGGGCACCGCATCGGCTACGTCCGGGTCAGCAGCTTCGACCAGAACCCGGAACGCCAGCTGGAACAGACACAGGTGAGCAAGGTGTTCACCGACAAGGCATCGGGCAAGGACACCCAGCGCCCCCAGCTCGAAGCGCTGCTGAGCTTCGTCCGCGAAGGCGATACAGTGGTGGTGCACAGCATGGACCGGCTGGCCCGCAACCTCGATGACCTGCGTCGCTTGGTACAGAAGCTGACTCAACGCGGCGTGCGCATCGAGTTCCTGAAGGAGGGCCTGGTGTTCACTGGCGAGGACTCGCCGATGGCCAACCTGATGCTGTCGGTGATGGGGGCCTTCGCTGAGTTCGAGCGCGCCCTGATCCGCGAGCGGCAGCGTGAGGGCATCACCTTGGCCAAGCAGCGTGGCGCGTACCGGGGCCGCAAGAAAGCCCTGTCCGATGAGCAGGCTGCTACCCTGCGGCAGCGAGCGACGGCCGGCGAGCCCAAGGCGCAGCTTGCCCGCGAGTTCAACATCAGCCGGGAAACCCTCTACCAGTACCTCCGCACGGACGACTGACACATGCCGCGTCGCTTGATCCTCTCGGCCACGGAGCGGGGCACCCTGCTCGCGTTGCCAGAAAGCCAGGATGACCTGATCCGCTACTACACCTTCAACGACTCCGACCTGTCGCTGATCCGTCAGCGGCGCGGCGACGCCAACCGCCTCGGCTTCGCCGTGCAACTCTGCCTGCTGCGCTACCCCGGCTATGCGTTGGGCACTGACAGCGAGCTGCCCGAACCGGTCATCCTGTGGGTGGCCAAGCAAGTCCAGACCGATCCGGCGAGTTGGACGAAGTACGGCGAGCGCGATGTGACCCGTCGCGAGCACGCCCAGGAACTGCGCACCTACCTTCAACTGGCCCCGTTCGGCCTGTCCGACTTCCGCGCCCTGGTGCGCGAGCTGACCGAACTGGCCCAGCAGACCGACAAGGGCTTGCTGCTGGCCGGCCAGGCGCTGGAGAGCCTGCGGCAGAAGCGACGCATCCTGCCGGCGTTGAGCGTGATCGACCGGGCTTGCTCGGAGGCCATTGCACGGGCCAATCGGCGGGTCTACCGCGCCCTGGTTGAACCGCTCACGGACTCGCATCGGGCCAAGCTGGACGAGCTGTTGAAGCTCAAGGCCGGCAGCAGCATCACCTGGTTGACCTGGCTGCGCCAGGCACCGCTGAAACCCAACTCTCGGCACATGCTTGAGCACATCGAGCGGCTGAAGACATTTCAGCTGGTGGACTTGCCCGAAGTCCTGGGCCGGCACATCCACCAGAACCGCCTGCTCAAGCTGGCCCGCGAGGGTGGGCAGATGACGCCCAAAGACCTCGGCAAGTTCGAGCCGCAGCGGCGCTATGCGACCCTGGCCGCCGTGGTGCTGGAGAGCACTGCAACCGTGATTGATGAGCTGGTGGATCTGCACGACCGCATCCTAGTCAAGCTGTTCAGCGGCGCGAAGCACAAGCATCAGCAGCAGTTCCAGAAGCAGGGCAAGGCGATCAACGACAAGGTGCGCCTGTACTCCAAGATCGGCCAGGCGCTGCTGGAGGCCAAGGAAGCCGGCAGCGACCCCTATGCCGCCATCGAGGCGGTGATCCCCTGGGACGAGTTCACCGAGAGCGTCAGCGAAGCCGAGCTGCTGGCCCGGCCGGAGGGCTTCGACCACCTGCACCTGGTCGGCGAGAACTTCGCCACCCTGCGCCGCTACACGCCGGCTCTGCTGGAGGTATTGGAGCTGCGCGCCGCCCCGGCCGCGCAGGGCGTGCTGGCAGCCGTGCAGACGCTGCGCGAGATGAACGCCGACAACCTGCGCAAGGTGCCGGCCGATGCTCCCACCGCCTTCATCAAGCCGCGCTGGAAGCCACTGGTGATCACCCCGGAAGGCCTCGACCGGCGCTTCTACGAAATCTGCGCCCTGTCCGAGCTGAAGAACGCCCTGCGCTCCGGCGACATCTGGGTCAAGGGCTCGCGGCAGTTCCGCGACTTCGACGACTACCTGTTGCCGGCCGAGAAGTTCGCCGCGCTCAAGCGGGAACAGGCCCTGCCGCTGGCGATCAACCCGAACAGCGACCAGTATCTGGAAGAGCGCTTGCAGCTGCTGGACGAGCAGTTGGCCACTGTCGCCCGCCTGGCCAAGGACAACGAGCTGCCCGATGCCATCCTCACCGAGTCCGGGTTGAAGATCACCCCGCTGGATGCGGCGGTGCCGGATCGGGCGCAGGCGCTGATCGACCAGACCAGTCAGTTACTGCCGCGCATCAAGATCACCGAACTGCTGATGGACGTGGACGACTGGACGGGCTTCAGCCGCCACTTCACCCACCTGAAGGACGGGGCCGAGGCCAAAGACCGGACGTTGCTGCTGTCCGCGATCCTCGGTGATGCGATCAACCTCGGGCTGACCAAGATGGCCGAGTCGAGCCCCGGTCTGACCTACGCCAAGCTGTCCTGGCTGCAAGCCTGGCACATCCGCGACGAGACCTATTCGGCGGCCCTGGCCGAGCTGGTCAACCACCAGTACCAGCATGCCTTCGCCGCCCACTGGGGCGACGGCACCACCTCATCCTCCGATGGCCAGCGTTTCCGGGCTGGCGGCCGGGGCGAGAGCACCGGACACGTCAACCCGAAGTACGGCAGTGAGCCGGGACGGCTGTTCTACACCCATATCTCCGACCAGTACGCGCCGTTCAGCACCCGCGTGGTGAATGTCGGCGTGCGCGATTCCACCTATGTGCTCGACGGCCTGCTGTACCACGAGTCCGACCTGCGGATCGAGGAGCACTACACCGACACGGCCGGCTTCACCGATCACGTCTTCGCCCTGATGCACCTGCTGGGCTTCCGTTTCGCGCCGCGCATCCGCGACCTCGGCGAAACCAAGCTGTACGTGCCGCAGGGCGTGCAGACCTACCCGACGCTGCGGCCGCTGATCGGCGGCACCCTGAACATCAAGCACGTCCGCGCCCATTGGGACGACATCCTGCGCCTGGCCAGCTCGATCAAACAGGGCACCGTCACTGCCTCGCTGATGCTGCGCAAGCTCGGCAGCTATCCGCGCCAGAACGGCCTGGCCGTGGCCCTGCGCGAGCTGGGCCGGATCGAACGCACGCTGTTCATCCTAGACTGGCTGCAAAGTGTTGAGCTGCGCCGCCGCGTGCATGCCGGCCTGAACAAAGGTGAGGCGCGCAACTCGCTGGCCAGGGCGGTGTTCTTCAACCGCCTTGGGGAAATCAGGGATCGGAGCTTCGAGCAGCAGCGCTACCGGGCCAGCGGCCTCAACCTGGTGACGGCGGCTATCGTGCTGTGGAACACGGTGTACCTGGAGCGCGCCACCCAGGGGTTGGTCGAGGCCGGCAAGCCGGTGGACGGCGAGCTGCTGCAATTCCTGTCGCCGCTGGGCTGGGAGCACATCAACCTCACCGGCGATTACGTCTGGCGGCAGAGCCGCAGACTGGAAGACGGGAAGTTTCGGCCCCTACGGATGCCCGGAAAACCTTAGCGTACGATTTTTTCCGAATTCTGCGAGCCCCCCTGCTTCTGCTGTCGCCTATCCATCCTTACCTTTCCTCGACAACACCCCCCCGACGTTGGCGGCGGTGTGTTGATCAGGTGTCTACCGGCCGATCAATGCGACGGCGACGGAACGTTCTCGTGGAAAGCTGCGCGCTCGATCTGAATGGTGCAGTGATGGATTTCGAACGCGTCGCTGACTGCATCCACGACGGCCGCTAGCACAGCATCTCCATCTGCTGCGTCTCGGACGACCACGTGCGACGTCATCACGTTGCTTCCGCTGCTGACGGCCCAAACGTGCAAGTCATGGACATCCGTGACGCCGTCGACCTTGAGGATCGTGGCCTCGATTGCCGCCACGTTGAGCCCCCGGGGTACACCTTCCATAAGAATCCCCAGGCTCTCTCGAAGCAATTGCCAAGTCCGCGGCAATACCCAAAGGCCGATCGCTACGGCGACAACCGTGTCGACCCAGGTCCAGCCGGTAAAGCGGATAATGAGGGCTGCGATGATCACGCCCAACGATCCGAGCATGTCGCTCCAGACTTCGAGGTAGGCGCCTTTGACGTTGAGGCTCTCGTTGCTGGCAGATGCCAGCAGTCGCATTGAAATCAGGTTGATGATCAGGCCGACAATTGCGATCCACATCATCGCCCCGGTGGCGATCTCCGCCGGCATGAAGAAGCGCTGGTAGGCCTCGTACAAGATGTACATCGCCACCAGGAAGAGCAGCACGGCGTTGAACGTGGAGGCTAGGATCTCCAACCGCGCATAGCCAAAGGTTCTTTTCTGATCCGCCGGCCGCTTTGCGATCTGAAGCGCAATCAACGAAATTGCCAAAGCGGCGGTGTCGGTGAACATGTGAGACGCATCCGACAGCAACGCCAGGCTGCCGGTAATCCATGCGCCGATCACTTCAGCGATCATGAAGCTACCGGTCAGGACCAATGCCATGACTAGTTTCTTCTGATGCCCCTCACGAAGCGCGGCACTGCCATGATCATGATTCGATCCCACGTATTTCTCCTTGCACAGGGTAGTGGTCGCGTTGGATTTCCAGTGTGGCCATGCGCTAATGGGTGGCTTGGCCGCACTGGCTGCAGAATTTTGCTCCTGCTGTCAGGGATGAGCCGCAGGCCGTGCAACCACTCGATAGTGGTGTTCCGCAGTTTAGACAAAAGCGTGCGGACGGGGCGTTTGCGGTCCGGCAGTGCCTGCAAGTCTGCAGATCTTTGATTGGGGCTTGAGCTATTACGCGACCATCCTCAATCACCCGGTCATTACTGTCGCAGGATTGCTGCTGCTCGAAGCGACCATGCCGGTCATGTCGATCACTCCCGTGCCCACTACCGTGATGCTTGCCACCGCCGTGGTTGCCACGGCCGTGGTGGCCGCCCAATAAATTTTTGAGAAAACTCATGGTATTCGTCCCTCATCGATAGGTGACATCAGCACGAGCAAAAGGTGAAAGAAGTGTTCTGCTCGTTAGAATGACTTTTAAGTTAAAGTAAAAGTTCAAAATTAGCGTACGACAAAACGAAGCTGGTTTGTTTATGAAATTTAATTTAATTCGCCAGATGGCATTGACTACTCAAAGAGTCGGACCTGTCCGATTTTTTATCATAGCCTGAGCATTTACAATCGAAAAAGTCATTATCGCGATTCTGTCAGCATTGTAATCGCGAAGTCATCATGACGTTATCGTGTGGCGGAAATAATGCGCCTAGCGAGAGCTAATTTCTCATTTAATCCTATGCCTCACACATCCTAAGCGTCCTCAGGCTAAGGGGATCAAGGTCTCTGGCGCTCTGTACGGCCTGATTCGCTCAGTGTCTGTCGATGGCTTGCCGTTTAGCTCCCGACTATTCATAACCAGCGCCATGGATGAGCAGCTCCCTAGAGTTTGATAATGACACCTTCTAAATCCATTGTTCACATCCTGTTAAGTAAATGGATCCATGCTATTCGCAAAGTTAGACAGGAAGGCATCAGCACCAATTTACTCATCGCGCTAGTAACTTTTTGGTTGTTGTTGTTCGTGAACGCTGAGCTTTGGCGTGTGCTCTGGCGCCTGGCATTCAACACTGATGAAGTTAACTGGTTGCTCGCCGCCAGCCTGCCAGTCGTAGTGTTCGTTTGGGTGTTCACCGTACTTAGCTTGCTGTCATGGTCAAGACTCGCAAAACCTCTGCTGTGCCTGGTGCTGATCAGCGCGTCGTTCGCCAGCTACTTCATGAGTGCTTACGGCATCGTCATTGATTACACGATGTTCACCAACGTCGTGGAGACCGACGTCGGTGAGGTGTCCGAGCTACTGAACTGGAAACTTGGCCTCTGGGTGGCAATGGTAGGGGTATTGCCCGTCTACCTGATCTGTCTGGTGCCCCTGCGACGCAAGCCCTGGACCAAAGCGTTGGGTAGCAGACTCATCGTCCTGTCGCTCGCACTGGTAACCCTTGCTGGTATCGTGCTGAGCCAGTACCAGTCTTATGCCTCCCTCCTACGCAACAATCGGGAGATCCGGCTCATTCTGGTTCCCACCAATTTGTTTGCTGCCGGTCATGGTTACCTGAAACGCAAGCTGGCCACACCGAAAGCGCTGACCTCCATTGGTACCGACGCCGTGGTGACCAGGCAGGGAGCGGCTCGCAAACCCAAGCTGCTGGTACTGGCAGTGGGGGAAACCGCACGTTCCGCCAACTTCTCCCTTAATGGCTACTCCCGCGATACGAATCCAGAGCTGGAAAAGCGCAATGTCATCAGCTTCTCGAATGTGAGCTCGTGCGGCACTGCCACTGCGGTTTCCCTGCCATGCATGTTCTTGGACGTCGGGAGGGATGAGTACAAGGACGGCTTGGCCAAGAGCCGAGAAGGGCTGCTCGATGTGCTTCAGCGGGCAGGCATCAGTGTCATGTGGACTGATAACAATTCGGGCTGCAAAGGGGTCTGTGATCGGGTGCCAAACCACAAGGCTACCCAACACGCAGATGCTCAACTGTGTACCAGCGACGAGTGCAAGGACGGGGTGCTGCTTTCGGAGATGGAGGACTTCATCAAGCGTCAGGAAGGCGATGCAGTCCTGGTGCTCCACTACAAAGGTAGTCACGGCCCGGCCTACTACAAGCGCTACCCCCCGCAGTTCAAGAAATTCGGGCCGGTCTGCGAGACCAATGAGCTCGACAAATGTAAGCAGCAGGAGGTGATCAATGCCTACGACAATTCGATCCTCTACACCGACTACGTGACGGCCGGGCTGATCGACATCCTGGCTGCGAATACCAAATTCGACACTGCGCTCATGTACGTCTCAGATCACGGAGAGTCACTGGGAGAGGGTGGTCTTTACCTGCATGGGCTGCCCTATGCGATGGCCCCAGATGAGCAAACCAAGGTGCCATTGGTGCTCTGGATGTCTGATTCTCTCGCGAAAAGCGAACGCCTCAATGTGGGCTGCTTGAAAGCACAGACGAGCTCGCCACTGAGCCACGACAACCTGTTCCACACCGTACTCGGGATGATGAACGTCCAGACATCCTCGTATCGCTCAGCTCTTGATTTTACTGCCCCTTGCAAGACTTTGACCGGAAGCACCTACTCAGGCCTCTAATGCTGCAACGGGCTGAACACGTGAGGTCGATAGCGATTCCACATCGAGCTGCTTTGACAGCAGCCAGAAGCTCGACTAACTACATAGCAGTACTCAACAACCCAAGCGGAAAAGGAAATTTGCATGAGCATCAAGCCAGGCCCTAAACGCACCAACGAAGATGGCACTCCGGACAAGAGGCAGCGGGTCACGCCTGAGAAGCAGAAGGATCACCCAGACCTGAAACCCCACAAGCATAAAAAGGGGGAGTAGGGCAGAAAAGCAGCTTTTCGGAGCTGCTTTTTTATCTGCAGACAGTGTCCTGAAAAGCTCTCTAGCCCAGGAATGTCAGGCATGAAAGGACGGCTGAAGCCACCTGATGCCACTACCACAGCACGCGTAGTGAAATTCGCTCCGTTGGCGGTGCGAACCTCAAATGCCTTGCCCTTCTGTACGACCGCCACCACTCGGGTACCGCCCTGAAAAGGGAGCTGAAACTCGGCGGCGTATGCCTCCAGGTACTGCACCACTTCATTTCGCACCGGGTAGTCCTTGGGATCGCCAAGAAACGCTCGCCCCGGCAGCGCTGAGTACTCCGATGGTGAGAACAACTGCAAGCTTTCGTAGTAGTTACGCCAGTTACCGCCCGGGGATGTCTGCTCATCCAAGATGAGGTAATCCAAGCCGTGCTGCTGTAAATGCCAGCCAGTCGCCAAACCTGCTTGCCCACCACCGATAACGACCACATCCAGAACGCGATCCAACTCATTCATATATGCGCACTCATGCATATCTAAAGGCAAAAAAAGGCCGGACTACGGACAGCAGATCGATACTAGACCTTTGGTTCGCTGGAGCAGGCCCTCCAGTCGCTCGACGATCGACCCACCATTTACTTCATAGAACACCTGCCGACCCACCTTGGTGGCCTTCACGATCTTGGCGTCATGCAATACCTGCAGGTGCCTGGAGATCACCGAGCGCTCCTGTGGCAGCTCTTTGGCGATTTCGCCGACATCCGCCCGGCCGAGCAAAAGTACGCGCTTGAAAACCGCGACTCTGGAAGGCTCGCAAAGCGCTTTGAAGAAGGTCTCGTCTAGCGACTCGATGGCGGCTTCGATGGCTTGAGCACGGAGATTTTGGTTGGTCGTCATGCAGCCAATATATGTGCATGAACGCGCACATGTAAAGCCACCCATCATCGAGGGGTTGCGACACATTCGAAAAAGCGTATATTCGAAAAACCATATACACTCAGGGTACCAAGTGATGACTGGCAAGACCCGCGTTCTGTTTGTTTGCACCGCAAACGCCGCTCGCTCCCAGCTCGCCGAAGCTTTGCTCCGGCACACAGACCCTGTGCATTTCGAAGTTTTTAGCGCAGGTACCCAGCCTGGCCAAGTCGATCCGCGCACCTATGACGCCCTCGAATATCTCGATATCGATACCAAGGCTCTACGCAGCAAGTCCATCGACGAGTTTGCAGGGGAACGGTTCGACTACTTGATTACGCTCTGCGACAAGGCAGCCCATGAGTGCCTTACTTTGCCTGCCCTCGGCGAGGTTCTGGCGTGGAACTTCGAAGACCCTGTTACCAGTGACCAACACGATGCCTTCCGACGCACGCTTCATGAGATTCATGAGCGCATCAAAATGTTCGTCCTCGTGAAAACTAAACACTGAGAATTGCTATGACTGACTCGCTGACACCTACCAAGGTTTTCAAATGCCTCGCCGACGAGAACCGCATTCGGATGATGCTGCTGATCTCTCGCGAGGAAGAACTCTGCGTCTGTGAACTGACCTGCGCGCTGGAAGAAAGCCAGCCCAAGGTTTCCCGCCACCTGGCGCAACTGCGCACGTGTGACCTGCTGGAAGACCGGCGTCAGGGCCAGTGGGTTTATTACCGCCTGCATCCATCGCTTCCCGGCTGGGTACGTGAGGTCCTGGCGACGACGCTGGAGGCCAACCGCGAATGGCTGAGTGCTAGCACTAAACGACTGGACACAATGGGTGACCGCCCTCAACGCGTCGCCTCCTGCTGCTGATCATTGCCGAGAAAAACCGATGAAAGTTCTGTTCCTCTGCACCGCCAATAGCTGCCGCAGCATCCTCTCCGAGGCTGTTTTCAATCATCTGGCCCCGGCCGGCATGAAGGCCTACAGCGCCGGCAGCCAGCCAAAGGGTGATGTGCACCCGCTGTCCATCACCGCGCTGCAGCGTGCTGGTATCTCCACCGAGGGCCTCAGCAGCAAGTCAAGTGACGCGCATGCCGAGCTGGCACCGGACTTTGTCATCACCGTCTGCGACAAGGCCGCTGGCGAAGCCTGCCCCGTGTTCTTCGGACCAGCAGTGAAAGCCCACTGGGGGCTTTCTGACCCTTCTGACCAGCAGGGCAACACCGCCGAACTGGACGCAGCGTTCGACGTCACGCTTGAGCAGATCAAACGACGCCTCAATGCATTCCTCGCGCTGCCTTTCGAACAATTGGATGCCGCCCAGCTTAAGGCCGAGCTGGCCCGTATCGGAACGCTCTGACGTTTAGGGAGATCCACCATGAGCAAAAGCCGACTTTCCTTTCTAGACCGCTACCTGACGGTGTGGATCTTTCTGGCCATGGGCCTGGGCATTGGTCTGGGCAGCCTGTTCCAGGGATTGCCTGCGTGGCTGAATAGCCTGTCGGTAGGCTCGACAAACATCCCCATCGCCATTGGCCTCATCGTAATGATGTACCCACCTCTGGCGAAGGTGAAATACGAGGAGTTGCCACAGGTATTCAAGGACAAGCGCATCCTTGCCCTGTCGCTGATCCAGAACTGGGTGATCGGCCCGGTCCTGATGTTCGGGCTGGCCGTTGTCTTCCTTTCCGACAAGCCTGAGTACATGACCGGCCTGATCCTCATCGGCTTGGCACGCTGCATCGCCATGGTGCTGGTGTGGAACCAGATCGCCGGTGGCAACAACCAGTACGTGGCGGGTCTGGTCGCCTTCAACAGCATTTTCCAGATCCTGTTCTTTAGCGTGTACGCCTGGATCTTCCTGGGGCTGTTGCCGCCGCTGTTTGGCCTTGAAGGTAGCGTCATTGAGACCAGCTTCCTCGATATCGCCCAATCGGTGCTGATCTACCTGGGCATCCCGTTCCTGGCTGGTTTCCTGACCCGCAAGATCCTGATCAGCAGCAAGGGCGAGACCTGGTACCAGGAGCGATTCATCCCGAAGATCAGCCCGCTGACCCTTGTGGCGTTGCTGCTGACCATCGTCGCCATGTTCAGCCTGAAAGGCGACATGGTGCTGCAACTGCCGCTGGATGTGCTGCGCATCGCTATCCCGCTGACCATCTACTTCGTGGTGATGTTCTTCATCAGCTTCTGGATGGGCAAGCTGTTGGAAGCTGACTACCCACGTACCACGGCGCTGGCGTTCACTGCAGCGAGCAACAATTTCGAACTGGCCATTGCCGTGGCCATCGCCACCTTCGGCCTTGCCTCGCCGGTCGCGTTTGCCACCGTCATCGGGCCCTTGGTGGAAGTGCCGGTACTGATCTCCCTGGTGGGCGTGGCCTTGTGGCTCAAGCGCCGCTGGTTCGATCAGCCATCTGGCGCCTTGACTCAGGAGTAAATCATGACCGAACACCATATCCCGAATATCGACAACGATCTGGTCGACCTGCCGACAGCAGACAAACTGGCAGTCGAGCAAAAGTCCACCCATAACCCTCGCATCCTGCTGCTGTACGGATCGACCCGCGAACGCTCGTTCAGCCGCCTGCTGACGGAAGAAGCGGCACGCCTGCTGGAGCACTTCGGTGCCGAGACGCGGATCTTCAATCCGACCGGGCTGCCACTGGCGGATGACGTGCCCGATGACCACCCCATAGTCAAGGAGCTGCGCGACCTGGTGCTGTGGTCGGAAGGCATGGTCTGGTGCTCGCCAGAGCGCCACGGCGCGATGACTGGCGTGTTCAAGTCGCAGATCGACTGGATTCCACTGAGCATGGGCGCCGTGCGCCCCACTCAAGGCAAAACCCTCGCGGTGATGCAGGTCTGCGGCGGCTCGCAGTCTTTCAACGTGGTCAACCAGCTGCGCGTCCTCGGCCGCTGGATGCGCATGTTCACCATCCCTAACCAGTCGTCCGTGCCGAAGGCCTATCTGGAATTCGACGAGGCGGGTCGCATGAAACCCTCTTCGTACTACGACCGTGTTGTCGACGTAATGGAGGAGCTGGTGAAGTTCACCCTGCTGCTTCGTGATCGCTCCGACTACCTGGTCGATCGCTACTCCGAACGTAAAGAGTCGGCTGAAGAACTATCCAAGCGTGTCAATCAACGATCCATTTGAGGCTTTGTGAGCATGCAATTGCACCCGTATTCAGTGTTGGCTAATTCCGAACTGGTCGGCCAGCTGATCTTCACTCCGTGCCCAGGTACCAAGGAGACATCGGTATCTCAGGCTCTGGCAACGTTGCACGATGCCGGCGCAAGCGCGCTGGTAACCCTGATGCCGAGTGAAGAACTGCTGCAGAACGAGATCGATCTGCTTCCCGAGGAGTGCCAACTGCTGGGCCTCGAATGGTTCCACCTGCCGGTCGAGGATGACGAAGCGCCCGGTGAGCCGTTTGCGGCCGCCTGGAAGGCTCACCGGGAACGCCTGAAAGAGCTGGTGATGACCGGTAAGACGATCGCCATTCACTGCAAGGGCGGCTCTGGCCGCACCGGCCTGTTTGCCGCCCGCCTGATGATCGAGTGCGGCATCCCTGTGCAGGAAGCTGTTTCCCAGGTCCAGGCCCTGCGTCCACGTGCGATCCAGAACCCTGCGCACGTTGGGTATATCAACCAGTTCAGCGACACCCTCTGACCTTTCGCTAATCGCGATTCGAGAAAAAGAACATGGCTATCAAAGTAGGTATCAATGGGTTTGGCCGTATTGGTCGCTTGGCGCTTCGCGCCTCCTGGGACTGGCCGGAATTCGAGTTTGTGCAGATCAATGACCCGGCCGGTGACGCCGAGACCCATGCCCATCTGATCAACTTCGATTCGATCCACGGACGCTGGCACCGTGAAGCCCGCGCAGAGGGCGACGCGGTAGTGATCGAGGGCAAGCGCATCAAGGTCACCGCCAACAAGACCATCGCGGACACCGACTGGTCGGGCTGTGACTTGGTCATCGAGGCCAGCGGCAAGATGAAGTCGGTAGCCGTACTCCAGGCCTACCTGGATCAAGGCGTCAAACGTGTGGTCGTCTGCGCTCCAGTGAAGGAGAAAGGCGCACTGAACGTGGTGATGGGCGTCAACCAGCACCTATTCGACCCGGCGCAGCATCGTATCGTCACCGCCGCTTCCTGCACCACTAACTGCCTGGCCCCGGTGGTCAAGGTGATTCACGAGAACCTGGGCATACGCCACGGCTCGATCACCACCATTCACGACCTCACCAATACCCAGAGCATTCTGGATACACCGCACAAGGACCTGCGTCGCGCCCGAGCCTCGGGCATGAGCCTGATCCCGACCACCACGGGATCTGCCACCGCAATCGCCGAGATCTTCCCCGAGCTACGCGGCAAGCTGAATGGTCACGCCGTACGTGTACCACTGGCCAACGCCTCGCTGACCGACTGCGTGTTCGAAGTGGAACGTGAGACAACGGCTGAAGAGGTCAACGCGCTGCTGAAAGCCGCAACCGAAGGACCGCTGAAGGACATCCTGGGCTACGAAGAACGCCCCTTGGTGTCCATCGACTACCGCACCGATCCGCGGTCCTCGATCATCGATGCGCTGTCCACCCTCGTAGTCAACGGTACCCAAGTGAAGATCTACGCCTGGTACGACAACGAGTGGGGCTACGCCAACCGTGCGGTTGAACTAGCACGCCTGGTCGGCGCAGCGGAGTAAATGGCGATCATGAAGGCGTTGTCAGCCCTGTCTGCGGAAGTGCGTCAGTACCTGCTGGTTACCGGCAATTACTGGGCCTTCACCCTTACCGACGGCGCTTTGCGCATGCTGGTGGTACTGCACTTCCATTCGCTGGGCTACACGCCGCTGCAGATCGCGGCGCTGTTCCTGTTCTACGAAGTGTTCGGCGTGATCACTAACCTCGTGGGCGGCTACCTCGGCGCCCGCCTGGGGCTCAACCGCACCATGAACATCGGCCTTGGCATGCAGGTCTTCGCCCTGCTGATGCTCACGGTACCAGCAGCCTCGCTGACGGTGCCGTGGGTGATGGCGGCCCAGGCGCTCTCCGGCATCGCCAAGGACCTGAACAAAATGAGCGCCAAGAGCTCCATCAAGCTCCTGGTGCCGGACAGCCAGCAAGGCATCCTCTACAAATGGGTGGCCATCCTGACGGGCTCGAAGAACGCTCTCAAAGGCGTGGGTTTTTTCCTCGGGGGAGCATTGCTCGCGTTGCTCGGTTTCACCCAGGCGGTGCTGGCCATGGCGGCGGTGCTGGCCCTGATCTGGATCGGTAGTCTGATGCTGCTGAAAAAGGACTTGGGCAAGGCCAAGGCCAAACCGAAGTTCCGCGACATGCTGTCCAAGAGCCGGGCCATCAACATCCTCTCGGCCGCACGGCTGGTTTTGTTCGGTGCGCGGGATATCTGGTTCGTCGTGGCACTACCGGTGTACCTGAGCTCTGCGTTTGGCTGGGACTTCTGGCTGGTCGGCGGTTTCTTGGCCGTCTGGGTAATCGGCTATGGCATCGTCCAGTCGTTTGCCCCCCATATCACCGGCAAGAGGCGTGGTCATGTACCCGATGGCCGAGCAGCCTTCATCTGGGCAATCGCTCTGGCCGGACTGCCTGCGCTCATTGCCGTGGGCCTGTCGGCAGGCTGGTCGGCAAAGGTAGTCTTGCTCGGTGGGTTGATGCTGTTCGGTGTGCTGTTCGCCGTGAACTCATCGCTGCACAGCTACCTGATCGTCAGTTATGCCAAGGAAGATGGCGTCTCCCTGGATGTAGGCTTCTACTACATGTCCAACGCCCTCGGTCGTTTGGTCGGCACACTGCTGTCAGGTTGGGTGTTTCAGGCCTATGGGTTGGAGGCTTGCTTGTGGGTTTCCAGCGTCTTCGTATTGGTCGCTGCACTCATCTCGATTGCTCTGCCCAGGCACACTGAAATGGCACAGCAGACGCACTGATCTGAGAGGAAATGCGGAAGCCATCAGGCCTTCGCTTTCATCACAAAGTGCTCCATTTCTGCTGCGGTATTTCGGGCCGTGCGGGACACCCCGTTCACAGAACGTGTTGCTTACGCGCCTCCGCCACAGGCGGGACCATCATGACATCGCCCAACCCACCGACTGGCTGGTCAATGACGCGCCCGGGGAGTTTTTCTCTAGCGCAACCGTCCTGGCACAGTTCAATTCTCTAACTCCACTGTCTCCGTTCCAAGCACAAAAGATACCATCATAATTTTTTCGGGTTTTTTCCGAGGCGTACCCCTGCGATTTTTCTCCGGCTGAACCTTTGCTGTGACAACCGTTATTGTTGTGACAACCTTTATTAAACGAAAACCCCCGAGATTTTTTGAAAAGCGATGCTTTGTGACAACCTTTAATTTCGCTTCCACAGGATCAACCTCCCCGCTAGGCCGCGAATTTCCAGAGGTTTTGTGACAGAGTTTATTAATAAGCAACACTTCGGTTATCGGCCAGCGATAAACCAGGTCTACATTGGCAACGATGTCACGGCTGCTTCCCTGCCCAGGAAAGCAGCCGTGCTCGTATCCGACTCAAAATCTCAACGCTGATCGGCGTCCGCTAACATTCCCCTGCTACCCACACTGAAACCCATTCGATAGCCGTTCGGTTGCCTGTATCTTCAGCCCCTCCAACAAGCGCGAGGTCGGTCTAATGCTTCATAAGCAGCTCATTCGTCGAATCGACCTCATGACCCTGCAGCTCTTCGTCTCGGTGCACGAGGAGGGCACGCTGACGCGCGGCGCGGAGCGGGAAATGATTGCGCTGTCCGCCGCGAGCAAGCGCATGAACGACATGGAGCAGGCGCTGGGTATCGAGGTGTTCGAGCGTAACGCCAAAGGCATGGGGCTCACCGCAGCGGGTGAGACGTTGCTTTACTACGCCAAGCGGATCCTGGCCGACATTGAAAAAATCAGCATCGATGTCGGGGAACACCTGCACGGTGTGCGCGGCTATGTGCGCATGCTGGCCAATATCTCCGCCATCATCGAATTCCTCCCCGAGGACCTCCAGGCCTTCATGGCCAGCCACGAACAGGTCAAGATCAACCTGGAAGAGCGCCCCAGCGCGGGGGTGGTGAAGGGAATTCTTGATGGGGTCGCGGACATCGGCATCTGCTCTGCCGATACCGAAATCAAGGGCCTGCATGCTGTGCAATATCGTCAGGACGATCTGGTCGTGGTCATGCGGCCCGAGCACAGCCTGGCTGACAGGGGGCGGATATCCTTTGCCGAAACCCTGGATTTCGATCACGTTGGCTTGCATGCCGACAGCTTCATAAACCTGCGCACGCATGCCGCAGCCAGGGCCTGCGGCAAGCCTTTACGTCTGCGCATTCACGTCCCCGGCTTCGATGCGGTGTGCCGCATGGTGCAGGCCGACCTGGGGATTGGCGTACTGCCCCTCAAAGCCTTCGAGCTGATCGGCAAACCGTTGGGCTTGGTGTCTGCAGCGCTGGAAGACGAATGGGCAAAGCGCAGCATGTTGCTGGTCATCCGGGATGCTTGCGCGCTATCGCCGGTGAGCCGCTTGCTCTACGAGCACCTGCAGGGCCTCTAGCTGCGCGGTCTTCGCGTTTCGCGAAGGGCTATTGCCGATTTACGGTTGGTAGCGGGGCGGTGCCCTCAAATACGCTTGGTGCAAATTCCAAGAAACACGAGGTTGCACCATGACTGCTCTCAACGGACTTCGGGTGATCGAGATCGGTACGCTTATCGCTGCACCGTTTGCTGCCCGCATGCTGGCTGAATTCGGCGCCGAGGTAATCAAGATCGAATCCTTGGGGCAGGGAGACCCTCTTCGTAAATGGCGAAAACTGCACGAAGGGACGTCGCTGTGGTGGTACCTGCAATCTAGGAACAAAAAGTCGATTGCATTGAACCTGAAGTCAGCGTTTGGCATTGACATCGTCAAGCAGCTGGTTGAAAGCGCTGATGTTCTGATCGAGAACCTGCGCCCCGGTGCACTGGAGAAACTGGGCCTCGGCTGGGATGTACTCCACGCGTTGAATCCAAAACTGACGTTGGTGCGAATCTCAGGTTACGGTCAGTCGGGCCCTTACCGAGATCGACCCGGCTTTGGTGCCATCGGTGAAGCCATGGGAGGTATCCGCTATACCACCGGTACTCCCGGCATACCCCCAGCCCGCGTCGGCGTAAGCTTGGGTGACTCGCTGGCCTCCATGCACGCCGTAATTGGTGCGCTTATGTCCGTATTGCGTGTCAAGACAGGTCAAGGTGACGGACAGGTAGTTGATGTGTCGCTCGCAGAGAGCGTTTTCAACGTCATGGAAAGCTTGGTACCTGAATACGACATGCTTGGCCATGTTCGTGAACGTAGCGGTGGTGCATTGCCAGGTATCGCGCCCTCCAACACCTACCCGACGGCAGACAAAGGGTATGTTGTCATCGCCGGTAACAGCGATCCGATTTACAAGCGCTTGATGATTACGATTGGTCGACCAGACCTGGCGAATGACCCGGCGTTTGAGCACAACGATGGTCGAGCGGCCCAGTGCGAGCTGCTGGATGAGGCAATCACCCAGTGGAGTTCCAAGCTGCCGATCGATGCGGTGCTTGAAGCCTTGGAAAAAGCTGAGGTTCCAGCCGGGCGCATCTACTCCGTAGCAGACATCGTGGCCGACCCGCACTATCAGGCGCGCGACATGATCCTGAATGCGACGCTGCCCGACGGAACTACAGTGAAAATGCCGGGGATCGTACCGAAACTGTCGGACACGCCAGGCTGTGTCAATTGGCAGGGGCCAAGCCTTGGTCAGCATACGCATTCTGTTCTCGGTGACTTGGGGTTGCCTGACGAAACGATCCAACGCCTGAAGGATGAGGGGGTCGTGCAATGATCACCGACTACTCTCAACGCCTCATCGTCCAAGAGGTGTCGCCTCGTGACGGCCTGCAGATCGAACCGGTCTGGGTCGAGACGGCAGACAAGATCAAGCTCATCAACGAGCTGTCCTTGGGCGGCTTCAGTCGGATTGAGGCCGGGTCGTTCGTATCGCCGAAGGCAATTCCTGCCCTGCGCGATGGCGAAGCAGTATTTCAGGGAATTGAGCGTCGGCCGGGTGTGGTTTATGTGGCGCTTGTACCGAATCTGAAAGGTGCCCAGCGGGCCTTGGAGTCCAAGGCTGACGAGTTGAACCTGGTGTTGTCAGCTAGCCAAAGCCACAATAAAGCCAATATGCGTATGACCCGAGAGCAGTCACTCGTTGCATTCGATGAGGTGGTTTCGCTCGTCCGTGGCAGCTCCGTCAGCCTGAACGGCACTGTGGCCACGACGTTTGGTTGCCCTTTCGAAGGCCGCATTGATGAAGATGTCGTCATGCGCTTGGTTGATGCGTATCAAGCGCTCGGGATGCAAGGTATTACGCTGGCGGACACCACCGGTATGGCGAATCCACGCCAGGTCTACCATCTGGTTAAACGCGTGTTGACCCAACTTCCCGCCGCGCAGCTGACCTTGCACTTTCACAATACCCGAGGCCTCGGTCTGAGCAATGTATTGGCTGCATACGAGGCTGGCGCCCGCCGGTTCGATGCTTCGCTGGGTGGGCTGGGTGGCTGTCCTTTCGCGCCTGGTGCCTCGGGCAACATCTGCACGGAAGACCTGGTCAATCTTTGCGAAGAGGTCGGGATCGACACAGGAATAAATCTTCCGCATTTGCTCACGTTGTCTCGCTCGCTGCCCGCCTTGCTGGGGCATGAGATGCCGGGGCAAGTGGCGAAAGCAGGCCGTAATTGTGACCTTCATCCGTTACCTCTAGGCAATGGCTGATACCTGACAAAGCGACCAACGTCGCAAGCCAGAAAACAAAAACAATTAGAGCTTCCCTCAAGAAAGCTCACCTGGAGAAACCTAAATGTCTATTTCTGTTTCCGCGCCTGGCGACGGCATTGCCGCCACTTCCATCGACGAAAAGAAACTGATATCGAAAGTGGCATGGCGGCTGATGCCGCTGATTATGATTTGCTATCTCTTCGCATTTTTTGACCGAATCAACATCAGTTTCGCGAAGTTTCAACTACAGGCGGATCTCAGCCTCAGTGATACAGCCTACGGACTCGGCGCTGGCCTGTTTGTTGTCGGTTATGTGCTGTTCGAAGTGCCGAGCAACATGATGCTGTACAAGGTCGGGGCCAGGCGGTGGATCGCCCGGATCATGATGTCCTGGGGCCTTGCTACCGCACTCATGGTGTTCGTGACAGCAGAGTGGCAATTTTATGTCTTGCGCTTCCTGATCGGTGCCATGGAGGCCGGCTTTGCGCCAGGGGTACTTTATTACCTTACTCTTTGGTTCCCCCAGCACTATCGAGGCCGTATCACATCCATGCTGTTCTTGGCGTCTGCCTTTGCAGGCCTTATCGGAGCCCCGGTTTCCGGCTTGGTATTAGGCCATATGGACGGGCTTTTCGAGATGCGTGGCTGGCACTGGTTGTTCCTGTTAGGTGGGCTTCCCTGTATCGCACTTGGCCTGGTCGTGCTGTTTACATTGAAAGACCGCATCAGTGACGCCAACTGGTTGAGTTCCGATGAGAAGTCCTATCTTGCTAGCCGGATTGCCAGCCATGAAATGAACAAGCATGAAGGGTCTCTGCTGACGGCACTGCGCCTTCCAGGCTTCCTGATGCTGGCGTTTATCTACTTCCTGATCCAAGTAGCGTCTTACGGTCTGAATTTTTGGGCACCGCAGCTCATCCGTAGCGCTGGCATCGAAAGTGCGACGATCATTGGGTTGCTGACCGCTGTGCCTTACGTGTGTGGTGCTATCAGCATGGTGCTGGTTGGACGTTTGTCTGACGCTACGGGTGAGCGAAGAAAATTCGTATGCGGCTTGGTTGTCATCGGCTCGATTGGCTTCTTCAGCGCGGGGATTTTTGAGGCGCACGTGCTTTATCTCACCCTGTCGCTAGCACTTTTGGGCGCAGGCATCATCGCCTCCATTCCAACTTTCTGGTCACTCCCACCAAAACTGCTTGCTGGGGCAGGCGCCGGAGCTGCTGCGGGAATTGCGCTGATCAACACGATGGGGCAGGTAGGCGGCATTGTTAGCCCTGTAATGGTTGGCTTTATTAAAGACGTTACCGGCAGCACGACCCCGGCGCTTTATCTGATTGGGACTACTTGTCTGATTGCAGCTGCGCTCTTGATCTGGGCCTTGCCTGAGAGCTTGAGGACTTTGGATAAGAAGTGATGATTTCTTAATGTTGCGATTGCTGGGCTTGGCCTGCAAGTCCAGTGTTGCGGAAGCTTAGTTAGAAACTCGGAGTTCCGTAACGTCAAACGTGCATCAAGTACTTATTGGATACGGTGTCTCTGTAGACGCGTGCGCCTATCGGTACTCCCAGCGTCCGCGTATCCGGCTCCGTTTTGCCTCCCCCACAATGCAGGGTCAAAGGCGGAGCCGGGTTCGCTGGCCCTAAATAAGAGAAGTATAATGAACCCGATTACCCTCTTTGAGAAACTCTGGCGTCGTCATGCGGTTCTTGAAACAGATGATGGCCAAACTCTGCTATACATCGATTTGCAATTGATCAATGAAGTGACCAGTCCGCAGGCGTTCGATGCCCTGCGAATGAATGGGCTCAGTCCATGGCGTGTAGATTCTGTGTTGGCCACTGCTGATCATAACGTTCCGACCAAGGATCGGCCTAAAGGCATTACGGACGATATTGCTCGCCGTCAAGTCCATGCGCTCGAGCGAAACTGCGCAGAATTCAACCTGACGCTTTTCGGTATGGACGATCATCGTCAAGGTATCCTCCATGTGATAGGCCCTGAACAAGGGCTCACCCTTCCTGGCATGTCGATCGTGTGCGGCGACTCTCACACAACGACCCATGGTGCCTTTGCTGCACTCGCTTTTGGAATTGGTACGTCGGAAATCGAGCACGTTCTGGCAACCCAATGCCTTTCGATGAAAAAGCTCAAAACCATGCGTATCGCCATCGATGGCGAGCTTGATCCCTACATAACGTCGAAGGATCTCGCCTTGGCACTGATCGGGCGAATTGGTACCGCCGGCGCGACGGGGTATGCCATTGAGTTCGCAGGTTCCACGGTCGAGCGCATGACGATGGAAGCCCGCATGACACTTTGCAACCTGGCAATCGAGGCAGGCGCGCGTTGTGCCATGGTGGCATTCGACGATACGACAGCGGCTTACATCCGAGTTAAGCCGATGGCACCGACGGGGCAGCGGTGGAATGACGCCGAACGCTATTGGCGTACCCTCTGCAGTGATGCCGGGGCGGTGTTCGACGCAGAAGTCCGCATGGATGCGAGTTCTATCAGACCGCATGTCACGTGGGGCACTTCTCCGGAAATGGTCGTGGACATCGACGGATGTGTGCCATCCCCGCAGGATGAACCTGATCCGGTCAAACGACAAAGTATTGAACGCGCCTTGAAGTACATGGATTTGGCGCCGGCTACGGCAATCAAAGACATCTTTCTCGATAAAGTCTTCATTGGCTCGTGTACCAACTCGAGGATCGAAGATCTTCGTCTAGCGGCGTCCGTTGTCGCAGGAAAAAAGGTAGCTCCAACTATCAAGCAGGCGCTAGTCGTTCCTGGCTCTGGCTTGATCAAAAAGCAGGCCGAGTCGGAAAAACTGGATCGCATCTTCATCGATGCCGGCTTTGAATGGCGGGACGCCGGATGCTCCATGTGCCTGGGCATGAACGAGGACAGGCTTACCGCTGGCGAACGTTGTGCGTCGACCTCGAATCGAAACTTCGAAGGGCGTCAGGGCCCTGGTGGGCGCACTCATCTTGTCAGCCCGGCAATGGCAGCTGCTGCAGCAATCGCTGGTCACTTTGTCGATATTGGAGAGGTATAGGCCCGCTATGCAACCATTCACTTCCCTGAAAAGTAAGGTTGTTCCGTTGGATCGTGCCAATGTGGACACTGATGCGATCCTGCCAAAGCAGTTTCTGATGATTATCGAGCGCAGTGGTTTTGGCCAGCATCTGTTTGATGAGTGGCGTTATCTTGACCACGGTGAACCCTATCAGGACTGCTCAAAAAGGCCACTCAACTTGAGTTTTCCACTGAACCAGCCTCGCTTCGAAGGCGCTGGGGTTTTGTTGACTCGGGGTAATTTTGGTTGTGGCTCCAGCCGTGAACATGCGCCTTGGGCTTTGCATGACTGGGGAATCAGGGCGATCATTGCACCGAGTTTTGCTGAAATCTTTTATGGCAACTGCTTCAAAAACGGAATTCTACCGATCGCGCTCGACGAGGATACTGTCGAAGCGTTGTTCGGCGCAGTCGAGCGCTTGCCAGGTTTTCAACTCAGCATTGACCTTGAGAAACAAGAGATCGTAGACGACCAAGGCAACCGCATTCCGTTTGATGTCGACCCGTTTCGTAAACATTGCTTGCTTAATGGTTTGGACGAGGTCGGCATGACATTACTCAAGGCAGGCGCTATTCGGGCGTTCGAAAAAGCCCGAATGGCTTTGGAGCCATGGCTTTACGACAGATTCTAGCGTCAGAATCCGCGCCTACCGCAAGAAGCTCATTGCTGTCTTGTGGTAGGTCGTCGCGGCATCATTTCCGACACGCGAAGGGCTGCAACCCGGCCCCGCGCTGTTTCACATCAGATCTGCATCGCCATCCCGTCCACGTTCATCGCTGCCTGGCGCAAGGCCTCGGAGCGGGTCGGGTGGGGGTGGCAGGTGAGGGCGATGTCTTCCGCCGAGGCCGAGAATTCCATGGCTACGCAGAACTCACCAATCATCTCGCTGACGCTCGGGCCGACCAGGTGCACACCCAGCACTTCATCGGTTTCGGCATCGGCGATGACCTTGGCGAAGCCTTCGGTCTCGTGGTTGATCTTGGCGCGGCTGTTGGCGGTGAAGGGGAACTTGCCGACTTTATAGGCTCGCCCTTCGGCCTTGAGCTGCTCTTCGGTCTTGCCCACGGTGGCCAGCTCCGGGCGGGTGTAGATGACGCCCGGGATCAGGTTGTAGTTGACCTCGTGGGGCTTGCCGGCGATGCGTTCGATGCAGGCCACGGCTTCATCTTCAGCTTTGTGCGCCAACATCGGGCCGGAGGTTACATCGCCGATCACCCAGATACCTGGCACGGAGGTGCGGTGGTGGTCGTTGCCGAGCATGCCGCGCTTGTCGGTTTCCAGGCCCACGCTTTCCAGGTTCAGCCCTTTGGTATAGGGGCGGCGGCCGATGGCGACCAGTACATAGTCGGCTTGTAGCGTTTCGGCGGTGCCGCCGGCGGCTGGCTCCAGGGTCAGGCTGACGCCCTCGGCGCTGGCGCTGGCCTGGGTCACCTTGCTGCCCAGCTTGAATGCCATGCCTTGCTTGGCCAAAGCCTTTTGCAGGGTCTTGGCGGTTTCTTCGTCGGTGCCCGGGCAGATGCGGTCGAGGTATTCGATGACCGTCACCTGGCTGCCCAGGCGACGCCATACCGAACCCAGCTCGAGGCCGATCACGCCGGCGCCGATGACCACCAGGTGCTTAGGCACCTGCGGCAGCGACAGCGCGCCGGTCGAGTCGATGATGCGCTGGTTGTCGATGGTCACGCCCGGCAGGGGCGTGGGCTCGGAGCCGGTGGCAATGACGATATCCTTGGCCTGGAGTGCGGTCTCGCTGCCATCCTCAGCCTTGACCACGACCTTGCCGACGCCATCCAGGCGCCCCCAGCCCTTTACCCAGTCGACCTTGTTCTTGCGGAACAGGTATTCGATGCCCTTGGTCAGGCCGGTCACGCTCTCGTCCTTCTGTTTCATCATCTGGGCGAGGTTGAGGGTGGGTTTCACTTCGATACCGAGGTGGGCGAACTCGTCACCGCTGGCGGCTTCGTACAGTTCGGAAGCATGCAGCAGCGCTTTGGATGGCATGCAGCCGACATTCAGGCAAGTGCCGCCCAAGGTCGAGCGGCCTTCCACGCAGGCTACGCTCAGGCCCAGCTGGCCGGCACGGATGGCAGCGTTGTAGCCGCCAGGGCCACCGCCGATGATCACCACGTCATAGGATTTCATGGGTTCAACTCCAGGATGAAGAAGTGCGAGAGGGGCACAAGGTTAAGCTGAGATGCGAAGATTGTATACAATCTGCTGGGCGGATAAGATCAGTTGGTTCTAGACCATGGTCGCGTTTAGAGGAAACATCCCACGAATGAACTACTCTGTTCCGGCGACGTTCGTAATATCAGACGTCGTGGCCAAATACGGACAGGAGGGTCGTTCATGCTTGCGCAACTTCCACCGGCATTGCAGAGCTTGCACCTGCCATTGCGGCTGAAACTGTGGGACGGCAACCACTTCGATCTTGGCCCTAGTCCGCAGGTCACCATCCTGGTCAAGGAGCCGCAGCTGATCAGCCAGTTGAGCCACCCGAGCATGGACCAGCTGGGCACGGCGTTCGTCGAAGGCAAGCTGGAGCTGGAAGGCGATATCGGTGAAGCCATCCGCGTGTGCGATGAGTTGAGCGAAGCGCTGCTGGCCGATGAGCAAGACACGCTGCCGCAGCGGCTTGCCCATGACAAGAGCACCGACGCCGAAGCCATTTCCTACCACTACGATGTTTCCAACACGTTCTACCAGCTGTGGCTGGATCAGGACATGGTCTACTCGTGCGCCTACTTCCGCGAGCCGGACAACACCCTCGATCAGGCACAGCAGGACAAGTTCGACCACCTGTGCCGCAAGCTGCGCCTGGACGCCGGTGACTACCTGCTCGACGTTGGCTGCGGCTGGGGTGGGCTGGCGCGTTTCGCTGCACGTGAATATGGCGCCAAGGTCTTCGGTATCACCTTGAGCAAGGAACAGCTCAAGCTCGGCCGCGAGCGCGTCAAGGCGGAAGGCCTGGCCGACAAGGTCGACCTGCAGATTCTCGATTATCGCGACCTGCCCCAGGACGGCCGCTTCGACAAGGTCGTCAGCGTTGGCATGTTCGAGCATGTCGGCCATGCCAACCTGGCGCTGTATTGCCAGAAGCTGTTCGGGGCAGTGAAAGAAGGCGGCCTGGTGATGAACCACGGCATTACCGCCAAGCACGTTGACGGCCGCCCGGTCGGGCGTGGCGCTGGTGAGTTCATCGACCGCTACGTGTTCCCCCATGGCGAGCTGCCACACCTGTCGATGATCAGTGCCAGTATCTGTGAAGCAGGGCTTGAGGTGGTGGATGTGGAAAGCCTGCGTTTGCACTACGCCAAGACCTTGCATCACTGGAGCGAGAATCTGGAAAACCAGCTGCACAAGGCGGCCGCACTGGTGCCGGAAAAGACCTTGCGCATTTGGCGCCTGTACCTGGCCGGCTGTGCTTATGCCTTCCAGAAAGGCTGGATCAACCTGCACCAGATTCTGGCGGTGAAGCCTTACGCCGATGGGCACCATGACCTGCCCTGGACCCGCGAAGACCTGTATCGCTGAGTTGCTAAAAGCCCCTTGCCGCGAGACCCGGCGAGGGGCACGTGTTTCAGAGAATCGGCGAAATCAGCCGCGCAATGCGCATCGCCAGTTGTTGCAGCCGGTGGGTATCGCGGCTGTCCTCTGCAGTAATTTCCTGCGCTTGCTCAAAGTCAGCGATCAGCATGTGCTCGACCTGGTCAGCGAAGCCGCGATCGACGGTCAGCAGGGTGATCTCGAAGTTCAGGCGGAACGAACGGTTGTCCAGGTTGGCGCTGCCGATCGCGCTGACTTCGTCGTCCACCAGCACCACCTTCTGATGCAAGAAGCCTGGCTGGTAACGGAACATACGCACCCCGGCGCGTACCGCTTCGAAGGCAAACAGACTCGAGGCGGCATAGACGATGCGGTGGTCCGGGCGTGACGGGATCAGCACCCGCACATCGACGCCACGCAGTACTGCCAGACGCAACGCGGCGAACACCGCTTCGTCGGGAATGAAGTACGGGCTGGTTATCCACACGCGCCGGGTGGCCGAATGGATCGCCTCAAGGAAGAACAACGCGCAGGTTTCCTGCGGGTCGGCTGGGCCGCTGGCCAGGGCTTGGCACAGTACACCGTTGTCTGGGTAGGTATCTGGCAGGATCAGTGGCGGTAGCTGACGCGTGGCCCAATACCAGTCCTCGGCGAACGACTCCTGCAAGCAGGCCAGTACCGGGCCGCTGATTTGCACATGGGTATCGCGCCAGGGTGAGAGCCGCGGGTGACCACCGAGGTACTCATCGCCCACGTTGTGCCCGCCGATGAACCCGAGCAGGCCATCCACCACCACGATCTTGCGGTGGTTGCGGAAGTTAACCTGGAAGCGGTTGAACCAGCCGCGACGGGTAGCAAAGGCATGTATCTGTACAGCGCCGTCGCGTAACGCCTGGCTGTAGCTGGCCGGCAGGGCATGGCTACCGACGCGGTCGTACAGCACGAACACCCGCACCCCTTCGGCGGCCTTGCGCAGCAGTAGCTGTTGCAGGCTTTTGCCAAGGCTGTCGTCATGAATGATGAAGAACTGCACCAGTACCACATCGCGGGCGCTTTCGATGGCGGCGAAGATGGCATCGAATGTCGCCTTGCCATCGATCAACAACTTCACCTGGTTGTTAGCCAGGCAGGGCATGCGCCCGAGCTTGGGCATGGCGCGCAACGCTGCGTAACTTTCTGATTCGCGGGCAGTGAGGGCTTCTTCTACCCAAGGGCGCCAGTTGAGGTTGGCCATGGCCACGTGCATTTCCTGGTTCGCCTGGCGCCGGGCCTTGATGTAGGCATAGAACGAGCGAGCCCCGAAGACCAGATAGGGGATCAAGGTGAAGTAGGGAATGAAGAACAATGGCATGGCCCAGGCGATCGAACCTTGGGCGGTGCGCACGGTGAGCAGTGCGTGCAGCGCGGCGACGATACCCAGCAGATGAATCAGGCCGAGTAGGTAACCGAAGAAGTAGGGGCTGTGGTAATCCATATGCATCCTGCTTGCCGAGTACACTTGGGTAACAGAACACGTTCCCGGTCCGCCTTGCAACCCGCAGGTGGATTTAGCGTCTAAGGCTCAGCCCGGCCCGCTTGGCCGGCTTTTTCCAGGAGCGTTCGTCCATGAAGATTCGTCTGCCACTGTTGGCTTTGGCCCTCGGCGCGAGCAGCCCATTGGTGCAGGCTCAGATGCTGCAACCCGGCTTGTGGGAGTTGACCACCAGCAACATGCAGGTCGATGGCAAACCATTACCCGACATGGAGTTCATGCTCGGCCAGCTGAAGAACCTGCCGCCGGAGCAGCGCGCGATGATGGAAGGCGTGCTGGCCAAACAAGGCGTAACGGTTGGAGGCAAGGGCGTGCGCTCGTGCCTGACGCCGGAGCAAGTGGCAACCAACGATATCCCGCTGCAGGACCCGAAGTCAGGTTGCACCCAGAAGATCACCGAGCGCACCGGTAATGTCTGGAAGTTTCAGTTCAGCTGCCCCAAAGCACAAGGCAGCGGCCAGGCGACGTTCCTTAGTGATCGCGAATTCACCACGCAGGTTAACGGCACGTTCAACGCCTCGGGTGTACAGCAGCAAGGCAGCATGAACACCCGGGCCGTGTGGTTGGGTAATGACTGCGGTTCGGTCAAGCCGCGCAGCTGATCTGGTGCTATTGCCATTGCCACTGACTGGTGGCGACAGCGTCGTGGGCATGCAGGCTTTCTGCATGTTCCACGCGCAGCTTGAAGGCAGTGCTCCACGCAATTTGCCGTAGCGTCTCATACAGGCGTCGAGCGGCGTCTTCGCAGAACATCAGGTTCTGTCCGTTGGCCAGAGCAAAAGCTTGTTCGTCTGCGCGCTTTACTGCGGTCTGCACCGCTGTGCCCAGGCTGGCTTCTATCCGGTCGATCAATTCGGTGACCGGCAACGACTGCGTATCGTTGCGCAACCTTACTTGTACCTGTGCGCTACTGCGTTGGCTATGTGGCGTCGCTACGATGCCTTCGGCGCTGCCCAGCCATTGCAGCACTGCAGCTTTGTCGACCTGTTGAGCGTTGAACTGCGTTTGAAATTGCTGCTGAATCAACTGCCGCGCAAGGGCAGCCGAACATGGGCATGTCGAGGAGTAGGGCACGGAAACCGATAGTTCCACGTGGAACATTTCATTTTCGATTTTCGCGTCGATCGTTACCGCATAACTTTTCCAGCCTTCCAACGGGCTTACCAAGGCAGGCCTTTTTAGCAGGTGCTCGAAGCGCAGGCGCAGATAGGCGGCAGAAGAAAGGCCTTCATGACTACTGAGAAACGCAGCCAGCAGCTGACGGATGGCGAGCGGCGTCAAGTGCTGACGCTCCAGTGACGACAGCGCGAGATATAGCCGCGACATATGGATGCCCCGTGCGCTGCCATCTACCAGGCTGACGCCCGCGTCGACAGTGGCTGCTGCGGTGCGCCCATCAAACTGCACAGACAGGGCAATCCCGCACATACCTACCCATTGCAAAGGCGAGGCGTATTGCTGAGTTTGTGCAGCAATGTCGGGGAGCTGGAGCTGGGTCATCGGTCATTCCGAATGAAAGGTGGATCAGCGGCCACGGAACGGCTTGGCGAAATTGTATTGTTACTTTATAACATTATGCAATGCATCATTTCGAATGCGCTCGCCTGAAGAGGTTTCGCCATGCCCAACCGTCTCCCTGTCACTGTGCTGTCCGGCTTTCTCGGCGCCGGCAAAAGCACCTTGCTCAACCATGTGCTACGTAACCGCGACAACCTGCGCGTCGCGGTCATCGTCAACGACATGAGTGAAATCAACATCGACGCCAGCGAGGTGCAGCGTAACGTCAGCCTCAACCGCGCCGAGGAGAAGCTGGTGGAGATGAGCAACGGCTGCATCTGCTGCACGCTGCGTGAGGACTTGCTCGAGGAAGTGGCGCGGCTGGCCGAAGAGGGGCGTTTCGATTATCTACTGATCGAGTCCACGGGTATCTCTGAACCATTACCGGTGGCCGAGACCTTTACCTTCCGAGATGAGCAGGGCCGCAGCCTTTCCGATATGGCCCGCCTGGATACCATGGTAACGGTGGTCGATGGCCTGAATTTCCTGGCGGACTACCAGGCGGCAGACAGCTTGGCCAGCCGTGGCGAAACCTTGGGTGAGGATGACGAACGCTCGATCACTGACTTGCTGATCGAACAGGTCGAGTTCGCCGATGTGCTGTTGTTGAGCAAGATCGACCTGATCAGCCAGCACCAGCGCGAAGAACTCATGGCAATTCTGCGCAGCCTCAACGCCCGCGCGCAGATCGTGCCGATGGTCATGGGCCAGGTGCCGCTGGGGCGCATCCTCGATACTGGCCTGTTCGACTTCGACCAAGCGGCCCAGGCACCGGGCTGGTTGCAGGAAATGCGTGGCGAGCATGTGCCGGAAACCGAAGAGTACGGCATTGCCGCCAGCACCTGGCAGGCCCGGCGCCCGCTTCATCCACAACGCTTTTTCGATTTTATCCACAGGCCTTGGAGCAATGGCCGATTGCTGCGTTCGAAAGGTTTCTTCTGGTTGGCCAGCAAGTATCAGGAGGCAGGTAGCTGGTCCCAGGCCGGCGGTATGATGCGCCACGGCCTTGCAGGGCGCTGGTGGCGCTTCGTGCCGCGCGAGCAGTGGCCGCAAGATGTGGATAACACCGCTGCGATCCTGAAAAACTGGGTTGCCGAGAGCGGGGATTGTCGCCAGGAACTGGTGTTCATCGGGCAGAACATCGATTTCGAAAAATTATCCACAGAGCTTGATGCGTGCCTGTTGACCGATGAAGAAATGGACTTGGGCTTCATGGGCTGGTTGCGTCTGCCCGATCCGTTCGGCCCATGGCATGAAGAGGCGGCAGCCTGAACCGGCACGCAAGCCCTTGCTCAGCCTTGACTGGCTAGCCTGACAGCGCATAGTGAGGCATCACCACCGCCCGAAGTCACCCATGCTGCAGAACATCCCCACCCATGTGATTGCCGGCCCGCTGGGGGCCGGCAAGACCACACTGATTCGCCATCTGCTGGCTCAGCGCCCGACCAATGAGCGCTGGGCCGTATTGATCAATGAATTCGGCCTGGTAGGCCTGGATGCGGCCTTGCTCAGCCGTGACGAAGACGGTATTGCCATCGGCGAAGTCGCCGGTGGCTGCCTGTGCTGCGTCAACGGCATGCCGTTCCAGGTAGGCCTGGGCCGGCTGCTGCGCAAGTCCCGGCCCGACCGGCTGTTCATAGAACCGTCCGGGCTGGGCCATCCGTTGCAGTTGCTCACCCAGTTGCAGCAAGCCCCTTGGGCTGGCGTGCTGGCAGTTCAGCCGTTGCTGATGGTTGTGGATGCACAATCGATGGTCCAGGGCGCGTTGCTGCCAGAGGCGCAACAGCAAGCGCTCGAAGCTTGCGAAACTGTGGTGTTAAACAAATCGGAAGCTGTGCATGAAGATTCCCGGCTGTTGATAAGTAGTCGGTTGATTGGCAAGAAGCTACTCTGGACCGTCCATGGGCAGCTATCTCTGTCGGATCTTCCGCTTGCAGCCACAGGCGTCGATCAACGCCTGCTTGTGGATAACAAGCTTATCGATAACCTCATGAATACCCCACCAGCGCTATGGACCGACCCCGCCCAACCGATCTGTTTGGCCCAGCAAGGCGAAGGAGGCTGGAGCATTGGCTGGCGCTGGCATCCAGGCCAGCAGTTTTATCCACAGCGCTTGTTGGCGTTCCTGCGCGCCTGGCCATGGCGCCGCGCCAAAGGGGTTATCCACAGTGTGGAAGGCTGGCAGTCATTCAATGGCCTGGATGGCGAGATGCCGATATGGCAGCCCAGCGACTGGCGCAGGGATACCCGCATCGAGCTGATTTTCGATCAGCCGCAATCGCAACCCGCACTGCAGGCCGGCTTGAGCGACTGCCGCGTCAGCTGATCAGTTACGCCAGCGGTTGTGCTCCTGGCGCCACTGCTGCATTTCGATGACATTGTCGGCGCGCGGAGGGGTCTTGATCTCGAACGGGTAGGGTGCCAGTTCGATCTGTACGCTGTGGGCGCCGAACTGGGTCACGGTACCGGGGTGGCGTTGCTCGCCAGTAACGGTGAACTCGAAGGCGTAGACGCGCGCCAGGCGCTTGCGGCCATTGGCGTCACGGACAAAGGCGATGCGCTTGAGCGCAACCGCATCATCGAGCAGTTCGAGGTCAAGCTTGGCGCAATGCTGTTTGACCCGCTCCAGGGCTTTTTCGCGCAACCCGTGGTTGTGCCACAACCAGGCGCCTGCGGTGGCGACCAGCATCAGGACGAAGAGGTTTTCCAGGGTCAACATTTGCGTTTGCTCCAAACAGGTCGATCCAGCTTAACTGCGTCCCTGGCCTGTCGTACAGGTGGCAATCAAGTTCATACTGCGCTGCGCACAATCCCTGAAACCGCTTTGGAACCCACCTGCATGAAACGTACTCCGCACCTGCTCGCCATCCAGTCCCATGTGGTGTTCGGCCACGCCGGCAACAGCGCCGCGGTGTTTCCCATGCAGCGTATCGGGGTCAATGCCTGGCCGCTCAATACCGTGCAATTTTCCAATCACACACAGTATGGCCAGTGGGCGGGTGAAGTGCTTGCGCCAGCGCAAATTCCTGCGTTAGTGGAAGGCATTTCCAATATCGGCGAGCTGGGCCACTGCGACGCGGTGCTGTCCGGCTACCTGGGCAGTGCCGAGCAAGGGCGGGCGATCCTGGCGGGGGTGGCGCGGATCAAGGCGGTGAACCCCAAGGCCCTGTACCTGTGCGACCCGGTCATGGGGCACCCGGAGAAGGGCTGCAGCGTGCCCGCTGAGGTCAGCGAGTTCCTGCTCGATGAGGCAGCCGCCACGGCTGACATCCTTTGCCCCAACCAGCTGGAGCTGGACAGCTTCTGCGGGCGCCGCGCGCAATCGCTGGAAGACTGCGTGCACATGGCGCGCAGCCTGCTGACGCGCGGGCCGCAGGTGGTGCTGGTCAAGCACCTGGCCTACCCCGGGCGTGCCGCTGACCAGTTCGAGATGCTGCTGGTGACCGCCGAGCACAGCTGGCACCTGCGCCGGCCGCTGCTGGTATTCCCACGGCAGCCAGTGGGGGTGGGTGACCTGACCTCAGGCTTGTTCCTGGCCCGCGTGCTGCTCGGCGACAGCTGGTTGCAGGCGTTCGAATTCACTGCCGCGGCGGTGCACGAAGTGCTGCTGGAAACCCAGGCCTGCGCCAGCTACGAACTGCAACTGGTGCGGGCCCAGGACCGCATCGCGCACCCACGGGTGCGCTTCGAGGCACAGCTTTTGGCGCTTTAAATGGCGTCGGTCTTCAGGTCCTGATAGCGTTTTTCCAGCTCCTGGCGGATTTGCCGGCGCTGCTGGCCTTGCAGGAAGCGGCGCTTTTCTTCGCTGCTCTGCGGTTGGCGCGGCGGTACCTGCACCGGCCGACGGTTGTCGTCGACCGCGACCATGGTGAAGAAGCAGCTGTTGGAATGGCGTACCGAGCGCTCGCGGATGTTTTCGGTCACCACCTTGATGCCCACCTCCATCGAGGTGTTGCCGGTGTAGTTGACCGACGCCAGGAAGGTCACCAGCTCCCCCACATGCACGGGCTCGCGGAAAATCACCTGGTCTACCGACAGGGTGACCACATAGCTGCCGGCATAGCGGCTGGCGCACGCATAAGCCACTTCGTCGAGGTACTTGAGCAGGGTGCCGCCATGTACGTTGCCAGAAAAGTTGGCCATGTCCGGGGTCATCAGGACGGTCATGCTCAGCTGGGCGTTTCCAGGTTCCATAGTGTGCTCACGGTGAGGTTGCGCTGAATCGGGCGAATGGGGCCATTGGGGGTCGTTATCTACAGACACTTCTATTCCCCTCTTGTGAATTTTCCTTCCTGATACGGGACGTTGGCTGACGCTCCATCGTCACGCCGTTCATGCCATCAGCGGCGCTTTTCCGGCCGATCTGTTTCTGCATATTGCACCGCCTTTTTGCGGCAGGGCGCGATGTTAACCTGATTGCGCCCATGCAATTTGGGCGTTCTCTGCATTCAAAACAGTATGTACTTGCTGCTCGCTCAGGGTTGCCTTGGCAGAGGAGCGGTCTGCCCAGGCATTCAGCAACGGACGAGAAAAGGAGTATCACGCCATGCATGCCATCAGCTTTATCCAGGACCTGGCAGTCATCATGCTGGTTGCTGGCGTGGTTACCATTCTCTTTCACCGCTTCAAGCAACCCGTCGTGCTGGGGTATATCGTCGCCGGCTTCATCATTGGCCCGCACACTCCACCGTTCGGCCTGATCCACGACGAAGACACGATCAAGATCCTCGCCGAGCTGGGGGTGATCTTCCTGATGTTCTGCCTGGGCCTCGAGTTCAGCTTGCGCAAGCTGTTCAAGGTTGGTGCCACGGCGTTCATCGCGGCGTTCCTGGAAATCGTGCTGATGATCTGGATCGGCTTCGAGATCGGCCGCTGGTTCGGCTGGAACACCATGGATTCGCTGTTCCTCGGTGCCATTCTGGCAATTTCCTCGACCACTATCATCGTCAAGGCACTCAACGACCTGAAGATGAAGAACGAGCGCTTCGCCCAGCTGATCTTCGGCGTCCTGATCGTCGAGGACATCCTCGGCATCGGCATCATCGCCCTGTTGTCGGGTATCGCCGTCAGTGGCACGGTCAGTTCGGGCGAGGTGTTCTCCACGGTTGGCAAGCTGTCGCTGTTCATGATCGTCGCGCTGGTCATCGGCATCCTGCTGGTGCCGCGGCTGCTGGCCTATGTGGCCAAATTCGAAAGCAACGAGATGTTGCTGATTACCGTGCTGGGCCTGTGCTTCGGCTTCTGCCTGCTGGTGGTGAAGCTGGAATACAGCATGGTGCTTGGCGCCTTCCTGATTGGCGCGATCATGGCCGAATCGCGCCAGTTGCTGAAGATCGAGAGCCTGATCGAGCCAGTACGCGACCTGTTCAGCGCAATTTTCTTCGTCGCCATCGGCCTGATGATCGACCCCGGTGTACTGGTCGACTACGCCTGGCCGATCGTGGTCATTACCTTGGCCGTGGTGCTGGGGAAAATGCTGTCGTGCGGCATGGGCGCGTTCATTGCCGGTAATGACGGGCGCACCTCGCTGCGGGTGGGCATGGGGCTTTCGCAGATTGGCGAATTTTCCTTCATCATCGCTGCGCTGGGCATGACCCTGCAGGTCACCAGCGATTTCCTCTATCCGGTAGCCGTGGCGGTATCGGCCATTACAACGCTGCTCACGCCTTACCTGATCCGTGCCGCCGACCCACTCTCGCTCAAGCTGGGCAGGGTAGTGCCCGGCCGCCTGGCGCGGGTGTTGTCGCTGTATGGCGAATGGCTGCGCAGCATCCAGCCGCAGGGTGAGAGCGCCATGCTGGCGGCGATGATCCGGCGCATCCTGTTGCAGGTGGGGGTCAACCTGGCACTGGTGATCGCCATCTTCTTCAGTGGTGGCTATTTTGCCGGGCGGATCGGCAACTGGCTCAGCGAGTGGGTCAGCGATGCCAGCCAGCAGAAAGCACTGATCTGGGGGGCAGCGTTGTTGCTGTCGCTGCCGTTCCTGATCGCCGCCTACCGCAAGCTCAAGGCGCTGTCGATGCTGCTGGCGGAGATGGGGGTGAAACCGGAAATGGCCGGGCGGCATACCCAGCGGGTGCGCCGTGTGATCGCCGAGGTGATCCCACTGTTGTCGCTGCTGGTGATTTTCCTGCTGTTGTCGGCATTGTCGGCGAGCATCCTGCCGACCAGCGAGTTGCTGCTGGTGATCGCCGTGGTGGCTGCGGTGGTGGTGGCTTTACTGTGGCGCTGGTTCATCCGTGTGCACACGCGCATGCAGATTGCCTTGCTGGAGACGCTGGAGAACAGTCGCGAGAGTTCGCACTGACTGTGGCAGCGGCGCGCCGGGTTCTTCGCGGGCGCGCCCGCTCCCACAGGTACTGCATCCAGTCAGCGATCGAGGTCAGCTCTCCAGCCAGACATCCCGCGCCCAGTGCCACACCGACTCCCAGCTTTCTTCGCCGACAATTTCCTCATCGGCATCCCACAGCACCACAGTGCCGTCTTCTTCGACGCAGTAGTAGTTGTCGCCGTCCTGGCACAGCGGAATCAGGTCGCGCGGCACGCCGGCATCCCAGGCGTTGGCGGCGACATCCGGCAGGTAGGTATGCGATTGCGGGTCGGTGACGGTCACCGGTTCCAGTGAGCCATACACCACATCACTGACGGTCAGCAGAAACTCTTTGAACACGAATGGAATATTGATGAACAGCTGCTCTTCAATCTCGACCAGTTGGTCCTCGTCGGGAAGCTCCAGGGGTACCGGTACCGGCTGATTGGCTTCACGGAGTTGTTCGATCACTTCTTCCACGGTTCACTTCCTCTGACCTAGATGACAACGCTGCGCGTTATACCCTAGTAGGCCAGTCTGGCAAAAGCAAAAACCCCGGGCCAGGGCCCGGGGTTTTTTGTGCAACACGCAGCGGTTAGCCGTTTTGACGGATACCGGCCACCAGCCAAGGCTGGTTTTCGCCCTGGGCACGAACCATGTGCCAGCTTTCGCTGAACACTTCGCCCTGGTCGAAACGCGAGTTCTTCGACACGCCACGGAAGGTCAGGGTGGCGTCGGTGCGGTCGGCGCGGTCTTCGACACCGTCCAGCTGCACTTCCAGGTTGTCGATGTAGGTGGACTGGAAGCCATCACCCAGTTCAGCACGCTCGCGCTTGAGGAACTCGAGCATCTGCGGGGTGACGAATTCGGCGATCTTGTCCATCTCGTTGGCGTCCCAGTGCTGCTGCAGCGCCTGGAAGTGGTTACGGGCGGCAGCCAGGAAGCTTTGCTCGTTGAACCAGGCCGGAGCGTTGATCACCGGGGCGGCTGCAGGTGCAGCCGAACCACCGAAGATCGACGGTTGGGCAGGCTGGGCGTGAGCTTCACGCTGCATCGGCGCGTGGCCCGGCATCGCCATTTGCGGCTGCTGCTGGCGACGGCGCGCGGCGATGAAGCGGAACACCAGGAAGGCGATGAGCGCCACGATCAGGAAGTCCATGATCTGGAAGCCCTCGAAACCGTCGCCCATGAACATGGAAGCCAGCAGGCCACCGGCGGCGAGGCCGGCCAGTGGGCCCAGCCAGCGCGAAGCACCGCTGGCGGCCGGAGCGGCACGGCCAGGTGCGGTCGGCGCGGCGGCAGGCGTGGTTGGCGTGGCCTGGCGGGTCTGGTGAATAGGCGCGGAGCCCGAGCTCTTGCCGCCGCCGAAACGTTTGGCGTTGGCGTCCAGGCTCAGCGTCAAGCCGACGCAGAGCGCCAGAGCGATGCTAAGAAAACGTTGCATAAGTGGGATATCCCCTGTTGTGGATTGCACGCGCGTCATGGTGCACAGGTTCCCGGGCACATGACCAGCGACATAATGTTTCGAGCTTTTGCCTGAATGTTACAAGCCCGGCACGACCTGCCCTCGGAATGCTGGCGCAATACTTGTGGGAGCGGCCTTGTGTCGCGACAGGGCTGCGAAGCAGCCCCAAGATATCAGCGCCAAAGCCTCTATCGTGGGGCCGCTTTGCGGCCCTTTCGCGACACAAGGCCGCTCCCACTAAAGTACCTGCGCAGGCTTTTAGATGGCCTCGAGCTTGGCATACCCCAGCATCAGCCACTTGCTGCCTTCGGCAAAATTCACCTGCACCCGGGCCTGGGCGCCGGAACCCTCGAAATTGAGGATCACGCCTTCGCCGAACACCGCATGCTGCACACGCTGGCCGAGATTGAACGCGGTCTGCGGAATGCTGGCATTGGCGAACAGGTTGCTGTTGGTGGCGGTCTTGGCTCCGCCGAACGGGCGGCTGACGCTGTTGGACAGGCGTACTTCCTGAATCAGGCCCGTCGGAATTTCGCGCACGAAACGTGACACCTTGTTGTAGGTCTCGCTGCCATACAGGCGGCGCGTTTCGGCGTAGGTCATCACCAACTGGCGCATGGCGCGGGTGATGCCCACATAGGCCAGGCGGCGTTCCTCTTCCAGGCGGCCGGGTTCTTCCAGGCTCATCTTGTGCGGGAACAGGCCTTCTTCCATGCCCACCAGGAACACATACGGGAACTCCAGGCCCTTGGCGCTGTGCAAGGTCATCAGCTGGATGCTGTCTTCATGCTCGTCGGCCTGGGCATCGCCGGCCTCGAGCGAGGCGTGGCCGAGGAATGCCGAAAGTGGCGAAAGGTCGGCGTCTTCGTCGGTGGCCTCGAAGTTGCGCGCGGCGCTGACCAGTTCCTCAAGGTTTTCTACCCGTGCCTGGCCCTTTTCACCCTTTTCTTCCTGGTGGTAGATGATCAGCCCGGACTGCTCGATGGTGGTCTGGGTCATGGTATGCAGGGGCATGTCCACAACCTTGGCAGCCAACCCCTCGATCAGCTCGATGAACGCACCCAGGGCACTGGCGGCACGGCCTTTCAAGGCTTTGGCAGCCAGCAGCTGGCACATGGCTTCCCACATCGACAGCTGGCTGTGGCGGGCGTGCTCGCGGATGGCTTCGACGGTTTTTTCGCCAATGCCGCGCGGCGGCACGTTGATGACCCGTTCCAGGGCAGCATCGTTGCCGCGGCCTTCGATCAGGCGCAGGTAGGCCATGGCGTTCTTGATTTCGGCACGCTCGAAGAAGCGCTGGCCACCATAGATGCGGTAAGGAATGCGCTCGCGCAGCAGGGCTTCTTCCAGCACCCGCGACTGGGCGTTGGAGCGGTACAGAATGGCAATTTCGTTGCGCGCATTGCCCTGCTTGACCAAGCTCTCGATGGTTTCCACCACGTAGCGCGCTTCGTCGTGCTCGTTGTAGGCCGCGTACAGGGTCAGCGGTTCGCCTTCGCCCATGTCGGTCCACAGCTCCTTGCCCAGGCGCCCGCTGTTGTTGGCGATCAGCGCGTTGGCTGCCTTGAGGATGCCGCCGGTGGAGCGGTAGTTTTGCTCCAGGCGGATCATTTCGGCGTCAGGGAAGTCGGCGGTGTACTGGTGAATGTTCTCGATCTTGGCGCCGCGCCAGCCGTAGATCGACTGGTCATCATCGCCCACCGCCATCAGGCTGGCGCCACCGCGCGCCAACAGGCGCAGCCAGGCGTACTGCACGGCGTTGGTATCCTGGAATTCGTCTACCAGCACGTGCTGGAAGCGCCGCTGGTAGTGTTCCAGCAGGCCGGGGTGGTCGCGCCACAGGTCCAGAGCGCGCAGCAGCAGTTCGGAGAAGTCGATGACCCCGGCGCGCTCGCAGGCCTGCTCGTAAGCGGTATAGACGTCGCGCATGGTCGACAGGAACAGGTCGCCCCCGGCCTGGATATGCTGCGGGCGCAGGCCCTCGTCCTTTTGCCCGTTGATGAACCACTGGGCCTGGCGTGCCGGCCATTTCTGCTCGTCCAGGCCCAGCTCGCGCATCACCCGCTTGATCAGGCGCTGCTGATCGTCGCTGTCGAGGATCTGGAAGTTCTGCACCAGCCGCGCTTCCTGCCAGTGGGCGCGCAGCAGGCGATGGGCCAGGCCGTGGAAAGTGCCGACCCACATGCCCGCCGGGTTGATCCCCAGCAGTTGCTCGATCCGCTGGCGCATTTCTGCCGCGGCCTTGTTGGTGAAGGTCACCGACAGGATCGAATGCGGCGATGCCTGCTCCACCTGGATCAGCCAGGCGATGCGGTGCACCAGCACGCGGGTTTTACCGGAACCGGCGCCGGCAAGCACCAGTTGACGCCCGAGCGTGGCCGCTACGGCCTGGCGTTGGGCATCGTTGAGAGAGTTCAGCAGGAGGGAGAGGTCGTCTGTGCGCATCGGGCCATTCTAGGGCGCGGCAGGAAATGGGGCAAACCTCTACTGTATGAATATTCACCTTTTGCGTGCCCGTTGATCGAGCCGCTGACAGCTGCCGGGCCGCCACCTGGGCGACCGGTCAGCCTGCAAATCAGTCGACTGCCTCAATGGTGCGTATATCGCAGCGCTGCGAACCGTCGGCGTGGATCACTTCCAGGGTCTTCCAGCCGGTACCGCCGGCACGTTCGAACAGCACGGTTTTGTCGGTCAGCACCTGCGGGGCAATGCCACCGCTATCCAGCAGTTGAAGCTCCAGCACTTCCCAGCCACCCCGGTGGCGTATCTTGGGTTCGACCAGCACGGGTTCGATGGCCGGGTTGTTGACGGTAACGGTGCCGTGCACCCGGAAAACCTGCTCACCATTGGCGATGTCATTGATTGCAACGAGGTTGGTGATAGTGGCCATTGTCTGCTCCTGTTTCGGATTGAAAGTAGCGCCAGCGCGCGAGGGCTACTCTCTGCCGTTTACCGGCCACAGGGAGCAGGGCAGTGCTTCAGCTATGCCAATGTCTGCCATGCCTGGCAAGCAGGCTATTGGCTTGCTCCGGCCCGTTACTGCCTGCCGGATACGGCCGCGGCGCCTGAAAGTGCTCTTCACAGCCCTTGATGATCGGGTCGATCCACGCCCAGGCCGCTTCCACTTCGTCGCGCCGCATGAACAGCGTCGAGTCGCCTTCCAGCACATCCAGCAGCAAGCGTTCGTAGGCTTCCCAGCGACGCGTCTGGCTGAACACCTGGGCCAGGTTCAGGTCCAGGTCCACCGGCTCCAGGCGCATGCCCTTGCCCGGGCTCTTGGTCATCATGCGCAGGCTGATGCGTTCGTCCGGTTGCAGCTGGATCAGCAGCTGGTTGACCTGGCCACCGTTGAACAGCTCGTGGGGCACCGGCTTGAACTGGATGACGATCTGCGATGAACGCCGCGCCATGCGCTTGCCGGTGCGCAGGTAAAAGGGCACCCCGGCCCAGCGCCAGTTGTCGATGTGCGCCTCGATCGCGATGAAGGTTTCCGTGTCGCTGTCGTTGTCGACGTCCTTTTCGAAGTAGTAGGCCGGTACTTCCTGGCCGCCGATGCGGCCGGCGCCATACTGCCCGCGTACGGTCTTGTCCTGGACGTCCTGGCCGGTGATGGGTTTGAGGGCGCGCAGGATCTTCACCTTTTCGTCACGCACCGCTTCGGCTTCGAACTGCGCGGGGGGCTCCATGGCCACCAGGCACAGCAGCTGCAGCAGGTGGTTCTGCAGCATGTCGCGGGTCGCGCCGGCGCGGTCGTAGTAGGCGCCGCGGTTTTCCACCCCCAGGGTCTCGCAAACGCTGATCTGCACATGGTCGACCTGGTTGTTGCGCCACACCGGCTCCAGCAGGGCGTTGGCAAAGCGCAGGGCCATCAGGTTCTGCACGGTCTCTTTGCCCAGGTAGTGATCGATACGGAATACCTGGTTTTCTGCCAGCACCGAGCCAATCGCTTCGTTGATGGCGGTAGCCGATTCCAGCGAGTGGCCGATCGGCTTTTCCAGCACGATGCGCGCTTCGCTGTCGGCCAGGCCGGCATTGCGCAGGTGATTGGCAATCGGTACGAACAGGTTGGGCGCGGTGGCCAGGTAGAAGATACGCGTCAGGCCGCCGGGCTCGCCCAGGTAACGCGCCAGGCGTCCGAAGTCGGCGCTTTGCGAGGCATCCATGGCGAAATAGTCGACCCGCGCGGAAAACCGTTGCCAGACTTCTTCGTCGAAGTCGTTGCGGGCGATCTGTGCTCGGCAATGGCGTTCGGCGAGTTTCAGATAATCGTTACGTGGCAGGTTGCGTCGCGCCAGCGCGATGATCCGCACGGCATTGTTCAGACGGGCCTCGCGATACAGGTGGTAGAGCGCCGGGAGCAATTTGTGCAGGGCCAGATCGCCGGTGCCGCCGAAGACCAGAATGTCGCAAGGAATAGTCAAACCACCACGCTCCACGTTCGTTTAACTGGGCGGGTTGGCGTCCATGTAGTATAACTACAAGAAAGCTACAACCCGGCCAGCCGATCATAACCGAGTCCAGCCCGTGAATCTGTTGCAACATATCGCCCAATCGCGCCACCTGCTGCGCAAATCGGAACTCAAGGTAGCCGACCACGTGCTACTCGACCCGGCTGCCGTCATGCACAGTTCCATGGCCGATCTGGCGCACAGCGTAGGTATCAGCGAACCGACCATCGTGCGTTTTTGCCGCGCGATCGGCTGTTCGGGCTTTCAGGACCTCAAGCTGAAGCTGGCGCAGAGCCTGGCCGCCGGGGCCAGTTTCGGCCAGTTCGCCATCCATGAAGACGACTCGGTTGCCGACTACAGCCTGAAGATCTTCGACACCACCCTGCACACCCTGATGGAAGTGCGCGAGCACCTTGACCCACAGGCGCTGCAGCAGGCCGTGTCCGCCATGGCCCAGGCGCAGCGTGTGGAGTTCTATGGCTTCGGCGCCTCGGGTGCGGTGGCGGCCGATGCCCAGCACAAGTTCTTCCGCCTGCTGCTCAGTGCGGCAGCCTATTCCGACCCGCACATGCAGGCGATGTCGGCAGTAACTTTGAAGCCAGGCGATGTGGCGGTTTGTATTTCCCAGTCGGGCCGCTCCAAGGACCTGCTGATTACCGCCAACCTGGTGCGTGAGAGCGGTGCCAACCTGATCACCCTGTGCCCCAGCCAGACGCCGCTGGCCGAGCTGTCGACGGTCAACCTGGCGATCGATGTGCATGAGGACACCGAAATCTACACCCCGCTGACCTCGCGTATCGCCCACCTGGTAGTCATCGATGTGCTGGCCATGGGCGTGGCCATGGCGCGCGGGCCGAGCCTGGTCAACCACCTCAAGAGCGTGAAGCGCAGCTTGCGCAGCCTGCGCCTGTCGCCGAAGTCGATCAAGGCTACCGACGACTGATAGTGTTGCCTGTGCAGGCCTCTTCGCGGGCTTGCCCGCTCCCACAGGAGTTGTGCACTTCTTGAAGTCGGCGCAGGCGCTACAAAATTCACTGTTCTGTCACCATTCCACCGCCAAACGGTAAACCGCCAACGCCAGTCTGAAACTCCCGCATCCTATCTGGGAGACAGGCAATGGCTCGTGACTTCGACGGTACGTACCAACCCAACGCCAAGGCTCGCAAACAGCAGGAAAAGGATCAGCGCCGTATGGAATACCGCCGCGCGATCGAGAGCTATTGCGATCAACGTCAGCTGCTTCGTGACCTCGCCGACTACCCCGAGTTGCAAGAACTCACGGTGTGGCAGGCGTCGGCGGCAGTTTCCCCGAAAAACGCTCGACCAGTGCACTGATCAACGCACGTTCGCTGCGGATGAACGCAAGAAAGGCCAAGGCTACCGGCGATTGCCGCTTGGCCTTGGCCTGCACCACGCACCAGCTTCGGTACAACGGCAGCTCCTCCACCGGTAGCTCCTTCAGCACACCCGTCGCGAGCTCAAGATTGACCGCATGGCGGGTCAGCAGGGCAATCCCCAGCCCGGCGATCACGCATTCACGCTGGGCGTCGGCCGAGGCCACTTCCAGGGTCTGGGTGAAATGCACGCGCTTGTCCTTGAAGTACTCCTCGCAAGCCTTGCGCGTGCCGGAACCTTGTTCGCGGATCAGCAAGGTATGAGGTTCCAGGTCCTGCAGGCGCAGTTGCTCGAGCTTGCACAGCGGGTGCTCGGGCGGCGCCACCGCGACGATCGGGTTGTTGAGGAACGGCAGAAACTCCAGGCCCATGTCCTGAGGCACCATGGACATGATGATCAAATCGTCGCGGTTGTCCGACAGGCGGCGGATGGCCTGGGCCCGGTTGACCACCGTCAGGGTCAGGTTGACCTCCGGGTGGCGCTGCTTGAAGGCGGCGAACAGGTGTGGCACGAAGTACTTGGCGCTGGACTCGATCGCCAGTTTCAGCTGCCCCTGCAATGAGCCCTGCATGTCCGACAGCTGCATGTCCAGGCTCTCCAGCCGCCCGAAGATATCGTGGCTGGCGCGTTGCAGGGCTTCGGCCGCTTCGGTCAGGTAGAGTTTCTTGCCCACGTACTCGAACAGCGGCTGGCCGATCAGTTCTTCGAGCTGGCGGATCTGTAGACTAACGGCGGGTTGCGTCAGCGCCATCTCTTCCGCCGCACGGCTGTACGAGCGCAAGTCGCACACCTCGTTGAAGATCTGCAATTGACGCAATGTCATACGCATCAATGACTTACGCATTTCAGTCGGGCCTTAAGCAACACCTTGTTACCGCACTATAAGCTTTTACTAATACAGCCTCTAACAAATATTGATTTTTGTTTATCGACCCACAGCGCTAGGGTGAATGTGCGACTGGCCAGCAACGTCTGGTCACGCGCCGACCGGTAGAACCGGCTCGACTGTTCCTACGGCTTTGGGAAGACTCCAGTGATAAAAAAAATCCTGATCGCCAACCGAGGTGAAATCGCAGTTCGGATCGTGCGCGCCTGCGCCGAGATGGGCATTCGCTCGGTGGCGATCTATTCCGACGCCGACCGCCACGCGTTGCACGTCAAGCGTGCCGACGAAGCCCACAGCATCGGTGCCGAGCCGCTGGCCGGTTACCTGAACCCGCGCAAGCTGGTGAACCTGGCGGTGGAAACCGGCTGTGATGCCCTGCACCCGGGCTATGGCTTCTTGTCGGAAAACGCTGAACTCGCAGAGATCTGTGCCGAGCGCGGGATCAAGTTCATCGGCCCGGCCGCCGATGTCATTCGCCGCATGGGCGACAAGACCGAAGCGCGCCGTACCATGATCGCCGCCGGTGTGCCGGTAACCCCAGGCACCGAAGGCAACGTTGCCGATATTCATGAAGCCCTGAGCGAAGGTGACCGCATCGGTTACCCGGTCATGCTCAAGGCCACCTCTGGCGGCGGCGGCCGCGGTATTCGCCGTTGCAACAGCCGTGAGGAACTGGAACAGAATTTCCCTCGCGTCATCTCCGAAGCCACCAAGGCCTTCGGTTCTGCGGAAGTGTTCCTGGAGAAGTGCATCGTCAACCCCAAGCACATCGAGGCGCAGATCCTCGGTGACAGCTTTGGCAACGTGGTGCACCTGTTCGAGCGCGACTGCTCGATCCAGCGCCGTAACCAGAAGCTCATCGAAATCGCTCCGAGCCCCCAGCTTACCCCCGAGCAGCGCGCCTATATCGGCGACCTGGCGGTACGCGCGGCCAAGGCTGTGGACTACGAGAACGCCGGTACCGTGGAGTTTCTGCTCGCCGATGGCGAGGTGTACTTCATGGAGATGAATACCCGGGTGCAGGTGGAGCACACCATCACCGAGGAAATCACCGGTATCGACATCGTTCGTGAGCAGATTCGCATTGCTTCGGGCCTGCCGCTGTCGGTCAAGCAGGAAGATATCCTGCACCGTGGTTATGCGTTGCAGTTCCGTATCAACGCCGAAGACCCGAAGAACAACTTCCTGCCCAGCTTCGGCAAGATCACCCGTTATTACGCCCCCGGCGGCCCGGGCGTGCGTACCGACACGGCGATCTACACCGGCTACACCATTCCGCCGTTCTACGACTCCATGTGCCTGAAGCTGGTGGTGTGGGCGCTGACCTGGGAAGAAGCCATGGACCGCGGCCTGCGGGCCCTGGACGACATGCGCGTACAAGGGGTGAAGACCACCGCCGCGTATTACCAGGAAATCCTGCGCAATCCGGAATTCCGTAGCGGCCAGTTCAATACCAGCTTCGTCGAAAGCCACCCTGAACTGACCAACTACTCGATCAAGCGCAAACCCGAAGAGCTGGCCCTGGCCATCGCCGCCGCCATCGCCGCCCACGCAGGCCTGTGAGGAACCCCATAATGTCCAAGAAAATTCACGTAACCGACACGATCCTGCGCGATGCCCACCAGTCCCTGCTGGCTACCCGCATGCGTACCGAAGACATGCTGCCGATCTGCGAAAAGCTCGACAAGGTCGGCTACTGGTCGCTGGAAGTCTGGGGTGGCGCCACCTTCGACGCCTGCGTGCGCTTCCTCAAGGAAGACCCGTGGGAGCGCCTGCGCAAGCTGCGTGCGGCGTTGCCCAACACCCGCCTGCAAATGCTCCTGCGGGGCCAGAACCTGCTGGGCTACCGCCACTACAGCGATGACGTGGTCAAGGCCTTCGTCGCCAAGGCTGCGGTCAACGGCATCGATGTGTTCCGCATCTTCGACGCCATGAACGACGTGCGTAACCTGCGTGTAGCCATCGAAGCGGTCAAGGCTGCCGGCAAGCACGCCCAGGGCACCATCGCCTACACCGTCAGCCCCGTGCACACCATCGACGCCTTCGTCGCCCAGGCCAAGCAGATGGAAGCCATGGGTTGCGACTCGATTGCGATCAAGGACATGGCCGGCCTGCTGACGCCATTCGCCACTGGCGAGCTGGTCAGGGCGCTGAAGGCCGAGCAGTCGCTGCCGGTGTTCATCCACTCCCACGACACTGCCGGCCTGGCCGCCATGTGCCAGCTCAAGGCAGTGGAAAACGGTGCCGACCATATCGACACCGCCATCTCCAGCTTCGCCTGGGGCACCAGCCACCCGGGCACCGAGTCGATGGTTGCTGCGCTCAAGGGCAGCGAGTTCGATACCGGCCTGGACCTGGAGCTGCTGCAGGAAATCGGCTTGTACTTCTACGCCGTGCGCAAGAAGTACCACCAGTTCGAGAGCGAGTTCACCGCGGTGGATACCCGCGTGCAGGTCAACCAGGTACCGGGCGGGATGATTTCCAACCTGGCTAACCAGCTCAAGGAGCAGGGCGCCCTCAACCGCATGAACGAAGTGCTGGCAGAGATCCCGCGCGTGCGTGAAGACCTTGGCTTCCCGCCACTGGTCACGCCGACTTCGCAGATCGTTGGCACCCAGGCGTTCTTCAACGTGCTGGCCGGCGAGCGCTACAAGACCATCACCAACGAAGTGAAGCTGTACCTGCAAGGCGGTTACGGCAAGGCCCCGGGTGTGGTCAACGAGCAGCTGCGTCGCCAGGCGATCGGCAGCGAAGAAGTGATCGATGTACGTCCGGCCGACCTGCTGAAGCCGGAAATGGCCAAGCTGCGTGCCGACATCGGTGCCCTGGCCCGTTGCGAAGAAGACGTGCTGACTTTCGCCATGTTCCCGGACATTGGCCGTAAGTTCCTCGAGGAACGTGAAGCCGGCACCCTGACTCCTGAAGTCCTGCTGCCTATTCCTGAGGCGGGCGCAGTGGCGTCTCACAGCGGCGAAGGCGTGCCGACCGAGTTCGTCATCGATGTGCACGGCGAAACCTACCGCGTCGACATTACCGGCGTCGGCGTCAAGGCCGAGGGCAAGCGCCACTTCTACCTGTCGATCGACGGCATGCCGGAAGAGGTGGTGTTCGAGCCGCTCAACGAATTCGTTGGTGGCGGCAGCAGCAAGCGCAAGCAGGCCAGTGCTCCGGGCCACGTCAGCACCACCATGCCGGGCAACATCGTCGATGTGCTGGTCAAGGAAGGCGACATGGTCAAAACCGGCCAGGCCGTGCTGATTACCGAAGCCATGAAGATGGAGACCGAAGTGCAGGCGGCGATCGCCGGCAAGGTCGTGGCCATCCACGTGGCCAAGGGCGACCGGGTGACCCCGGGTGAGATCCTGATCGAGATCGAGGGCTGAGTTAAGCCCTCATCTGCAAGCGGTTAACCTCTGGGGAGCGGATGCTCCCCTTTTTTTGCGCTCGAGTCTGGTAAAGACCATGTGGGAGCGGGCGAGCCCGCGAAGAGGCCGGTGAGCCCGATACAAGGCTCAACCTTTGCGGCACGCTTCCAAGGTCTGCACCTGCCCCTCGGGCCGCTGATTGTCCTCGCTCAGCCAGCGCGCGAACCCGGCAGCCACCGCTGGCCATTCATCATCGGTAATCGAATACCACGCGGTATCCCGGTTGTGGTCCTTCACCACCAGGTGCTTGCGGAAAACACCCTCGTGAACGAAGCCAAATCGCTCCGCCGCGCGCCGGGAGCGAGCGTTGGCGTTGTTGCACTTCCACTCCAGCCGGCGGTTGCCCAGCTCGAAGGCGAGCTTGCCCAGCAGGTACACCGCCTCGGTGCTCTTGGGCGTGCGCTGCATGGCGGCGCCGAAGGCGACATGGCCGATTTCGATGCGGCCGTGCTCGGGCACCATCGACATCAGGCTGAGGATGCCCTGGGCCTGGCCGTTGCTGCGGTCGATCACGGCATGGAACAGCGGATCGCGGCCGGCAGCGTTGCCTTCCAGCCAGCGGTCGAAGGCCGCACGTTCGGTGAACGGGCCGTAAGGCAGGTAGTCCCACAGGGCCGGGTCGGCAGCCGGGCCTTGCAGCGCCTGCCAGAGGTCGTTGCCATGGCGCGCCGGCTCGAGCTTTTCCAGGCGGATGAAGCGCCCTTCGATCGTCTCGGCCTTCGGCGTGGCGGCGGGCTTCCAGTTCAATGTGTCGGTCATGTTCGGCTCAGAACTCTTTACGGAATTGGATGAAGCCCGAGCGCTCGGCAACCTGCTGGTACAGGCTGATGGCGGTGGCATTGGTTTCGTGGGTCAGCCAGTGCACCTTGCTGCAGTTTTCAGCCTTGGCTGCTGCGTAGACATGCTCGATCAGTTGCCGGCCGATGCCCAGGCCACGCTGCGTGCCGTCCACGTACAGGTCCTGCAGGTAGCAGGCATTGCCGATACTCCAGTTGCTGCGGTGGTAGATGAAGTTGACCATGCCCACCGCCTTGCCATCCACCCAGGCCAAGGCCGAATGGGTTGGCTCGTTGGGGTCGAGCAGGCGCTGCCAGGTGCAGAGGCTCACTTCATCGGCCAGTTCGGATTCATAGAAGTGCAGATAGGCGTGCCACAGGGCAAGCCAGGCAGCGTGGTCTTGGGCAGTGACGGGGCGCAGGGTAACGCTGGGCATGGGGCTGTTCCTTCAGAGTGGGCGCATGTGCGCCGCGAGTTGGTTGTCCAGGTAATCGGGGCTGGCGCTCAGGCTTTCGCGCACGCCGGCAATGTCTTGTGCCGAGCGGTTCTGGCTGAGCTTGCGCGCGCCTTGCAGGCGGGCGATGGGCAGGCGGATACCGACGATGGCGCGAAGCATGCCGTCAAGGTAGTCCCGCGGGGCGTCGCTGACGCTCCACGGTTCGCTGCGGCCTTGCTCGTGGCGATCGGTCAGGCGGCTGACGATGGCCAGCAGGGGTTCGGCTTGGTGAATCACTTCTGCCTGGCCATAGGCATGTACGGCCAGGTAGTTCCAGGTCGGCACCACCTTGGGGTTGTCTGCCTTGCTCGGGTAGTAGGTGGGGCTGACATAGGCGTCGGCACCGGGGAATACCAGCAGGGCTTCGGCACCTTGCGCCAGGTCCTGCCATTGGCTGTTGGCCCGTGCCAGGTGGGCATAGACGGTGCCGAACTCACCCTCAGTGGAATCGACCAGCACTGGCAGGTGGGTGGCCAGCAGGCCGTGTGCGCCATGGCTGACCAGAATGGCCAGGCGAGTGTCGAGCATGTGTTGGTGCAGGCGACCGAGGTCGTGCTCCTGGTGGGGTTTGCTGTTGTACATGCTCGGTTTCCTTGTGCAATGGCACCATCCTAGGCAGGCTAATGGCTCTTGGTAAGAGCCATTACCAGCTGTTTTGATAGGTCCAATAACATGAACAGGCCCACCCTCGTATTACCTTTCGACCCCGCCGGGATCTCGCTCGATCGGCGCCGCGGGCTCAGCCAGCAGCTGTACCAGGCCCTGCGTGCGCGGGTACTGGACGGGCGGCTGAGCAGTGGCACCCGGCTGCCGGCCACTCGTGACCTGGCTGCTGTGCTGGCGCTGTCGCGCAACAGCGTGGTGCGGGCCTATGACCAGCTGTATGCCGAGGGCTTTATCGAAAGCCGGGTAGGCGATGGTACGTATGTCAGTCAGCTGCCGAAGCTCTCTTCCGCAGAACTATCCACACAACTATCCACAGGGTTATCCCGGGGTTTATCAACAGACTTATCCACATTTCGCGCCTCAGATACTGATGATTTATCCAGCAGTCGCCTTTCCAGCGGGCCTTTGCAGCGTCTGAAAACCAACCATTTGCTGCCGCCCAGAAGCGGTGCGCCGCGTGCTTTTCGCGTCGGTATTCCAGCATTCGACCTGTTCCCGTTCGACATCTGGGCCAAGCTCCAGGCGGGTTTCTGGCGTAAACCGGCGCCTGCCCAGTTGGGTTACGGCGACCCGGCAGGCGAGCCGCTGCTGCGCGAGCTGATCGCGGCGTACTTGCGTCGCTCGCGTGGGCTGAGTTGTACTGCTGAACAAATTGTGATCACCAGTGGCGCGCAGCAGGCCATCAGCCTTTGTGCACAGCTGCTGCTGCAGCCGGGCGACGGTGTGGCTGTGGAAAACCCGGGCTATCGGGCGGCCGGGCACGCGTTTGCACTGGCAGGCGGCAGGCTGCATGGCGTGCCGGTGGACGAGCAGGGCATGGACTGCCGCCAGCTCGAGCAGTTGGCCGATTGCCGGCTGGCCTACGTCACCCCGGCTCACCAGTACCCGACCGGGGTGACCATGAGCCTGGCGCGGCGCCTGGAGCTGCTGGCCTGGGCCGAGCGTAGCGGTGGCTGGGTTATCGAGGACGATTACGACGGCGAGTACCGTTACAGCGGTGCGCCCCTGGCTCCGCTTGCGGCCCTCGACCGCAACGGGCGGGTGCTGTATGTCGGCACGTTCGGCAAGATCGCCTTTCCGGCGTTGCGCCTTGGTTACCTGGTATTGCCGGCGCAGCTGGCGCTGGCGTTCAGCCAGGGCAGGGCATTGGCGGTGCGGCATTCGGAAGTCAGCAGCCAGTGCGTGATGGCCGAGTTCATGGCCCGCGGCCACTTCCAGCGGCATATCCGACGCATGCGCAAGGCGGCGTTGAGCCGGCGCAATGTGCTCAAGGCCGGCTGGCCTGTGGATATCCCAGGGTTGGGTGGCATGCCGGAAGTGGAGGCCGGGTTACATGTGAAGGTCGATGTGGATAACTTTGCCCTGGAACAGCGGCTGGTAGCCAAGGCTGAGGAGGTAGGGGTGGAGGTGACGCCGCTGAGTAATTTCTGGCTCGCGGATAGCGCGGTGCCTGTGGATAAGCGGGCAGGGCTGGTGCTGGGGTTTGCGGCGGTGCCGGAGGGGGAGATAGCCGAGGCCTTGCTGAAATTACGCAAGGCCTGGAGAAAGTGAATGGGGCCGCTGTGCGGCCCAATCGCCGGCAAGCCAGCTCCCACAGGTACTGCATCTGCCTCGTAAGCAGTGGAGATACTGTGGGAGCTGGCTCCCACAGGTACTGCATAGGCCTTGAAGGCAGTGGAACACCTGTGGGAGCTGGCTCCCACGGGTACAGCATAGGCCTTGAAGGCAATGGAACACCTGTGGGAGCTGGCTTGCCGGCGATTGGGCTGCAAAGCAGCCCCCCGGCGCTGAATCAGGTACCGGACTTGATCCGCGTCCAGGCCCGGGTTCGTGCCCGTTCGGCATCCCTTGCCAAAGGCTTGAGCGTGTAAAGCTTGGCCATCGCCTCCGCCGTCGGGTACAGGTTGGGGTTGTTGCGAATCGCCGGGCTCACCTTGTCGGTCGCGTCCTTGTTCGGGTTCGGGTAGCCGACAAAGTCGCTGATCGGCGCAATCACCTCGGGCCGCAGCAGGTAATTGATGAACGTATGGGCATCTTCCGGGTTGGCCGCGTTTTTCGGAATCGCCAGCATGTCGAACCAGATCGGCGCACCTTCCTTGGGCAGGCGCATGTCCACCACCACGCCATTCTTCGCATCGCGGGCGCGGTTGGCGGCCTGGGAGAAGCTGCCGCTATAACCCACTGCCACGCAGATATCGCCGTTGGCGATGTCAGCCATGTACTTCGAGGAATGGAAGTAGGTGATGTGCGGGCGAATCTTCAGCAGCAGTGCCTCGGCCTGCTTGTAATCGGCCGGCTTGTCGCTGTTCGGCGGCAGGCCCAGGTACTGCAGGGCCAGCGGCATGATCTCCGAAGGCGAGTCGAGCAGGGCTACGCCGCACGCTTTGAGCTTGGCGATGTTCTCTTCCTTGAAGATCAGGTCCCAGCTGTCCACCGGGGCGTTGTCACCAAGCGCCGCCTTGACCTTGGCCGGGTTGAAGCCAATCAGCACGGTGCCGTACATGTAAGGCACGGCGAACTTGTTGCCGGGGTCGTTGGCCTCGATCAGCTTCATCAGCGCCGGGTCCAGGTGCTGCCAGTTCGGCAGCTTGCTGCGGTCCAGCGGCTGGAATACCCCGGCTTCGATCTGCTTGGCGAGAAACACGTTGGAAGGCACCACCACATCGTACCCGGAGTTGCCGGTCAGCAGCTTGGCTTCGAGCGCCTCGTTGGTGTCGAAAATGTCGTAAACCAGCTTCACACCGCTTTGCTGCTTGAAGTCGGTGAGGGTCTGCGGCGTGATGTAGTCGAACCAGTTGTATACCCGCAAGGTGCGCTGTTCTGCCTGGGCCGGCAGGGCAGCGGTGAACAGCGTGGCGGCGATGAACGGGGCGAGCAGATGCTTGAGTCGGACCATTACCGGGCTCCTGGCTGGGCGTGCTGGAAGCCTTCCAGCACATTGACCGCGTTGATACCGATTTCTTCCACAGCGTAGCCGCCTTCCATCACGAACAGGGTCGGCTTGCCGAGCTGGGCGATGCGCTTGCCCATTTCCAGGTAATCCGGGCTGTCCAGCTTGAACTGCGAGATCGGGTCGTCCTTGAAGGTGTCCACGCCCAGCGAGATCACCAGCACATCGGCGTCATAGGCGGCGATGCGCTGGCAAGCGTCCTCCAGGGCGTTGCTCCAGGCAGCCCAGTCGCTGCCAGCCGGCAATGGGTAGTTGATGTTGCAGCCTTCGCCGACACCCTCGCCGGTTTCGTCGGCATAGCCGAGGAAGAACGGGAACTCGTCGCGCGGGTCGCCATGGATCGAGGCGAAGAACACATCGTTGCGGCTGTAGAAGATGTCCTGGGTGCCGTTGCCGTGGTGGTAGTCGACATCGAGGATGGCGACCTTGCGTCGGCCCTGGTCAAGGAAGGCCTGGGCGGCGATGGCGGCGTTGTTCAGGTAGCAATAGCCGCCCATGACTTCGCCGGCGGCGTGATGCCCTGGCGGACGGCACAGGGCGAAAGCGGAATGGGCGCCCTGCTGGATCGCCGCCTGGGCGGTGAGGGCAACCTGGGCGGCGCTGTAGGCGGCCTGCCAGGTACCGGCGGTGATCGGCGCACCGGCATCGAAGCTGTAATAGCCCAGCTCACCGTGCAGGCCGCTGGGTTTGACCTGGCGCAGGGTGCGTGCGGGCCAGGTGAACGGCAGCAGATCGCCTTCGTGACCCAGTGCGGCCCAGCGCGCCCAGGCGCCTTGGAAAAAATCCAGGTAGTCGGCGCTGTGGATGCGCAGCAACGGCGCGCGGCCGAAGTCGGTTGGGCCCTGCACGGCGCCGAGATTGCGCTTTTTCACCTGGTCGAGCACATGGTCGGCACGCGAAGGCATTTCGAAGCAGGGCATCAGCTTGCCGTCGATCAGCTCGCAGCGGCCGTGGTGCAGGCGGTGGTCATCGGAATAGATCGTCAGCATTGTTGTTCTCCGGTAGGGACTGGCGTGGGCTCATTTTCATGGTCGGGCCAGTGCGGGAGAACGACGCAAATGGCCAAAAGGGGATCGATGTGGCCAAGGTCTTTGGCTGGATTTGTTGGTGGCCTGTACTGGCCCTTTCGCGGGTGAACCCGCTCCCACAGGGATTGCACCCACAGGTGCAACACTGTAACTGTGGGAGCGGGTTCACCCGCGAAAGGGTCGGTGCAGATCAGCCGCGAAAATGGCTGGGTGCCACACCGCTCCAACGCTGGAAGGCATGCCGAAAGCTGGCGGTCTCGCTGAACCCCAGGCACTCGGCAATCCGATAGATCGGCATCTGCTCATCAGCCAGCAACTGCTTGGCCCGCTCGAACCTAAGTTCATCCAGCAACTGTTGATAACTGCTGCCCAGCGCCTGCAGATGCCGACGCAGGGTGCGCGATGAACAATTCATCTGCCGCGCCAGGCCGTCCAGCCCGGGCGCTGCATCCAGTTGCTGCGCCAGCAATTGGCGGATCCGCCCCAGCCAGGCCTGGCGACCCGTGAACTCCAGGTTCAGGCGCCGGCAGCGTTCACTCATGGCGTTGTGGGTGATGGGGTCGGCCAGTGGCAACGGCGTCTCCAGCCAGCGCCGTTCGAACGCAAAGGCGTTGTCCTCGGCGCCGAACCCGACCGGGCACTGGAAGGCCCCGGCATAGAGCGCGTGGTAGCCAGGACGGGGGTGTTCGAAACGGGCGCCCAGCAGGGGTAGCGGGCGGCCGAGCAGGTCGTCGCAGATGACCTTCAGCGATACCAGGCAGAACTCGGCATTGAAGGCGGTCAGCGCCGGGCTGTCGTGGTAATCGCTGGCGCTGAACCAGACGCGCTGGCCGTCGTCGAGCAAACGTAGTTTGAAGACTGTTCCCAGCAGTGCCGGGTACTGCAACGCCAGGCGCAGGGCGTCACCCAAAGTGGCACTGGAGAGCAGGGCGTAACCGAGCATTCCGTAGCACGACACATGCATGCGCCGGCCCAGTTCCAGGCCGATGTCCTCACGCCGGGCAACGGCATTGGCGCACACCTGCAGTTCCTGCTGGGTGGTGATGCGCGCATCGGCATGCCCCAGGTCTGCCGGGCCTATGCCGCTGCCGGCCAGCAGCGCCGAGGCCTCGCAACCGTCCGCCTGGAAGACGTTGAGGATCAGCGAAACCGCGTTGAGGGTGGTCAGGTGGCTGTGCAGCATGCTGGGTAATCCCGTTGGCCTGGGACGCATTATGGAGCAAGTTGTGTGCCGATGTTCGGGGGCCGCTCTGCGGCCCTATCGCGACACAAGGCCGCTCCCACATGAACGGTGTACGCAGGGCTCTTGTGGGAGTGGCCTTGCGTCGCGATGGGCTGCAAAGCAGCCGCAAAATCCTGCAGGCAAAAAAAAGGCCCGAAGCATAGGCTCGGGCCTTGGAAAGGTTGAGAGGTGTCTAGTCCCTCGACCTGGTGAGACTGTTTACAGCGGCCTGGTTACGCCTTCAGCGGAACCAGACGGGGAGCGATCATGTTCTCTGGGCGCAGGATGTCGTCGAGCATCGCGTCGTCCAGCAGCTTCTCTTCGCGCACCAGTTCCAGAACGCCGCGGCCGGTCTCCAGGGCAACGCGGGCGATACGGGTGGCGTTTTCGTAGCCGATGTACGGGTTCAGGGCGGTGACCAGGCCGATCGAGTGCTCGACCAGTTCACGGCAGCGCTGTTCGTTGGCAGTGATGCCGACGATGCAGTGCTCGCGCAGCATGTCCATGGCGCGCTGGAGCAGGCGGATCGAGTCGAAGATCTTGTAGGCGATCAGCGGCTCCATCACGTTCAGCTGCAGCTGGCCACCTTCGGCAGCGACGGTCAGGGCCAGGTCGTTGCCCATGATGGCGAAGGCCACCTGGTTGACGGCTTCCGGGATAACCGGGTTGACCTTGCCTGGCATGATCGAGCTGCCTGGCTGACGCGCTGGCAGGTTGATCTCGTTGATGCCGGTGCGCGGGCCGCTGGACAGCAGACGCAGGTCGTTGCAGATCTTCGACAGCTTGACCGCGGTACGCTTGAGCATGCCGGAGAACAGCACGAAGGCGCCCATGTCGGAGGTGGCTTCGATCAGGTCGGCAGCCGGTACCAGCGGTTGGCCGCTGATGGCAGCCAGGCGCTGTACGGCCAGGGCCTGGTAGCCAGGGTCGGCGTTGATGCCGGTGCCGATGGCGGTGCCGCCCAGGTTGATTTCGGTCAGCAGTTCCGGGGCCAGCGAGCGCAGGCGCTGCAGGTCTTCGGTCATGGTGGTGGCGAAAGCGCGGAATTCCTGACCCAGGGTCATCGGGACGGCGTCCTGCAGCTGGGTACGGCCCATCTTCAGAACGTGGTCGAATTCCTTGCCCTTGGCAGCGAAGGCCTGGATCAGGCTGTCGAGGCTGGCCAGCAGGGCGTCGTGGCCCAGCAGCAGGCCCAGACGGATAGCCGTCGGGTAGGCGTCGTTGGTCGACTGCGCCATGTTCACGTCGTTGTTCGGGTGCAGGTACTGGTACTCACCCTTCTGGTGGCCCATGGCTTCCAGCGCGACGTTGGCAATGACTTCGTTGGCGTTCATGTTGGTGGAGGTACCAGCACCACCCTGGATCATGTCCACCACGAACTGGTCGTGGTAATCGCCTTTGATCAGGCGGGCGCAGGCTGCACTGATGGCAGCGTGCTTGGCATCGCTCAGGTGACCCAGCTCACGGTTGGCGTCGGCAGCGGCCTGCTTGACCATGGCCAGGGCCACGACCAGCTTCGGGTAGTGCGACAGCGGAACACCGGAGAGGTGGAAGTTGTTGGCAGCGCGCAGGGTCTGAATGCCGTAGTAGGCATCTGCAGGAACTTCAAGGGTGCCCAACAAATCTTTTTCGACGCGGAACGATGCAGCGGAGGACATGATGTATATCATCTCGATTTTGACCCGGCACATGCCGGAATGGCGCCAATCCTAGGCCTGAAGGTGTTTTTGCGGCCAATGCTGTTGCACGCTAACCTATGCACAAACGGCATAGTGTTTCATGTGACGCCAATTGACATTCGAGCGTGTTCCATTTTGGTGCACGCCAGGAGATGTGCTTCGTGAACCTTGAAAGCAAATGGCTGGAAGACTTCAGTGCGCTGGCTGCCACCCGCAGTTTTTCCCAGGCGGCAGAGCGGCGTTTCGTCACCCAGCCGGCCTTCAGCCGGCGCATCCGCAGCCTCGAGGCTGCGCTGGGCCTGCAGCTGGTGAACCGCTCGCGCACGCCGATCGAACTGACCGAGGCTGGCCAGCTGTTTCTTGTCACGGCACGCACGGTTGTCGACCAGTTGAGCGAGATTCTCCGCCATTTGCATCATCTGGAAGGCGGGCAGGGCGAAGTGGTGCAAGTGGCTGCGGCGCACTCGCTGGCGTCGGGCTTCTTTCCGCGTTGGGTGGCCCAGTTGCGCAACGACGGCCTGAACATTGCCACCCGCCTGGTTGCGACTAACGTCGGAGACGCCGTGCACGCGTTGCGCGAAGGTGGTTGCGACCTGATGCTGGCCTTCTATGACCCGGATGCCGCCCTGCAGATGGATGCCGAAATCTTCCCGTCGCTGCACATGGGTAACACCGAAATGTTGCCGGTGTGCGCTGTGGATGCCGATGGCAAGCCATTGTTCGACCTCGAAGGCGAGGGCAGTGTGCCGCTGTTGGCCTACACCGCCGGCGCTTTCCTCGGGCGTTCGGTCAACCTGCTGTTGCGTCAGCGCAACCTGCGCTACACCACGGTCTATGAGACCGCCATGGCCGACAGCCTCAAGAGCATGGCGCTGGAGGGCATGGGCATCGCCTGGGTACCGCGCCTGTCGATGCGCGGAGAACTGGAGCGGGGGGAACTGGCGATATGTGGCGGAAGCCAATGGCATGTGCCGCTGGAAATCCGCCTGTACCGCTGCGCCCTGGTGCGCAAGGCCAACGTCCGGCTGTTGTGGCGCAAGCTGGAAGGGGCGGCGATGGTTGACCCGAAAGTCAGCCAAAGCCCCGAAAAATAAGGCCCGACAGTTGGTCGCCGGGGTGCCTTAACCGCACCACCTTACGGTATACTGCGCGGCCTTTCGACCGGATGCGTCCGGTCCTGATCAGCAAACAAGCCACGCCGGTCGTCCCGCGTGGCTTGTTGTTTTTTGACGCGCCCAAGGGCGCACAAGCGAAGAGGCTCGACGATGAGTGCACTGGTTGGCGTGATCATGGGCTCCAAGTCCGATTGGTCCACCCTTAGCCACACCGCCGATATGCTGGAAAAACTCGGCATCCCCTACGAAGTGAAGGTGGTTTCCGCCCACCGCACCCCGGATCTGCTGTTCCAGTATGCCGAGGAGGCCGAGGGCCGTGGCATCGAGGTGATCATCGCCGGTGCCGGTGGCGCAGCTCACCTGCCAGGCATGTGCGCCGCCAAGACCCACCTGCCGGTGCTGGGCGTGCCCGTGCAATCGTCGATGCTGTCGGGTGTCGATTCGCTGCTGTCGATCGTGCAGATGCCAGCCGGTGTGCCGGTAGCCACCCTGGCCATCGGCCGTGCCGGTGCGGTCAACGCCGCGCTGCTGTCGGCGAGCATCCTCGGTGCCAAGCACCCTCAGTTCCACACGGCGCTCAAGCAGTTCCGCACGGAACAGACCGACACTGTGCTGGACAACCCAGACCCGCGCCAGGCTTGAGGCTCAACCCATGAAGATCGGTGTAATCGGTGGCGGCCAACTGGGCCGCATGCTGGCTCTGGCGGGCACCCCGCTGGGCATGAACTTCGCCTTCCTCGACCCGGCACCGGACGCCTGCGCCGCGCCGCTGGGCGAGCACCTGCGCGCTGACTACGGCGACCAGGACCACTTGCGCCAGTTGGCCGACGAAGTCGACCTGGTCACGTTCGAGTTCGAAAGCGTCCCGGCCGAAACCGTCGCCTTCCTCTCGCAGTTCGTGCCGGTGTACCCCAGCGCCGAAGCGCTGCGCATCGCCCGTGACCGCCTGTTCGAGAAGAGCATGTTCCGCGACCTGGGTATTCCTACCCCGGCCTTCGCCGACATCCTTTCGCAGGCCGACCTGGACGCCGCAGTGGCCAGCATCGGCCTGCCGGCGGTGCTGAAAACCCGCACCCTCGGTTACGACGGCAAGGGCCAGAAAGTGCTGCGCACGCCTGAAGATGTGGTCGGTACCTTCGCCGAGCTGGGCAGCGTGCCGTGCCTGCTGGAAGGCTTCGTGCCGTTCACTGGCGAAGTGTCGCTGGTGGCCGTGCGTGCCCGTGATGGCGAAACCCGCTTCTACCCGCTGGTGCACAACACCCACGAAAGCGGCATTCTGCGCCTGTCGGTGGCCAGCCAGGCGCACCCGCTGCAGGCGCTGGCCGAAGACTACGTGGGGCGCGTGCTCAAGCAGCTGGACTACGTGGGCGTGATGGCCTTCGAGTTCTTCGAGGTCGACGGTGGCCTGAAGGCCAACGAAATCGCCCCGCGCGTGCACAATTCCGGGCACTGGACCATCGAAGGTGCCGAGTGCAGCCAGTTCGAGAACCACCTGCGCGCGGTCGCCGGCCTGCCGCTGGGCTCGACCGCCAAGGTGGGCGAAAGCGCGATGCTCAACTTCATCGGTGAAGTGCCGCCGGTGGACCAGGTGGTCGCCATCGGTGATTGCCACCTGCATCACTACGGCAAGGCCTTCAAGGTCGGCCGCAAGGTTGGCCATGCCACCCTGCGCTGCCACGACATGGCCACGCTCGAGCGCAAGATTGCCGAAGTAGAAGCGCTGATCGGCAACTGATCGAACTTCTACCGGCGGCTAACCCTCTGAAATGGCAACAAGCCAAAGTGCTGTCTAGGCTTTGGCTTGTTCCATCTTCACTGCAGAGGGATCGCCATGGGCATCATCGGAACCATCTTCATCGGCCTCATCGTCGGCCTGCTGGCCCGCTTCATCAAGCCGGGCGACGACAGCATGGGCTGGATCATGACCATCCTGCTGGGTATTGCCGGCTCCTTGCTGGCTACCTACGGCGGCCAGGCGCTGGGCATCTATCAGGCCGGAGAGGCTGCGGGCTTCTTTGGCGCGCTGGTGGGTGCGGTCGTCCTCCTGGTGATCTACGGGTTCATCAAGAAACGCTGAATACTGGTTAGAATGCTCGGCAATTCATTCGAGTTGCCGAGCATTTTCATGCGTGCCTTTTTCCTCGCCTCACTGCTGTTGGCCAGTACTCTGGCCCATGCCGAACTGCCTGAAACCGACTGGCTGGAGCTGATGCCCAAGTCGGACCAGCAGGCGCTCGAGCAAATGCCTGAAATCGACCACAACTCCCCGGAAGCCATGGGCACCTTTACCGACAAGGGCGGCCTGAAGCAGAGCAAGGGCCTGCCGGCGGTGATGTACTCGAGCAAGACCGTGGCGGCCATGAACGGCAAGGCCATCCGCCTCGGCGGCTATCCGGTGCCGTTGGAGAGCGACGCCAAGGGCAACAGCACGCTGTTCTTCCTGGTGCCGTACCCGGGCGCCTGCATCCATGTGCCGCCACCCCCGCCCAACCAGCTGGTGCTGGTGCGCTACCCGCAAGGCTTGAAGATCGACGACATCTACACACCGCTGTGGGTCAGCGGCAAGCTGAAGGTGGAGAAGGTCAGCAATGACCTGGCCGATGCGGCCTATGCGCTGGATGCTGGGAAGGTGAGGGTGGTGGAGGACGCAGACCTCTGATTGCCTGTGCCGGCCCTTTCGCGGGTAAACCCGCTCCCACAAGTCTTCACAAACCTTGAATATCGTGGAGACCCTGTGGGAGCGGGTTTACCCGCGAAGGGGCCCGAACAGACACTGCAAAACTCAGATCAGTTCACAGCCAATCCTGACCCCCAGCGAACTGCTTCCCCTTGGCTGCAACTCCACAAGGTCATCCCACACATTCGCCGTCTCGATGCACAGCATGCGCTGCCAGCCATCATCGGCCATGTCCGCTAGTTCCCTGGCCCGTTCGGTCCAGGGGTTCCAGATCACCGCCGAACGTGACCCGCTGCTGGTCAGGGTAATCCGCCGCTTCCAGTGCGGGTCGACAATGCTTAGCGTTGGCGGGGTGTTGAGGTAGATGCGGTCTGTTTCCCCAGCGAACTCGAGCGCCCCTTGCTGCTGGCGCTGCTGCCAGTCAGCCAGCGTTTCGATGTAGCTCAGGCCCTCGGCGCCTTCCACCCACGCCTGGCGCACATCGCTGACCGCGAAATAGCTGTGCAAGGCCTGGCTGATGGTAACCGCGGTGTAGCCCATGTTGCGGCTGGTCAGGTTCAGGGTCAGCTCGTCACCCAGCTCCATCACCAGCTTCAGCTCTACATCATGCGGCCAGCCGGGAAGCTCACCCTGCGCTTCAGGCAGCTCGAATTCGATCCGCAGGGTCGTGCCTGCTTGCTCGATCCCCAGCAGTTGCCAGTCGCGCGCGCGCGCCAGGCCATGGGCCGGCGCCTGTTCGCCACGGTACATGGCCTGCACGGCCTGGGGGTTGCGCTGCAGGTTGCCGAACCACGGCCAGCACACCGGTACACCGGCGCGTACCGACTTGCCCTGACGGAAGATGGCCTGGTCGCTCAGCCACAGCAGCGGGGGCTGGCCAACGCGCTGGTAGCTGAGGACCTGTGCGCCCTGCTGGGCGATCAGGAGTTCGGCGTGGTCGCTGCTGATGCGCCAGCAGTTGAGTTCGCCATGTTGCTCGGTTACGACCTGGTAGGTAGCCATTGCGTTCGTCTCATTGATTGCCAGTGGGCCTTGGACCCGGGCATACGCAATGAGTTTACCGCTGGCGTTGCTCAGCGACGAGGTACGGAGCGGGTGCGGCCACTGCCGTCGATGGCGACGAAGACGAACACGGCTTCGGTGACCTTGCGCCATTCGCTGGACAGCGGGTCGTCGCTCCACACTTCGACCATCATCTGGATCGAGCTGCGGCCGATTTCCAGGGTCTGGGTATAGAACGACAGCTGCGCGCCGACAGCGACCGGAACCAGGAAGGCCATGCGGTCGATGGCCACGGTGGCCACGCGGCCGCCGGCGACGCGGCTGGCCATGGCGGTGCCGGCCAGGTCCATCTGGGCGACCAGCCAGCCGCCGAAGATATCGCCGAAGCCATTGGTCTCGCGCGGCAATGCGGTGATCTGCAAGGCCAGGTCGCCTTGCGGGATAGGATCTTCTTGTTCGAGCTCAATCATGCGATGGGGCCTCTGACCCGTGACGCTTTTCGTTGGTGTGGCGCAAAGGCCGGGTAAACGATTCAGCTGGAAACATACTACGCCGATTTCGTTTCACTGGACGGCCGTAGGGAAACTCTGCGAAACCGCCTGACAATAATGACCGGCGTTTTCGCACAACATCCCACATTAGGCGCAACCTTTTCCTACGAATCGCCAGTATATAGAGCATAACGGCCAGCGACGACCGCGCATTGATGAATATCTGTAGGGATTTTGTATCGCTTTCGGCGCGGCTCGGCAATTTGCTATCTTCACCGGTCTTACCTATTCAAAAGCCGCGTGCCAAGCGGCCTGCACGCCTAAAAAGAGAACAATCAGCGATGACTTCCGTGCCGAGCAGTATCGAGCAGCCTTCGCGGCCGCTGACCCGCAGTGACTACAAGACCCTCTCGCTGTCCGCCCTGGGTGGCGCACTGGAGTTCTACGACTTCATCATTTTCGTGTTCTTCGCCACCGTGGTCGGCAAATTGTTCTTCCCAGCCGACATGCCCGAGTGGCTGCGCCTGATGCAAACCTTCGGCATCTTCGCCGCCGGCTACCTCGCCCGCCCGCTGGGCGGCATCATCATGGCTCACTTCGGCGACCTGCTCGGGCGCAAGAAAATGTTCACCCTGAGCATTTTCATGATGGCGCTGCCAACGCTGATCATGGGTTTGCTGCCGACTTATGCACAGATCGGCATGCTGGCGCCGATCCTGCTGTTGTTGATGCGCGTGATCCAGGGCGCTGCAATCGGCGGCGAGGTGCCGGGTGCCTGGGTGTTCGTGTCCGAGCACGTGCCGGCGCGCAACACCGGCTACGCCTGCGGCACCCTGACTGCGGGGCTGACTGCGGGCATTCTGCTGGGCTCGCTGGTGGCCACCCTGATCAACAGCCTGTACAGCGCCGAGGAAGTGGCCGATTACGCCTGGCGTATCCCGTTCCTGCTCGGCGGTGTGTTCGGCCTGTTTTCGGTGTACCTGCGCCGCTGGCTGCACGAAACCCCGGTATTTGCCGAAATGCAGCAGCGCAAGGCACTGGCCGAGGAGCTGCCGCTGCGCGCCGTGCTGCGTGACCATCGTGGTGCGATCATCCTGTCGATGCTGCTGACCTGGATGCTGTCGGCTGCCATCGTGGTGGTCATCCTGATGACCCCGGCACTGCTGCAGAGCATCTACCACATCAGCCCTATCGACTCGCTCAAGGCCAACAGCATGGCGATCGTGCTGCTCAGCTTTGGCTGCATCGGTGCTGGCAGCCTGGCCGACCGCTTCGGTGCGGGCCGGGTGTTCGTGGTCGGCAGCCTGCTGCTGCTGGCCAGTTCCTGGACCTTCTTCCACAGCCTGCCGACCCGGCCCGAGCTGCTGTTCCCGCTGTATGCGCTGACCGGCCTGTGCGTGGGCGTGATCGGCGCGGTGCCGTATGTGATGGTCAAGGCGTTCCCGGCGGTGGTGCGTTTCAGTGGGCTGTCGTTCTCGTACAACGTGGCCTACGCGATCTTTGGCGGGCTGACGCCGATGGTGGTGACCGGGCTGTTGAAGGTGAGCCCGATGGCGCCTGCGTACTATGTGGCGGGGTTGTGTGCGGTTGGTCTGCTTGTGGGGCTGTATCTGCTCGCCAACAAGCGCTAAGGCTGCTGGCCTCTTCGCGGGGGGGGCCCCCCCCCCCCAGGGGGCCCCCCGGGGGGGGGGGGGGGGGGGGCGGGCGCGGGGGGGGCCGGGGGGGGGGGGGGGGGGGTGGTGCCAAGTGGGCGCACAAG